>CAYRFQ010000076.1:0-37881 GCA_964423615.1 uncultured Alcaligenaceae bacterium | reverse complement strand
GGTGCTCTAATTGTAGCTAATTGCCAGGACGAAAAACTATGCCGGGAATCGCTGGCATATTGTAGCTCTCGAGGTGTAGTTCTCGAGAGTGTGCCCCTCGAGTGCTGCGTTTCTCGAGCCGTCTATCAAACACAGAATCTCATTCTGTCCTTACATGTTCTGGAAAAGTTATCGTTATTTGTTGGCTAACGATAGTGCCGTCTACGCCGTCAGAAGGGATTTCGATGATTGTGTCGCCTTGCTCCGCTCCGTAAAGGGCTTGCAGCGTGTTGGGGAGGTCTTCTTCTGGGAGATCTTCGCGATAAACGACATGCACGTTCTGCCTGGATTCGGCGAGTTCGGCGAGTGTCTCAGACAAGTCTGACAAGTTCTGCTCGGCCCAATTCAATCCCGGAAACATTCTTTCCAACAACTTGGCAAAAACTTCGCCACACGCATTTCGAGACTCAAGCAAATAGAACGTGGAAGACATAACCGTTTCCTCGGGTGTTCAACCGGATATGTCTTTTGATTCGGGATCTGAGGGTGTCGGAATGAATACCGGAACCGTTGGATTCTGGCCCGCGTGAAAGCAGGAGATACGATAACGGCGAGAAATGCGATAACCAGTAAACGCGTTCGGATATGGTTTGGTCCGTAGACCAGGTATTGCCGAGGCGTCCCTAATTATCTTCAGGAGAGGGTTTGTCCTCAACGGCGTGCGAGGCGTTAGAATCGTTTTTGCCCTCGGCGCCAGCGCACTTGGTAAGAGCCTCACTCAACGCCTTGGTAAGATCCTTATCTTGGTCTGGAAAGACTGTCCGCAAGTCGATCAGGAGTTGACCGTCACGGACCCGAGCGACGACGGCGGGAGTTCCCATTCGAAGAGCATACGCAAAATCCCCGACGCTGATGTTGCTTGGGGTTATGGAGATAACGATGCTCGGAAGGGATTCGTCTGGAAGCGATCCGCCTCCCACGAACGATACGCCTTCTCCGATCGTGGCGGATTGGACGCCTGGGAGCTTTGTGAGGACCGGAAGGAGGCGTTGGGCGCGTTCCTGGAGTGTCTCCACTGGAGTCGACACCATCCGCAAATACGGAATATCCTCGAAGATGCGACGCTCGTCGAGATAGATACGTAGAGTTGCTTCGAGGGCCGCGAGGGTCATTTTGTCGAGTCGGAATGCTCGCATGAGCGGATCCTTTTCGATCATGGAAATCCATTTCGCACGTCCCACAAGGATGCCAGCTTGAGGTCCGCCGAGCAACTTGTCGCCTGAGAACAGCACGAGGTCTGCGCCAGCTTGCACGCTGTCTTGAATCCGAGGTTCGTCGGAGAAGCCGAAGGGAAGCAGGTTGACCATGGCCCCACTACCGGCGTCGTCGATGACAGGGACGTTGTGTTCGTTTCCGAGGGCGATCAGCTCTTCGAGAGAAGCGGCTTTGGTGTGGCCACGAATCCGGTAGTTGCTGGTGTGGACTCGCAGCAAGGCCCCGGTGTTTTCGTTGATGGCCTTGGCGTAGTCACCGATGCGGGTGATGTTCGTCGTGCCGACTTCGTGGAGAATGGCTCCGCTGACGGCCATGATTTCGGGAATTCGAAAACTCCCTCCAATCTCGACAAGTTGGCCCCGGGAGAGAATAACTTCCTTGCCCTGACAAATGGCCCGGAGTGCGATCACGGTCGCCGCCGCGTTGTTGTTGACGGCCGTCGCAGCTTCGGCACCGGTCAACTTACACAACCAGTTCCGCACAGCGAGTTGGCGGGAGGAACGTTTACCCGACTCCAGGTCGAGTTCCAAATTCAGATATGCGCGAGAGGCGTGGTAGGCTGCGCTCGCCGCTTCTTCGGCCATCGGTGCTCGACCGAGGTTTGTGTGGAGAATGATTCCGGTCGCGTTGATGACGGTGCGAAAGTTTGGTTGGTACGCTTTCTCGAATCGGGCGATGACTCGTTCGGCCAAGGTTTCCGCGTCGGGCAAGTCGGATTCCGTCCAACCATTGCGCAACTTTTGCCGCACCAAATTCAATTCTTCCCGTATGGCTTCGGTGATAAGTTCACGAGGTTGTTCCTCGACCAACGTGGCAATTCGAGGCACGCGGAGAACTTCGTTCACGGGCGGGAGAAGTCGGAATGGGTTGGCGGTCATACACGGAACTCAAAGGTTATCGGAGTGGGTAAACGTCGAGCGCTACTGCTGAGGATTGCGCGGCTGATGGACCATAGTAGCAGGTACGGTCCGTCGTGCCGTCCGCTTCTTTTTACGGCCTGACCACGGCACACGGGGATTGTCGGACAAACAATCGTCGCGTTTGTGCTGTTTCTTTCGTTCCGTGGGTTTACACCCACGGCCAGGATCGAGCGCCCTTTCGGGGCTGACAATCCAACACACGACACTGATTCATCCGACTACCCGAGTGCGTCTTGCTTTATCAAGGATGATCGGAGTGTTGGACTCGATTCATGAGAGACGCATGCTCCACGACCAGCTGCGAACTGTGAGCGCGTCTTTCTCTAGAAGGGTAACCGAGACCAACACCCGGAGCGCAACGACTACCAAGTTATCAAAGCAATGATGGCGTAGATCACCACGCCAACTGTGAAGACCGCGGTCATGAGTCCGACGATGGCTCCTCCGGCACTTGCATCATCCGCTTGAAATACGTTGTATTGTTCGTCGTTGAAGTACGGGGCTCCCATCGGTGGTGGAGTTGGTTTGTCATCAGCGACGGTCGAGGGAGACTGGCCTTCTGCAGCTTCGGTGACGGTTGACTCGACGGCCTGTCCAACTTGGGCTCGCCCGATGGCGCTGGAAAGTTGCCAGGCAACGCACGTCGTGAAACTCACCAGACCGAGCGAGATTAGTTCCATGTAGGTCCGGGAAGCCATCAACAGTTGGGAGGTACTTGAGAGGGCCACAAAGAGGATTGCGACGATCACTGTCGTGATCAAGTGGTACAACGCCAAGGGAACGAGGCTCTTGTAGTTGAGGTACTTGGCAGACGCATACATCTCGAAGGCCACAACAACGTAAGCAACGCCACCCAAGACCGCGACGACGACGCCAGCTTGGGGTAGGCCCGTAAACCATCCGATAATCGTTGCGAGAACTGCGAACGTTCCGGCCACCAGCCCAGCCAGAGGAGCTACTGAGACGCCTGTTTCTTCAGGCGTCGAACAGCAAATCTTGACACCCAAGATCGTGCCGATCATGCCCACGAGAACGATCGCGGGTCCAAAAGTACTAGAGGCAAAATGGGCCACCAACGCACCCAAAACTACGATGGGAGCGCCTGCGCTTAGCACTTGCAGTCCAATTCGAAGGTCGTCCCAAAACAGACTTTTTCCGACGGTGGGGGTTTGTGGTTGGGCTGTTGCCGTTTGAGCGACCGTTTCCGCCTGAGCCATTTCAATCTCCAAGGTCACAGCTTCGATGGAAGTTTCGTGTATTGAGCAAACGGTGGGTATGAGAGGTTCCACCGCATTGTGTTGTCGCTTGGGTATCAGTCGGTGCTGTCTACCGATAAACACCTTCGCGGTGGGTCATGCTATTTCGTATTGTGCCGGAGGCGACATTGACATTCTATAAAAATCTCGCTGGAAGCTAGCGTGCTTGCGGAGAGTTCCAAAAAGTCCGCAAGGAAAGAAATCATAACTGAGAAAGTCCAAAATACCCATACTGGTCTGTTTCCTTCATTGTTTCTACATTGATTCTTCCTCTTTGTTTCATATATGATAGTTCCTTCCTCTGTTGCGGAGCTATTGGCTCTCAAAGAGAGTGAATCACGAGCAGCTTGCCTTGGAGCGGTTCCCGGTTGTGTTGGGAACGGTTCGAAGTCGCCGAGGTCCTCAGCCCAAGAACTACTCAACCCAAGAACCCCTCAACCGCTGCGTTTCCCGCTTCGCTCGCGACGATTCCCGCTTCGCTCGGGTTTGGGCCTTCTCTCCTCGGAGAGAAGGACTTTGAAAACGAAAACCTGGATCCAATACAACCGCGAACCGCTCTGATCTTTCGATTTCCTGATCCTGCTCCCATTGGAATTATCTCAACAAAGCATTCGAGAATCATACCATGAACAACCCCAAATGGATTGCCAAATTGACGGCGACGACCCCGCTTCGAAAAGCGGCCACGTTGGCGTTGACGAATCGATTTCAGACTGTGTTGGACTACTTGCCGCTTGCGGTCGAGCATCCCGAAGAAGACATCGAGCACGTTCATCAGCTTCGAGTGGGCACGCGGCGGGCCGAGGCTGCGGTCAACCTGTTCGCGTGTTGTCTGGCCAGTAAGAACCGCAAAACCATCTCGCGTGAGCTGAGAAGAATTCGAAGAACTGCGGGAGCGGCCAGAGATTGGGACGTTTTTCTTGAGCAACTCAAGACGCCGACGGAGGAAGCCGGGGCAGACATGTCTGGGATTGATTTTCTCCGAGGCTACGCCATGAGCGAGCGCCTTCGAGCGCAAGCTCGGCTCGTTCGTTCAACCCCACGACCAAGCGATTTGCACAAATCGTTGGAGAAAACGGTCTCCTCTGTGGGTAATTCGAAGAAAAAGGGAACACGGCTCATAGACCTTGCGGAACCGCGATTGTCCCAAGCCTTGGACACATTGGCCAAGGCTACGACTACTGACCTGGCGGACGACAAGAACGTCCATCGAGTCCGACTTGCTGGAAAACGTCTGCGGTATGCGATGGACTTGTTTGCTCATTGCTTCGATGCGGAGTTTCGCGAGAAGCACTATGCCGCTGTGGAGGAAATGCAAAAACTATTGGGCAACGCGAACGACAGTTTCAATGCCAACGAAGTGCTCTCATCGATTCAGTCCCAGGCACCGGTCTTTCTGGGAGGCTTATGGTCCCGCTACAGAGCGACATGGGAAAAACTGCAACAGGAACACAAGCAACGTTGGGATGAAGGTCGCAGGCAATTACAAGAGTGGCTCGTGAGGTGGCTTCAGCCGAGTGGAGAACCGGCGTTGCGACGGATGCTCGCGACGGTGCCGAAGCGGGGCCAATTGTTGATCCTTCAATAAGCCGAGAGAACGACTCCTAGCGCGTTTCCCGTTTGTGTTGGGTGCGGTTGGTAGTCCCGCGAGGTCGTCAGGCCGGCGCGTTTCCCGCTTCGCTCGGGTCTGGCTTCTCGCAGGTCCCACCTTCCTTCCGGTTCCGTTATCCTTCTGCCCACAAGCGGGACTCAAGACTTTGAGAAGGTCTCGGGCATTATGAATGCCTCCCCGGCTGTGGTGAGGGAAACAAGTCCGGTTGCAAACGGAACTCGGTTTAGCCTTCCAAGAGTGGAAGCGATAGCGTTCCGTTGTTAGCGAGGTCGGATGTCGGCCCGAGGGCCTTGGCTTCCGAGTGCGAGCCGAGGGCTTTGGCGGGGGCTTCGATGACTTCGAGTTTCTTCGAGGGCACTCCCTCGAGTTTTTTGACCGGACCCTTGCGTAGCCCGGAAAGCCACTTCCAGCCATTCCAGAACGATTTGACGAGCCCAGCCATGCCGAAGATTTGGTATTGAAGCCGCAGGCTGTAAGACTGGTCCTTCCAATTCAAAATCGTGCGGACGAAGTTGAGTGGGTTGTAAAAGCTGCCGTAGGCGAGGTAGATGTTGAGTTGCTTTCGCCAGGGGTTGGGATCGTTCGTGGCGATGCAGTGGTTTCCGTCGTAATGGCGGTCTTCGACTTTTTCCTCTCCGGCTTCCTCGATGACCATTCCTTCGCGATAGGGGTCCTGGTAGCCCTTACTTCCGACACTTGGCATGAGCATCGTAATCTGGGCCGACACGGCACCGCTTCGGCGGAGGTAATTGACCTGATTGAGCAGGCCGTAGAGGTTACCTTTGCTCGTCAACGGTTGGCCGTCGTGGTGCATCATCATGGCCATCGGAGCAATTCCGATGTCGTTGAGCATCTGGAAGACTTCGCGGGTCTTGTCGGGCGTCTGGCCCTTTTTCACCAACTCGGCCGTCATGTCTTCGATGCCGAACCAGATGGCCCTGAGTCCACCTTCGCGGCAAATCGGCAGGAGGTCGTTGTTCTTGTAGACGTCGAATTCGGTAGCTTCGGTCCCAAAGAACAACGAGTCACGGAAAGGCTGACCGTAGATTTTGCCTTTGGCCATCTCAGTGAAAATTTCCTCGACAGCATCCCGATTGTTGAAGAAATTGTCGTCGGTGCTGAAGAAATTGTGGACGCCGGTCTTCTCGGCCATGTCCTGGATTTCCTGACGTGTCAGGTCCGGACTCTTGGTACGAAACGTGAACTGGTTGTAGGCCGGGATGGGGCAGTAGGAACAGCGGAACTTACAGCCATGGGTCGTCACGACGGAGATGATCCTGGCATACTTGCGTAGTTTAGTGAGCGACAACGCTTTCTTTCCAAGGGCGTATCGCCGGTGCGGAGCCTCAAGCATACTCAGGCCCAACAGCGGGTGGGGGAGTTCGTCGAGGTTTTGGACAAGACGTTGGATCCCCGTATCGATTAAGCGAGTCAGCGGTTCGCGTTCGTCGCCTTCTCGGAACACAAGGCCGGGTATGTCGTCGAGCAAACCAGATCGGCGGAGTCGGTGGAACGTCTTGCGGAGGTGTTCGCCGCCGGAACGGAATTCCATCAGGCGGTCAAGGAGTTGGAGAAGAACGAATTCTTCGCCGGTCACGACGACGTCCGCGCTCATGTCGCTGTTCGGTCCGCGACCAAAGAAATCCCACGGTTCGTAAATTGCTTTGGCCCCACCGCAAAGAATGAAAGGCCGGTCTTCGCCGAGTCTATAGGCATCTTCAAGCATTTCATAGGCACTGGCACTATTGATCTGCATGCTTGAGATCAACAACAGTTCGGGTATCTTTCCGTTGATCCGAGCCATCCGGGGACGGAAGTTTCGCGTCCATTGTCGCATGACCACTCGTGTATTCTTGAACCCGGCACTGTACATCGCTGCTCCAACGGCCCGGGGCCCGGCAGTGATGAGCTTGGTGTCGAGGAAGACGTAGGGTCCGAGACTCGTTCGGAAGTCGAAAGCGTAAGCAACGACGGCGGCGATTTCTGCCGTGGCGGGGTTGCTGCGAAGACGCTTTTCTAGCTCGTTATACTCTCCAGGTTCCGTATAACGGTCGTTTTTGGGACGACTCGGTAGTTCCATCGAGGGACCTTTCTGGGTTTTCTGGTCGGTTTCCCTCCGACAGGTCGTCGGGAAGCCTCTGGGATTTTCTGGGGTCACGCCCGAAACGACATGGGAGTCGTTTTGGCCGGAGAAGAAGCCCGATAAATGTGTATACGAATTATGGCACTCATTATTGGATGGTCTAACGACCACATCTCGCCGAGCTATTCGGGGAATTTCTATATGTGTGTTGTTCGATGACAACCGTAAAGTTTCACTTGGCTGGACAAAGGACTTCACATCGTAAGCCACACGGATAACAACCTATTTCGTTCGTCAATTGTCTCGCGGGTGATTTCTTCAAATTCCAATATGTCCCGGACTCTGAAAGCAAGTCAACAGTAGACTTTCGAGAAAACTCTCAGAAAGGTATCTGGTTTGTCTATTCTTTACCTGACAAAACTAGGCCATGTATCCTTTGGTTGATTCCGGAGCCATGTGTTCTGTTCTTGAGCCAAGTGCGCGGCAATCCTGGGGGCACATTCCAAAACCTCGTGCAAGCTGCAAAACCGAGCTGTTCTTGCTTTTGCGCTCAGGTAGTTGTGACTTACAATGCAGACGTTGCTCCAACATTCGTTACTCTGTGTTTCTCGGAAAGCCAGCCACGCTCTTTTGGAGTGTGCAGAAGGGGGATAACATGACACCCGAATTCATGGAAAAGGTTTCTATCGCACGCAAACACTATCTGGAACTGCCTGCTGCCTTGCGACCAAGTTACCTTGAACACCTCCGGGAAGACGACCCCGAAGTCGTAAATGAGTTGGAACGGCAGATTCCGGACCTCGCCGATTCCGCCCTGAGCGAGGAAACACTCAGCTATCTTTCTAAAGGAAAAGAGCGGGACGGCACAGCTCCAAATGCATCGCCCGAAGTCTCTCCCCAGGGGTCGAACCTGTCGGAACCAAACCCAGCGGAAAACATCTTTCCGGCTTCATCATCGGCTCTTCCTGAGAACAAGCCCGAAACTCAGAGCCAGGAAAAGAACAAGTCGAATTGGGTCCCTTTGGTCGTGGGGGTGGTCGTGTTGGTCTTGCTGGCGGGTGCTGGTGGTGCGGCTTGGTGGTATCAGGACTTCTTGGAACGAAAGGCGGTTGCTCAGGAAAAAGAAGAACGCGAGCGTAAGAAACGCCAAGAAGCAAATGAGCAAGATGCCAAGGCGCTCGAAGACGTTCTGGACAAGGTTCGAGTGACCCACGAGGTGTTTGACCGATCGCTAAAAGAGCCGGGGGGAGTGTTTGAACTCCATAACCGAAGGCGGGAATGGACCGACAAACTCGAGGAAGCTCGTGCCACTCTGTCCAAAAGAGGAATGGAGTTACTGGGTCGGCTCGAAGGCGACCGTGGCGAGGAGTTGAAGAAGAAAACGGACCAGTTGATGGAGCAACTGGAGCAGGACATCCGTGAATGGAAAATTGCTGCCGAACTCGGATACATTCGCGAACGACACATGACGGTTGTGAACGGTGAATTCGATGCCAAGTATGCCCTGGAGAATTATCCGAGGGCTTTCACGAAGGCAAAGCTGGAGTTGTTCGGCGATAACCTGAAGGCTGCTGTTGGGCGTATTCGATCAATGCGTATCAGGCAGCAGGTCGTGAGCTCCTTGTATGACTGGGCAATGGTGGTTTTTGTGGCGCAGTCCAAGACGGAAGGAGCCAAGCTCCTTCCGTATGTGCAGTTGCAGGGCCGGTTGTTGCAGGTCGCCGCTCTGGTGGAAGGCGAACCTGAAGTCCCCGCTTTGAAGCTGTTGCAAGATGCGAAACAATGGGCAAAGTTACGGCAAGACCAAGATGCCCTGAAAGAACTGATCGACAGTCTGCCTGCGGACGTTTCGCCTTCGCACATTTCCCTGGTGGGGAACCTAACCAAACAGAATAGTGCGGCGGAAAAAGCATGGCTCGATGTCGCCGCTCGTTACGTCCATGATTTTGCATTAACACTCCAGGTTGCAATCAGACTCAAGGATCGTTCTCCTCGCGAGGGAATTACGAATTGTCGCGCTGCCGTGAGCATCAACCCGAGCAGCACCGTCGCCTACAACGTTTGGGGCGAGGCTCTGATGAACCTGGAAAGATATAAGGAAGCCGGTGAGAAATTCCAACAAGCCACAAAAATCGATCCGAACTTTGCTGTGGCTCACAACAACTGGGGCGTAGCTCTCTCGAAAAGCAAGCAATACGGTGAGGCGATAGTCAAGTTCCGACGAGCGACAGAGATCGATCAGTCCTTTACTTCTGCTTACAACAACTGGGGTGAAGTCCTAAAAACTCAGAAGAGGTACACCGAGGCCATTGAGAAGTTCCAAAAAGTCATAGAGATCGACGAGAATAACGCCCGTGCTTATTCCAATTGGGGCGGCGTTCTGATTGAAAAGAAGGAGCCTCAAAAAGCGATTGCGAAATTCCAGAAAGCTATAGAAATCGACAAGACCTTTGGCCCTGCCTACACCAATTGGGGGGTTACTCTGTATGGTCTGAAGAAATACGAAGACGCGAACGCCAAATTCGAAAAAGCCGTAACGTTCGGGCCTGGCGATGCTCTGGACTACACCAACTGGGGTAATGCCCTGGCGGCACTGAAGAAGTACAAGGAAGCCTTTGCCAAGTATAACGAAGCCACCCTCCGCGACGAAAAATTCGCACTGGCCTACACCAATTGGGGCCTGGCTCTCGCGAATTTGAAGAGGTACGACGAGGCGATTGCCAAGTTCAAAAAGGCTGCTGACATCGACAAAAACGATGTCGTGGCCCTGGCTAATTGGGGAGTCGTTCTGACGAATTTGGGAAGGTATGACGAAGCGATTGCCAAGTTCGAAAAAACGATTCCCTTCGATCCCCAATTTCCGATTGTTTATTCCACCTGGGGAAAAGCTCTCACTCGCTTGAAGCGGTACGACGAGGCGATTGTTCAACTCCAAAAAGCACTGAACATCGATAAGAACCATGCTCCTGCGTATGCCAATTGGGGCACCGTTCTCAACCTTCGGAAGCGGTACGACGAGGCGATTGCCAAGTTCAAAAAAGCCACGGAACTCGAGGCTCGTCAAGTTTACGCCTATGCTGGCTGGGGCTTGGCTCTGATGCAACTGAAGAAGTACGACGATGCGGTTGCTAAGTTCGAAAAAGCCACAGAGATCGACTCCCGGTTTGCTCTTGCTTACGCCAACTGGGGCCTCTGTCTTGCTCGACAAAATAAACTCGAAGGGGCCGTTACTCAACTCCGAAAAGCCACGGAATTCGATCCCACCAACCTTCCCGTCCATGTCAACTTGGGGATGGCCTTGATGCAGTTGAAGCAATTCGAAAAGGCTATTGTTCCGCTGGAAAAAGCGATCGAGTTGAAATCGAAATTGCCCAACGTTCCGATGCTGCTCGGTTTGGCTTGCTATCAAGAAGGGAAGTTTCGAAAGGCTATCGGGGCGTACAAAACGATGCAATCACTTCTCCCGCCAGGCCATCCATTGATCAAGCAATCGCGACAACAAATCAAACAGTGTGAATTTTGGTTAGCTCGGGAGAAGAAACTCCCTGGCGTTCTCGCGGGAAGAGAAAAGGTATCGAACGAAGAACAACTCGCCATGGCGGCTTTATGCTCTCAGTTCACAAAACGTTACCAGGATGCGGTCAAGCTCTATACGGATGTGTTCAAGAGGGCCCCGAGTGTAGGGGAAGACTTGAAAGGTCAGCCTCGTTACAACGCTGCTCGTGCCGCCGCGCTGGCGATATCCGAAAAAAACGCCGATGCGAAGAACCTGAGTCCCAAAGCAAAAACCGCTCTCCGTCAACAAGTCCTCTCGTGGCTGCAGGATGATTTGAAGGCTTATCGGGCGAGAATCAAGGCGAATCGGTACTTGTCCGCGGCGCTTATCGAACGAATGCAGGGTTGGCAAAGGGCTCCCGACCTCAAAGCCTTCCGAGACAAGAAGGCCCTGTCCGAACTTCCCGAAGGCGAACAACGCGAGTGGGCCAAGCTCTGGTCGGACGTGAAGGTTCTGGCAAAGGAGGCAGGAACCAACTTCAACGAAACCATTTTCAAAGGGGTAGTGAGAGGTACTGAGGTTCCCCATCGGCACAAGATGACCGCAGGCATCTGGTACACGATCGATATGCAAAGTTCTCAATTCGACACACTTCTTCGACTGTTTGATGACACCGGCAATCAGATCGATGAGAACGACGACATTGATGTCAAAACCAACAAACTCAACTCTCGGCTCCTTTTCCGCCCCAGGAAGACAGGGTTCTACCGGATCGTGGCGGGGTCGTATCGAAATCAGGGCCGAGGGTCTTACAAAATCTATGTTCGAGAATTCCCAAGAATTGCGGCCAAGAAGTCTGACAAGCCAGGGCAGAAGAAATGAGCACGGAATTCGTCCAGAAAGTCTCCGAGGCCCAACGGCGTTCCCTTTGAAACCGCAAATTTTCCCCTTACGTAGATCCCTGTCAAAAGGGCCGAAGTGTTCTCAGAGTCCTTCTCCTCTCGGGAAAGAAGGACACGCATGAGCGAAGCGGAAAACGCAGCGGAACTGGAAGAACCACGAAGGGATCCTATCTCCAGAAGGGTTCGTGGAATTCCAAAACTGGCGGTTTCAAAAGAAACGAAGTTTAGGCGGCGATATATCGATCTCACTATTGAGGACTGCGCGGTTAATGGACCAAAGTGGCAGGCACGCTCCGTCGTCCCGTACACTTTTTTTATGGCTTGGCCACGGCACACGGAGTGCGCCTAGTGCTTTATCCGCGTAGTTCTCAATAACATCTCGATGGCCGATTCCGGGAGTTGCCTTTGTCGACTTGAAGGCATCTGGAGACATGAGAAGTCCCAAGCAACGAAGCGATTGTCTCAAGCGGCTTGGAATTGTTAGGAGTTGTCCGGGTTGATTTCCGTGGATGTAGTTGTGAGGAACGAAAGCATAACCAAGCTTAGGCGCACCAAAAAAGAAAACTGGTGTGCCATCTGTGTTTTCTTATCGGTTTGTAGTATCCAGGCAACTAATGAGTTTTAACAGCCAAAATCGGTAACCCCTACTTGTGCGTGCTATGCGGCCCAAAGAGACAGGTCGTCGTCAAAACCTCTGAGCAAGCTCCTTGTCACATCCTACGACACCGCAACCGATTCAACCATTTGCAATTGAGTCTATCCCTTCACTCCGGCCAATACACCACAGTGGATCAAGGTGGGTACGACCGGTTGCGGTGTTAGCCCGGCATCCGTCAGCCAACGAGAGTATTCCGCCACGCTGTAAGCGCGACCCTCGGTCAACGTGAAGAGAGCCGCCGAGTACAACGCAATCGGCAACGGGCCGTCGAGTGCGTCGTTCAAAAAAACATCATGGATAAGTAACCGGCCTCCCACGGGCAGTAATGTGGCGCACGACGCGACGAGCCGTTGGCATTCGGAAATGTCCCAGTCGTGGAGGATGTTTGATAACAAAATTGTGTCTGGTGGGTCGGCTTGCCACGATTCGAGATCCGTGAACATGTCTCCCGCCTTGAGAGTCAATCGATCCGCGACGCCGTACGCTTTGGCCATTTCGTCGGCGACCTTGAGGACTTCCGGACGATCCAACACGATGGCTCTCAAGTGCGAGTGTTTCTGCAAACAGGCAATGCTGTAAATGCCCGTCCCGCCACCAACGTCCAACAGGACCTGGCTCGTTTCCAATGAAGCCGCTTCGGCCAGCATCGGAGCGACGTTCTTCGCCCGGCCAGCGAGGGCAAGCGTGAAGTGTCTTGCCAGGTCCTCGCTCTCCATGGCCGAGGCAACGCCTTCACGGTAGATGAACGCGGCACCGGTCCCACCTTCGTCGGCACCCGTTGGACGGTTGGTCTTCAACCTTTCGACCATCTCCAGAACGCCAGGAGCGTTGGCTGCGAGGCCAACGTAATCGCCTACATCGAAGGCACCGCCAGGAACGAGATGTTCGCTCGCCAGGTTTGTCAGGCGGAGTTGCCCTTCGTGTTCGACCAACAACCCCATGGCTTTGAGTGCCGTGAACAGAACGACGGCGGGGCGCTCGGCCAGTTTGAGTTCTTCACGCAACTCATTTGCCGAGAGTGAGTTTTTTGCGAGACGGCCGAAGATGTTGAAGTGAGCCACCGCCGCGGTCAATAATTCGGTTCCGTAGCTGCCCCGAAATGATTCGAATAGGGGAGTTGGATCCGTCTGGGGTTTATTCAAAGCTGAGAGCATCGAAGATATCCTTGGGTGGGGAACAGCAAAACGACAACAGGCGAAAGGCCATCCTACGAATGTAACGTCGGAATGGCGTTTCGCCTGTGGAAAATTTGGTGTCGATGTTGGGGCCGGAGGTCATTATTTCTGATTCAGCCGAGGCAAATCCTCGAGGCGAGGGAGAACCAGGCTGGGCCGGACCGTGACGAGCGGGTCTTCGGTAGATGTCGATCGGTTTGTCGGGGTCTTGGTTGGTTCCAAGTAGCTGGATTTCCGAATGCGGGTTTGAACGGCTCCCATGGCGCCCGGTGATGCGAGAGTCGTCAGCTTCAAATTCAGGGCTTCGCCGGACAACTCGATTTGTTGTCCGTCTTGATGAGTGCGAACCTTCACGGCTCCCTCCATTCGAACCCAATCGTGCTGCCAGGAGATGACCAGGCGGTCGCATTCCAACTCGAGCTTGCCAACTCCCATTTTGATTTTGCCCTCGGCCTGAATGTTGCCCGTCGGGGATTGCATCTTGAGGCTCTTGCAGAGCACCCGGAACTCAGCCGTCTTGCTTCGGGCAATCAGGTGGGTCATGGTCTTGATGATCTCTACACGCACGATCCACGGTGATGACAACGTTTCATTCTCTGCGTTTCCGGCTGCGTTGTTCGGCATTTCCTCGTTGCTGACGGCGCGAATGGTTCTCGAAGCTGTTGGTCGAGGTGTGTCGTTCCTATCTTCGCTGGGCGTGCTAGGCGGAACTGGGGACAGGTCGTCGTCAAACTTCCGGACCGGAGAAGCGGGTGGTGCTGGAATGCCGCCGGACGGCGGGACCGGAGGCGATGCGATCCGATCCTTTGTCGAGTTCTCGTTGTGGCTCGTTCCCTTGGGAGAACTTTTCGGATACAAGGTCCGATCGACACTCAACGGAGCGGGGTCACCCGTTCCTGAAACCTTCTTGATTGCGTTGGCATTCGCCGGTGGAATCTCGACAGACGAAAGGGGTTTTGTTCGGGAAGGAACTGGAGGAGGCCCAACATCAGGAATTGTCGGAGGAGAAGGGATCTCCGGGGACGAAGGGATTGTTGAGGAAGGGATTGTTGAGGAAGGGATGGAGGTGCCAACTAGTGGACGCGGAACAGTAGGCACTCCGGTGGGCGGTGGAGGAACGTCCGGAATTGGTGAGATTCCTGTAGGGGTGTTGGTCTTTTCTGTACCAGTGTCCAATGGTGGGGGTGGAGGTACCGAACCGTTAGACTTTGGAAAGGCTGGGGATACCGTTTTGTTAGACGTCGGGATTGCTGGGGGTGGGACCGGCGGGACGTCGGGAACTTGCCGCATCACTTCAGTTCGGAAAATGGGATTCGGACCAGGTCCGCCGCGGGTCGCCAGAACAGGCCGCATTGTCCAAACTGGGCCCGGACATGAGCGAGGTGAATAACTGTAGGGATAGTACTGAGCCGAGACAACTTGGGTGCTGGCCAAAAGACATAGCCAGCCAATCGCCCATTTCCTTTGACCGCGCATGAGGAATCCTCCCTCTAGTTTTCTGGTCGGTTTTGCTCCGACAGGTCGTCGTCAAAACCTTTTTGTTCGTCGGTGTTTTTGCTTCAATCCGTTGTCGCTGTGGAGAAAATAACACAAACGAAAGAAACGTGTCAGCGCCGAAGTTCAACGGATTTGTGATAAATGTGGTTGGCACACAACTGGGAGAGTTTCGTGGCTCTAAGCTCGTTGCAAACCTTTAACGCCGAAATCACAAGCTGTGAAAAATGTCCGCGTCTGGTGGAATGGCGCGAAACAGTCGCTCAAGAAAAACGGGCGAGTTTTCGAGACCAAGAGTACTGGGGTAGGCCGTTGCCGGGATTTGGCGATCCGAACGCGAGGGTCCTGGTCTGCGGGCTTGCTCCCGCGGCCCATGGTGCGAACCGGACCGGTCGTGTCTTCACTGGGGATCGGTCGGGCGATTGGTTGTTTGCGTCGCTGCATCGAACAGGATTTGCGAACCAACCGACCTGCCAGCATCGAGACGATGGATTGGAACTCTCCAATTGTTATGTCACGTGCTGTGTCCGTTGTGCTCCACCCGACAATAAACCAACGACAACGGAACGGGACAACTGTTTGGAGTTTCTCGCACGAGAATTGGCGATTTTGGAAGAAGTCACAATCATGGTGTGTCTTGGTGGGTTTGCGTGGGATTCTGTAGTCCGCATCTTGAGACAACAAGGCCATGTCGTCCGACCGAAGCCCAAGTTTCAACACGCCGCCGAGTGCGAAGTTGGCCCGTATGTACTTTTGGGTTCGTATCATCCCAGCCAACAAAATACGTTCACTGGCCGACTGACCGAAAGGATGCTCGATGAGGTGTTCCAACGGGCAGTTCAACTCGCCGAGTAAGAAGTCGCGAACGCGAGGGGATAGTCATTCACTTCGAACCATTCTCGGAATTCCAGTTCGAGTTCTTTGACCAGCGACTCCGAGAGCCATTTTCGCCAAGTTCCGTGGCGACCGTCGGTGACGTGGTTGGGATGCAGGAGCGTCGTTGGATCGTATTCCGTTCGAGAGGGGCAATTGAGTTGTTGGACCTGTTCGATGATGTTTGTGGGACAACAAGGGATGCCGAGAGCATTGGCGATTTGGTCACAAACCTGAGCCCGTGCGTGGATCATGGTTTCGTAACGCATCACGAAAGTGGCGGCGTTTCGCCAAGTTTGATCCTGAGCGAGCCACTTTCGAGCCAGGTCCAATGTCGGGACCGTCCCGAACTTGCGGACACTGCTGGCGAGTGCGTCTCGAATGTCGCGATACGAATACAGGATCAATCGAGATCGGTCGGCGAGATGAACGTCAAAGTCATGGACCTTGAGGAGGACCGTTTCGCGTTGAGGCAGCTTGGGCCAGTCATGGATCCAACCGCTTGCCAATCGATCCGGATGACCCAGTGACGATTCGAGTAACAACCGGACGGTGTTGTAAAGCCATGTGCTTCCGGAACGGGGCATTCCAGCGGTCAAGATGAGGGTTGGGCGTAGGGAGGGCTGGTGAACATAGCGGAGGAGTTGTTGGAGGATTGCGATCATGGCTGGTCTTCTTTTGAGTGATGTTTGGCTCAGACCGAACACGGTAACGAATCCAAGATTCTAAAGACAGAGGTTTTCATCGAGTGCTTCTCAGGATTCTGGAATTTGGATTTGCGGGGTAATCGGTAGGCCCACGGGACTCGCGTGTCCTTTTTCTGGACTGCTGTTGAAGGGACGCTAGCCTCGCCTAACTACGGCGACCCTATGATCCCAAAATCCAGAGGAAGCCCCTCCGAGTTTGGGGGAGTAGATACAATTAGGTGCGTGTTGACGTTTCCATACGACCGAACCTTCAAGGGAGAAAATCCAATTATGAGTGAAGCCGTCCTCCTCTCTGCGGTACGCACTCCGATCGGTAAATATCTTGGTGGACTATCCCAGCTGACGGCTCCGCAACTCGGAGCTGCAGTCGTAGCCGAGGCTGTCAAACGAGCCCAGGCCAAACCGGACCAAGTCGACGAGGTGATCATTGGGAACGTTCTCCAAGCCGGGGTCGGACAAAATCCGGCCCGTCAAGTGGCGCTCCGAGCTGGCTTTTCCGATACCATCGCCGCGTACACTGTGAACAAGGTTTGTGGTTCGGGCCTCAAGGCCGTGATGCTCGCCGTTCAGGCTATCAAAGCTGGCGACGGGGAATTGATCGTATCGGGTGGCATCGAAAGTATGAGCCAGGCTCCGTATTTGTTGTTTGGCGCCCGCGAAGGATGGAAGTACGGCGATCAAAAAGTGGTCGATGCCATGGTCCATGACGGGCTTTGGTGTGCCTTCGAAAACAGACACATGGGCGAGTTCGCCGAACACATCGCCAACAAGTTTGGTATCACGCGCGAAGACCAAGATCGGTTCTCCGCCCAGAGTCACCAAAGGGCGGTCTCGGCGTGGGAGAAAGGCGCTTTCACCTCGGAAGTGTTGCCGTTGAGCGTCGGCACCGGTTCGCGATCGACAACGATGGCACGCGACGAAGGGCTTCGACCGGACACAACGACGGAGGCTTTGTCCAAGCTGAAACCCGCTTTTCAAAGTCACGGTAGTGTTACCGCAGGGAACGCCTCGATGTTGAGTGATGGTGCCGCTGCGGTCGTGGTCAGTACCATTCCGTCTGCGGAAAAGCTCGGAGTCAAGCCACTCGCCCGAATCGTCGAGTACGCGACGACTGGAGTTAAACCCGAGGACGTGTTCATTGCTCCAGTTTCGGCGATCCGCTACGTTTTGGAAAAGGCCAACCTCCGCAGGGACGACATCGATTTGTTCGAACTGAACGAAGCGTTCGCCGCCCAGATGCTGGCTTGCAACGCAGAACTCCAGATCGACGAGAGCAAGATTAATGTCAACGGAGGGGCCATCGCGTTGGGCCATCCCATCGGTGCATCCGGAACACGGGTTCTCGTTACCTTGGCGCATGCCCTGCGAGAGCGAGACCTCAAACGTGGTGTCGCCTCGCTTTGCCTGGGTGGCGGAAACGCTGTCGCGATGGTCATCGAACGGATGTAAAAGGAGTGCTCCTCAGGATTTGGAAAGTTCATTGAGTTGGTGTAGCGACGAACGAGACAGTCGTTGCTACTGCGTTCGGAGGTAAAAATTGTAGCCCCACAGCCGCCGACGTGTGCTACTCGGCTTGTTCGATGATGTTCGAGAGCCGACCAATTCCATCCACTTCGATACTGACTCGGTCGTCGGGTTCGAGGGTGAACTCGTCGGGCGGAACGATGCCCGTCCCGGTGAGCAAGATGACGCCATGAGGAAACGTGTTATCCCGGCCCAGCCAACTGATGAGATCTTCGAAGGAGCGGTTCATCTCGGCCAGAGTCGTTTTCCCTTCGAACACGGTTTGGCCGAAGCGATCGATCGACATGCGAATCTTGACGGAAGGCAGCGGAGGCATCGCGTCCACCAAAGTGATGACCGGGCCGACCGCACAGCAGTTGGCGTAGACTTTCGCTTGCGGCAAGTAAAGCGGGTTTTCTCCTTCGATGTCGCGGGCGCTCATATCGTTGCCGATGGTGTATCCGACGAGTTGGAGTTTCCGGTCAAGAACCAAACCGAACTCGGGTTCTGGAACGGACCACTTACTGTCCTTGCGAATACGCACGCGACCGCCGTGTCCGACGGTCCGGTTGGGAGTCGCCTTGAAGAACAACTCGGGTCGGTCTGCGTCGTAGACCTTGTCGTAGAACACCGCAGCGCCTTCGGACTCGCGTTCGCGAGCTTCCTGACTTCGTTTATAGGTCACCCCAGCGGCCCACACTTCCTGTCGGTCCAGTGGAGCCAGGAATGTCACGCCCTTGACCGATTGAGTTGGTGCCTCATCATCAATCAGATCGCGTGCCACGGCGATCGGGTTGTCTGAGTGAAGGACATCAGTCAAGCTTTGTAAGCCAACGTAATCCACCAAATCCAAAAAACGGATGTGGTCGTCCTCAACCACACCCACTCGAACTTCGCTTGTTTCGAGTTGTACCTTACATAGGTGCATCGACAGCCTCCACGTTTTCGTCTCGCCATTCAAGTGGCGTTCGCCTCGCGGTTTATCCGATTTGGACGAGAATCTCTCGCTCTGTCCTCACGTCGCCGAAAACTCCTTCATTTTGTAATAGTATGCAATTGGACTATGGGCTGTCTACTTCGTCTGAAGTTGAGGAGACCACCAGAGCAAGATTGGGTTGTGGGAACAGACGACAGAATTTGAGCAAATAGGTCAATTGTCATTTGCCTTTGGCTGTTTTGCAAAGTCGACTGCCTCACAAACAAAACACAAATCGGCTGGGGTCGTTTCACATTCGCCCAGGAACCCATTGTCAATTCAAGAAACATCGATTAGTTCGCAGCCCAAGGCACAGGTCGTTTGGCGAAGAAGGCTCGTAAGCCTTCCTGACATTCCTGCGTCAGTCTTGGAGCCGCGCTGGCCCTGGCGCATTCTTCGATCGAAACGGCTTGTTGGGAAAACCGGTGGAGTAGTTCCTTGCTGAGCCGAACTGCGTTCGGGCCACCTTCGGCGAGAGAACGAGCGAGCGTCATGGCTCTATCGGCCAGTTGCTCGGCGGGGACGACTTCGTTGATCATTCCAGATCGAAGGGCTTCTTCGGCATCGATGAGTTCGCCGGTCAACAGGAGGTGTCGGGCCATTCGTTCGCCGACGTGCCGCAACAAGTGAGGCATGACCATCGCAGCAACGAGTCCGCGTCGCACTTCCGGATATCCGAACCTGGCCTCGGGAACCGAGATCGCCAAATCGCACACAGTCACCATCCCGGCCCCGCCAGCAACAGCAGCTCCATTGACAGCACAAATCGTTGGCTTGGGGAGCGTGTAGATAAAATCGTAGAGACTGGCCAACTTCAGAGCGTCATCCCAAATGGGCGTTTCTTCCGGCGGAAAGTCCAGCGACTCTTGCAACTCGGCCAGATCCATCCCGGCACAGAACACCGATCCGGCGGCCGTGAGAATCACGCAACGGGCGTCGTTATCATTGGCGGCACGCTCGAACGCTGTTCGAAGCTCCGTAATCAACTGGCGACTCAAAGCGTTCCGTTTATCGGCCCGATTCAATGTGATTTGTACAGCAGGTGATTTGAGTTCGTAGAGCACAAGCGAGTCGGTCATGGAGTTTTCCTTCCTGTTGAGAACTGGGCGGCTCATGAAACGGTCGCCCAAGGCCTTTGACGCAAGACGTTCCAATACCTGACCATTCTGACCAGGCTACGATGAGGTTGGCCTTCGGCCAAAAGAAAAACGAGACCATGCGGGCGGCGTGTACCTGCGATTTCGCGGCAAATCCAAATGTCAAGAATCCGAGGAGTACTCTCCGGTCATCTCGGCCTTGCACCGATTCATCTGTTTTTCTATTGTCCGCCTCGCCCTCTGGCCGTTCCGTTGGGGGTAGTTCCCGCCACCTCCGTCAAGGCCAACGACTTATAGACTTTTCGACGCGAGGAGATCAGATCGTGGCTTCGTTATTTCTCAAGAAGATGTTGATCCGCACGGGGCTCGTTCGTTTGTTTCCGAAACTTGCCGGAATGCCGCGAGGTTCCGAACAGTACCTCCATTACTTGAGCGACCGACTTTTGAGTTCTCCGTACAGCGAGTTGCAGCACGCTTACAACTGTCTCGAAACGCACCAGCCCGACGCTATCGATTTGGCCATGGGTGCGCCCCGCTTTACCGCCGTGACGGTTCAACCGGGCCGCCTTCCTGCTTCCCTGCGTGGATACCCATCCGTTTTCGGGTTAGGCGAGCTTCGGGAAGCCATTGCTGACAAGATATCAACGAATTACGATGTGTCGCTCGTCAATCACGACGAAGTCCTCATCACTTCCGGTGCGACTGGGGCCATCAATCTGGCGTTGGAAACCTTTGTCAATCGAGGCGACAAAGTTGTCCTATTCGACCCGACGTCGCAACTGTACCCATTGATGCTCAAACAACGCCGCGCGAAAATCCGTTGGATCCCCACGCGGATGGAAGAAGGAAAGCTCCGCTTCCACGTACAACACCTTGCGAAGGCTTTGCAAGGTGCCAAAATGATAATCGTCGCCAACCCCAATAACCCCAACGGTGGGGTGTTCACACCCAAGGACCTCGAACAAATCGCGTGGTGGGCCAACCATCGAGACGCATTGATCGTCAACGACATGACGTTCGACCAGTTTTTCTACGAAGGCCAAAGGCAAGCCATCGCGAAGTTTCCGATTGCGAACCGAAGGACTCTAACGGTCAACAGCCTGAGTAAGAGTCACGCCATGACTTCGACCCGAGTGGGTTGGTTACTTGGCGAAAAGACTTTGGTCAGCGCTTGTGCCTTGAGCTCGGGATTCCACACGCCGTTCGTCCCGGTCGTGTGTCAGTTGATTGCGTTGGATGCCCTACGAAAAGGCGATCAGGTGCTAGCTTCCGTCGTCGAGAACTTTGACTCCCGACGCCAGTATGCCTTTGATCGACTCCGTGGCCTGGGAATGGAGCCGGAATACGCCGCTGGTGGATTCTTCCACTGGGTTCCGGTCGATCGATTCAAGATGAGTGGAAGAGAGTTCGCCAAGAAAGTACTGCAAGAGCAAGGGGTGTTGTTGTGGCCGGGTGAGTTTTTCGGACCGAGCGGGAGTCATCACGTCCGAGTTAGCCACGCCGTGGAGGAAGGTCGGTTACGCCAGGGATTGACACGTATCAATCAGTTCCTTGAAAAGCATCGCGTTGAGAAGATGCAACCCAACACGATACCAAGACCGACCAAACGAAAAGAGTTGGTCGCCGCAGCCGCGTGATAAGCCTGAGAAACCAGGCTGCGAAAGAATTAGCCATCGACAATATCGCTTAACAGCGTAATCGCGACCATCTCGGAGCGACGAAGGAGAACTCGTCTGCGGTTACGCTTGACGCCGGTCAATGCGGACGAAGCGACGTAATTCTCCCGTGTCGTTTCGGTGTCGCGTAAATCGTGCAAGTCGGCACTCTTCAGTTCGAGGAACGTCTCGTCAATCCGTTTGAGTGTTCCGATACAAACGTAAAGGCTACTCATATCGATCACGACTTGTTCCCCGATGAACTCTTCGAGCATGGTCGGCGTCTCTCGTTACGGCAAAGGTCGAATTCCCCATTTTGGCGATTGTATCAGTTGAACAATCGGGGAGAAAGCACCGGGGTTGGTTTCGAGATGTCTCTATCGATTACTGGGAACGTACTGACACATCCTTGTCAGTGACACCCCGAGTCGGTCTGGTTCTGGCATTCGAAAAGAACTACAATGGGTAAATTGTGAGAACTTGACCCAGAACTGATATGGTCCCACCCGTGCAATCCTGGAATCAACGACCTGAAGAACTCGTTACGACTCCTCAACAACTCGAACGCTGCTGCGAACACCTGTCCTCTTCGCGGCGTTTTGGGTTCGATACGGAATTCGTCGGGGAAGACAGTTACCATCCAAAACTGTGTCTGATTCAGGTCGCAACGGACTCGAAGTTGTTCTTGATCGATCCTCAGGCGGTGGGGGCACTCGACACATTTTGGAACTTGGTCACGGACCCGAACCATCTCATCATCGTCCACGCGGCACGAGAAGAAATACGACTTTGCAATTTGTGGGCTGGTGCGGCACCGGGCAACCTGTTCGATCTCCAGATTGCTGCTGGGCTCTTGGGCTACTCGTATCCCCTGAGCCACACGAATCTCGTCAACCAAGTCCTTGGCATCAAACTCCCCAAAGCCGAGACGCTTACCGAATGGCGCAATCGACCACTCTCGCCGGAGCAAGTCCGGTATGCTTACGATGACGTTCGCTATTTGCTGCCGATGTGGGAAAGGCTCTCGACCGAATTGGACAAACGAAGTCGACTCAGTTGGGCGAACGAAGAGTTCGAGCGTTTGAAGGGCGTGGCGGCGCTCGACGAGAATAACGTCCTGGTTTCGTTGGAGAAGTGGCGGAAGCTTCGTGGGCTCGGAAACCTCGATCGCCGTCGGCTCGCGATTGTTCGCGAACTGTACGACTGGCGAGAAGGGGAAGCTGCCCGGACCAATCGGCCTGCCCGGACGGTCGTGCGGGATGATTTGATTGTCGAAATCGCCAAGCGCAACCCCAAGCGAACGTCGGACCTGCAAATCATTCGAGGGCTTTCCAAGCGGTTGTTTGATCCGATTCTGGAAGCCGTCGATCGAGCGAGACGACTCCCCTCCGAAGCCTGTCCTAAACCTGTCGACAAAGAGCAAGACCCACCACAACTGGCCATTGTCGCTCACATTCTCAACGCTTTCCTCAACGACTATTGCGCCAAGCACCACCTCGCGAACAACCTGGTCACGAGCAATCACGACATCAAGCAGATCCTCCGTTGCGTTGCTCGAAACCATTCCTTCCCCACCGACTTGCTCCTGACGGTTGGTTGGCGATCCCAACACATCCTTCCTGAATTATTGGCGGTGTTGAACGGAAAGCGATCGATTCGGATAGGCGATATTCAATGTTCCGGGCCGTTACGAATCTCCGAATGAACTTCCATGAGCGTTTTTGATCTTCTTGGGTGCTTCTCTCGTTCTCTGTAACGATTGATGGTCGGACGGTTGATCGAACCCCCGAGGTTTTGTGGCAGGGTGTGACGAGCGATGGCACGTCCCACAAAACTAGCAAAAACCATCGACTGCTCCATCCGGCGGGAAAACGCTCGAAGCGGATTGGTGCGTTAGTTGGATACTCCAGTCAGGATCGAGTTTGCTTCTTGACGCTCGCCTCGTCGAGCAACATTTCCGTCTCTTCTTCGGTGACGATCATGGAGAAGACACGGATGTCATCCTTGATGGCCTCGTTTTGGTCTTGGCCTCGGCCATACATCTCCAAGTATTTCTCCAGGTCGCAGTCACACAACCACAAAACGAGCTGAACGCAGTAGCTTGCCCGCCGCCAAGGTGCGAACTGGAATGCTGTGTCCCAATCCTGAGCATCGAGGGCATCGCGAACCTCTTGGTATTCCTTCGGAGATACCGACCACAGCACCCGTCGTTCCATGTACATCATGCAATCCTCGCAATAGGGAACATTCTGGACGCTCTTCTTCACGGAATCGGTTGCTCCTATCACACCGATCAGGCCAGTGATGCCAAGGATGCTGTAGATCACCCACGCAGGGACGTTGATGGGTTCGAAGTCCGGGCCGAACTCGAAATGGAATGCTCCTCCGACTTGGAGCCGAACGAAGGCGATTAACCCTCTCGAGGTGAGCAACTCGACACACACCCATAACAACAACAGCGCGCTCACGCTGGTGAAGAATCCGACCAGACCTGCGACGACGGGACTTCGGCACTTGGCGGGTGTTATGCCACCTTGCAAGATGCCCCCTGTAACCATGCCGACGAAAATCGGATTGACGGCCAAAATGATGAGCACGAGGATCGGGATCACAAACAAGAAGAACGGTAGGTAACTGTGAACCCAGTTGATCCCTGCCGCGACCAGTCCGATGAGAAGTCCAACAAGAGCACCCACGACGAGCGAGAACAAGCCGTAAGCGAGGAGAATGAACAGATTTCCCGGCTCTCCACTGGGCTCGTAGGCGGACGGAACGGACTCACCATATTTGACTTCTTCGACGTTGCGGTGGGATGTGTCTCGAAGGCGCTTCGCTTGGGCATCGTTCTTTCGTGGGGAACGAGCGACTCGCAGGTTCTCTTTACGCGGGTTGGGACGGTCGGCATCGATGACTTGATCGGATTTTTTGAAGGGAATGGACGACACCGCACCACAGAGGCATTGTCTCGCACCTGGCTGGATCTTCCGACCGCACCGGTCGCAGTGAGTTGGGGGAACTTCAGCCATCGGATTCTATGCCTTCTGGGATTCCCTTGGTGTCTGATGGTAGGAAACGGATGACTTCCATTATACCAACGAACGCGGTCGGAAATAGAGATACGCGATCCGTTTTCCTAACCATCTACGACACTTCCACTGCTGCGACCATTTACAAGATGCACTAGTCAAAGGATCGTGAGATCGGGACGTTCTTTGCGGAGTTGCCTCCTGGCCTCCTTGGAGACCTTTGTTCCCCAAAGGCTGACGTACCGCAGCGCTGACATCTTCGCCAGATGTTTGATGGCAACATCCTGAACATTCGTTTGGTGGAGTGCCAAGTCTTCGAGATGTTGGAGTTGGACAAGGTGTTTGAGTGAGTTGCCGGAGATCGCAGTTCGGCTCAAAACAAGGGATCGCAACTCCGGAAATTTCGCTATCTCGGGCATATCTTTCGACTTGACGTTGTTTTGGGCAACGTTCAGAACGCGGAGCTTGGGGAGTGAAGGTAATTCGGGGAGTGGTGAAATATCTAGCACATCGTACCCCACAAACAAACGTAAATATTCTAAATTCGATAATTCCTTCATGAGCGAGAGCCGTTTCGCATTAACTGTATGAAGGATTAGTCTTCGGAGAGAAGGGAACAAATGAAAAAAATTGGTGGCGTCGGATTCTCCAATTGACCCACTGCAATGGAGTTCCTGCAACTTGGGTAACTTCGCCAACGGCTTGATCCAACTGCCAACGAACTTGTCGCCGAATAGGTATAGGACCAGTTTCTCAAGGGATTGGAACTTCGAGAGTGCCTCCAGACTTTCCTTAGGTTCTATCAGCCAATCGAACTCCACGTCCAATTCTCGGAGATGAGATAAGCCGCTCAAGGCAGCAAGGTGCTTCGCGCCTCCCAAGGTCGAATCCAGAAACGTAAGAGAACGGAGGTTCTGGAAACGGCCAAACAGTTCGAGATCCTCAGGCTGGAAGGTCTCGAACCCGTCAGAGTAATAGTCATCGTATTCGTTTCCGTTGGCGTAAAAGCAACCGACTGTGAGGTGCTGGAGGTGTTTCAAGCTCGTTAACCGTTCCAATCCACCTCGTCTCAGAGACTCCAAATCCACATGCAGACTTCGGAGCCACTCTATGTCGGCCAGGATCTCCGCCGCATTTTCGTCTTCCCACCGATAATACAACAACTCCAGGCCAGTCACTCCGTCGAGCCAACCTAACTCCTTGAGTGCCTTGAGAGCTTCGGTGCGTTGAATTTTTCTCGCGTTCACAGAGATCACGAGGTGACCGTAGTTCGACCACCATTCACGAACGTGGTTGGACTGCATCAATCTCTCCGACGGGGCCACCGTCAGCGTGCCTCGCTCATAGCTCGCTTCCAGATGTCTCGGAGTTCCAAACCACTGTTTCCGATACTTTCGAAGGAGTAAGTCAATGCGTCTTTCCCAAGCGAGATACTTGGCCGTTTCTGGGTCGAGGTGAGCTATCTCACACTGCAAGCGGATGACTTCGGCTTGGGGCGCGTCGCCGTTTTCTTCCAGCCAGTCGGCGTAGACCAGACGCAGGCTCTCATCCAAGGGCGATTCCCGAATGGCTTGAAATAGCTGTTCGTTGTAAGGGTTCATCGATTCCTCTTGCCAGCGATCCTGCATTGGGTATTTAGAGCATCTTGGGGAACTGCACATTGGGTATAACTGGCTCACAGCCGATTCGCAATGGTCGTCCCTGGCTCGCATCGATTTCTCTGAGAATTTGGTCTCCATTGGAAATTTGAGTTCTGGTAGAGTACCGTCCGTTCATCAGCAACCCGCCACAAGAAAGCGATTTCGGGGGCACAGTGGGTAAGCTGAGGACATGGCATACTTCTGAGAATCGGGGCCCTGGACAAGGAGGTCGGAGCGTGGCCTGTCGTTGGCGGATACGCCACAAGCTGATGCTCGGGCTGGGTTTGGTGATAGCCATCATCGCCTTGCTCCTCCTGGGAACGTTCAAAGGGCTTTGGTCGTATCGCGACACGACGCGGACCGTCGGGAGTAAGCTCAACGAACTCAAGAAAGCCCACAAGTTTCGAGATCAAGTTCGACGACTCGCAAATCCCAAAGAACGCCAGAACCATGGGAAACAACTCGACGAACTCATGGCCAGTTTGCAGAAGTCGCGGAACGCCCTGGGTGTTTACGAAACGACGTTGAAAGAAACAGTTCGTCAGGGACGTTCTGTGGGCAACGGAAGGAAGGCCCAAGACTACGTGGACGTCATCGGTGGCCGTCTCGATGCTTTGGATCATCATTTCAAGTCGATTGTTCTGGCTCCCCAAGTCGGGACGCACAATCGACCCATGCCTGTTTCGCAACTGAAGACCAAGGCCATACTCGAACGTCTTCTTCTCGACGCCGACCACCTCAGTACGGTGATCCACGACGGCTTGCAGGACCGACTCGAGACGGCACGCAAGGATTATGTACTGAGTCGTGGGTTCGTGCTGTTCGTGAGCATTGCCGGGTTGATCCTGGTGGCGAGTTTGCTGCGAGGGTTCGTGCGCCGGTTGTCGCAACCGATACGGGAGTTAGTGCGAGGGGCCGAGCGGGTCGCTCAAGGTAACTTTGAAGAACACGTTCGAATCCAAAGTCAGGACGAACTTCACCAATTCGCCGACGCGTTCAACCACATGATGGATAAAGTGTCCGGTTATGTCAACGAGTTGGAAAAACAGGTCAACGAACGGAGTCGACAACTGGTCCGTTCGGAACGACTGGCGAGCGTGGGGTATTTGGCGGCGGGTGTCGCCCACGAAATCAACAACCCACTCGCGAGCATCGCCTTTTGCAGCGAAGCCCTCGAGCAGCGGTTGCACGAAATGTTCTCTCACGTTACAGATATGCTCCTGCCGCCGGGACTGGCTTCGAGTCTGCCTCAAAATCAAGAAACGGTGCAGAAATATTTGAAAATGATTCAGGACGAAGCGTTCCGGTGTAAAACGATCACCCAAAAGCTCCTCGACTTCAGTCGAGGTGGGGACCGAAATCGCGAACCGGCGGATCTCGTCGACATCATCCAGAGTGTGATCGACATCTCGCAGCTTTTGGAAATAGCCCGCGAGAAACAGATCGTATTTGACCCCACGAGATCGTTGCTCGCGTGGGTCAATGCTCAGGAAATCAAATCGGTCGTGTTGAACCTCGTGATGAACGCTTTGGAAAACATGGACGAAGGCGGTATTCTGACGATCACTCACGGCCAACGCGATGGCATGTCCGAGGTCGTCTTCCAGGACACGGGATGCGGAATGTCCCCGGAAGTCTTGGAAAACATCTTCGAGCCGTTCTTTACCCGTAGCCGAACGGGCAAAGGGACTGGATTGGGCCTTTCGATTACCCACCGGATCATCAACCAACACGACGGTGAGATCGAGGCGAGCAGCCTTGGTGTTGGTCACGGGAGCACTTTCGTGATGCGTCTGCCGGTCAACCCTTCCGGCGAACAACGTTCTTCGGCGGATCGCGATCTCGTCATCGGAAACGCCCTCCAACAGACTCCGATTTTGGAACGAAAAGCTGCGTAAAGAGAGAACGGGATGGGGAATCGAAAGACGAGGTAGGCAAGACCGACCCTACCACGAATGCAACAGAGGCCCGCCACCACGTTGCGGAACAAGTGGCGACGTTTGGCCATTTCCTTAATCGGGGCCGGACAGAGAACCCTGGCGAGAAGGGCCAAAACGCGAGTACGACGCTCGCGGAACGACCCGAAGCCAGAGCGAAGCGGATGATCGTATGGTCGGTAACTTTGTTGCCGACCGACGGGCCGAAGCCGAGCGACCAGAACACGACGCGAGAAGAGGAGACGTAGATGGGACAGGCAGGATCGCCTTTGCTCAAGAACTTACGAGTGCTGTATGCTGATGACGAAGTCATGCTGCAGGAGTTCATGCATACCGAGCTGCCGCTCCTCGGACCCGAGGTCACTGTTTGTGGGGACGGCAAGGCGGCCGTCAAAGCTCTGAAAAACAGCACTTTCGATGCGGCCATCCTCGACATCAAAATGCCTGGCCTGAACGGCATCCAAGTGCTCGAGCAACTCAAACAAATTTCGCCGGACACCGAAGCGATCATCATGACGGGGTATGCGAGCACAGAGACGGCCATCGAAGCCGTTCGACTCGGAGCGTTCGACTACTTGACCAAGCCGTGTAAGCTATCTCACATCGAAACGATCTTGCGTAAGGTGGCCGAGAAACGGGCCCTGCGTCACCAAAACATCGCTCTGGAAACGCGTGTCAAGGCCGCCGAAGGTCCAACGATCCTGGTCGGCCAGTCGCCACCGATGGTGAACGTCCAACGTTTGATTCAAACGATTGCTCCGACCGAATCGACGGTACTGATCCTCGGTGATACTGGAACCGGCAAAGAGTTGGCAGCTCGTACGTTGTACCACTACAGCCACCGTGCGAATCAACCATTCGTCCCGGTCAACTGCGGGGCGATCGCCGAGAACATCGTCGAGAGCGAACTGTTCGGGCACCGTAAGGGTGCGTTCACGGGAGCGGACCGGGATCGCAAGGGGTTGTTCGAAGTCGCCAACGGTGGAACGCTGTTCCTCGACGAAGTCGGCGAACTCAACAAGAATATCCAGGTCAAGTTGCTCCGATTTTTGGAGTCGGGAGAAATCCGTCGGGTCGGAGACACCGAACCCTTTCGGATCGACGTGCGGGTAATTTGCGCGACGAACCGGGATCTGCGAGAGATGATCCAGAGGGACGAGTTCCGCGAAGACCTGTATTTCCGCATCAATACATTTGAGGTTCGGCTTCCGGCCCTTCGCGAGCGCCGTTCCGACATACCTGATTTGGCTCGGCATCTGTTGGCACGGGCAGCCCGTCGTCCGGTCGAAGAAATCGCCGACCTGTTGACTCCAGACTCCATCGACACGTTGCTCGAGTTCGACTGGCCCGGCAACGTCCGCGAGATGGCCAACGTGATGGAGCATGCTTACATTGTCGCTGGGGGACACCCGATCACGTCGGAACACCTTCCGTACCACCTGCGGTCCGGTGAGAGTTCGGCAAGCCCGGCCACTCTGGCATTCACGAGCAATGAACAGCAGCCAGGACACGGTCCAGCAAGAACGCTCAAAGAAGTGGAGATGGATCATATCCTGCGGACTCTCGACAAACACGGCGGCAACAAAAATGCCGCAGCCCAAGAATTGGGGATCGTGTTGAAGACGCTTTACAACAAACTCAATGCGTATCAGGAAGATCGAGCGAAGAATGCGGGTTAGAACGCTTTACAAATGTTCCGTGTTGGATGAGGGGAAATCTTCGTCTGGCACAGCCTGATTCGACGTTCAACTCAAATTGTTTATTCCCCACGTTGTTGCATAGCAGCGTTCGTGGCATTCTCGAATTCAGCGAGTCGCAAACGTAGTTCCAGCTTCGCCAACATCTCCAACTCGGCATGTTCGATCAATTGGGAGGTGTACCTCGCTAATTCCGTTGCTGGCCCGCGCATGGAGACCGCCTCATCGGCTGTGACATTGCGAAATTTTTCGGTGTACTCCTGGAGGAGTTCGATCAGGACACTCAGCTCATCTTGATTTTTCGATTTTTTTTTCCTGACACGATCTGTCATTGTTGTGACTCCCACTCTCTCAGAGCGTCAATAGCCTCGAACAACCGACGCAAAGATTGCACATACTCATGGTGGTCGTAACTGGCGGTATTCGGTTGGAGCAGTTCCCGTACTCCAGTGATAAAGTTTCCAATCACGAATGAACCATACACAAATTCATGCCGAAACCGTGGACTTCCACAATGCTGGAGAATCTGGCGAATTTGTTGCCCGTAACTTCCGTTTTCGTAATGATCTTTCACCTCTATCCGGTTTGACCACCAAAGGTCCTGCTTGGAAATTAGACTCAAGAACCACAGCTTTTCAGGATTCGTTTTGAGGTGAGGAACGAGCTGCTCCAAGACTCTCAATTCATCATTTCTGCGGTCTTCAAGAAATGCCTGGAGGAATTTGTTTTTCCCTCGATTCTGCGGATAAAGCCGGTGTTTTTTGAAGCTGATGTTTCCAAGGGAATGGTAGCCATAGGCAGAAATCAAGATGATTCCTCGGAACATTCCGGCTGCCACCTTACTCAACAGTTCCGACCAGGTTGCATCACGCCGGTGTTCCTGACCAGGTGGGATGACCGCTTCAGCCGTTTCCTCGTCGTCTTCTCCTTTCGGAAGGACTACTTTTTCGACTTTGAGGCTCTCGACATACTCTCCTGGAGGATTGGCCAACAGGTCAAACTGATTAGAGAGGAATCCACCGAAGGTAGTTTTACCGACGCCTCCCGCACCAACAATCAAGATACCAGGTCCCGAATCGATACCACCAGTCTTCTTGCTCCGGAACCACTGATAGAGCTGTTGCAGTTTCTTTGCGACATTGTCTCTTTGGTCCCACAGCCACTCTCCGATCTTCCACTCAACCTCGTCGCTCATACTCATTCTCCTTGCAACGACACGCGAGCGAGCACTCCATTTGAGAGAGAGAAATTCCAATCGACTCAGGCCCTTGGTTCTCTGCTGGACAAGACACCAAAGAAACTCAAATTGAGGAGTTCGTTCGCCTTCGGTACATCACGACAACTTCGCCTTCGCCCCGGCCTGAATATCCTTGACGTGTATTTCGACACTGCGGTAGCCATTCCATTCGTTGATTCGTGGGGTATAGGCCAAGGCACAGTCGCCCTCTTCGGACATCAGCTCGTCGATTCGTTCGCCCATCCCGAACGCGATGGCTTTCATGTCTTTGCCGTTTTGGCGAACTTTGAAGCTCAGATGTCGATCACCGTTGCCGACGCGTCGAGGCTCCCCGGCGACCTTGAGTCCGCCGGTCAACAACAACGGCTGTGGGTTACTCGCTCCATACGGTTCGAGCTTGCCCATGGCTTGGACCAAGTTGAACGTCAAAGCCGAAAGTGGCACTTCGGCGTCGAGAGTGAGGGTCGGTGTTGGGACTTGCCCGGAGAAGTGTTCCGACACGACCTTGCAGAATTCCTCACGGAACACCTGGATGGCAGTCGAGCGGAGTCGGAAGCCGGCGGCGGCAGCGTGTCCGCCGTGGGCTATGAGGTGGGAAGAACAGGCTTCGAGGGCCTCGTGGAGTGGAAGGCCAGGGACTGATCGACCAGACCCGATGGCCAGGTTGGGTCGGTTGTGGCTTGTGATCATCAGGGTCGGGCGACCATACAAGTCGGCGAGACGACCAGCCACGATGCCGATCAGGCCAGTATGCCAGTCGCCGTAGAACAAGACCAAAGCGGGGCGTTTGGCGTTGTCAGAACGCTCGGCCATCATGCGTGCTTGGGTCAAGATTTCTTTTTCGAGGTGCTGTCGATTGGCGTTGAAGTCGTTGAGTTGGGCGGCCAGATCTTCGGCTTCCTCGGGAGACTCCGTGATCATCAACTTGACGGCGTTTTCGGCGGAACCCAGCCGTCCGGCTGCATTGATCCGTGGAGCCAGACCAAAGCCGATATCCATGGCGCTGATCTCGGACTTGTTCTCCATCCCCGAAGCCTTGAGCAACGCTCTCAGGCCGACGGTCGGATAATGTTGCAGTCGTGCGAGCCCATGGCGGACGAAAATTCGATTTTCGTCGATGAGGGGCATCACGTCGGCGACCGTCCCCATAGCGGCCAATGCGACCGCATCGAGCAAATAGTCGCGCAACTTCGGTGTCACTTTGTCGCCACCGCTGGCGAGTTTGCAAATGGACCACGCCAACTTGAATGCGACGCCCGCGCCGGAAAGTCCCCCAAAAGGGTATTGGCTACCGGGCAGGCGTGGGTGGACGAGGACGTCGGCCCGGGGCAACTCAGCTTTGAGTTCGTGGTGGTCAGTGACGATCAGTTCCAAACCCAGACGACGGGCTTCTTCGGCTTCTTCGATGCTGGCGATTCCGCAATCGACCGTCACGACCAACGAAGTCCCATCCTGGACAATCGCCTGTAGGGTTTCGTTGTTGAGGCCGTATCCATCCTTTTGCCGATCAGGGACGTGGAAATCGACATCGGCACCGAGTTTCCGCAATGCCATCACGAGGATCGATGTTCCGGTGACGCCGTCGACGTCGTAATCACCGAAGATACAGATTTTGCGACCGTCCTGGGCGGCGTTCATTACTCGTTGGGCGGCCTCGGTGATGCCCGGCAGGCGTTCGGGATCGTGGAGGCCGGACATGGGAATTTGCAGGAATTTGAGGGCATCAGCTGGGTCCGTCACGCCTCGGTTTAATAGCAGCTGCGCGACGATGGGTGATGTCTTCAGAGTTTTGGCTAACTTATCGATTTCTCCTCGGTCATGGGGAAGCAGCCGCCAGGCTTTCTTGGCTCTGTGCACATCACTATCCTTTTTTCGGGCCATTCGATCTTTTAGCAGGCTATTATAAGCACAATTCGGAACCCAGAAAAAGACGAGATCGGCAGTATACGCCTAATCACGAATGAATTTTCAGACATATATACAATTGATCACTATTCTATGTGTTTTCTCATTCCCGAATTTTGCGTAGTTTTTGTATAGGAGCCTATTCCTCGCTATAATCGTTTAAGTGTGTGATCGAATTTCATCTGGATTTCCCCAGATTTCCAACACATCCAGCACACTGGATTAGCAACATACCATGATCTGGTTTCACTGCAGTCAATGCGAACGACAACACAGTCGACCCAGCACGTCGGCAGGCTCGTTGATCTTCTGTGATTGCGGCAACAGCATCACAGTTCCGTGGGAGAGTACGATCCCCGAACCGGAGGCGCCCGAAGCTCCTCCCAGTCGTCCCAAGCCTCCGCCACCACCAAAACTTGCCCCCATTCCTGTGGGCGAGGAACGGATCCCGGTCGTCCGTCCTGTTGATAGGGAAGAAGAGCCGTCGGGGGAACGTCGGCCTCCTCGGGTTCCCGACCGGTCCGACCGACCTCTGCGCGAGCCACGACCACTGCGTGACCCAAGGGACCGACGTGGAGAACGAGATCGAAGGCCACCGCCGCGAGACCGGGGGGCACCACGCCGAAGGGACAAATTGCCACGCCAGCCGAAGCGAGAAGGTTACTGTCTCGACCATCCGGACCTGCGGTCGACGGGCAACTGTGAGGAGTGCGAAGAAGGCTTTTGCAGCAATTGCCTGGTGCCGTTCCAAGGGCGGATGTTGTGCGGTCCATGCAAAAACTTGTTGGTTCACCGCAAGTCTCAAGGGTTCAAATATTCCCTACGAGCCATCATCGCGGCAGGACTCGGCCTCGCGTTCAGTCCGTTTGCGATTTGCTTTGGTTCGACGCTCCTGCGGTCTTCGAGCACGCGAGCGTCGTTACCGTGGTTATTCTTCTTGTTGATTTTGCCGATCCAATGTCTTGCGCTGGTACTTGGCACTTTGTCGCTTCTGAAAATGCAAAAGCAAAGAGAACTCCAAGGCCAGACATTTGCGTTGACGGGGGTCCTCGGCGGAATGACTGGGTTGGTCACCGGAGTAATCGCTGTCCTTTGTGTGATGGCGGTTACGTGAGTCATTGAGAACTGCGCGGATAACGTAGTAGGCGCACAGAGTGTGCTATGGCCAAGCCATAAAAAGAAGCGGACGGCACGACGGAACGGGCCTGCTACTTTGGTTGATTGACTGCGTAGTCCTCAACGGACACCCCCAGTGTGTTTTCCAGGGTCGTTCGCACGAGTCCGAAACGGGAGTGAGGTTCTCCGAGACACAAGATTCTCACTAGCGTTTTGGGTTGGCATGGACGAACTGATCCCAACGAGCAAATTCACTCATCCACTTCTCCGAACCACAAGGACACTCGAAATGTGGGAATGCCGCCATTGTGGAGAGATACTCCGGGGCAAAAAAGAGGCCATGCCAGCCCGTTGTCCGGAATGTCATCGACCCTTGTTTGAAAGGGCGCAACCGCCGGAGATCACTTCCAGCAACAAGCCAGGGGACAGCGTCTGTGCCGTCCACCCAAACAACATCGGTGTCGGCAAATGCAAGGAATGCAACAGCATCATTTGCGCCGTGTGTCGGACGCGGTGGGGTGACAACCGACTGTGTGTCCGTTGTACTGAGCGCAACATTGAAGCGCAGGAAGAGCAAACCGAAAGTCCTCAGACACACAGCCGACAAGCCATTATCGGTTTGGGGTTGGGGGTAACGGGTTGGACGCTAGCCATTGTGGGGTTGGTGTGTTGGTTGAATTGGTTTGGCCTTCAATCGATGGTGTCGTACTTAGGGGAAGTGGGTTATTTGTTCCTTGTGTCGAGCATTTGCGTCACGGTCCTCGGTCTGGCCTATGCCTTCACGTCCATCCGAACACGCGGACACAAACTCTCGATGGCTTCTTCAGGCCTGGCGTTGAATGGTTCTTATCTCGGGCTCTTCCTGGGATTCTTGGTCCTATTGTTTTTGCGAGGCGGATGACCGTGTCGGATCGGATTGGTGCACCGCAGTAAGCAAGGCCTGGACTTTGTACGGCTCAAAAACGGTTCAGAAAAGATCGAGACGCCATCATGACCGACCTTTCTCCCTTGGACACGCCCGGTCAGCTCCAAGCTGCACAAGATGCCTCGATCCAAGGGAACTACGCAGGTGTGATCCAACATCTAGCCAACGTCTTGAGCGTGGCTCCACTGCAGCCCGACGCGTTGACGATGTTGGATCGTCTGGTCGCAAACTGTCCTGATCCACTCTCTTTGGTAGAACTTTCGGGTGAGACTCTCTTTGGGCTTGCTGCAATCCGGGCGTATGTCCTCGGTAGGGTCGGTAACACCTCCGAGGCCGTTGCCTTGTTGGGCCATTTGGTCGTGGCGAATCAGGGGAGCGGGGTCACGGATTATGCGTTGCCATGGATCGAAGCGGGGCAGTTGTCCGAACAAGAAACGTATACAACGGTGTGTCTGTTTCTGGCCAGCTTGCACCCCAGGTTCGGTGGAGACATTGCCAACGACCCGGACGACATAGCTGCCATCGAACGGTGGGAGCCATTCGTTCGCGAACGATGGGAGCACCTTTGCGAAAACGAACACACTCGTATGGGCGTCGGGGTATTCCTTCGGAAATTGAATCGTATCGACGAAGCCGTGGAACTCGCTGAGCGTTCCTTCCAAGAGAAACCCGGAGTGAATTCGGCCATCATGCTCGCCAACGCCTACCGGGTGAAGGACGACCAGGAGATGTGGTACCAGTTCAATCTCAAGGCGCTGGAGTTCGATCCGAACAACGTGGGGGTCATGTTGGACCTCGGAGATGGTCTTTGGGACCGGCACCAGAATTTGGAGGAGGCGGAACACTGGTACTCCGAAGCTCTCAAACGCGATAGACAAAACGAATGGGCTTTGCCTTCCGTCTACTCACTTCAATATCTTCGGACACAAGAGTTCCAGTGGCGTCTTCAACTGGAGCACTACGTAATGGCGCACCCAGACAATGGGCGTGGTCGGGAGACGCTGTATCGAATTGCGCCCTTTCTGGGCACGCTCGTATATCCGGGAGACGCTTCTCTTCAGAACCATGACGAGTTAGTCAAGGACATTGCCGACCAACCGCCGGGAGAGGTGACAGGGACGATCACTCAGACACTGACGGGTATCCAGGCTCCGAGCATCCAGGTTGGATTTGACCTGCAATTCAAGACGATCTGGAAACAGCCGATCGAGGTGAAGAGCGAGGTCGTCGGGTTACAGACGCCGGATCCGCGTCAACCGAGGAAACCCGTCATTTATCGATTATGGGAGTACGAGGGGAACACGCCTCGACGGGTGGTGACGCCTCCGTCGGAGGAGGTTGCCAGATTCATCAGCACTCTTGCAAGTGAACCTTACGACCTTCAGCGGTGGCTCCATGCCGCCCACGAAGTCGCAATGCAACTGGGGCCTGACCAGATCCAAGAACTTCTGGGTGTCATGGTGCACCCTCCCCTTCCGACCTCGCCGATTTCTGCGTGGTACTGGATGTTTCGGGTCCAGGTAGCGGCTGCTCTGGTGGTCGCCAAGATGCGTCGGGAAGAGTGGTCGAAGAGTCCAGTCCGCAATGTGCTGATCGACCTGGCCAATGGTCCGATGGACTGGACCAATGTTGCTGCTGTTGTCGGTCTCATGGTGTCGGCGAACGATGACCCTGTCGCTGAAGAGGAGGTCGGTCCGCTCTTTGACGAACTGCTCCAAGACGTCCCCAAGCCAGGTGAAATCTGGTATGCGTGTAGTATAGTCAATTGCCACCTGCGGCTGCCTCGTCTCTCCAACGACAAACGAATGGAACTTCTCGACGTTTTGCATAGTTACGACAACGATGGGCAGGAAGTCGAAGATGCGCTGACGATGGGCTGTCGACAATTTATCGAGAAGGACCCACCGCCGGAAGTAGGCGACGACATGGTCGCTCGCGGGATTATTGCCGCTTACTCGCTGGGCCAACATAAAGAGTACGAGGCCTACGGGATGATGCTCAAGACGGTCCTGATGTTGGCCGAAGGGGAGGCTGATGCTGCGACTGGAAATGCATCCCTGTATCACAAAGAAAAATTGATGCTTTTGCGAGGCATCCAACAGAGACTGGGGTGAGACGAGTGCCTGGCATTCTGGCGAGGCCAGGGTGAACTTGGCCTTCGACCAAAAGAAAAACCGAGTCGGATGGATTCGCCGCCCAGGGCGAAAGGCGAATAGCTTCACCTTTCCAATTGCTGGTCAGACGCTTCCTTACCTGCGCAGTTCTCCCTGTTCCCTCGGAAGATTCATTCTCACATGCCCAACTGTCCAATCAGCAGTACTGCCGCTCTCTGGCAGCCGTTTCCTTGAAGTCATTCCTGTCGAGGTCGAAAGATCGTGCATCAACACTTTGGTGATGCAGGTGGAGGAAGTTGATTTCCACGATGGGAATAAGATTCCGAAGTGATCGGATGGTTACGTTCAGGAAAATGGCAAGAGATCTATTCGCTTGGTCGTTGAGTCAAGGTGCGGATACGTTTCTTGCGGTCACGCATCTCGGTCTTGTAACACTTGCGGAATGGTGGCTTTTTCTCATGAGCAAGAGGAACGAGTTCCGGCAACTTTGATTCGAGCTACCGGTTGAGGCAACTCAACAGTCTTTTGTTTTTCGGGGAACGGGAAAGGGGCGAAAGCGGTTGCGGGAAAGGGGCGTTTTAGGCAACTGAGAGTTCGACCCGAGGGTCTCGTTCCACCGAACC
>CAYRFQ010000075.1:23103-38194 GCA_964423615.1 uncultured Alcaligenaceae bacterium | reverse complement strand
TTCAAACGACAACAAAACGGAAAGACCAACTTCAGATCAGTAAAGTGTTACGAAAGTGCAAATTGAGTGCTTGGACAACCATGCGACTTACGTGGACTGGAGTAACTCGGGCACACAACAGCATCTAACAGGGCGTATCATTAGTTGAACGATTCGGACACACACTTAGCCAACGAGCATACAATACAAGAGGGTTAACGCTTCGACGGAGTCGGTTGAATAAGTAGCCGGAAGGAATCGTCTAATTACATACTATCGTCGTTGACATTATTGAACAGTTGGTCGTGCAATGTACGGTTTGGCGAAAGGGGGAACCGGTCGTGAAAATGTGCTCTTCCTTCTTGGCTCTAGTCCTATTCCCAGGTGTGATCCTCTTTGCCGGGGCCGATCAGAGTGACCTGCTAGGGCCTGGGATGATGACCGTCAGTCTCCCAAATACGGTGGAGAAAGAAGAAGCCGAACCCCTTCCTAAACCCGGCACGATCATCACGAACAAAAAAAAGGGTGAAGTGATACTCACTGGCATTGTCCAGTTTCCCAAAGGCAAACCTTGCATCAACGAGTACGGTCAACGCGTGCAAGCCTTCGTGGGCTGCGCCAAGGCGGCTGGTGGTGACGCCAAGATGGCTGGTTACTTTGTGTTCCTCGTAGACGTCCCCACCGAAACCGTTCATCAAGGGTTGATCGACCTGGGAGCCAAGCCTCGCGTGCACTACAGTATCCGCGAAGGAAAAAAACGGGTCGGCTTGACCGAAAAAACCAAGCCCGAAGATTACCTACAGGGCGATCCTGTTGTTTTGTCGGTTTTCTGGAAGGATGGCAACCATTGGGTGGAAAAGCCGTACGATCACTTTGCGACCGAGCGTGTTCTTGTGAATGGTAAGCCCGTTGAGAAGCCGTGGACTCCACACTTTGTATTCCACGGCAGCGGAGCCATTTACAAATCCGGCACCGGTTGTGTTGCTTGTCCCTGTGATTGCCCAGGCGGAATCATTGCCGACAATCGGTATCCCATTTACAGTCCGAAACCGTTCGTGAAGTTCCACATGACTCGGGCACCGAAACCGGGAACGCGCGTGTATATTCGGTTGCGCCCAGTGATCACTCGGGGCGTTACGAAGAAATAGTAGTCGTCAAACTGCCTTGCCCCAGATCGTGCGGCTGTTCATTTTGGAACTTACACGTCTACAATTCCAACCAAACGATGAATCCAGTTTTACATCAGTTCTACAATACTCCCTGGACTGCTTTTCTTTTTGCCGCATTGGTGGCTTTGTGGACCAGTCCGTATTCTCAGGCAACACATCCATCCCAAGAGTTCAAGGGACATACAGACAACGTTTATGCGTTACAGTTCTCCAACAAAGGGGACTTGTTGCTCACTGCTAGTGAAGATGGAACGGTTCGCCTTTGGGATGTCGCCACCGGTAAAACCCGTCTGACCTTCAAACATAATGTTGTTGTTTACGATGTCGCTTTTTCACGAGACGGAAAAGGTATAGTCTCGGCAGACGGAAATAACACGGTTCGAATCTGGGATGCCAAAACGGGGCAACAAATTCGAGCTTTGAAAGGACACACAGGTCCCATTTATTGCATCGCGCTCTCCCCGAATGGAAAGGTTGTGGCCAGCGGTGGAGGGGAAGAGGACAATTCAGTGCGTCTTTGGGAGTTCTCCACGGGAAAAAAACTCGGTGTTCTCAAAAACCACTCGGCTCCTGTCTACGGAGTCGCCTTTTCGCAGGACGGCAAATTGTTGGTTAGTTCGTGCAGTGATCAGTCGGTTCGAGTTTGGGATCCGAGAAACGGCAAAGAACTCCACGTATTGAAACAGCATACCAGTCACATTTACCGGTGTGCGTATTCCCCCGACAACAAAATTCTTGCCAGCGTTAGCCAGGACAAGACGGTTCGCCTCTGGGACCCCAGGAAAGGAAAACAAGTAGAGGTTCTCAAGGGGCACTTGGACCCGGTGTATGGTGTGGCGTTTTCTCCCGACGGCAAGCAATTGGCCTCGACCGGAGACGATCAAACTGTGAAAATCTGGGATGTTCGATCGCGAAAGATGGTCCACTCACTGAAAGTTCACAACGATGCGGTCTATGCTGTGGCATTCACTCCCGATGGAAAGGGGATTACGTGCGCGGGCGCGAGCGGCATGGTTCGTTTGTTCGATCTGCCGAAGAAGTAATTCCCTTCATGACAAGCCTCTTATTGAGCAGTAATCTCGCCGCATTTCTGCTAAGCTCGACAGAGGACCTTGGAACTTTCTATTGATTTCGAGAGCATTATGGCTCGCCGAACTTGTGTTATCATCTTGTTGGATGGATTGGGAGACCGTTCGTATCCCACCCTGAAAGGCCAAACGCCACTCCAAGCGGCTCATACTCCAAACCTAGATCGGTTGGCCGAGAGCAGTGCTTGTGGACTATTTCATGCGACCCAATTGGGGCAACCGCTTCCCAGCGAAGACGCTCATTTCGCTCTTTTTGGGTACTCACCGGCGGAGTTTCCGGGGCGGGGGCCTCTGGAAGCTCTTGGGGCAGGAATCCAACTGGCCCACGACGATGTCGCCATCCTAGCTCATCTGGCCTCGATTCGAACGACCCCGGAAGGGTTGGTTCTCGTCCAGGGCGAATTGAAATCCAATCCTCAAGAAGCGGACTCTCTTTTTGCCGCTTTGGACAAGCAAACGTTCGGCAGCCTGCACTTCCGCCTCGTCCGGACACATCGCCTTTTTGGCATTCTGGTCGTCAGCGGCGGAGCCTCGCCTTTCATCACCGACATCGACCCACTCGTCAAGGGCCGGTTGTTGATCGAACCACAACCCTGGCGGTCGCACGTCAACGACGCCGATACCAAACGCACGATTGAATCTCTCAAAGAATTCGTACAGTTTACGAGGGCGGCTCTAGTCGATCACCCAGTGAATCGAGTTCGTGGGCAGCGGAATGAGCCTTCGGCCGATCTGGTTGTGACCCAACGCGCCGGTCGACTCAAGAAGGTGGTTCGGTTTCAGGAACGCTTTGGACTGCGAGGATTGATGTTGGCCTCGGGGATTATTCTCCCTGGACTGGCAACGTATCTCGGCATGGACGTCCACAAGGTGACCGATTCGGACCGTCCCGACGACGACCTCGCCGAACGAATCACGCTGGCCCAGAGTTTCTTGAAAGAGTACGATCTGATTCATGTTCACACGAAAATCCCGGACGTGGCTGCCCACACCAAGGATCCGCTCAACAAGGTCAGCGCCATCGAAGCTTGTGATCGGGGAATCGGCGCGGCCATCGGACCGCTGCTAAACGATCCTGATGTGGTTGTCATGGTCACGGCTGACCATTCGACGCCCAGCAGCGGCAGCATGATTCATTCGGGCGAACCTGTGCCTCTGCTCATTCATGGTCCAGGGGTTCGCCACGATCGGGTCGACCGTTTTGACGAAGTGGCCGTTGCCGGAGGCGCCCTGAGTCTGGTGCGAGGGCGGGAATTGATTTCCCTGATTCTCAATTATTTGGATCGTGCCAAGCTTCACGGATTGATGGACACGCCGGACGATCAGCCTTACTGGCCGGGTGATTATCAGCCTTTGATCCTCGATGAATCATGACACCAAACCACGAAAGCCATGACCTTGGGGTTATTCACGGACGGTTTCAGGTGCTGCACAACGACCACCTAAAGTATCTTCTTGCGGGCAAAGAACAGTGTCGGCATCTGGTTGTGGGAATCACCAACGCCGAAACAGACATGATTCAACAGGAGGCCGCCGACCCTGAGCGCGGCACACGTCTGGCCAATCCGCTGACTTACTTCGAACGTTATCAACTCGTTAGGTATGCTCTCTTGGAAGCCGGTGTGGATCATCAAGAACTCACCATCGTTCCATTCCCTATTAGCCACCCAGAGCGTTACTGCCATTACGTTCCGTTGGGTGCCGTTTTCTTCCTGACGATCTATGACGATTGGGGCCGACGCAAACAGGAATACTTCGAGTCGCTCGGATTGCGAACGTGTATCCTGCGAGAGGTCCAACCAGAAGAAAAAGGAATCAGTGCTACGGATGTTCGCCAACACATGTTACAGGGAACCCCCTGGCAACATCTGGTGCCGAAATCCGTCGCGAAGTTGCTCGAAGGATGGAACGTCATTCAACGTCTGCAGGATATTCGCTCGGAGTTGGGAACAACACCGCCAGACGATCATCAGACAAACGCTTCGTAACTCAAGAAATGGTCCGCGTGGGTGACGCCCGAGAAATTCATCTCAGGTTGAATCCCCTCAAGTCGTACGCACCCACACGGGAATGATTTTCGGATTGGATTTCACAAGGGCCTGCAGGCGCGAATTCCAGAAAACTCTCTGGGTACTCGTGCCTGCAGATCGACCGGAAAAGTGATCAACCGAACCTTGTTACGACTGGGTGTTCGTGATTTCCAAAGTGATGACCTGAGTCTGGGCGCTAACAGCCCCCGAACTGTCTACGGCCGTGACTTCAATGTTGAACGTACCGGTATCGCCCTCGACGTAGTCCACGAACAAGCGATTTTCTTGTGTGTTCAGTCTCACATCGATCGTGCTGGACGGAGTCCCCACTGGCGTGACGGTGACAACATAGGTCAGTTCTTCGAGCCGATAAACGATTTCCGCGCTGGAGACAAAGGCATAGTCGTCTGGCTCGGTGCCAGCCGGAACGCCGATGGTATCACTGCCGCGGAACGGTAGATCGGTGAACCCACCGGCGTCGATCACTGGAATGCTCGCAAGATCATCGACGACCTGACGAGATGTACCGTCGTCGGCGACTTCAGCGAAGACTGTGAACCCACCATTCTGGTTGTCGAGGTTCCCCGAGTTATCCCCGAGGTTGAAGAAGAACTGATTCGTTGCACTGTTGATCGACTCCGGTGTTGGATCCTGGCCAGTCGGTCCAACCTTCGCCATCGCGAGAGTCCCGTCGAGGTTGGAACGGTTCTCTCCATCGAATTCGTTGACGACCTCGGGGTCCGTCGGAGTCCGTGGCAACGATGAAGGTGGACCGGGATCGTACTCGAATCCACCACCTTGCAGGACGAAACCTGGAGGCGATCTGTGGAAGATCGTGCCGTCATAGTCGCCATCAGTGACGTAGTTGAGGAAGTTCACAACGGTGGCGGGGGCTTCGGCGTCTAACGTCTCGATATCGATGATTCCGTTGTTCACCGTGCTGTTGGTGTTGAACCGGATCAAGCTGTTCGTCAAGTCCGCATCGGTAAAGAACGTGGCCAGGTCGATGCCTTCTGAGAAATTCTGAGTCGGCAAAGTATTCGATGGATCATCCACAAAGGACGACAGCTCGACCTCGATCGGATCGTCGTTCGTGGCGATTCGCGTCGGTGCCGAATTCATGCGGGTAATGATCTGTGTGTCTGTGACGATCATGGCGCCATTGGAATCTTCGATGGTCAAGCTGAACGAGTTGGCTCCCTCTGCCAAAGCAACATTCCCAAACTGGAATGTTGCGTTGGCATCGACATCGGGGAGGACCGCCGTTTGTCCAGTTTCGTTCAAAGTTATGGTCGCAGTGCCTTGGGCGATGCCCGTCAATTCACCAAACAGGTTGACCGATTCTTGATTGGTGCTCGCATCCTTGAGCGTCCCTGAATCGGAATCTCTCGCGAGTTCCACGATTCGGCGAGTGACTACAAGGGCAGCCTCAGTCCTTTCGGTCGTTCCGTCCGACGTAACATTCAAGTCGAAACTGTTATCATTCACATCCAAGGTTACGTTTTCGAACGTGAACGCACCATTGACGTCAGCGGTTACGGTATCGATGACAGTCGTGTCGCCGGTGCGAAGTAGTTCGACGGAAGCATTGGGGAGTGTTTGACCGGTCAAGTTTACAGTTCCCCGGAATGTGATCTGGTCATCCGGGGCGTCGGTGTCGAACTCAGCAGGCAACGTCAACGAAGGTGCGTGTGTGACAGTGATTTGGGCTTGTTCGGTGTTGCCGGCCAGGTCGGTCGTCGTGCTGGTGAACACGTTGGCTCCCAAGTTGAGTGTCACGTTGGTGAACTCGAACTCGTTGCTTTCATTCGCGACCTGCGTGTCTAGGGTGACAGTCTCGGCTCCCTCGACTCGCGTGAGTGTGACTGAGGCAGCTCCTTCCGCGTCTCCTGTGAGGCCGATAGTGTCTAGGTCGGTGATGTTGTCTCCCTCAGTTCCGGTGTCGAACTGCGGAGGAAGCGTGACCGTCGAGGTCGGATTCAGAACTGTGTCAAGGGTGAAGTCGACAGTGGCCCGGCCTGTACTTCCGGCCGCGGTGGTCCCGAAGATCTGGATCGAGTGTGCTCCGTCGGCCAGGGTGCCTCCGGCTAGCAGATCCAAAGCAGCCCGGTCAAGCCGGAACGTGTTGGTCGCAGGATCGTAGTTGCTGAAAATGTTCACGGCAGAGGCACCATCGAGCGATGCGGTCAGCTCGGTCAACGTGGCCCCGTCGGAGACCTGTCCCGAGATCGTCGGATCGTTGGTCACGCCGTCGGTGTCGAACAAGCCTGTGTCCATTTCCAGTCCGGCCGTGAGGAGTTCGAGGGAAACGGTCAGCACGTTCTCGAACAGCTCTTCGTCACCGTTGAGGATAGCACGAATGTCGTACGGATTATCCCCTTCCATCAAGGAAATATTTTCGAACGTGAAGTTGCCATCAGCGTCAGCCGTTTCCGTGGCAAGCACCGTCGTGTCCCCATTAGGCCGCAATTCCACCGTCGCGCCAGGGAGTGTCCGTCCGGACAAATTCACCAGAGAAATGACGGTCGAATTGTCGCCAATGACTCCCGTGTCGAACTCAGGCGGCAACAGCAGCGATGGTTGGTGCGTGATGATGATTTCGCCCAGATCATCGACATTGCCGGCCGTGTCTGTGGCCATCGTTGTGAAGGTGTTCGTGCCAAAGCTCAGTTGAACATCCACGAACGTGAAGGTTCCATCGTCGTCCAGGAGTGTTTCGAGTTCTATAGGATCGCTCGTTGGGTCGACTTCCCGGAACAACGTGATGGTCGAACCTTCCTCGATTGTCCCGACGATGTTGACGAGGTCCAAATCGGTGATGTTGTCTCCCGGGATGCCCGTATCGAATTCCGGCGGCAGATCCAGTTCGACAAATGGTTCGACTTCCGAGTCGAAAGTGAAGGCCACTGTAGCGGCTCCGGTCTTGTTGTTGGTGTCGGTCGCACGGAAGACGGCCGTGTGTTCTCCTTCATCCAACAAGCCACCAGCCGCCTGGATGACCTGATCTTCGTTGAGGATGAACTGGCCGGTGGAGGGGTCGAAGGCACCTGGGAAGGTGTCCAGGATGTCGACTTCGCCGAGTTCATCAATGTCCACCGTGAAGGCTGTGAGATTGCGTTCATCGATGGTGCCGCTGATGCCCGGGTCGTTGGTGATTCCATCGGTGTCCGACCCGCCGAAGTCTGGGTTGCTTGTATCGTTCTCGAGAGCCGCTGTGATTTGCGGAACGAGGTCATAGGATACGTTGAAGACCAAGTCGTCGAAATCGACTCCGTCATCCTTGTTCGGAATGGATTCGAAGGCAAACGTGTTGTTGCCCAGGTTACGGAAGTGTTGGGCCTTGGAGTTGTTGAGTTCGGGGAACGAGAACAGGGCCTGGATACCAGCTTCATCAAAGTTATTCGGATTGCTTTCCAGAAATTGCTCTGCCGTGCCTCCGACGATGGCGTAAAAACCGTAATTCGTCTCGCCGTCGAGTTGGAGCATCGAAGTTGACCCGACAGGAGTGTTCGGGCCGAAGATAGTCATGCGTCGGTCTGGCGCCAATGCCGTTTGAATGTACCCCGAATCGCCAGGGAACGTGAAGACGTTCACATTCGGTCGGATGTCGGCTTCTCCTGTGTCGATACCCCCTTGGAAATCGTCAAAGGTGAAGATACCAAGTTCATGGATGGAGTTGGAGTTGGCTTGCAAGAGGGAGAAAGTAGCATCGACAGGATCTCCCGCCACGCCAGGAATGGCCTCTGCTCTATTTCCTGTGGGGCTGACGAGGATGACCATGTCGTTGTAGTCGCCATCGCCTCCGGCGCCCTGGTCTTCGAACCCAAACCGCACCAAGCCGTTTCCAAGATTTTGGGAGATGACGGCGTCACCACCAAACGGATTGGCTGCATCAAAGGAGTAGTAGGCGACCGGACCACCAGCGAAGGTGTTGAAGATCGTCGAGCCGGTCTGGGCAGCTTGTTGGGCAGCGCCTCCGTAGGATTCGGCTGGGACGTTTTGGATAAGAGCGAAGCCCAAAAGGCTTCCGGCATCCATCAAGAACGTGCGACGCGTTCCAATGCCGTCTTCAGGGCGGAAGACCAGGGCACTACCGTTGCCAGGGGTGACCGAGTTGTCTGTCGGATCGAGACTGGCGGTAAACGAAATGACAGGGGCTCCATCGGCGACTCTTGCCCCAATCGAAGCGGCATAGCCGTTGTCTCCCGGATTCACGCCCCCTACGGAACCGCTCGTGTTCTCGATCTGGTAAACCATCAACGAGTTGTTAAACGCTGACTCGCCACCTTCCCACACGATCGTGACCGGAATAGTATTGGGAGCGTCCGCTGTTCCGACTTCGCCTGGAACGGTGTAGAAGTCGTTACTCAGAACGACACGTTGTTCGAGTGATTCCAGTTGGGGTCGGAAGAAGCGACGGAACGATTGGGTTGAGGATGAGGACAAATTCGAGGCGGACAACACTTGGCGATCTGCCTGGTCGGTGGTCGGTTGAGCTTTTCCTCGGCGGGAGAACAGCCAGCGAAAGTGGAACATGATGGTTTCGACTCCAAGAAAAATGGGAATGATTTCAGCCGCGAATAGTGTTGTCGGCTTTGTCCTGGTCATTGGGGAGCGAACTGCAACCCCAAGATAGAAAGTGACACCGTTGACGATCGAGAATGAACCTCGATCGGTTTCGACAAACAAATCGGTTGGGTGATTCAGCGTTGTCTGTTATGAGGCTCCGAGCCCAAGGCCGAAACCAGACTCATCAAAAGAGTAATTTTTGTTCGTGCAACAAAAATGGGAGCAATGCACAGCTTGCGAGAAGTAGTGAATTTTACCATATCGGCAATTTGTCTTGGGACCACAAGGGCATCAAGAAGAGTCGATGAAGATTTCAACCCCTCTCGCTGTTTGAGTGACTGTTGTATGTTACCTGCAGAAATCCCCTATCGTGCTCACACCTGTCTCAACAGACGCATCAATGCCATCGGCGAGTTGGCCGGGCAGACTTGAAAAGAAAGGGGGCCATAGGGATATTGCGGGACTGCGCGAGCCTGCGTTCTCGTTAGTCTCGGGTAGGTTCATCGAAATACTCATCTTCGGCCACGAGGGCCGGGACTCCGAAGACGATCGTTCGGACGCCTTCTTGGCTCCACAGCCGGTGGGTGGTGAATGGTTCAATGTAGATGACCATTCCCGGCTCGACTTCCAGGATCTCCCCGTTGAGTTCCATTTGTCCCCGGCCTTCCAAAACGTAATACACTTCGGTGCATTCCTTATGATAGTGCTTGACCGAGTCCTTGATGAACGTGATGTGGAAATTGCACTTGGGCGTATCCTGGATGGTCAACGGCCGAGTGCTTTCTCCGCAGGGGCAAGGAACAGTTGGGGCGTCTTCGATCCGTCGCACAAGGTAACCAGGGGTGGTGGAAGGCATGGATGCGTCCTCATCTGGGCACAGGATTGATTGAAGAAGGGAAAGGGATGAAGGAAGATTTGTTTCTGCCTTCGTCTTGTGCCTTCCTCATTGGTAAATTCTGTCTTGCCTCGATCTTGCCAAATCGAGTACACAACATTCCTATCTTTACGTGGTGGTCGAGTCGCAGAAACGAACCTCGGACACCCGTTTGTTCGCGAAAGGTGCTATCGCAAGGTCTGGCTATTGTAGCGATCCGTGTGAGAACGAGACAGCTTCTGCCGACATTGTGGAAAGGGACTTCTCCAATGCCAGGTCGTGATGGATTGTATGGTTTCTCGGAGGCCACCCAGTTGCTTTACAACATACGCGGGCTCGTGTGTGTGTCCTTGGGTTTGCTCCTCCTGTGGGTGGGGGGTTGTGGATATTTCTGGGCCTTGTCCGAACCGTCCGAGCCTGAACAGATTCCTGTAACATCGCTCGCCGAAAACTTTCGTGGATCCCAGACGGGACGCATCGAAGGCCGGGTCGTTTGGCAAGGGGAAAGGCCCATCGTGGCCGATTTCGCCGTGGAGACGAATCCCATATTTCACCCCAAGTGGCCACACGAGACACGGGAGAAGTTGTTCCGCAATCCTTTAAAGCCTCAAGTTTCGGAACTCGATTCGGGGATCGCCAACGCAGTGGTTTTTTTACGCGAAGTCGATCCGAAACGCTCGAAACCTTGGAATCATCCTCCTGTGAGCGTTCACTTCCAAGCTTCTCAGCTGAAGATCCATCAAGGACGGCGGACAGGGGTCGTTGGCGTTGTTCGCCGGGGCGAAAAGGTACACTTTGTTAACGACGAAGAGCGTTACCACGGATTACGAGTCCGAGGTGCCAACTTTTTCACGCTCACGTTGCCAACACCGAATCGAGTCCGCACAAGACAAATGGTTCACAACGGTCTGGTCGAACTCAGCAGCGCCGCGGAGTATTACTGGCTGCGTAGCTACTTGTTCGTTTCAGAGCATCCTTACTATGTCGTAACGGAGCCGAGTGGGAAATTTGAACTCGAAGAAATACCTTCGGGGCAATACGAACTTGTGGCTTGGGTGCCGAACTGGAATAAGAAAGACCATGACCGGAATCCGGAGTCGATGTGCATTTCTCGGATGCGGTACAAAGGACCGGTCGAGAAAACGATAGCTGTCGAAGTCGAAGTAGGTGGGAGTCAAGACGTGACGTTCGAGTTTACACCGAAGGAGTTTGAGTAAACGGTTGAATTTTTATCCTTCTTGTTGTGCTCTTGCGGCCGTATGTCTCGCTAGCGGGTAGCCCTTGTTGGGCTCTCCTTGGCTTGCCGATTTTCGTTCGTGCATCCTCGTGTCTCTTTCTGCCCTCAGTCTCCAAGTGTCTTGGCGGATCGGAGCATCCCGACTTCGAGTTCGTGGACTGCTGCCGCTAACGATTCAACACTTGACACAAATCCAACAACAGACTCTGGTGCCGATTCCAACCCAACAAACGAACCACCACGCCACGGTCTGTGCGAACGACTTGAGCCGGGACACGCACCAACGACTCCACGAACGTGCGAAACTCGCACATCAAAACCAAACGCCTCGGCGTTTGGGACGGTGTCGTTCGGCCGATCGCTTGGGGCCAACACGAACGCCGACCAACTCTTGAGGTTCTGGCCCAAACCCATCAACACCATGTAAGCCCAGTTGGTATGCAAAGTATCCACACGAGCTCAAAGAGTATGACGACCATTTTTGAGCTGAGAATCATGTTCTCTTGGTTACAACGACCGTCGGCACTGAGCACGATCTGACAACACGAACTTTGTGTGTCGTTGGTGAGGAAAAAGAAATTCCAAATCGTCTCGTTGATGAGTTCGCCGTGTTTGTACACATCGATGTATTTCTTGACGACGACCATGCGGTACTTTCGTTGACACGCGGTCGGTTGGTAGTCGAACTCGTTGAGTTCTTGGCGTCACGTCCTCAGCTGGGTGTCGCCTCTTCTTCAAATCGTCTTGTGAAGTCGACAGCGGTCGACGGAGCCAGCAGGGTTTGGTTGCCCAACGCGTGTAGCAGAGCTTGGTGTTGTCGGAGTTTGTCGATGGCTTGCAGGCACTTTCCGCTGGCAAGGGCATTGAGCGAACGTCATCAAATAGTCGGATTCGTGATACGGATTGTGAATCTTCAGGACGTGCAGTTTTTCGTTGATGGCGTTGATGAGGCCAAATCCTTGGGCGAGCTTTTGGATAACCGGCAGTCCGGCGAAGTTTGTGACTTGGGCTTTGGCGGGGGACTTCGTAGACGACTTTTTTGGGTTCCACGATGGGTGTGTCATCGGGTTTGGGTGTTGGTTGTGTTTGGTGTCATTTTGAGGCAGGGTGGGTTTCACTCGAAATCTTCTGTTGGGGCGAAGAGGAAGAATTGGGGAATTCTTCCAGCATCGCACAAAACACGGGGATCTCGAGTGCTTTTTCACCACCGCACCACCAACTCGCCAAAAAGTTCGCTTGTTTGAGGTCTAGGCCGATTGGGCGTAGACTTGATTGGCTGAAGCGATGCTTGCTCCTCCATCGATCTTGGCTCCTTGCCCGAGCAAGCATTGCTCCAAGGCCGACAGGAAGAGCAGGACGCTATTGGGGTTAGAGTTGTATCCCATCAGGCCGATTCGCCACACTTTTCCTTTGAAGGCTCCGAGGCCGCCGCCTATTTCGATGTTAAATTCGTTAAGCAATTGCTTGCGGATCACACCGTCTTCGATGCCATCGGGAATTTTCACAGCGTTGAGTGTAGGTAGTTGGTGACCTTCCGTCGCTGTGTAGGAAATGCCGAGAGCAGAAAGTCCGGCCTTCAAAGCTCGGTGGTTCAAATCGTGACGTCGGAAACGAGCCTCCAGGCCCTCTTCCAAGATGAGCCGCAACGATTCTCGCAAGGCGTATGTCATGCTAATGGGTGCCGTGTGGTGGTAGGCCCGATCGCCGCCCCAGTACTTCTGAACCATCGCCATGTCGAGGTACCAACTCTGGACCTTCGACTTGCGGTTGTTGATGGCTTCCACGGCTTTGGGACTGAACGAGACCGGCGCGAGCCCAGGTGGACAACTCATGCACTTTTGCGTTCCGCTGTAGACGGCATCCACGCCCCATTCGTCGATCGTGACGGGAAGACCACTAAGCGATGTCACGGTATCCAATACTAACAAGGTGTTCGTGTCGCGACAGGCTTTGGCGATGTCGGCGACTGGTTGCCACGCACCCGTAGAGGTTTCCGCGTGGACGATCCCGAGGGCTTTGGGTTGTTCTTTCTTCAGAACGTCGGCGATTTCGTTCGCGTCGAATACTTCGCCCCAGGGTTTTTCGACGACCACGACCTTGGCTCCGGCCCGTTCGGCCACGTCTTGCATTCGCCCGCCAAACACTCCGTTGATACAGACGACCATCGTGTCGCCAGGTTCGATCAAGTTCACGACGCAGGTTTCCATTCCGGCCATCCCGGTGGCGCTAACCGGAAACGTCAACTGATTTTTCGTCTGGAAGACTTGCCGCAGCATCTCCTGACATTCGTTCATGATGTCCAAGAACTGCGGGTCCAGGTGTCCGATCAGTGGTGTGGCCATGGCTCGGAGGACGCGGGGATGGGCATTACTTGGTCCGGGACCAAGAAGCAAGCGAGGGGAAGGGGTGAGTTCGGTAGTTGTTGACACGGACTTCTCCTATTTGGGATCCTCTTCCAAGACGTTCATGCGATTTTGCACAAGCTGACTAATTTGTTTGAACTGGGGATGATCAGCCCCGCCTATCCACTCGAAGACGCAGGTTTCGCTCGTCGTCAACACTGCGTCTGTGTGGTCCAACCGCACAAGAGCGTATTCGTAATCGATCGGATAGCGACTGCTGACCGAATCGACCGCCACGTACACCCGGATACCTTCGGCAAGAAGATCGAGGGCGGTTTGCAAAACACAAACGTGGGTTTCGATTCCAACCAGGACGACCTTCTGACGGCCTTCTTTGTGGATCCCCTCAAGGATTTCGGGAACGACGCAGCTGCTGAAGGCGAGTTTCTCTGGACGGTCAGGAAGTCGATCGATCAGCCCGGCCACGGTCTTGCCGAGTCCTTTGGGGTATTGTTCGGTGGCAAATACGGGCACTCCTGCTATTTTGGCTCCGTCGATCAAGAAAGCAATGTTGTGGATCAATTCTTTCGCGTTAGGGATTTTCGTCATCAGCTTTTCTTGGACGTCGATGACCAGAAGGGCGGTATCGTCGGACGACATTTTCGTCGGATGTGGCATGGAGAGTGGTCTCACAAAATCAAAGAGGAAAAGGGACCGAATCAGCTTCCAAAAGTTAATCTTAGCACAGTTGGGTTCCCCTCCATCTTCAGAGGGTTTGGAATTTTGGGTGCGATAATTTCTTCGTGCGGATTCCCATCGTTCCTAGTCGAAGTATGAGTCGAAGACCGATCACTTTCTCAGCAAGCCCAGTATTGATCAATCATCATGTTGATAGTCCACTTTCTTTCTTCCGTTCAATCCATCACTACTATTCCCTCTCCAGGGCCATATCCGCACAGAGAGTGTGCGGATAAGAAAAGATATGTGACAAAAACGGATCCTAAACATATGTACCATCTCGCAAAACGGAAGAAATATAACGTGTTGGGAAAGAAGAAAGTTCGATCCCAACGCACGATTAATTTCGGACTAATGGTATGGCAATTGCAGTACCCCTCTTCGTAAACACCTGATGAGTAGCAATCACTCTTGTTGACGGACAGTTCTAATTCTCCCGGGAATTTCATCCGTCACACTGAACCGATTTAGCATGAAATCGACTCACCTTTGACGTGAAAAGCCAGACGAAAAGGGACGGCGCCGTAACTAGTTGTGACATCAAGAAGTTTGGAACGCTGCAAGGTGTCCCAAGTTGTTCAATTGTTTTCGTACTGATCGAATAGCGAACGCTTTCCGTTGAGGATTCCACAGGTGCCTGCGAGTCTGGGTACCAAAACTATCCTCGGACGATCCTTTCTCGCTGAGCCTGGCTTGCCGCTTCATCGCGGAGACTGTTCGCTTACGACAAATGTGATTCCCCTGATGGGATGTACCTAACTCAAGTCAAACAATGGTCTAAAAGTTCGCGAAGCGTTTTCGCCTACTCCGCAGACCAATATATTGTTGTTGGAGGCTTTGTTATGTTTAGCATCTGGTTGTTTGGCACAGATGTGGCCCCGACCCGTGGAAGTGGGAAGAAGGCAACATCACGCTCTGCCCTGAGAGTGGAGACTCTCGAAGACCGCTGTACTCCGTCAGTAAGTCCCGTTCCCGCTCCTTTGGAGGGGGTGTACGGTGACTTGGCCGCCGATTATACGCAATGGCTTTACTCCATGCCCCAAGATCAGCATCCGTTGTTTGAAA
>CAYRFQ010000075.1:0-23003 GCA_964423615.1 uncultured Alcaligenaceae bacterium | reverse complement strand
CGTTATCGATGGGCGATCACACAATTGAATTCGATGGATTTATCCCCGAAGCGAAGTTTGGCGTGGACATCACCTACAACATCACAGTGGTCCCAGAGGGAGATGATGACGACGGGGACGACGACAGGGACGATGATGATCGCGAAGTGGATTCTGAAACCAGACGGTTCGTTCGACGGGCTAATCGGGCACAAGCCTTAATCGAGCGGGGGCGGTACGAAAGTGCGAGTCGAATTCTGGAAAGAATCTTGGTGACCGATGATGATTCGGTAAGTCCTGTTCCCGCTCCGCTTGCGGGCGTATACGGTGAACTCGCCGCTGATTATACGCAATGGCTTTACTCCATGCCCCAAGATCAGCATCCGTTGTTTGAAACAGCGGACGTCAGCGAAAATCAGTCTGGCAATGTTTGGTTCATTGGTGGAACGTTCGTGACGTTTGTGCCTGGCGAAAACCCTGACGAATTCTTCGGCGTTGCCGATCGGACGGTTGAGATTCCCTATGGAAAAGCCCTGTTCTTCCCGATCTTGAGTTTCGATGCCAACATGTTCGAGACTGGCCTGACGGAAGAAAACGATCTACGTGACCTCGCCAACGGTTTCATAGATAGCGTCGACCCGAATAGCTTGGAAGTTGTTGTCGATGGAAAAGATTTTCTAGACGTGACTGCGTTCCGAGCCGAATCGCCACTCTTTGAGATCGGACCGTTACCAGAGAATAATATTCTCAGCGATGATTTCCCGGGCTTGGAAGGCCAAAGCTCTCCGGACGTCGTGGATGGATACTGGGTGTTTGTAGCACCGTTATCGATGGGCGATCACACAATTGAATTCGATGGATTTATCCCCGAAGCGAACTTTGGCGTGGACATCACCTACAACATCACCGTAGTCCCGGGAGAGAACGAAGGTTGCGGGTACAAACATCATTTCAAAACGAGCCGATTCGTTCATCAAGCACGACGAGCAGAATTCTTGATCGAGAGGGGTTACTACATACAGGCAGCTCGAATTCTTGAGAGGATCTTACTCACCGAGCAGGATTGCAATGACGATGACGATTAAACTTGGATAAATCATCCTTCGCAATGAGTTACCCCGCGATAGGTTATGAAATCACAAGAGGCTGGAGGCATTTTGTAGCTCCAGCCTCTTGCGTTTGTTTCCAACCTCGAAAACAGTTAGGCTTCCTGACGAACAGATATGGTTTCTTTTTCGCCCGGGTGCAAGCTACTCTCTCGGATGATCAGTTCTCCCTGGACACTCACCTTTACGGGGGGACCGGCAGGCCATTCGAGCCTTTGGTGCATGACGTGGAGGGCATGCCGGATGACGGCTTCCGATGGGTAAAGGTAAGTCGAGACGCCGATCGTGAACAAATCACCGATGGGTAGGTTGTCGAAACCGACGACGGCAATATCGCGTGGAACATTGAGTCCACGGCTGAACAGTTCCATGATCAACCCGATGGCAACCGAGTCTTGATAACAGACAACACCATCTACGTTCGCTTCGACCAAACGATTAGCAAGCCATCGGTCGGCTTCTTTGCTCGAAAGGTCCGTCGGGATTGTCAAAACGATTGGCTCATATCCACCTTCTTGTTGTCCTTGTCTAAGGGCATTGATTCTGAGCTGGTGGGTGTAACCGGCGATTCGTCCGTCATGGCTGCTCGTCGGAGAAGCGACCACGATGCCCACGCGTTTGCGACCGATTTCGAGCAAGTGTTCGGTGCACCGAAGTCCACCCTCAAAATCGTCTACACAGACCAGATCGTACTCTAACTTTCGGCAATGGCCGCGAAGGTTTCGATCTACTAATACAACGGCGACATTTTCAGCAGCACAAACGCCCAGGAATTTCTCGTCCTGGTACATCTGCGCTTCGGTCAAACGAGACGGCAAGAAGAAAATGCCAGAGATGCCTTCGTCAAGAGCGCGCCTGACTTGCTGTTGCATGTCTTTGCGACTAACTCCTTCTCCAAGGTCGAACGTTTCCACGAACTCGATATTATCTTGCCCAGCAACGGCTTCTAAACCGGCTCGGGAAACGGCCCCGGAAACTTTCTGCCAGTTCCCAGGTGTCACCCGTAAGCAGAGTCCCCACTTTTGATTCTTTTTTTTGTTTTCGGGGGTCGGAATGTAACCCGATTTTTCTGCTTTGGTGATGATTCCTTTGTCACTAAGTACCTGGATGGCCCGAGCTGCTGTAACCACAGAAACATCGTGTTCTTCGGCGATAACTCGCAGGCTTGGCATCTTTCGATTGGCCCAATCTCCTTGCAGGATTCTTGCTTCCAATTCTTGAGATAATCTGAGGTATTTAGGTCCGTTGGATGTGTGTGACATTTGAGAAGGTCTCCCTATGCTTTCTTCACATTGTGTATCATACACGATTCTCACAAACGGACAACGTGGGCCGTTTCCTTTTTTGGTTGTACCGCTTTGGAATCTACACAGTATTTCCCAAGTCACTACGGTCGAATAATCTCAGAAACGCAATGTCACCTGTTCGATATTCCAGATTTGTTAGCATTTCTTTCGGACACATCGAAAACGAAACGTCGTGACAGTAATTACAAACGTTATAACTAGCATAGCCATTTCAGTGACAGATGTTATATACAGATGGACGACGGACGCCGTCTCTGCGAAAGATTGAACGTGATGACCTCAAGTGTTCGGAGAGTCAGGGAGATGACATTTTCCTACGTAGTTTTTAGCAGAAATAACTGAACAACTCATGGCCTATTTCTATCTTTTTACTTGTGGGGAGGAAGTCAAAAGTCGAGATAACCTGATCCATGCTTGCCGTCACGTTCGTGATCGGTTGGTTTCTTCCGAAGGTGCCAGTGATTGAAGTGTTTTTCTCGGCTCTCCTCTCTTCACTGTCAAAACTGAAGTTGTCCCTACATCACTATTCTTGGGTTGATCATCGTGTAGCGTGATCGATACAGTAGATTTGTTGTTTCCCGATGCCACCAGGATCGCACGCGGGAGAACTCACATGTCTTACGTCCCAGGTACCCCAATGCAACCACAGCAGCCACAACTCGAGACGGATCCTCGCTTTCCGAGCGGACGGTGGATTGGCTTTTTCCTGCAGACGCACATGTTGCCCGGAAAATACCAGATGGAAATGGAACTCACGTTTGCCAACGGGGACCTCACCGGGGAAGGGAGAGATTTCGTTGGTAAGTTCTTGATGCGAGGAACCTATGATCTGAACGACGGGCGTTGCACGTGGCACAAGCGGTACCTTGGCGGGCACGACATTTATTACAAAGGCTTCAACGAAGGAAAAGGTATTTGGGGGACCTGGGAATTGACGCCGGCTCCGTCGGTCACCGGTGGCTTCCACATCTGGCCCGAATCCATGGGCGACCCGAGCGAACAAACTTTGGAAGAACAGGCTGACCTCCCTATCATTGTCGAGGAAAACGTCAAAGAATTCGCACCTGTGGGTGCGCCCGATGACGGGGAGCCCGACGACATCCGGTTTTGAAGGACCCATCGTGCTCGGGAGGTTGTCGAGAAACTCGACACAATCATAATTGCGGAGTTCACAGACATGTTGACGATCCAAACGCAAGATGACCCGACCCCAACGACCTCACGGTTGTGTCGTCTGGTCACGCTTGGCTGTAAGGTCAACCAATACGAGACCCAATACGTCAAGGAAACGCTCGAACTCAGCGGCTATCACGAAGCCCAAGCAGGAGAGCAAGCGGATCTCTGTGTCGTCAACACTTGCACAGTCACGGCCGAAGGCGACTCCAAAAGCCGACGAGCTGTCCGCAAATTGCATCAGAACAATCCCAATGCCGACATTCTCGTCATGGGATGTTACGCGACCCGCGATCCGCAAGCCGTCGCCCAACTTCCCGGAGTCGTCAAGGTCATCACAGACAAAACTCGTCTCGCTGAGGACTTGAGGGAGTTCGGAGTCGAGCAGCTTCCCCAAAACATCACCCGTTTCGATAACCATCATCGGGCTTTCGTGAAAGTTCAGGATGGGTGTTTGTTGAACTGTTCGTATTGCATCATCCCATCGGTAAGACCAACGTTGCGTAGTCGGCCTATCGACGACATCTCGGAGGAAGTCGCAGCGTTAGTAGCTTCGGGTTTTCAAGAAATCGTCCTGACGGGGATTCACCTCGGCCATTACGGCATCGACATCAGCAAAGGCAAACCGAAGTCGGAGTGGAATCGGTTGTGGCACTTGCTCGAAACGCTCGGCGAATTACCTGGTGACTTTCGGATTCGCTTGAGTAGCTTGGAAGCTGCCGAAGCCCGCGACGACCTCGTTCGGGTGATGTCAGCCCTCCCCAAAGTCGTCCCGCACCTGCACCTTTGTTTGCAAAGCGGTTCCGACCGCATTTTGAAGGCCATGAAACGTAGATATTCGGCGAAAGGCTTTCTTGCGCGTTGCGAAAAACTCAAAGATGCCCTCGATCAGCCCGCTTTCACGACGGATGTGATCCTTGGATTTCCTGGCGAGACGGAAGAAGATTTTCAGGCGACTTGCGACGTCGTGCGTGAGGTTGGGTTCTCGAAAGTTCACATCTTTCCTTACAGTACCCGCGAAGGAACCGAAGCCACGCGATTCGGTGATCAACTTCCCAAGGCCGTAGTGACCGAGCGACGTCAACGACTCCAGGAACTCGAACAAGAAATGGCTGAGCAATATTATCAACGATTGCTCGGAAGGCAACTCGACGTGCTCGTCGAGAGTGATGTCCATGATGTTCCAGGATTCGTGACCGGGACTTCCTGTCGGTACGCGCCGACCGTCTTCCGAGGTCACGCCGAAGCCTTGAAAGGCAAGATCGTGCCGGTCTTGGCTGAACGATTCGAAAAGGGCCGGATTGTTGGGACACCTTTGCCGCCAGAAGAAGTGGCAGAAACACAAGCGGTGCAGACCCGATACGATGGACCAGTCCGGTTGTCATTACCGTTGGTGAGTTGAGAGTCGAGAGACCACCCAAGGGCGTCTTGCCTAGCACGAATTCGTTTGGTCCGTGTCGTCCGTGATAGTTCTTATTCTGAGGCGAGTTTGCGTGAGGTGTGCCTCTCATCTCTGTGCCACCCTCGATCCGAGAAATACCATGTCAAAAGCCCGTGCGGTTGTAATGTTTGTTGTGGGAGCCATTGTCCTCGTCGCGGTCTGCCTTTTCCTGTTGGGTTTGGGAATGATTGGGGGACCGCCAGCGGCCACGGTCAAAAGGGTTCCTCCTGGGGCCCAAGAACTGGCGTGGATCAGCCCGGCAACAAACGCTGGGATATGGGCGAGTATCGTGGAAGCCTCGGGGCGAATCGAACGGCTTTGGGCCAACGCAGGAGAAGAAAGCAGTAGTTCCTGCCCTCACATCGAGGTGAACGCGGAGAAAGCCTTCTCTCGTGAGAATGGCGAGGTTCCTGAGATTGTCTACACGATCGGAAAAAACGAAGACACCAGAATTTATCTCCGGTGGTACAAAATCAGTGCTCAGAACGACATCGCTTCTTGGGTCTCCAAACTAGCCAACCGAAAGACTCCACCGCTGGGTATCATCGGCGGCGAGAGTACGTATCGGGCGTTGGACATTGCCAATACCCTCCAGAAACATCTCGAGGAATGGAAAGGAGAGGCTCCCACCTTCTTGATCACAACGGCAACAGCAGACAATTATTTTTTGACCGAGCCGAAAAAGACAGTCGATCCAACAAAGCCCGTACGGGCCGGCAAGCCACTGATGGGCGTGTATCCGAAGAGAAGCTTTCGGTTTTCGTTCACGAATACAGTCATGACCGAAGCCGTGATGGACTTCATCGATGAGCACCCCGAACTTTGGCCTTACGAACCAGCGCATGCCATGGCCATCACGACGGGACTGAATCCGTTGGTGTCGGCGACCCTGCTTGCCGGCGACGGGCGACCCCAGGCTTTATGGGCCGTGGCGTGGAACGACGACGAATATTCGAAAGACCTACGCCATCGCTTTCGAGTCGAGTTCCAACATCGTCACGATAGTGAAGACCTGTTCGACCGATTACAAGGAGACGACGTTCCTCACAGCATCGGTGACGTACGGACCCCCAATTCCGATGATGTCCATGCAGCGTCGTTCTACTTGGAGTATCAAGGCAAATACAAGTTTCCTCGGCAAATTCTGGCCCTACCCACAGGAGCCGAACGGGCTCGTCGATATCTGCGGGCTTTGACAAGCATCGCTCCGACTCATGCCCGCCGTATGGTCGCTGTGAGCGGCGATTCCATCGATTTTAACAACGTGTACCGGGATCGGGATATCGATTGGAACGTGTTGGACTTGCCGGTTCCCCTTGTCTTTTTTAGCCACCGAAATCCGATGCAGCAATCGGCTGGATTCCACTCTGAGCCGACGAATGATAAACCTTGGGCTACTACCGGCACGAATGAGTTGCTGTTCTACCAAGATTTACTTGAAGCCGTTCTGTTGGCCGCTCATGAAGAAGAAGGACTGGTCTCCAATGCCAACCAATTTAACCAACGACTTCAGACGCTCCGATGGGTGAAAGGGCAGATAACGCAAGGAACTGCTGGTCCGCTTTTGTTTCAACCAGATCGCAACCGAAGCCGGGGAACGGGAGAGCACATTGTCCTCGTTCGACCACACCGAGACGGGATGCGTGTTTTACCCCTCTCGACCATTTCCGTTTGGACACGAGAACGAACCGAACAACGGGTCCGCCTGTGGAAGAGACGAGGAATGATCCCAAAAGTTTTCTATCACGCAGTTGATCCTACTTGAACGAAGGATGAAGAATGTAGCGACAAAACGTGAAAGGAACGAAGAATGATTCCATTCGTTGAGACGCAATAATTGACCCTGGATGCGTTCGCCCCGAGAACAAGTTAACTCTCGACTTTCCACCTTTCCCCTTTGACGTTTTGCTTAGACTCTGATGCCTCTCGCATTTCACCTGCCTCTTTCCAATCTCCCAAGATCGCATCGACGACGTGACAGCCCCGAACGTGTTTGTGACCATTGCGAAAGTGATCGAGGACTGTTTCGTCCTGACAGCCAGCTTCTTCCAGAGCATCCGCAAGGATGAGAACCTGTTCAAAACGGTTCTCCGAGTAAATCTTCCTGGCGATGGATTGGACGGTTTGTGTTCGCCAGGCTGGATCCGGTTGAAGTGGGCGGTAAGGATTCCCGACAATATCCCGAAGTAGATGGGTTTGTTGTTCGCGCACTTGATTCGTCGCTTGTTCCACGAATGAGTGATAGTCGTTCCAAGCTTGTGACGTTCGGTCTTCCGGTGCTCCGCTGCAAACGGCGGCTCGGGCTTGGTTTCTTGCCTCTTCTGCTGCGATCTCTGCCAAATAGTTCGCCACGTACAGGGAAGTTCGAGCGACAGCTTGTACGACGGCTGGAGCCGCGACCCAACAGGCGGCCCAGTTGGCGTCGCGGAAAATGGGCTTGTGTTGGTGGGCGGCGAACCACGCTTCGTGGAGTTCGTTGGCGTCGATGTTCTCGTCGGCTGATGCCTCCGCAGCTTCCAGAGCTGCCAAACAATGCTCTTCGGTCACGAGGTGGATCAGTTCGCGACAGCACGCGCAAGCGAACAACCGGAGTTTCCGGTCGCTTGTTACGTCCAAGAGGAACTCCAACAAGTCGTCTGGATTGGTCGAGTTCAACCACAAGGATTCGTTCATGCTCTTCGTCGTTTGCGTCAGCGGAAGGTACCGAAGAAAGTCACCTTTTCCATTGTAGTTCGGAAAAACGACGAAGGCGAAGAAGGGAGTGATTGTGGAGGAGAGTGGTAAGAAGTTGGAGCGGCAGCAAGAAGCCGCTCCAAAAGGTCCAGCAACACATTCCTTCGCAGTTCTCAATCGAAACCCAGTTCGAAGAGAAACCGCAAATCTGTGTGAGAGATCTCTCGATCTTCGGTTCTCAGAGTGCGCCCGAGAACCAGAATCTCACCTTTCGCTGGCATGGGTGCGTTCCACCACGACGCAACGGTCGGTGCCAACGTTGCGTTCTCAACTCGAACTCGATCTAATTGTAAGAAAAAGGCAAGGTCATCAAGTTTTCCTCGTTTTCTTCCAATTCTGGTTCGGCAAATTCGTGAGGTTGGTTGCGTTTGGTGCAGAGATAATCATAGAGACGAATGGCCTGTCGTTTTCGTGCTTGAGCTACTTCTCGTCGGAAGTCTTGATATTTCTTCAAAGTTGTGATCCGGGCCGATTGGGCGACCCAAGTTTCCAGCTTAATGCCGTAGAATCCTGTGGTCATCCAATACTCGATGATCTCGGAAGTGGACCTCTCTCGACGAGGCTCCCCCAGACGCGGACCTACAATTTGTGCAAGCTCGGAGAGGGTTAGTGGTTTATCGAGCGAAAGAATAGAAGAATGTTGTTTGCTGGTTTTTTCACAACTTTTTGTGTTCATGACTCGTCCTTTCTGGCAACGATCTTTTCGAACTCAACATCGACAAACTTAACATGGGAGAAAGTTTCGGACGAGGTCAGTAATCACAACTTTTCTGCCTTCGTAGGGCTTGGCACTTTCCCTTGCTTCTGCAAATCTTCCTCTTCCCCTTGTTCACAAACTTTCTTAGAACTAAAGCAGTCCCTTTCCAGCAAACTCCGAGTTACAACTTTCCACCCAAACTGACCCGACATCGTTACCGTCGTGGGATATAGAAATACTCTTTCAGGAAGCCTCGTAAAGTTCCCAACAGGAGACCGACAGATGTTTTCGACACTCGAACAACAACGTCATCATGGCAAAGTGTACCCGAATATCGGGGAAACATTCGGCCGTACGCCAATGGTGAAGATCAACCGCCTCGTTCCTGAGGATCACGCTACCGTCTTGGCAAAATGTGAATTTTTCAATCCTCTCGCGAGCGTGAAGGACCGCATTGGGTACGCCATGATTACCGCAGGCGAGAATGAGGGAAAGATTAAACCCGACACCCACATCATTGAACCAACGAGCGGGAACACCGGAATTGCGTTGGCATTTATTTGTGCGGCACGTGGCTATCGACTGACCCTGACGATGCCCGAATCGATGTCCGTCGAACGACGCGCTTTACTGCGCGCGATGGGAGCCGAGTTGGTCCTCACACCCGCCGCCGATGGGATGAAGGGCGCAGTCAACACCGCGGCTGAAATGGTCGAGAATGAGCCCAATGGTTGGATGCCACAACAATTCGACAATCCCGCAAATCCGGCCATCCATGAGACCACGACGGGACCAGAAATTTGGGAAGATAGCGGCCAAGACATTGATGCCATCGTCGCCGGGGTCGGAACTGGCGGAACCATCTCTGGTGTGGCTCGTTTCATCAAGAAGAAAAACCCCAACTTTAAGGCGATTGCTGTGGAACCTGTCCACTCGCCTGTCATTTCTGGTGGAAACCCTGGTCCTCACAAAATTCAAGGAATCGGGGCCGGTTTCATTCCGCGAAACCTGGACCGGGATATGATCGATGAAGTCATCACTGTGTCGAACGACGAAGCATTCGAGTGGGCCAAACAACTATCTCAGAAGGAAGGCATACTGGGTGGAATTTCGAGCGGAGCGAACATTTGCGCGGCGGCCCAGGTAGCGGCGCGTCCGGAGTTTAAAGGAAAGCGAATTGCAACGATCATGTGCAGCTTCGGCGAGCGATACCTCTCCACTCCGCTGTTCGACGAGTTCCGAAATTAATAAATTAAAGGAACACTGTTGGGATCTCTTCGCCCACCACGCCGAAATTCCAAGGGGGTGGAGTAGAGGTTCCTTCGCGACTCCAACATCCACGAATCTGCTACAAGGGAAAGTGATGATGCGCAAACTTCTCGCGACGGGCCTCCTGTTGGCATTGACATTGGCCTTGCTGGTCAGTCTCGAGCAACAAAGCGTTGCTGGGGACAAGAAAGGTGGCAAGAAAGGTCCTCAACTGGCTCACATGGTGTTCTTCTCGTTGAAAGACAAATCCTCCAAAGCCAAACGACAGCTTGTCGAACTGTGCAACAAGTACTTGAGCAAGCATCCTGGGACCGTCTACTACTCGGCTGGCGTGATCGTCACGGAACTCGACCGCAAAGTGAACGTCCAGGATTGGGATGTATCGTTACACCTCGTTTTCCAGAACAAAGACTATCACGATCAGTATCAAACGGCGAAACGACATTTGCAGTTCATCAAGGAAGGCAAAGACAACTGGGCCAAGGTTCGCGTGTTTGATTCCTACGTTGGGAAATAAACGAAAGCCGTTGCGAGTAGGACGGGTTGGCCTGTCCTACCTGCCCAATTTTCCATCCAGAGCCTTATAGCCTCAGCAAGCCTCATCCGATTCACACGACACATCTGGACAATTCTTCCGCCAAGTCCATAATAATAGTTTCCGATTACCATCCCGATTCCTCGGGCGGAACCTCCTGCGTGTGCCTGCAGTGTTCCGACGTGAATCCGAACTTGTGGAGGTAAACCTCATGGCACTTGGAATGCTTGGCTACAAAGTTGGGATGACTCAAATTTTCACCGAAGAGGGAGATGTCATTCCAGTAACAGTGTTGCAGCTCGGCCCTTGTCCGGTTCTTATGATTCGTGACAAAGACCGCGATGGCTACGAAGCCATCCAGGTCGGCGTCGGCGAGAAAAAACGGGAGAAAGCCACTCGGGCCGAAAGGGGTCACGTTTCCGCCGACATGGAATCGAAGCGACGACAAACACCTGGCTCTAAGCCCCTTGGTCCCAAACCGGACTGCGAACCGCCCCGTAAGATTCGCGAGTTCCGTTTGGAAACGCCTGCGACGGAAGTGATGGTCTCGAAGTTGAAGACTCCTCAAGAAGGTGAAGAACCGGAATATGAGCAAGTCCCGGTGGAAGTGGGCTTGATCCTGGACGTCAAGGGTGTGTTCACCGACATTCCTGCGGTAGATGTCATTGGAACAACAAAAGGACGTGGTTATACCGGGGCCATGAAGGCTTGGGGTTTCCGAGGGATGCCAGCCAGCCACGGTTCAAAGAAGAACCACCGCCAAATCGGTAGTACTGCGTCGAATTGTAGTAACCGAGGTTTAGGCCGTCCCAAGAAGGGCCGCAAAGCGCCTGGCCAATACGGCAACAGACGCAAGACGATCCGAAACTTGAAAGTCATCGAAATTAACGAAGAGGAAAACCTTCTGTTGGTCAAGGGAGCTGTCCCTGGTCCGAATGGTGGGTTCCTCATGGTCCGACCAACCAACAAAGCGTCCTCGTCTCACCTTCGCGCGGCCAGGGAAGCCAAAAAGTAACTCCGCAATAGTTAAGTGACAAGGGATAACAGACCAACATCCGAATCATCCCTGGATTCTATGCGGTCCGCTGACGGATTAAATGCCCTCCGGCTGTTGGTCGTTGTCGCTAGTCTCTTGACTCTCTTTCGCTATCTGCAATTCGTCCAATAACTCGGTCAGGTGCTGAACAACGCCGAGTAACGAAATCGAAGCCATCTCGAAGTTTGTGTGCGTCGTCACATTCTTGTATTCGGCCGCGAAGAACTCGGCGACGCGTCGTAACTTGGGCACCTTTCCTTTAAGTCGACGGATATACTCTTTGGCGTCCTTGTTTTGGTAGCTCGACTCGAGCTTGCGGACGGCGTCGAAGATGGTGCGGTGGACTTCGAGCATGTCTTCATCGTCTTCGATTTCCTCGGAGTGTTTGAGGAACGTTCGCACCATCCAGGCGTGAGCCAATACCGTGTTGGCTTGTTCCATGGCTTGGTCAGGAGTCAACAAGGGTATGTCTCCGTCGGTTTGAGAAGTCTGGCTGTGGGAGAGGAGCAGTTACTGCTTGCCCCAATACGAGATCGATGACCCAACACCCCAACACGTGCGGTCCAGAGTTACGGCAGTGCCTGAGAATTCTCTCGTCTTCAAACTCGGCTGCCTGAAGAGCATCAGATTAAATGGGCATGCGAATGGATGCAAGCTCTTGGTAGATGGAGCGAGGGACAGCAACAACGGCCAAAGTCAGCCATTTCTATTCAGTTTCGACCGGCCTGCCCGGATTTCCAAAGATATCCACGTAACTTGTGATTGGTTGTACAACCAATCACAAGTCCAGGAGACTTACTCAGCACCAGCGGTTACTTGAGTCTCCGGAGTTTGGATTGCTGTGTTGGCTTCTGCAGGTTGTTGGGCAGAGTCTTCGGGCTTGGGAGCTTTGGCAGGCTTCTTGATCCCTGGGGTGTTTAACGCGACGATCGCAGCCGAGATCGCAATTCCAGCGATCCCTACCCACAACCACGGTTCGGCATCGAATTCGGCTCCCGTGGCGACCAGGACAATCACTCTTACGACGGCCGCCACTGTCACGGCCGTGCCGAAGACCATGGCCATAACGACGTGAGGGTGATGATGGCCACCCTTGAACATGGCCATTGTGAGGCTGAATGCGCCGAAGGCTCCGAGAGTACCAGCGGCGAAGCCCCAGATCACTTGTGCGGTGGACAGTTCGAATGTCTCCCCCCTCGCCACGATGCCAATCGAAGCCCCGATGATCCCCCAAACAAGGTACGCCAGGCCGATCATCAGATAGGGTTTAAAGGGGTTAGGGTCGGTCTTGGGACGAGCCTTGGCGAGGGTGTCGCCGTAAGACCCCCAGAAGAGCCCGACCAACAGTGCGAATAGGAACGGGAGCAATTTGGTCGACTCTTCCCCTCCCGAGTGGGCTCCTTCGGCTGCTGGAGTGAAAATGGCCACCAACGCGGCACAAGCAGCCACCCCGGCAAAGCCCACCCACAACATCGGCTTCGCGTGTTTGTAGGCCTGGAATAAAACCAACCGGATCAAAGCGGCGACCGTCACGGCGGTGCCAAAGACCATGGCCATTACTACGTGTGGGTAATCCTTTCCCCCTTGGACCATCGCCATCGTCAAGCTAAAGGCTCCAAAGGCACCGAGAGAACCAGCGGCGAAGCCCCAGAGTGTTTGCTGGCCTGTGAAGCTGAACGAGGCTCCCGTTCGCTTCATCCCAATGGCTCCACCTGCGATTCCCCACACCAAGTAGGCGATGCCGATCATCAAGTACGGCTTGAACGGGCTCCTGGCGGCTGATCGAGCCTGGGCCAACGTATCACCGTAGCAGCCCCAGAACAAACCTACCAGTAAGGCGAAGACGATGGGTAAATACGATTGTGCTGATTTCATAAGAGTTTCATTTCCCAGGTAGAAGGATGAAGTCAGAAGGCAGAAGTAAGGAGTCAAAGGTTGTCAGCCTTCAGCCTTCAGCTTTCCACAGATCATTCTCGCCGGAGTGCTGGGATCAACGGAGCCCGCAAGGTTGTCATCACGGCGAACAATCCGGAGAGCAATCCGACCACCAATACTAATAGAAGTAACCCGACAAGTTGCAACCAAGGAACTTCCGAGCTACCCAGAATATGCGGCAATACGGAAACAAATGCGGCGACAGTGCCGACGATCAAACCGAGGACTAACAAGTAGACATTCTCGGCCAACACGAGCCAAACGAGCGAAGTCGTCCGAAATCCGAGAGCCTTGAGCAACGCCAACTCGCCACGCCGTTCCCAGACGCTCCTGAGCAGCACAACAGCGAGCCCAAGTGCTCCAAGGATTAGACTCAAGGCTCCCAAGGCCTGGAACATCGCCAGGTAGGTGTTGACGACGCCCAGATAGTCTTGAACGCGGCTCGCGCTCGACTCGACAGACGGACCGTAAAGGGCCAGACTTTCGCGAATGGCCAATTGGACTTTCTTCGTTGCCGCAGTGTCCCCAACGAGGAAGAATTGAAACCCTTCGACTTGTGGGTAGTGCTTGGTGAAGTATTTGTTGGCCATCAAGGCTTCGCTCTGGAACACGCTGTCGCGAAGCAGGCCAACGATCTTGAGCTTCAGTTTTTCACCACGACCATCGGTCACTTCGAATGTTCCGCCGAGTTCCGTCTTGAGCCCCCAAATGGCGGTGTTGTTCTCGACGAACACGGGGACGACCGGCGTGTCGCCATCGTTGGGAATCTCGCGTTTCAGTAGGTTCCAGGGATTCTCCTGTTCTTCTTTCGTTTTGGCCAGCGTGCTCTTGAACTGAAATCCGCCTCGTTCGATGATCGAATCGGGGACGCCCATCACGGCAGGGTCTTGGGGCTTGAAGAGGTTCAAACAACTCGCGTCGTCACCCCGCTTCTGGCGGAACGGATGATACGATAATCCACTCAGAAGCTCTTGTTGCTCTTTCGTGTCGGTGAGTTCTTCTTTCTGCCAAGTCAGAGGGTCATTGAGGTTTTCGAAGACCGGCAACTCGGTTTCCACGAGGACCGCAAAGCCACCGCTCCCACCGGTTTTCTGCGAGAACGTCTCCATGGGACTTCTTTGGAACGCCTGGACAGCCACAACAAGGAACGTCGCCGAGGCAAGCAGCCCCATGGTCAGTAGACTTCGGGTGGGATGTCGGGCAGCGTTGCGGATTCCAAGGGTCGCAAGACCAACGAGGCCGCCTTGTGTCATGCTCCCTTGTTTCCGACCGAGCATCAGGTACCTCGCGTTTGCGAGTCCCGCCGTCAGCAACAGAATTCCGCTACCGAAGAAACTGCCAGCCTGGACTTCGGGGTCTTGGGTGAAAAAGCCGCCAGAAAAACAGCCGATTGCCCCAACAATCCCGACGCCCATGAGTAACTTGCTCCAGAAGAACGTGCGATCTTTGGCTCGGGCTTCGTCCGACGTGAGCTGACCGTTGATGAGGTCACGCGGTACGACTTGACCAAGCACTCGAGTACTCCACCAGATCGTCAGTATGCTGACCAAGAAGGCACCGAGATATCCCAAGGCGAGGTCCGACGGGTTGATATGCAATTGCAAGAGCGAGCGGTCGAATCCTCCCGGCCAATTCTCGGCGAGGTAGTCGAGCGAAAAGTCGGCATACCAGATGGCCAAACCCACACCGATGATTCCGCCGATGAGGGCGACGACCGCTCCCTCCAGAAGCAGCAACCGGCGAACAATGTTTCGGCGGTAGCCAACGCCCAAAAGGATACCCATTTCCGACGCTCGCTTGTCGATGTTCAATCGGAATAACAACCCGATCAACAACAACGCGGCGATGATTAAGAAGAGGCTGAAGCCGAGAAACAACACGCCAATGGGTGGACCGTTTTGGCTCGCCTTGAGTGCATTTTTCCTGATCTCGCGGAAGACAAATCCGCCGCGCTGCGGATCAAGCTTGCTGAGTATTTTGTGGGCCGCTTGTTCCTGCGTGAGTTGCTTGTTGGCGATGCGTATCGACGTTGTGTCCCCATACCGATTGCCCCAGAGTTTTCGCCCGGCCTCGAGGGTAATGATTCCCTTGGGTGTTGTCTTGTAATTGCGCCAGTATTGCTTGTCTTTCGTTTGGATGCGACTGCGGTCATACGGGAACGGCGCGTCCCACTTGCCGGGGTCGTCCTGGTCGGTGATGCCAGCGACGCGCGGAGCGAGAAACGGGTCAAAGAAGACTCCCTTGGGCTGCGTTGGCAAGGAAACATGGGCGGCCACCGTGAACGCCTGAGTGAGTTCTTTGGTTTGTGAGTGCGAATTCGGATCGAAATATTTGAGCGTGACCTGGCTTCCCTTGGGAACGTCCCCCAGTCGTCCCTGGTCCCAATCGGTCAAAAGGATTTCATCGTCCTTCAGTTCCTCGAGTCCTTCACCCAAAAACGGACCAAGTGGGGGCTTCGCGTTCACATCAACCGCTGCGACGATGCAATACGGGACCTCTTCCTCGGCCTTCGAAGAGGAGAGCGTGTTGACGAGGTAGACCAAAGTCGGGGCGGACTGGAGGTCAGTTTCTCCGACAGCCTTCTTGACAACTTCGGGAACGAAAACGGAGCGACTTTCGAGGCTCCAGTAAGGCCACTTCCGCAAGTATCGATCCCAGGGAAGCCCTTCCCTCCGGACGTTCGGCTCTCGAATGTGGACGCCCCAATCTTTGAGCCCCGCGAGGGCGGTTTCTTCGTCTTCGGATTTCGAAAGCCAGACGTCTTGTATGTCTTTCTGCAGTTCGTCCGGACTTGCGTCTCCGCACACGAGGATCGCGTTGATCGGCTTTTTGGGAAAGATGCTCTTATCTTTCAGTGTCAGCAACAATTGACGTTGGAGTACCGCGAGTGGTACGAACGCGTTCTTGGCAGTGGAGATATTTGGGTTGAGCGAAAAACGACTCCCGAAATGATTTTCCGGCAATACGGCTTTGACTTCGATGGTAATCGGGGCAAGGACTTTGCGTGTATCCTTATGGCCGAGAATACTTTCGCGTGGAGCCGACGACAATTTTTGGAGTGTCAGTGAGACCTTGTCACCGGCCTTCACTTCGAGTTCTCCGGCCAGTGCGGCACCGAGTACCACGCCTTCTTGCGTTACATCGCTCGCGTCCTGGTCCCAGAACTGCTTTTCCAGACCACCAATCTCATTGTCCTCGCCAGAGGCCCAAAAGCGCGAATCGACCCCGTAGAGCACGACCGCGGGCACGCGCACACCGACATTGTCCTGAGTGCCGTTCTTGGTCACCTTTCCAACAGCCGTTTGCAAGAACAGGGCGGGAACAACGTTCTCCGCGCCCAGTTCCTCGGCCAGCTTTTGTTGGAAAAAGTCACTACGGATCAGTGCCAAGTCGACCGGGCCGAGTTGGCGAAGGACGAGCGCCCCGAGACTGCCCCGAAGGGAAGTGCCAAAGAGCAAAGCCCCGGTTAATACCGTCGTACCCACGACCACGCCCAACAAGATGGCCAAGTTGGCGCGCTTGTGGTACCAGAGATTTGCGAGCAGCAGACGAAAGAAGCTCATGGGAGGAGACTTACTTGATAAAGGAATGATTATTCGGCTTACCTGATCCGGGTAGAACTGGCAGCGCCTGTCGCTGCAGCCTTAGTTTTCGGAGTCGGCGAGTCGTCCATCCACCATCTCCAGGCGCTTAGGAAATGACTGGGCTAACTCCATGCTGTGCGTGACGATGACCAAGATGTTGTTCTCTTGTTGGTGCATTTCCATCAACAATTCGCCGATGGCCTTGGCGGTATTGCGATCGAGATTTCCGGTCGGTTCGTCGGCCAATACGAGAGCGGGCTTTCGAATGAGGGCTCGAGCCACCGCCACCCGTTGACGTTCGCCACCTGAGAGTCGAGCCGGTCGATGATCGATTCGCGAGGTTAGGCCCACTCGCTCGATCAATTCCTTGGCGTAGGCTTCGGACGCCCCAGGGTTACTTTCTCCCGCGAGGGTCGGGATGAGGACGTTTTCCAGGACCGTACATTGCGGCAACAAGTGGTGATCCTGGAAGATGAAGCCGATGTGTTTGTTTCGAAAATCGGCGAGCCGGTGCTCCGACAACTCGAAAGGATTGGCCCCGGCGAGGGTTACTGTTCCCGACGTTGGCTTGTCGAGTGTTCCAAGGATATGGAGCAACGTGCTCTTGCCGGACCCGGATGGGCCCATTACCACGAGCGACTCGCCTGGCCCGATCTCGAGGTTGACGCTGCGCAACACGGACAGGGGTTCGGAATCGGCGCTCGGAAAGTCCTTGCAGAGATCGTGAACTTGAAGTGCCTGGCGGGCGTCTTCTGCCATCATGGGGATTGTCACTCGTTGGAAAATCGTTTCGATGCTCTATACCTGCGGCGCTGCCCTTTCATTGGAAGGAAGTGACGAGCGGCCCGAGCGACCGCCCGAGCAGGCCGGAAAATCTCCTCACGGTAGGCGTCGTCTCGTGTTTTTTTGCCCGCCCGTGCCTTCGGGGAACACCTCGTACCTTCGAATATTATAGTGATTCTGGCGGTGACGCCACAACTACCTGGTTCTTATCGGATCTTCCCCGACTGCAGCACCTCGTCATCCCTTTTTCGATTTCTAGCTCGCTGCGGCCGGCCAATTCCTATAATTGGCCCTGGATAGCGGATTGTCATCTTTCCTGTCTCAGCGTTTCCTCTCGCGGGAGGCGCGACGAAAAACCGACGGGCAACATCCCCCGACTTAGAAAAAGAGAAATCGTGATGACGCGTGTCGTTTGTCAGGTTCTTGTACATCCCGAACGTGTGACCTTTCGGTGGTCGGACGGCGCACGCCGGCGTTTTCGTTTTGAACCGTACTGGTTGGAACAGTCGCACCTGGAGCAGTTTTGGTCCGCCGCCGGTACGTTGAATTCCAAGTTGGCGGAACTTGCCCGGTCGGTTTCCAACCAGGAAGACCCGCTTGCGGCGTGTTACTCGGTGGCTCAAGCGGGGTATGCACTGTATGAGCAGATTTTCGTGCCGGATCCCAATTTTGGCGATCTGACAAAAGAGATTCAAGAATGGCTCGACGGATTGCAAGGCGAACTGGATTCCTTCGAAGTGGTGGGGGACACGACTGGGCTTGTACCGTGGCAAGCCGTTTTTGCGTCTCAACCGACGGAATCGGCTTTCCAAGAGACCGCAGTGCGAGCCACTTGCGAGGCCGGTTTTTGGGGATTGCGATATCCTTTGGCCGTGGCCAACCGAGTCAATGCGTTCCGAGCCGAACCTGTTGTTGCTGCGTACGACGCTGTCGTTGTTCTCGATACTGAGGCGAAAGAAGACCTTACGCTGCAGCAGCGTGAACGACTCGACGAGTTTGGCTCCGGCGATAACGTTCACCTCGCCCACTCAGTCGAGGACCTCACCGAGATTTTGAACGAGACGGCTCCCGATGTCATGTATCTCTTGAGTCGAGTTGATGACGGGAAGTTGCGTTTCGGTGAAGATGAGTTCAGCCTGCCAGAGTTCCGAGAACTCCTCATGAAGGCGGTGGATAGGGATGTGCCCTGGAATCAAGTCTTGGTATTCCTCGCTGCCACGGAGGACACGGCGGAGGCAAATCGAAACGGGAACTCAGAGTGGAACGCATTTCGCAGCGAATGGCTCCGGCTTCGACTCGGTGGTCTGGTCCTTCCGGATCACGTGGTTCCGCTTACCGTGGCTCACTCGTTGTTGTTCGACATGTTTGCGAAACTTTGTGAAGACACGTTGCCAGTTGCCCAAGCAGTCCGACAAGTTCGCCAATCTTCTCCCTTCCACGGCCTGCTGTGTTCGGCGCTTTGTCCTCCAGACGTCAAGTTTCCCGGCAGCGAAGAGACTTCGGCCGGCGAGGAGCGGGAAGGAGAGCCAAACGAGACAGCCATCCGGGCAGCGCCAGGCGAGACTGATAGCTCCCAGGAGTCTTCCGATGCCCGTGGGTTCCCTGAGTCTCCCTATCGTCCGTTGGTTCCCTTCGATCAAGACGATCGGCTTCTTCTTGTGGGACGAGACCGAGACATCCAAGGATTCTCCGACCTCGTCGATTCTCCCGACGTTCGGATCGGATTCCTCCACGGTCGGGTTGGGGTCGGAAAATCATCGTTACTTCGGGCGGGAGTCATACCGAACCTTCAAGATCATGCCATTGGATATCAGGGCTTGCGAAATCGAAGTGACGAGGAGGCCGAAGACGAAGATGAGTATTCGGTGATCGCGATTCGATCGACCCAAGATCTGGTCGGACAACTGGCGATAGCTTTGCGGGCGTTTTCGGACGTCCCGTATTCGTATACCACACCGACGAATCGGACAGTCGTCGTTGATCTCCCAGCGTTGTTGCGAAAAACAGTCGATGGAGAACCGGTTGCGCCTCTCTCACAGGTGTCAGGCGTCGAACCATCCGAAGCCATCACAGCCGAGGAGCCTACTGCAGCCGCCAAAACCTCCCAAGGAACCTCCGGGGCTGATTCCAAATCAGAATCCGACGCCGAAGGCTTTGCCCCGGTAAGTGCTGTGGAACTTCGAAAAGCGATGTTGGCTGACTCGGAGTTGTTCAGCAGGATTCTATTGCTGTTTGCACAAAACTTACCGTATGAACCTGTGTTGCTCGTCGAGCACGGGGAAGAACTGTATTCGCTCACGCAAGACTCAGGCGATATCCAATTACGTTTGAAGGCGTTGGACGTACTGCGAACATTCGGACTCGGCAAAGGTCATGGGAAAATCATCTTCTCGATCCGAACCGAGTACCTCGCACGCCTCCGAACGAGGTTGATTCAGGGTTTGAGTTCTTTCCCAAGCCGTGCGTATCTTTTGTCTGCTCTGAACCTGGAACAACTGACTGGGGTGATCGAACTTCCGACGACGTTCGAAGTATTGCCAGGAGCGAAAACGTCGCCGCGAGCGGTCTATCAATTCGACTACGAGATCGGTCTGCCCGAACAGATCGCAGTCCAGGCGCTCCGTGAGAGTAACGCTGGGACGGCGGAAGCCCTGCCTCTCATCCACATCATTTGTTCCCAACTGTATGACGTTGCCGCGTTGCGTCCCGAACGAGTCGTCACAGCCCAGGATCTCGCCAAGCTAATGAAGAACCAAGGCGGTGTCGCGCAGTACCTCCAATTGATGCTAAGTGGAGTCGCCTCGGGCCGGGACGCCAAGGCCTTGCAACAGTTTTTGCCCGAACTCGTGGGGCAACAATCCGACGGAGCAGTCGTTCGCAAGCTCATCTTGGAAAGTGATGCCGATGCCGCTTTCCGAGGCAGGACCCCGTTTACAGGAATCGTCGCGGCGGGAACATCCGAAGAGGTGCCCTTGTTCGAAGAAGTCTTGGTGATCGACAACGACGACGAGACTTCGGCCGTGAGTTTGAGTCACGATAGTTTAGCGTTCGCCGCGAGTTCGTTATTGACTGCCCAAGACAAAACGAAAGGGACCTGGAAGGCCGTCATCGATACGTTGTTTATTTGCGTGCCGGTCCTGATCCTGGTCGTCACTTACTTCATCGTTTACTGGGTCCGACCGTATCGGGAACTCGCGGAAACACACTCCGAGAGTGTCCAAACGATCCAGAAGGTGGTAGACATCAACAAGGCGCAACAAGAGCAAATTCGAGGGAACTCGTGGCGTCACTACGTGGACGCCGTCCACAGGGCCAAGATTGCCTCGGAAGGCGGTGACGTGATCCGCATGCGTCAGTTGCTCGGTCCGTATCGCGGATTTGGCAGGAACAATTTTCGTGGTTTCGAGTGGTATTACTTGTGGAAGAAAGCCCATCCTGCCCGCCACGAGTTCGAAAATCACCTGGGCAACGTTGTAAGCCTGGCACTTTCGGCCGATAGCGAGTTCGCCCTCACTGGCGGCGCGGACGGACAGGTGATCCTTTGGAATCTTGAATTCGGCCGAGAAATACCCCTATTGAGCCAACGGGGCAAAAGCGTCGGTGCCGTTGCTTTCCATCCGGATTCCGATTTGTGTGCTTTGGCCTTGGCCGACAACTCGATTGTGGTGGTAAGCCTGACGGACAAGGAACCTCCGAAGCGACTCAAGAGTCACACCCAAATGGTTCACGGGTTGCTGTTCGCCCAAGAAGGCAAAACCCTTGTCTCGGCGAGTGAAGACGGAAAGCTTCTCGTTTGGGATACAAAAGAAGGAAAACTCAAGAAAGCGATGGGGAAGGAGGCCTTGGGCCGTCCACCAATCAAGATGTTCACATCGAGCGCGGATGGGAAAATCTTCGCAGTGTCCAAAGATGGCAGCGAGATCGCCCTTTGGGATGCCACATCGGAGCGAAACATCGGAAGCCCTTGGAAGGCATCTCCTGTAGCTCAGTGTTTTGCCCTTTCCCCCGATGGAGGAATTCTCGCCACCGGGCACCGGGTCACTCGGGCGGGCCTCACGACTGGCCAAATTCGATTGTGGGATGTGGCCACCAGAAAGGAAACTTTGAAGCCCATCGAGCAGGACTCACCGGCAGTATCATTGTCGTTCGCTCCGGGCGGAACGGCTCTTCTGACGGGTGGTGCGGATCATCAGGTCCGCGTGTGGAACTATAAGACTGGCCAGTTCCTCCGAGGCTACGCCGGACACATCGGCTCGGTGAACCACGTCGCTGCGACCCCCGACGGGAAGTTCTATGTTTCCGCGGGGAAAGACAGCACCGTTCGCGTTTGGGACGTCCAACCCGCCGCCCGGGTTATTTCCGCACATCAGGACTGGATTTGCACGTTCGCTGCCAGTGAGGACAACAAACTCCTGGCTACTGGAAGCCGTAACGGCGAGGTTTCCATTTGGGACCTCCAAACGGGCCAGAAAAAAGCCGAATGCAAAGGCCATAGCGGTTCGATCCTCGGTCTTGCGTTTTTCGCCCAGGAAGACTCTTCTGGGGACTCCAAGAAGAAAAAGGATGAGCAATCCAAGTCGCCTACGAACTGGATGTTGGCATCGTCTGCCACGGACGATGAGGACGGGCGAGGCGAGTTATTCGTTTGGGAAGCCACTGCAGGAAAGCTGACGAAGAAACTCAGCACGGAGAAGACGCCGCCGCTGTCGCGCGTTCTCGTGGCCGGGGATAAACTCCTGGTTGGCTCTGCCGACGGCCGAATCCAGGTGTGGAACACGAAGGACCTTGTGGAAGTAGATGGCTTCGACTGGCAACACCCCAGCAAACGGCCGGTCCTCTCAATGGCTGTGTCGGCCGATGGAGAACAAGTGGTGAGTGGCGACGACAAGGGACATGTGTATTTGTGGGATCTTCCGACTAAACGACAGATAAAAGGCCAGGAAGGAACCGCCTCTCCGTTCAAAAAACAGCAAGGAGCGATTCGAGCGTTGGCCATTTCTCCAAATGGAATCGTGGCGTCGGCAAGTTCGAACCACACCATTCGGTTCTGGCGGTTGCATCAACGGTCAAGCACTTGGGAATTGCACGTGTTGGGTGAAGAGGTGAACGATCTCGCCTTCGATCCACTCACGAATTCGTTCGCATCCGCAACGAGTCAAGGGACCGTCCGGTTATGGGACATTGAGCCCACTTCGAAAGACGGATCGTCTTTTGTGCACCGAGAGCGATTTGCTTTTACCGAACACGTTGGCCCAGTGCGGAAGGTCGGCTATGCGAACGCAGGACTCGCTCTGATCTCCGTAGGACACGATGGAAAAGTTCACATTCGACGTCGAGACAGGAATCCGGATTTGCCGTAGCGTCTGACGGGCCTTAGTACTACAGCGCGAGGTCTTGCTTTCTGGTGCTCCTTAACTCCTACAAT
>CAYRFQ010000074.1:0-38616 GCA_964423615.1 uncultured Alcaligenaceae bacterium | reverse complement strand
ATCGACGGAGTAGGGTTTCATGACAAACCTCCAAGAAATAGAGAAACGTGTTCTCCACTTTCATTCTACGCATGTGCCCAACCCAAGCGGAAACCGCTCTATTGTTCGTTGGCGGAGTCACGCGTGAGTGTGAAGACAGTGATCTCGGGCCGCACGCAGAATCGCACCCGGCGTAGATATCCCACACCCGGGTTGATGTAGAGCCTTCGGCCATCTTGTAAATCGAGTTCACCACTCACATACTTTTTGTTCTTCACGGGCAGAATGGGGGCTCCAACGAAAGGGAAACGACACTGGCCACCGTGGGTATGTCCGCTCAGAATCCAACCTTGGTAGCCATCCCAGACGTCCAGGTCACAGACGTCGGGATTGTGACACAAGACCAGATTGGCCTGGTCCGCGCGGAGAGAGGTCAACGCCTCCGACGGGTGGAAATTTGTTCCCCAATAATCATCGATTCCCGCGACACAAAGTCCATCCACCGTGGCCACTTCGTTGCGTAAAACTCGAATGCCCAGATTGGGCAAACGACGAGCCAGGTGGTCCGCCACGTCGTCGCGCATCCAGCGCTCACCGTAATCGTGGTTTCCAAAAATGGCCAAGGCGGCCAAGTTGGCAGGCTTCAAGTGTTCCAAGACGACTTGTAGCTGGTCGAGTTGCTCGTTTCCATCGCAAGTCATGAAGTCGCCGGTGATGACAAGGATGTCAGGTTCGAGCGAGTTGACGCGTTCCAACGTTGCGATTATGTAATCCCGATCGACCACAGGCCCGACGTGGAGGTCGCTAATTTGGACGAGTGTTTTCCCCTCCAAACCAGAGGGAAGATAACGAATCGGGAGTCTACGACGCACAACTTGCACCCAGTGCGGTTCAAGCCCACAAGCGTAACCTCCCCACCCCACCAGACCGGCGACAGCCGTCCCGAGCCCCCACTTCAAGAAGCTTCTGCGCCCCAAGTTTTTCCTGGAATTATTCCCCTCTTTTTCCTCTGCTGTGTTTTTCGCCGACATCATCTGGACGCTCCCTTTTCGCTTGACCCCTTTTCCTCCTCCTCTAGAATGTACATGTAGTCAAAAGACTTTCTCAACCCGCTTGCGGGTTTTCTTTTTCGAAGGGCTTGTGAAAAAAATCACAAACTCTGGAATTGCCGTTCGTGCTGAGACTTATAACTTGACTGCAAATCAGTCAGTGTCGAATTGTCGCCAACGAGGGTGTCATGGAAACGAATCTCGACGAAGGTTTCAACCTGGTTTATTACTATCCGATTTTCATCTACCTCGTCGTGATCATCGGCTTTGCCATTTCCGCCCTCGTCGTAGCTCATTTCCTGGGGCCTCGCAAAAACACGGCTGTCAAGAACATGACTTACGAGTCGGGAATGGACCCGGTCGGTTCAGCACGACAAAGATTTGACATCAAGTACTACTTGATCGCTATCATGTTTTTGGTATTCGATGTTGAACTATTGTTTCTCTATCCATGGGTTGTTGCAGCTTACCAAGATCAAGCATGGTTACCTGTCGCGATGCAAAGGACGATTTTCTGTTCCGTGCTTGTGTTCTTGGGACTGCTAGCGATTGCTTACATTTACGACTTGAAAAAAGGGGTTTTCCGATGGCGGTAGATTCCGAAGGCGGTGTCTTCGTTACTCGACTTAACGACCTCGTTAATACAGTGCCCAACTGGGCTCGCTCGAATAGTTTGTGGCCGATGCCGTTTGCGACGGCTTGTTGTGGGATCGAACTCATGGCAACCACGGCTTCGCGATACGACCTAGCTCGTTTCGGTTCGGAGGCCATGCGTTTTAGCCCGCGTCAGTGTGATCTGATGATTGTGGCTGGTCGTGTGGTTATGAAGATGTTGCCAGTTCTGCAACGGATTTGGCAACAGATGCCCGAACCAAAGTGGTGTATTTCGATGGGTGCGTGTGCATCCTCAGGTGGTGTTTTCGACACATACGCCGTCGTCCAAGGCATTGATCGTTTCATCCCAGTCGACTCCTACGTTCCTGGTTGTCCTCCGCGACCCGAACAGTTGATCCAAGCCCTCATCGACATTCAACAACGTGTTGTTCGTAAGACTGGAACCTTGACCGGTTCTGAGTTTCGTGACCGAACAGAACATCGCGGTCCCAATCCTGTCGAAGAGTTCCCGGATAACACGGTCGTATCGCCGGGGGATAGTTCTACCGCGACGCAATTCCGACGGATCAATCTTGTGTAGCTGGAAATTTGGACTTTTCGCAAGAGAGAAACAGTTGTGGCCTTCGACGATCTCTTGAAACAACAATTTGGCGACGACGTTATCGAGCTTTCCGAGTTCCGTAACAACCGTCGTGTTATAGTACCAGCCGAACGCCTCTACGAAGTTTTACAATTTCTCAAGGAGAGCGCAGGCTTCAACATGTTGGCTGAGATTAACAGCGTCGACTATCTGAAATATCCCAACGCCAGGGATCGTTATGGCGTCAACTATGTACTTACCAACCTCGACACTGGCGAGCGAGCCATGGTTCGTACCTACGTGAACGATCCCGACCCAAAGCTCCCTTCGTGCTATCCACTTTGGAAGGGAGCAAACTGGCTTGAGCGTGAAGTCTTCGATATGCACGGCGTCCTGTTCGAAGGCCACCCTGATTTGCGACGGATTCTTATGCCGCCAGAGTTCTCGAGTTTCCCGCTCCGAAAAGATTATCCACTTCGCGGTAAGGGTGAACGGCACAACTTTCCGGTCATAACTCGGGCGGAAGGTTAAATCGGTTTTGTGGTGCATTCGAAAGATGCGTTTTTGACTGTGCTACTACAAGTTTGGTCTGTGCATAGCATTGTCAGATTTGAGTATGTAAAGTGATATGCCTTTCTTTGCTTGAAGGAAGGATTTACGGTGAAGGGTCCTGCTGATTAGCAGATAGTTCCCTTCTATGTTCCTAACTTGGATGAATATGTCATGCCTCTGGAACTTGCCGAAGTTGGACAACAGCCAGGCCCAGATCAAGAGTATCTCTGGACTCTAAACTTCGGGCCTCAACACCCAGCAACGCATACGACTCTTCGATTGATTTTGACGTTGGATGGTGAACAGATCGTTAAGGCTGTTCCTGACATTGGTTATTTGCATAGCGGTTTTGAGAAACTTGGTGAAGACCTCGATTTCAATCAGTATGTCACCATCGTCGACCGAATGAACTATATTTCGCCATTTTATAATGAATTGGCGTGGCACAATTCGGTCGAAAAGTTGATGGGAATCGAACTGACCGAACGGTGCAAATACATCCGCGTGATCCTCGGGGAACTGGCTCGTATCAGCGACCATTGTCTCTGTGTCGGTGCGGTGGGCCTTGATTTGGGTGCGTTGACGGCTTTCTTCTATGCGTTCAACCAGCGCGAAAAAGTTTACGACATCATGGAGACGGTCTCCGGACAACGATTCCATCCGAGCTTCACGCGGGTTGGTGGCTTGATGTCCGATGTCGATGATGTGTTCGTCGAAAAGGTCCGAGATTTCGTCAAGACCTTCCCGAAAGCTCATGCCGATCTTACGCGCCTTTTGAACCGGAATCGAATTTTCATCGAGCGGACCAAAGACATTGGCGTTTTGACCAAAGAGAATGCCATCGACTTGAGTTGCTCCGGGCCGGTCGCTCGAGCGAGCGGTGTCATCCGTGATCTACGCAAGGACGAGCCGTATCTGGTGTACGACCAGTTCGATTTTCAAGTTCCGTGTATGAGCACAGGGGATTGTTACGCCCGTTACCTCGTCCGCATGGAAGAGATGATGCAGAGCTTGAGCATCATCGAACAGGCTATTGAAAACTTGCCTTCTGGACCGGTTAACGTTGACAGCGAAAGCAAGGCGGTTCTCCCAGATCAACTTTCGACTTATCGGAGTATCGAAAGTTTGATCCAACACTTCGAATTGATCATGCCTACGCGGCAATGGGAACCGCCGGTTGAAGAAATCTACGCCGCCGTCGAAGCTCCAAACGGGGAACTTGGTTTCCACGTAGTGTCCGACGGAACTGGCTTTCCTTACCGCGCTCGGACGCGGCCACCTTCGTTTGTACACTTTTCGATTTTCCCTCACCTGATCGAGGGACATCAATTGAGCGACGTCGTTGCCGTGTTGGGTAGCTTGAACATTATTGCTGCGGAGTTGGACCGATGAGTATCCTCACTGAAGACATGCGACGGCGGATCGAAGCCTACATTCCACGGTATCCAAACAAGCAAGCCGTCACTCTTCCGGCCCTTCACATTGTCCAAGACGAACTCCGATGTGTGCCTCTGGAGGCCATGCGAGAAATCGCAGACATTCTTGATCTGAGCCCTGCCGAAGTTTACGACACAATGACCTTCTACGGTTTTTTCCGCGAGGAAGGTAATGAGCTTGGGGCCAAGAGGTTGTGGGTGTGCCGATCGTTGCCATGCATGCTTCGCGGAGCTGACGACTTGCTTGCCACATTTTCGGAGAAACTGGGTGTTCCACCTGGAGGTACGACTCCAGATGGGAAGATCACTCTTGAATTTGCGGAATGCATCGGAGCCTGCGAAGGTGCCCCCTGTGTACTCATAGACGATGAGCATAAACACAATATTTCGGAAGACCAGGTTGATGGTCTGATTGCAGAACTCAACAAGTAAGTTTTCGATAAATCCTGTACCAGGACTTCATAGATTATGCCTGAATTTGAGCCCGTACTTCTGAAACGAGTTGGTCAAGAGAATAGCCATTCGATTGACACCTATCGTGCTGATGGTGGTTACAGAGCTTTCGAAAAGGCGCTCAACACTATGTCCCCTGAGGAAGTCGTAACGACGGTCAAGGAATCGTCGTTGCGAGGTCGTGGGGGAGCTGGTTTTCCTGCGGGTGTGAAATGGGGGTTCCTGCCCAAAGATCACCCAGGCCCGGTATACATGTGCGTCAACGCCGATGAGAGTGAACCGGGCACGTTCAACAACCGAATCTTGATGGAGGAAGACCCTCACCAAGTTCTCGAAGGTGTAATGATCTCTTGTTACGCCACGAAAGCAACAACAGCTTATTTTTATATCCGATACGAGTATGGCCATGCTTACCGAGTCCTCCAACGAGCCATTGACGAATGTTATGCCAACGGTTTGTTGGGCCAGAACATCATGGGCAAGGGATTCGATTTAGATATCTATTTGCACCGCGGTGCTGCTGCTTACATCTGTGGAGAAGAGACCGGCCTCATCGAAAGTCTCGAAGGCAAACGTGCTTGGCCACGAATCAAACCACCTTTTCCAGCCGTTGAAGGTGCGTTTCGTAAACCAACGGTCGTGAACAATGTTGAGACACTTGCTTGTGTCACACATATCATCGACCGTGGTGCGGAGTGGTTCAAATCGATGGGTGTTCCACCGGATCCGAATAACCCTCGAGATGCCGGAAGCTATGGGCCGAAACTTTATTGTGTGAGCGGTCACGTCAATAATCCGTGCTGTGTTGAGCTACCACTTGGTGTCACTGCTCGCGAGTTGATCGATAACTACGCCGGTGGGGTGTGGAAAGGTCGCAAGGCGAAAGCTTGTATTCCTGGTGGTTTGAGTATGGGGTTCATGACCGAGGAAGAATTCGACACGCCACTCGATTTTGCTGGCCCGGGTACAGTGGGGTGTTTGGGCCTTGGAACGGCGGCGGTCATCGTTTTTGACGAAGAAACGAGCATGGTCGACGTCCTGTACAATACAGCCCAATTTTTCGCTCATGAGTCTTGCGGGCAATGCACTCCGTGCCGCGAGGGAACAGGGTGGATCCTCAAAATGCTTGAGCGCATTCGCAAGGGACAAGGTCGAGCCGAAGACTTGAACATCCTTGATGAAATCTCCAACGCCATTGGAATTACTCACGGGACTACCATTTGTGGTTTGGCGGACGGTGCCGTTTGGCCAGTGAAAAACGCAATCCAAAAGTTCCGGGGTGAGTTCGAAGATTTTATCCGTAAAGGCGAGCAAAGCGAATACTTTGCTCAAGGGAAAAAACCATTACCCCTAGTAGGAGCCCACTGATCACGATTGTTGATCTATGTGCACTCTGCCACGGCATACTTGTCGTTGTGACAACCTGAAGGACTGGATGATGACTTCGATGTTTCGATCTTTGATCGTTTTATTCCTGACGAGTGTATCGTTTTACGTAGGTTGTACTTCGAAGTCTCCAGAACAGCATCGCAAGGACCGAAAAGTTGCTAGCGACAAGGCTCTCAAAGATACGGAATCGAACAATCCTAGGGGAAATTCTGGCGGAAGCGGTACATCCGGTGTGTCTGTTGGCGGAACCGCCCAGAACATTCGTAGAGCCGTGGCCCGAGTCGAAGCACAAAATGAACTGAAGCAATTAGCTACTATTTACCAACAGCACGAGTTGCTCAATGGTTCCCCGCCATCCCTCAAACAACTAACTGCCGGACTGAAAACGGCTCCGAAGATTCTCAAACGAATTCAGGATAAAGATTACATTGTCGTCACCAAAGGTTTGCCGGGCGGTGGCAAACGGATCATCGCTTACACAAAAGGAACATACGGTGACCGTCACCTTGCGGCCTTTAATGACACGAGCGTAAGCCTCGTGTCTGGGGACGAAATCAAGAAGCTACCCAAGCAATAGTATTGCACAACCGATCTTGAGAAGGGGTAACTCGAATCATGGCTGTAGTGTACGTCAACGATCAGCCGGTTGACATCGGAAACGAACGACTGAACGTGATCCAGGCAGCCCAAAAGGCGGGTGTGTTTATACCACACTATTGTTGGCATCCTGGTTTGAGCGTTGTAGCCAGCTGCCGAATGTGCCTGGTCGAGGTTGGGCAGAAGGACGAAGAAGGCAACGTCCGGATGAATCCTCGCGTTGTTCCCGGATGTCAGACGCCTGCCAAGCCTGGAACTGTGATTGTAACCAACAGCGAGAAGGCAAAATATTCTCAACAACAAACGCTTGAGTCTTTGCTGCTCAACCATCCGCTTGATTGTCCGGTTTGCGACAAAGCTGGTGAGTGCTTGTTGCAGGATTTTAGCTACGGTTACGGTCGTTCCACGAGCCGTATGATTGATGAGAAGAACACACCGCCAAACAAGGATTACATCGGCGACAACATCACACTCTTTGCCGACCGATGCATCATGTGTTCTCGGTGCGTGCGATTCACACGAGAAGTCAGCGGACAAGCCGAACTCCAAGTCATCAATCGTGGTGATCACTCCGAAATTGATATCTTTCCTGGCGAACCTTTGAATAACAAGCTCGCTGGAAATGTAGTCGATCTCTGTCCTGTTGGAGCTTTATGTAGTAAAGATTTTCTTTACACTCAGCGGGTATGGTTCCTGAAAAGCCAAGACAGTGTCTGCCCTGATTGTAGTACTGGTTGCAGCATTCATGTCGATCACAATAAAAACGTTGTCTATCGACTGCGACCTCGTGAGAACCCGGAAGCTCAAGGGTACTTCATGTGTGATGACGGTCGTTTTGATTATCCGTACATCAACTCGCCGGATCGTATAGGAACTCCACAGATTCGTAGTGCCCAAGGAGCCAAGCCCACTCCCTGGGAACAATTGATGCCTCAACTACGGCGAGACTTGATGGGGGCTATCAAAAAAGACGCCACCTCCGTCGCAGCCGTGTTGTCTCCATTTTTGACTGTCGAAGAGGCATTCTTGTTGGCGAAGTGGTTCAAAGATCAATCGTCTGACGTCCGTCTCTACATGGGCAAAGTGCCAGTCGTTGGAGAAGACGATACGTATCCGAAGGACCGTAAGGGTCGTCCGACGGAACCCGTGCAGTTTACGATTCGAGCTGAAAAATGCCCGAATCGACGAGGCGTGGAAGAAGTCCTCAAGCATTTCCAGGGCGGTGTTGGGTCTTTCGATGATCTTCTCTGGGTGACCGGTAAGGGCGAAATCAAGACCGTTTATCTGACAGGCGGATACCCACCTCGACCGGAGCCATGGGCCACGAAAGAACAGGTGGAAACTCTTTCCAAGGCAGAGCTTCTTGTTGTCCAGGACTTGTTTCCTAACCAGGTGACAGAAGCGGCGAAATATGTTTTGCCATCTGCTAGTTTTGCTGAGAAAGATGGTACTTTCGTCAACTACGCCAACTTGGCCCAAGGTATCACAAAGGCTGTCAGTCCGGCACACATGACGCGAACCGACGGTCAAATATTCATGGAACTCTCGCAACGACGTGGACTTTATCATGCCCCGAGTCTTCGGCAGGAAATTGCTAACCATATTCCGTTCTTTGCAGCCATGAAGTCGGGGGACCTTGGCTCATTCGGAATTCGGTTGGGTTTGACCGAGTTAACGACTGTGGGCGGATAATTTCGTCAAGAATGCCTGGCGGTTTCTTGAACACTGCCTTTCCGCGAGACCCTAGATTTATACACTCCCCTATACTCCAGTTTCTGTAAGACTGGTGAGGAACTCGCACTTTACTTCTAGCGGGTAATTACTCGATGACCCTTTTTGGTTTGTTCGTAACTGTCTTGACGATCGCCGTCGTGTTCGGCGTGCTCCAAGGTTCGTGTGCGTTTATGATTTACGCGGAACGCAAGATCGCTGCCTGGATGCAAGACAGGAAGGGACCCAACCGAGTTGGTCCGTGGGGGTTGCTTCAATCCATCGCGGACGGCTTGAAATTTCTACTTAAAGAGGATGTCATTCCGAAGCGTGCCGACAAGTTTCTCTATTTGTTGGCACCGGGGATTGCGGTTGGAACGGCTATGTTGGCGTTTGTGATCGTTCCGTTCGGGCCAACGACGCCTCGACCCATGCCGCCGGTCAAGCCAGTCCCGATCGCTGAAGATGCATCGGATCTTGAAAAGAAACGATTCGCGGTTGCTGAAGAGGCATTCCTGGAACAAGAAGCTCAGTACGAAGCCAAGCTCGACGAATACAACAGCACCTATCAATTTGTGATTGCACCTGGTTTGAACATTGGGCTGTTACTGCTTTTGGCGATTTCGAGTCTAGCTGTCTACGCAATTCTGCTCGGTGGCTGGTCAGCGAATAATAAGTACAGTATGCTTGGAGCCATCCGTGCCAGCGCGCAGGTTGTGAGTTATGAAATTCCAATGGGCATGTCCCTGTTGGGGATTGTGTTGCTCGCTGGATCACTGAACCCCGAACACATCATTTACTATCAGGGGCAGTACGGTTGGGGGGTCTTCTATCAACCTCTAGCTTTCTTGATCTTCCTTGTGTCGGCGTTTGCTGAGTGTAACCGAGCTCCTTTTGACCTTCCAGAAGCCGAACAAGAGCTCGTCGGAGGATATCACACAGAATATAGTGCCATGAAGTTCGCCCTGTTCTTTCTCGGCGAATATACGCACATGATTACGACGAGTTTCGTGATGGTGACGGTCTTCTTTGGCGGATGGCACTTTCCATATATTGCAGGCATTGAAGCACCGAACACGATTTTGTTTTGGGCTTTGAAAGTCCTTGTGTTTTTATTGAAGGTCACGGTGTTTGTGATCTTCTACATTTTGATTCGTTGGACGCTTCCACGATTCCGATTCGATCAGTTGATGGGAATGGCGTGGAAGGTTCTTATTCCTCTTGCACTTCTCAATTTTGTAAGTGTAATGATCGTTCAGGAATTCGAACTCTCTCGATGGTTACTACTCCCAGTTACGTTATTGTTCGTTGTGGGAGCCGGTTGGATTGGAACGATTCCGTCACAGTCGGTTGATCGTCGAATGCCGAACACCCTCGTCCGCGATCAGCGGGAGTTGGTTAGTCAATAGATTTCAATAAAAAGCCTGTAGAAAGGTGAATTCATAATGCCTGTTGCAGAAAAAGATGTGAAGTGGCTTGAGGAACCCAAGCTTGGAGTTCTTGACAAACTCTACATACCGGCCATCGTCCAAGGACTGCAGACGACGGTGAAACACATGTTTTCGCCAACGCTCACGCAACAGTTCCCAGAGGAACGTCCGGAAATGCCGCCTAATTACCGCGGCGTCCATCGATTGAACCGCGATGAAAAAGGCCGCGTTAAGTGCGTCGCTTGTTATATGTGTTCGACTGCCTGTCCTGCCCATTGCATTGACATCGTTGCGGCGCCTGCTCCCGAGGATTGGCAAAAAGACGGTCGAGAAAAATATCCAGAAACGTTCGTTATTGACGAACTTCGTTGTATTTACTGCGGAATGTGCGAACAGGCTTGCCCTTGCGATGCCATCGAACTGACTTCGCTCTTCGACCTCACTGGTCTGAGTCGCGAAGAAATGATGTTCGACAAAGAAAAACTTCTGAGTGTCTTTGACCAAACCGCTCACGCAGGAAAAGACCCAATCCGGACGGAATCAGGACCGCTGGGAATTGCATCTCAACCAAAGGTCGATTCGGCAGAGAAGGCATAATATCTCAAGGTTTCCAATTGGCGAGAGCTAGTAATGCAAGTCTTGTTCATGAACGATGACGCAAGTGTGGCGGGAGGGTTTTGGCAACAGAACTGGCCCGTCCTTGTCGTTTCGTTCCTTGGGTTCTTGTCGATTTATTTGTTGCTGCCTCGTCCGAAGCGATTTTCTCCTCTCTTGGGAGGAATTGTCGGTGTTATGGCACTTATTTTTGCGGGAGTTTGGTTGTTACGACCAGACGACACTCCACTCGAAGGTCAAGCCCAAGTCGCGCACCTGATTGAGACAATTTTGTTTTACGTGTTCTCAGGCATTGCTATTGTCTCCGGCGTGATCATGATCACTCAAACTGTTCCAGTTCGAGCTGCTTTGTCGTTTGCCGTGGTGATCTTGAGTACTTGCGGGCTATTTCTTTTGCAAGCAGCTCCTTTTCTTATGGCAGCTACCATCACTGTTTACGCAGGTGCGATCGTCGTCACGTTTCTGTTTGTCATCATGCTGGCACAACAAAGTGGGTTGGACAACGCTGACTTTCGCTCTCGGGAACCTTTGCTTGCAGCACTTTCTGGATTTGTCCTCTTGGCAGGGCTCTTGTTTGTCTTGCAGAGGGCGTATGTGACGGACCCTGACAAAATGGCTGAGTCGAAACAGCGTGTCAAAACGGCGAAGCAACTCGCTGAGAAAATTCATGCTCTGCAGACGCAAGATTCCCTCGAATCATTAAAGGAACAATTCGAATCCGACAAGACTTTAACACGAGACATTCAACAGTTAGTGACGAAGCTTTCCAAGCAGAATCCCAAAGCGAAGACTATCGAAGGCCTCAAAACGAAGATTGAGCAATCGACAGATCAGCTTGATGAATTTCTTCTGACTGAGAAAGTCGAAGGCGAGAGGGGATTTGCCAAGGTCAAAGATGAATTGGGTCGGTTGGAAGTGGCATTGGATGAGTTATTGCTGGAGCTTCGGTCTCGTGTTGAATTGGTTGGATCGCTTCGAGCGAATACACCAAAGCCGGTTTCCCAATTTAGTGGCACTCCATCCGACTCCGTCCCACCCCGAGACGCGACGAACAAAGCTAAAATGCCTTCCCATAACGTTCAAGCCCTTGGGCGTTCGTTGTTTACGGACTATCTCGTTGCTGTCGAGATGGTGGCCATGCTGTTGTTAGTCGCAACGATTGGTGCGATTGCGATTTCCGCTCGCCGGAAGGAGGGTCTTTAATGAGTCCGGCAGGGCTAGAGAACTACTTGATCGTTGGTGCGATCTTGTTTGTCCTTGGGTTGATTGGATTTCTTGCACGACGGAATATGATTTTAATGTTCTTGTCTGCGGAAATGATGCTCCAAGGAGTCGCGATCAATCTCGTTGCTTTTGCTCGTTATCGAGGTAATCTCCAAGGACAGTCGTTTGTGCTCTTCATTCTTGCTGTAGCAGCATGTGAAGCCGCGATTGCTCTCGCTCTCATTTTGATGCTGTATCGCAACCGCCATTCGCTCGACGTTAGTGTTTGGCAAGATCTTCGCGAACCTGATCAAGAACCAACGCTCGACGATGACCAAATCACTCCCCAGGAAGTCGAAGAGCCATTGCCCCGCCTGACACCCGCCGGATTGGAACCTTCCCTCTCGAAAGAGACGACCAATGTTCGATGATGTCGCGAACTACCTTTGGCTCATCCCGGTTTTACCGTTGATCGCAAGCGCTCTCACGACCTTGCTAGGTCCAACTCTGCTTCGTGGACAGAGTCATATCTTGTGCATCCTCGCGGCGATAAGTTCTTGTGTGCTTTCGTTCATGGTATTGTTTTCCATCCAAGGCGCAGAAGCTCCAGAGACGGCGAGTTATTATACTTGGTATGCACCCAAAGTTGTTAATTACTACACATGGTTTGCTGCCGGAGATGTGCAAATAGACTTTAGCCTTCGAGCGGATTTCCTAACGGCCATCATGCTCGTGACGGTTACGTTCGTTGGCTCACTCATTGCAATCTATTCGATTGGATATATGCATGGGGATCCTGGGTACCCACGCTATTTCGCAGAGATATCGTTATTTCTATTCGCGATGACGGGGCTGGTGCTTGCGAATAATTACATTTTGCTTTATGCGTTCTGGGAAGGCGTGGGGCTTTGTAGCTATTTGCTTATTGGTTTTTGGTTCCAGAGACCGGCTGCCGCGATGGCGGCGAGGAAGGCCTTTCTTGTCACGCGGATTGGTGATGTCGGATTGTTCATCGGCATCATATTGCTTTGGGTGACTCTCGGTCCAAACATATCGGCTCTGAATTACGACTCAGTGGCCGATGCCATTCAAGCTGGTAAGTTTGCCGAATCTCCCGGTCTTGCCACACTGATATGTTTGTTGTTGTTTTGCGGAGCTGTAGGAAAATCTGCACAATTTCCCCTCCACGTGTGGTTGCCTGATGCGATGGAGGGGCCATCCTCTGTCAGTGCTTTAATTCACGCCGCGACGATGGTGACCGCCGGTGTCTACCTCGTCGCTCGTTCCATTGAGTTGTTTGTATTATCTCCAGGTGCTCAATTGGTCGTTGCGTGTATCGGTGGGTTGACGGCTTTGATGGCAGCTTTGATGGCAGTGACACAGACCGACTTGAAACGAGTTCTCGCCTATTCGACGATCAGTCAACTCGGATACATGTTTATGGCTTTAGGGGCCGCAGTGGGTCATTTCGAGGATGGTCAGGTTACCTTCCATGAAGACGGTCGGCTCGATTTTCTTGAGATCGGGGTGGTTGCTGCGATCTTTCATTTGTTTACGCATGCATTCTTCAAAGCACTATTGTTCCTCGGGGCTGGAAGCGTCATGCACGCCATGGGTGACGTGATCGACATGCGAAAGTTCGGCGGGCTTCGGAAACTCCTGCCATACACACATATCACCTTCGCGATCGGTGCTGCTGCCTTGGCCGGGATTCCGTTGCTTTCGGGTTTTTGGAGCAAAGACGAAATTCTTGCTGCAACGTACGACGCTGGAAAATATGTTGATGGTCTCGGATGGGTGTACATGGTCTTGCTCGTAGTAGGGCTGATTACGGCGGCATTGACTGCGTTTTACACTGCTCGAGCTTACTTCATGACATTCTGGGGGGAAGAAAAAATCCCACCTGAGGCCGGAGATCACGCTCATGAATCTCCGATGGTGATGGTGGTTCCGTTGATTATTCTTGCAGTGGGAGCAGGAGTACTTGGACTCATTTTAGGTCCGATCACGGGAATATTTGCTCACACACTGATACCCAAAGCCCACCACCACGAAGTGAATCTTGTCCTGATGGCCATTAGCGGCCTTTTGGCTCTAGGAGGTGTCGGTGTCGCGTGGTGGATGTACACGAAACAACCTTCGCTTGGAGATTCGTTGGAAGGATCGACGTCCACGGTAGCCATCTTGTCACGGAACCGATTCTTTTTTGATGAAATCTATGACATCATGATCGTCAAGCCAGCATCGATTTTCGGCAAGATTTGCTCGGCCATTGACGTGGGAATTGTTGATAAGCTGGTCGATCTTGTTGGACACATACCGATGTTCGTTGGTCGACTTTTCAGTCCGCTCCAAAACGGTCTCGTTCAGTTCTACGCACTGATCATGATGCTCGGCGTTGTTGGTTTTTTGCTCGCGACTTTACTTCGGTAAGGATTATCGTTGCTTGGTGAATGGGTTCTGTACTTCTCGGGATAGGAATTATGTTTGAAGTTTCGACGATACTCCTGTTGCTTCTGATAATTCCTACTTGCGGTGCCTTCCTCGTTGCACTTCTGGGAAATAATCAAACTCCGGTGACCCGTGTCGTGAGTCTCGTTGTTGTCTTGGCGAATTTAATTCTATCCATCGTCGTGGCAACGGCTTATTACAACGAGCCGAATCCGACTCCGGATTCTCTCGATAAGCCGGGCGTGACATCCAAACCGAGTTTTACCGAATACAACACGTTCTATCCACGTTTTGTGCCAGGTGCGATCGTTTCTGAAGAGGCTAATGAATTAGAGCCTGTTCGGACCTCCTATAAGATGATCGACTTGGGAATGTTTGGCAGTGTCGATTTCTATCTTGGAGTCGACGGACTCAACGTTTGGCTTATTGTGCTTACGTCTCTCCTGATGGTTTCAGGTGTTCTGATTTCGTGGACTTCTGTCACGGAGCGTACGAACGAATACTATGCCTGGCTTCTACTTCTCGGAACGGCGATGATGGGTGTTTTTCTCGCATTCGACATCATCTTATTTTACGTGTTCTTTGAGTTGACGCTCGTTCCACTCTTTTTCTTGATTGGCATTTGGGGTGGCCCTGAGCGTCGTGCGGCGGCCCGGAAATTTTTTATATACACACTCGTCGGAAGCGTGATCACTCTTCTGGGAGTTTTGGCCGTTGTCGTCGTTTGTTATGACAACAGTCCTTTATTCACGAGCCCTCCGAATGTTGGAGTCAACGAACCAATTCAAAAGGCGGAAACAGCACATTCGCTCACGTTCTCGATTCCGGAATTGGTGCGACGAATCAACTATTTGTTTGACCATAGCTACACGGTCTCATACTGGTTAACGTTCCAGACGCTCGTGTTTCTGTTGTTGCTGGCTGGTTTCGCGATCAAGGTTCCCTTGGTTCCAGTGCATACATGGCTCCCGTTGGCTCACGTCGAGGCTCCGACGGCAGGTAGTGTTCTGCTCGCAGGGGTCCTACTCAAAGTGGGTTCGTATGGGATATTACGGCTTTGTATACCGCTTGCACCCGACGCTTGTATCGATCTTGGCCTTCAACTTCTTGGACCCCTTGCGGTCATAGGCATTCTATATGGTGCGTTCTGTGCCCTGGCCCAGGATGACATCAAGAAACTTGTTGCTTACTCGAGTGTGAGTCACATGGGTTTCTGTATTCTTGGAATGTTTGCCCTGAATGAATCTGGTTTGACTGGTAGTTTGATGCAGATGATCAACCATGGGCTTTCGACTGGAGCGTTGTTTTTGCTTGTGGGAATGATGTACGAGCGTTATCACACTCGGAAGTTGGCCGACTATGGAGGAATTGCCTCTCGGTTGTATTTCATTTCTTTCAGCATGGTTTTTGTATGCTTAACGAGTGTTGGGCTCCCTGGTCTAAATGGTTTCGTAGGCGAAGCGTTGGTTTTCTTCGGGATGTTCCGAGTAAATGCGACTTACGCTGTCATTGGGACAGGTGGAATCGTACTCGGCGCGTGGTACCTGCTGAATATGCTCCGCCAAGTATTTTTTGGGCCGGTCAAAGAACCTAAAGTTCCAGGCTCCGAGACCATACTCGACATGAACTTTAGAGAATGGGTAGCCCTGGGACCAATTATGGTTTTGTGTCTTGTTCTGGGAGTTTACCCCCAACCGGTCATCAACACGGCTGCCCCTGACATCAAAGTTATCAGTAATGTCATCGCACACCGTCGCAACGTTCGACCGCAAGAATCACAAGTGGCACAAACAGAAGATACGAAGGTAACTCTCGACAAAGTCCGAGTGGAGAGATAATAGTGACCGACAACGTTGTTCCCAGTTTGCTGCGAGGGTTCCCCCTCATATTGCCTGAGATCGTTTTGGCGGTCACGTCGTGTATTGTCTTTTTGGGTGGAACGGTTCGGGCGAGTCGACATGTTTGGGCAGGGGTATCCTTTTTTGGGATCGTGTTGGCGTTTCTTTTTGTGCCTTACGCGAATGACATCGGTACTGCAGAAGGAATGAATTTATTCGTCAGCCCAATTAGTCTCGACGCACTAGGACAGTATACACGTCTTGTGGCTCTCAGTCTTGGTGCTCTGCTCGTGTTACTTAGCTGGGACCAACTCCAAGATCAGCACGCAGGCGATTACTTTGGATGTCTATTAGTTGTTGTAGCTGGTTTGTCTCTCACTGGTTCTGCTAACGAGCTCGTTACACTCTTTCTGGCCTTAGAATTGATCAGTATACCGACCTATATCATGCTTTATCTGCCCAAGCATGATGATGCCTCTCAAGAGGCGGCCCTCAAATATTTCATGCTGAGCGTGTTCTCATCGGCAATCTTGTTGTTCGGATTTAGCTATCTCTATGGACTGACTGGAAGCACAAACATTTCTGTGTTGATGCACACTTTGTATCAAGTTCAGTGGGACGACTCGGTCCAAGTGCTGAATTTCGAAAACGTTCCGATGCTTTCGCTCATCGCCGTCATAATGATTATTGCGGGTTTGGGCTTCAAAATCACTGCGGTGCCATTTCATTTTTATGCCCCCGATGTGTACCAGGGGACTTCAACTGTCATGGCTGCCTTGTTGGCTGTTGTGCCGAAAGTAGCTGGTTTCGTGGCTCTGCTTCGACTCTTTGGTTTTGTCACTCCCCAAGTCTTGGGAATCACGACGACTGGCTCAGGAACCCTTCTCAGTCCTGATGTGCCCGTTTTGCTTTGGTTTTTGGCCGCCATAACGATGACGGTGGGTAACGTTTTCGCCCTGTTGCAAAAGAATTTGCGGCGATTGCTGGCCTACTCGAGTATTGCTCACGCGGGATACATGTTGATCGGTTTGGCCGCGACGCCATACATTCCGTCGTCGTTTCGTAGTGGTGAGACGGGTGCGGAGGTGTTACTGCTGTCGGGGGTCGCAGCTGTTTTGCTCTATCTTGTGGCGTATGCGTTGATGACTGTTGGGGCGTTTGCGGTCATTTCCTACATTGATTCGGAAGCACGGCCCGTCGAAACGGAAGATGATCTCGCAGGCTTGGCAAGGACGCACCCGGTTCTTGCGATTATGATGGTCGTGTTTATGTTTAGCTTGATCGGCATCCCGTTTACTGCAGGTTTTCTAGGAAAACTGATGGTCTTCTTCAGTGCTTTGGCAGTGGGACCGGAACATGCTACTTTCTTTCGTGCACTGGCCTTAATCGGGATGGTCAACGCGGCGATTGGTGGATGGTATTACCTGCGAATCATTACCGCCATGTATCTGCGAACATCGATTCGTCCAGTCGAACCCAAAAAGTCCATTCCTGGATTCGCGACGATCCTCCTCTGTGCTGTGTTCACGATCGGCTTGAGCATTCCGCCGCTCAGTACATGGTTCTGGGGTATGGCTAGCAACGCAGGTTCAGGCACACCTTCCCTCATTCAATACGACACCGAACAGCAATAAATTCGAACTTTCTCAGCATCCTTCGAAATGTAGTAAGCCTCATGGCCGTTCAATCGGCCATGAGGCTTTCTATTCTGGATGCCGATATCAATCTTTTATTATCGCTTGTTCAATGGCGCGATGTCGATGATTTGTGCGGTCGGTCGAGTTCCGTCGTCGAGTTCCACGGCTTTGGATGTCTGATGGTCTTTGACGTTCCCTGCTTGATCGACCACAACCATTCGGACATAAACACGCTTGGCCGTGGATTGGGGCATCTTCCAAGTATGGTATCCAACGTTAGGGAGATCTTTCGCCAACGGAATCCAAGGACCTGTTGGTTGCTCGGCGTAGAACAGGGCGATCGGGCGTTTGCCAAGATTCTCATCCCTGGCTTTCCAACTGATGAGCATCAATCCAGGTTGCGAACTTTGGATTGGGGTGACGGATGTAATGCTGGCGTCGGGTGGCGTCGTGTCCAGTTGGACGATTCGTTGGGGGACGTCACCAGGCTGCGGTGGTGTAGTGCCGCCTCGACCCACCGAGTTGTAGACGACGAGTTGAAATCCGTAACGTCCCTCTCCAGGAAGCACGACTTGGGCAGGTGATCGCTTGTCCGCATCGACCCCTAACAGGTTCCAAGTGCGTCCAAAGTCCTTGGTTACCCAAATTTCAACTTTCTGTAGACCTGCCCCAGCGTCTTGCAGGACATACCGAATTTCCACATTTCGATTGTTTGTCAGATGAGGTTCTGTGGCGTTGGCTACTCGCTGGGCAACGATTCGTCGAACTCCCTCGGTCGTTGTAACAGGTTCGGTTGCTTTGGTGGGGAACCTCGTTGTGTCTTCGGGCGATTTTGTTGGTGGTTGTCCTTGAATCACTGGGTCCGGCTGAGAAGATGAGAACTTTGGTTGCTCGACTTGAGCGCGTTTTTGCGTTTCAGAATTAGCGTTTTTGGGGGGGGAAGTCACGTTTTGCGTATTACTTGGGATTCCCTTGAGGAGTTGCGGGGGTGCAGGAACTTGCCCCCGGAGCGTGTCTTGATCAGCGGGACTTGCTGGCTCTGGAGTTGAAGAGCGTTGGGCCAACTTGGGGTTGGGATTTGGGTTTTGTTGTAGGTCTTGGAGGTGCGTCTGGATACGCGCGGTATTGTTGCATCGATCTACTGCATCGACTCGGACCATGCCGGTCAGAACTGCCTGGCTTGGTATGCAATATGTATCGGGAGACGATCGTTTGGGATCGAGCAGCCGCCAACGACGATCCTGGGTTTGGTAATAAAACTTGGTTTTGAGCGGATCGGGATGAGTATCGCTGATTCGACATTGGATAGAGACACCCTCCGGACTGTCTCCGAGGCGTTTGAGGCTTACTGCGGGCGGTTGACTATCCAACACCACGATGGCTCCGGCCTTCAATTTGGTGGGATCGGACACATTGGAGCGACCGCTCAAGTCCACTGTCGAGACGGCAAACCAATACTCTCCATCGTTTGGTGCATGGAAGGAGAAGGCTTTTTGAGATGGGTTCGTTCGTGTGTACAACCGCCAAGAATCGTCCGCCGATTTCTTGACGAACAGTCGCACCTCGCGAGTCGATTTGGCGACCCTTGGATCGAGCATTATGGGTAAGCTTATGTCATTTTTGTTCAAATAGAATTTCGGAGTCTCTGTTGTCTCTGGTTGTGCCAATGCCGATGGGGGCAGCCCGAGGACGATCAACAAGAACAGACCTACGAGCCAGCCCATGACTCCATTGAATCCTAGAAGGGATAATTGTCTGCTGGGAAACACAGCCAGAGTATTGCCGGATTCCCAATTCCGTGTTCTCTCCACGAGTTCTCCTCCATACCTAGGTGGATGCGTATCCGGCAGTAAGCTCTATCAAGCAGTCATTTCCGAGTTTCGGAAGTGCGTTCTGGTCTTCATCATGGAGGCAGGAGGATATCGTTGAGTAAAGACATGTCAATACGAATAGGATTTGAGGTTGCCCGTTTTCCGCAAGACTGTTCCGAATCCTCAGCACTTGCTTCCCGCCTCCGTAGTCCGGATAATGACCGGCAGTCACTTTGCTTTGTGTGATGGAGGTTTTGCGGCATATGTCGGAGTACTAGCGACCAGAGGACTCGGGAGATGTCGCGGCGACCTGTTTGAGCGGTAGCGACCAGAATGTAACGTCACTCCTACCCCGGAGAATGAACCTTGGACCGACACGAATTCGACGAATTTTTGCTAGAAACACTCGAGGATGGCCGGTTTTCGAGGAAAGAAAAGGATCTACTCAAGGAGCTGATTGCGGAAAGCCAGCCGGATGAGCACAAGTTGGCTCAGTATCGCAATCAAGCTTTTGTGGCGGCAAAGAAGGCACTCGACGATTCGAAAGGAGCGGCGATTCTGGACTGGCTTGAGGGAGTCGTCAAGGTCCTCCAAAGCCGATCGGCGGAAGCTGGGGGTAATCCCGTAGTCCAGGCGTATTTTACTCCAGGCGACGACTGCCCCGCTCGGATCGCTCGACTGGTGGATTCGGCTCAAAAGCATCTCGACATCTGCGTATTCACTGTCACCGACAACACCATCTCCCGTCCGATCCTGAACGCCCACAAGCGTGGCGTAAAAATACGCATTCTCACGGACAATGATAAAATGGATGAACTCGGTTCGGACATCAAAGAATTTTCTCGTGCTGGTATAGAGGTTCGAATCGATGATACGGAAGCCCACATGCACCACAAATTCGCCATATTCGATCAAGACCAGTTGTTGACCGGGAGTTACAACTGGACCCGTGGAGCCGCTCGTTTCAACCAAGAGAATTTCGTCGTTACGAATGATGTTCGGTTGGTCGCCAGGTTCCAGTCAGAATTCGATTCTTTGTGGAGCAAGATGGCGTCTTTGTAAACTGAAGTGACACCAATGTGTCATTACCTCCTCCGTGAGAATGAATCATGAATCCGACGACACAAGAATTCCCCAGAAGGGAGACCTGGACCTTCCATTCGGCAGGGCAGTTGATCTTTGGTCGCGATGCGGTTCGTCAAATCGGTGATCCGCTGGTCCGATGGAATGCCAAGAAGGCGTTATTGATCACCGACCCGGTGTTGGTGAGCGCTGGGTTGATCCGACCGATCGAGGAGGCGTTGCAGCAAGCGAACGTTGGTTTGGAAGTGTTTGTAGAGGGTGAGCCCGAGCCGTCGCTCGAGAAAGCGATCAAGTGCTCCGAGCAGGCCAAAGGTTTCGAGCCCGACGTCCTTATCGGCGTAGGTGGCGGGAGCAACATGGACCTTGCGAAGATCACGGCAGTCCTTATCGCCCACGGAGGGCATCCGCGGGATTACAAAGGGGACGATAAGATTCCGGGTCCGGTCGCTCCGTTGATCTGCATCCCCACGACGGCCGGAACCGGGTCGGAGGTCTCGATGGCTTCCGTCCTGACGGACACCGAAAACGCTATCAAGATTGGCGTATTGAGTAACTACCTCCGCCCAAGTGTCGCTCTTGTCGATCCGATGTTGACGGTATCGTGTCCGCCGAAAGTGACCGCCGACAGCGGAATTGATGCCCTCACGCATGCCATTGAGGCGTATACTGCTATAGACAACGAAGTGTTTCCCCTGCCGCCAGGGGAACGCACGGTTTACCAGGGCCGTCACCCCCTTGGCGACTGTTTGGCCGAAAAAGCGATCGCCCTCATCGGCCAGCACCTGGAGCGGGCAGTCAAAGATGGTGGCGACCTTCAGGCTCGGGACGGCATGGCCTTGGCAGCCACTTTGGCAGGCCTGGCATTCTCTAACGTTGGCGTTGCGGCCGTGCATGCGTTGGAATATCCGGTGGGTGGGGCGACGCACTGTTCACACGGTGCCGGAAACGGCTTGTTGTTGCCTTATGTGATGCGTTTTAACTTGCCGGAGCGTGTTTCCACGTTTGGGCGAATCGCTCAGTTGCTAGGTGCTGATACGACCGGACTCTCGGACTTGGAGGCAGCGGAATTGGCAGTGACAACGGTCGAGAAACTTCGCGATGCGATCGGAGTGCCTGGCCACCTTCGCGAGTTGGGCGTGAAGGAAGGACAACTTCGTTCGTTTGCCGAAAAGGCCCATGGCATCCAGAGGGTCTTACGAGTGAATCCTCGGCCAACCACGGTGGATGATTTGGAATTTATCTTACGTTCGGCGTTTTGAGAACCAAGGGGAAAAGGTAAACGGTGAAAGGTCTGATTCATCCAGTGGTCAAGCGACGTGACGGTTTCACTTTTCACCTTTAACCTTTCGCCTTAATTGGGAAGACGTATGTGGTCCGACACCTTCCAAACGAAAGAAATGCTGGACAAGGTCCGTGATGGTGATAATGGTGCGCGTGATGATCTGTTGCGGCAACACCGAGAGCCGCTGCGACGAATGATATCATTGCGTCTCGACCCAGCAATCGCTGCTCGTTTGGATGCAAGCGACGTCGTCCAGGAAGTGATGCTCGAAGCCAGCCGTCGGCTCGACGACTATCTCAAAAACCCTGCGATGCCTTTCCCGCTCTGGTTGCGTCACATTGCCAAGGACCACATCATCGACGCCCACCGACGTCATCGACTTGCCCAAAGACGTGGTGTCGACCGGGAACAACCGATGGTGCCAGCGGCTTTGGCGGGACACTCGTCGGCCGAACTTGCGGCCCAGTTCATGGACCACGAAAAGACGCCAGCTTCGGCTGCCATCGAACACGAAATGCAGCGTCGTATTCAGCTGGCGATCGTGAACCTTGAGGAGGCTGACCGCGAAATAATATTGATGCGCCATTTCGAGCAAATGGCCAACCAGGAAGTGGCTTTGGCCCTCGGACTTACTGAAGCCGCTGCTTCGATGCGCTACCTCCGGGCCGTTCGTCGATTGCGAGAACAGCTCAACCCCGGCGCCGAGAGCGACAAGGACGAAATCGTAGACTAGACCTTGGAGTCGGTCTAAGTGGCTTTGTCTGAGCAGATTGTGTCAGTGTAAGACGATCCCATGGCTCAAGTTGGACCGCCTCGCCGGTGACTCGTGAGCCGAAATTCCGTATCCCACCGCCATGACCAAAGCAGTCTCCAATCAAGACGAAACCCGTGATGAACGCCTCGCTGAGTTGTTGGTACAGATCACCGAGCAACGGCAACTAGGTGAACCTCCCGACATCCAAGCGCTGATCGAAGAACACCCAGATCTCGGGCCCGAATTACATCAACTCGCCAACATTGCGTTGCTTGCTGAGGATTTTGCGAACGCCTCGATCGAGAAAACGCCTCAACTCAGTCTGGCTGCGGCTCGGGCGTGGCCTGTCGGAACGTTGCCGCGACAATTCGCCACGTACGAGTTACGGGAGGAGATCGGTCGCGGGGGCATGGGTGTGGTGTACAAAGCCTGGGACGAACGGCTCCGTCGGAACGTCGCGTTGAAAATGATCCTTCGTCGAGAACACGCATCGGACGAAGACCTGGAACGATTCCGGGTGGAGGCCCAGGCCGCAGCTGGTCTTTCTCATCCAAACATCGTTCGGGTTTACGACGTCGGAGAGCACGAAGGGCAGGCGTACTTCTCGATGCAGTACGTCGAAGGTGTGACCCTTGCTGACCTTGTGAACAAGGCTCCGATTGCTTCTAAACGTGCAGCGAAGTACATGATCGACATAGCATTGGCCGTCCATCATGCCCACGAGCAAGGTCTTTTGCATCGTGATTTGAAGCCCAGTAACGTTCTGATCGGTACGGATAACTCGCCTTTGGTGACCGACTTCGGGCTTGCCAAGCGTGTTGAGGGAGGAGCCAGTCTGACGAACACCGGCAACATCGTTGGGACTCCGAGTTACATGTCGCCCGAACAAACGTCCGATTCTTCTCAAGTGCGGATCACGGCGGCTTCGGACGTTTACAGCCTTGGTGCGATCCTGTACGAAATGCTCACCGGGAGGCCGCCTTTCCAGGGGGCCAACGTCTTGGACGTGTTGCTACAGGTCCAAAGTGAAGAACCGATCCGTCCGCGGCTGTTGAATTCCAAGCTCGATCCCGACCTGGAATTGATTTGTTTGAAGTGTTTGGAGAAACGTCCGGAGCACCGTTACAAGTCGGCCGAAGAGCTAGCCGCCGATTTGCAAAGGTATCGGCAGTCGGAGCCGGTGATGGCCCGATCGAGCAGTCTCGTTTACTTTGTGGGCCGTCTCTTCCGGGAAACACACCATGCCCCCATCATGGAAAACTGGGGGATTCTCTGGATGTGGCATGCGGGTCTCATCTTTTTGCTATGTCTGGTCACGAACATCATGTATTGGTCAGGGTTAAATTCGGAGGAAGACCATATGCCTTACCTCCTGCTCTGGAGTGTTGGGCTCGTCGTTTGGGGAATGACTTTTTGGTACATTCGTCGACTTTCGGGGCCCGTTTCGTTCGTCGAAAGGCAGGTGGCCCACGCTTGGGCCGCTGGAGTGATAGCCTCCATTGGAACGTTCGTCGTGGAAGTCCTCCTGAAGTCGCCGGTTCTCGAACTGACGCCTGTGTTAGCGATCATGACGGGAATGATCTTTTTATTCAAAGCGGGAACGCTGACGGGTTGGTTTTACATTGCCGCGACGTTGTGTTTCTTGGCAGCGGCGCCGATGTCTCAGCCACCTGTGAAAGATTTCGCCCCACTGCTCTTTGGGATCATTTCGGCGATTGGTTTTTTCGTACCTGGGCTGCGGTATTATCGACAAAAACGCAACACATCCCAACACCACGATTGATCTTGCTCGGGAGAAATATCACCAAAAGATTGTGCAATTCGGACTTATCCGCGTAGAATAAGGTAGATAATTGTGGGCAATGAAATGAGGGACCGCCACATCTGAATTGGGTTGTTACCCCAGAAACACATGATGGCCTGCAATTCTGTCAAAATCAGCCTTCGAGGTCGTGACTACTCGTAGTCATTTTCATCGAAGCCCGTGCTATCTGACGATCTTTCTTAATCACAGGACACTCACCATGGTTGCCAAACGCCTTTGGCGAGGCTCGATGGCCTTGGCCACGCTTCTCACCGTTGGGATCCTTGTTTCCGAATCACAAGCCCAGGTCACGGCCCCAGGGGGCGGACTTCAAGGGATTCCGAATCCTTTTGGAGCGCCTGGTGCGGTCCCTGGAACGGGCACTCCGACGATTTCACAGGGTGTCCGCGGAGGAAATGGCGGATTCACTGGATACGGTGGCTTTCCAGTTGGTCCAGGTTGGTGGGGCGGCCCGTGGTCGAGCCCAATCGGGAGTGTTTACTTTGGGACAGCCGAAATTCTCCGAGCCGGTAGCGAAGTCCGATTGAATAACGAGTACCAACGTTATTACCGCGAACTGAATACCCGAGCGCGGTATGTGACACGCAAGGAAAAAGAACAACTCAGGAAATGGCTTCTCGACAATGGCGTGACGAAGGTGGATATTCGACTCAAGCAAGCTGAGGAACGCCTCCGAGCGATTCGGAAATTGGCGACCCTCGGAGAGATTCGGAACGGTGCAGCGCTCAATGAACTGCTCAAGGCCAACGCCAAAAAGATTCATACAAACGCAGTCCCTCAAGATGTAGCCCTTTCCGGGGACATCCTCACTCGACTCAACGTCACGACTGGGGCGAACGGGAGCTTGGCTTTACTCCGAAACGACGGGAAAGTGAATTGGCCCGACGGTCTCGTGTCAGTGACAACCGCCGACCAGCGGAAAAACATCGACTATCAAGCCGAGGCTCTCTACACGAAGATTCTCAAGGGTGAGCCAGCGTCCAGCATGAAAACGATCCGCGACAATCTGTTGAAAGACATCGATGCCATGGAACAAGAGTTTCAGAAAGAGGCTCAGACGTTTTTGGAAGGGAAGATCCTTGGTGGAGCCGACTACTCACGAGTGAGAACTTTCATCCGGAGTTTCCGGTCGGCCATCCGGGCTTCTCGCACTGAAGGTCTCGGCAAACAGATTGCGGCCTTTCAAACGCAATTCAAAGACGGAGGCAAGGTCGGCGATGTGGTCCGCTATATGTCCAAGAACGGGCTACAGTTTGCTGCCGCGACTGACGGAGACATCGGTGCTTACCAGGCCATGTATAATGGGCTTGCAACGGTTGATTTGCAGATGCTTGACATGAGTGCGAAGTCTTCATCCCAACAGTAAGGGGCTTCGTGGGCAGTTTGAAGAAATAGGAAAATACAAAACGGGCCGCGATGGAAGCTTCCATCGCGGCCCGTTTTGTGTTGATCGCTCGAGAATTCAAGTCGGAGTCATGCAGCTTTGCGGAACACCACAGTCGTGTTCGAGCCACCAAATCCAAGCGAATTCGAAACAGCCACCTGGACTGAATGTTGCTGAGCTTCCTGAGGAATGTGTCTCAAGTTGCACGCCGGATCAGGTTTCTCGAGATTCACGGTGGGAGGAACAGCCTGGTTTTCCAGTGCTACTATACAGGCCAAGGCGTTCATTCCGGCGGCTCCACTCAATAGATGGCCAGTCATACTTTTCGTCGAGCTTATCGGGGTCGTCTGAACGGTCTCGCCAAGAACCATGTTGAGGACCTTACATTCGGCAGGGTCACCGACGGGAGTGCTCGTGGCGTGGGCATTGATGTAATCAACCGCAGAAGGAGGAATCTTGGCGTCGCGAAAGGCTCTCTGCATGGCGATGACGGCAGGCTCTGGTTTGGGACTGGGAATGACCATATGATAGGCATCGCTGCTGGCTCCAAAACCAGCCAATTCGGCCAAGGCTTTGGCCTTTCGCCTGTGGGCGTGGGTTTTCGACTCGACGATGAACATGACCCCGCCTTCCCCCATGACGAAGCCGTCACGGTCCATGTCGAAAGGTCGAGAAGCACGGGCTGGATCGTCGTTCCGACGAGATAGAGCCCTGAGGTTCCCGAAGCAGGCCATGCCCAGGGCACTGATGAATGTATCTCCGCCGCCTGCCAGGCAGACATCGCACAAGCCCATGCGAATCCACTCGCGAGCTTGGGCCAGGGCGTAGTTGGCGCTCGCGCAAGCCGCCGCGATCGTTCCGCGAGGTCCATTCAGGTGTAGTTTGCGGCAGAGGAATTCGAGAACGGATTCGGTCTCGTCGGTGGGCGTTTCGCCTTTGTGAGCCAACCCGACAATGGCGTGCTCCCACGCGAATAACCATTCGGCGCCAAGGCCCAACGAAATTCCAATACGAGTCTTGTCTAGCTTCGGGTCCAATCCAGCATGTTCGAGGGCCTCGGAGCAACACCATAACATTAGCTTTCTCAGGAGAGGGGATTTCGAAAATTCCTCTTCTTCACAACAGTCCGGTGTGGGAATCTGTCCCACTCGTCCCGCGATGCTGCTGAGGTGGTCGGGCAACGTAAAGTCTGTGATCCGTACGATCCCATTTTTACCGTCGAGCAAGTTTTTGCCGGTAGTCGGGTAATCATTGCCGAGAGGGTTGGCCGTACCCACGCCCGTAATCCAAATCGATTCGTTGGTTCTCACTCTGAGGTCTCCCCACCGATCTCATTTTTCGCGAAGGTTTACGTTGCTGGTGGTTTTATGCTGCAGGGACGATCTGAAGACGACTGCCACACGAGAGCGTATGACCCCAGACGGTCCCTGGGTCGGGTTGTTCGAGGAATTGAATGAACTCGAAGAAATCCGATTCTTGGGTGGGTGGGTTGGTAGTGGCTTGCTGGTCGGTTCGGCTCCGGCAGGCCGTCGTCCAAACCTCTGTGGACTGATGTGGAGTCAGCTGCAAACTCGGAAGCGTATCCGTTGGTTCCTTGACCAGGGCTAATGCTACGGCGTGGCAAACGACATCTTGGGAACTGGATGGGTCTTCGAAAGAAATCCGGTCTGGCTCACACCTGGTAATTACGGTCCACACGCCTGGGACGTCGTGCATCTCAAGCATCGTTAGACTCGTCAACAACCCTTCGGCGAAGGCGTCTTGTTTGCCACCGACGCCAACGTTCGGACCATGAATTTTTAACGCTTGGCTAATCGTTCCGGAAATCGCGTGCAGCGAGTAGTGAGGCACAAACAACGGCGACACTTTCCAAATTCCACCGATCCGAAATTGTTCGATCGCGTGCCTCGCGTTGCGACGAGCGAAGTACTGCGAAGCCGCCACGACACCCCACTCGCCGAAGGGAACTTCTCCGAGTCCAGAATCTTCGATGGCTTTCAAGACGGCCTGGACGGCGACGACGGTTTGTTCGTCCGAAGGTTTCAAGAATGACTTCGCGAATGGCGGTTCACCGAACAACGTCATCTCTCGGCGCGTCTTGACGATGTCCGCCAGGGGAACACGAGCCACGGCGTGGGCCAACAGCGAGCATTGGACCAGGCTGGGGGCTTGCGGAACTTCTCTGCACGGGAGTTGGGGCATATTGCAAACCTTGGTGAACCAAATGAAGTCATGCAGCTCGGGAAGATGGGGCGTTGGCAATTTTTACCTGGAGCATGTCCAGGAAATCTTTAACTGTCACCACTCGCTCGAGTTCGTCGGCTTCGAGGACGACGCGAAATCGATCTTGGATTTGCATGACCATTGTTAGCATGTCGACCGAATCGAGACCGAGACCTTCCCGCAGCGAGGCCATTTCGTCCAAACCCTCGACGGGTTCGCCACGGTCGTCTTCCAGAATTTCTTTGAGGGTCAGGAGAAGGGCTGAACGATCCATCATTTCACACCTTCGTTCGAGGAGACAAACTCAAGCGAGTTGTTGGGCGTTGTGAATCCTTCCTGGACAGTGAAATGATTCATCAACTACCGAGTCAAAAACACAGCAAAGGGAGGATAAGAGAACGGGTCGAACGACACAAGGCGAATTGAAGGAATTGCGATGGAGTCCATCTCGACGATGGCCTCGCCGATGTCATCGAATCTGGACGTTGTTCGATTTGGCATGTGAAGTTTGATCGCCGGGGGTGGGAATGGCTGATTTTGCACGGCTCGAAACAGTTATGGCTTTTTGGAAGGATCGTTGGAGAATATCATTGTGGGAATCGGCAGGAGAGTTGAACGGACCGGGTCAAGTATGTCATTTGGTCAGAGTCCATGGCTTCGCGATTTGGCAGGCTCCCTGTTTTGAAGAACTTGGCCTTTGCTGGTCGACTCGCGTTGGACTGGCTTCCCGACTAGCGTGGTATTGATATGTTTTCCCGGAGCCGCACAATCTGATGGAAACTGCTTCGCCATTTCGATGTTTTGCCACTTGTGCCCGTGGTCTCGAATCTGTTCTCGCGGATGAGTTAATTGCGATTGGTGCGAGTGATGTTTCTGAGGGTCGCGGGGGGAGTTCGTTTTCGGGCGATCTGGGTACGATCTACAAAGCGAACCTCTGGCTTCGCACGGCGGTCCGTGTGCTGCGACGAATTTTTGAGGCGACAGTCACTTCTCCAGAAGAACTCTATGAAGCCGTTCAAACAATCGATTGGGCTGAGTACATGACGCCCGACCATACGTTGGCTGTTGATTGCAACGTTCGGGATTCGGCACTGACGCATTCCAAATATGCGGCACTTAAAACGAAAGACGCGATCTGCGATTGGTTTGTTGAGAGACAAGGTAGTCGTCCGAGCGTGGACGTGAACGAACCGATGGTTGGGCTGAATCTCCACGTCTATCGGAACCAAGCCGTTTTGAGTTTGGATAGCTCGGGGATGTCGTTGCACAAACGTGGGTATCGAACGGTGCTTCACAAGGCCGCGCTCAACGAGGCTCTCGCGGCAGGTTTGTTGATGCTTTCTGGATGGGATCGAGAATCGCCATTGGTGGATCCGCTTTGTGGGTCGGGGACGTTTTTGATCGAGGGGGCTTGGCTCGCTCTCAATCGACCGCCGGGCCTCACGCGAAAACGCTTTGGGTTTCAAGGATGGCTCGATTTCGACCGAGGATTGTGGAACGCCATCCGCGATGAAGCGCGGGATGGCATCGAAGGAGGTCTGGGATCGACGATTCTTGGGACTGACAACCGCAAGGACGTTCTTTCGCTGGCTCGTTCGAACGCGAAGGCCGCCGGGTGCGGCCACGCTTTGACCTTCCAGAAAAGGGAACTGGCCGATTTCGAACCACCGATTGATACGCCCGGACTTTTGATATGCAATCCACCTTACGGCGAACGGATTGGTGACGAAAAACAACTCCGTGGACTGTATCGGTTACTAGGGACTGTGTTGAAGGAACGTTTTCAAGGATGGCGTGCCGTGATCTTTACGGCGAACAACAACCTGGCACGGCAAATCGGTCTGACTCCCTCCGAGCGGATTGCGTTGTACAACGGAAAAATATCGTGCCAACTGCTGCAATACGATCTGGAGTGACCCTGATTGCCAGATTGCAACGACTCGATCGGGGAGTCGAGCCTTACCGAGTTGGTGGTCGAGGTTGGTTGTACCTTGACTCGATCGGGAGGCGAGGAACTGTCTTTCGCATCTCGATGGCCCATTCGGGGGATGCGGAGGAGGTGACATTGTAATCGGAATCGCGGCAAGTTTCCGTTGGATTCCTGAACAATGCCGACTCCTTCGCGTTAGCTCTTTCCGACTCTCGGTGACATCGACCGAACCGGAAAGTCACTTCTGTTTTTTCGTCAGTCGAATGGTCGCGGCAATCCCGATGACGTCTTTCTGGAGATTTTGCAAATCTTTCAGTTGCAACCGAGCCGCTACAACGACGCCACCGAGGTCGTTGCGGAAGACGAGATAATACATTCGAAAACGATCTTTGCCAAAGGCGACGTCGATGGCGAAGTCTTCGATTCGCGGAGACTGTCGAACGAGACGGATTGCGGTGGTCGAAGTGATCCTGGCTTTTTGCTTTTCCAAGTAGTCTCTTGATTCGCGAGCAAATTGGGCTCCAGTGGGGACTCGTTTGGGGGGTTCCACGGTGAGGAGGAGTCCGCTTCCATTGCGTTCGTCGATGCTGATTTGGTTGCCCCTCGCACCGCCTACCCGCCACTGACGTGGGTAGAGAAATTGGATTCCGAGATCGGGGTCTTGGTGGAGCAGCAAGGTGTTGCGTTCGTTCGGTTCTGTGGTAACTTTTTGCAAGGCTTCGTTGCTGAGGGTCGGGGAGGAACGGATTTGTTGCCGGGTGAAAACGAATGTTCCCTCGATTTTGCCCAGCGTATTTCCTTTTTCGTCGGGGAAGGTCTGTGTCCCCTGCATCGTCAGGTAGCTAATGTGGTTGGTCTGGAGGTCGAAGTAGAAATGGCCATCGAGTTGTTGTTTGGTGAGGCCATCCTGGCCAATTCCGCTGACGGTTCCCGAGAAGGAGATTTGGGCTTGGCGACTCTGGCCAAGGGTGGTTACTTGTTGAAACTGGCAAACGATAGTTCCGTTTTTGATTTGTTCAAAATCGGTTAGTTCCTGGATGCTTTTTGATGTGGGAGTCCATCGGTCACGAGGTGCCACGGCTTTGTCCGGGAGTAGGCCGGAGAGTGCAGGTGGAAACACGTCTGTCCGAACGAGGTCGATTTCGGCCCACGTCAGAGGACCGTCGGGAGAGAACGGAACTTCCATGTTCTTGTGGCGAAGGATGACTACCCGGCGAACGTTGTTCCGGAGCGAGCTGCTTTGGGCTTGATCATCGACTTTTCGCTGCAGCTCCAGTTGGCGATATTGTCGGGCCGTCCGGGCAACTTGACCGGATTTGTCGAGTTTGAGAATGCGTTCATCGTAATCCAGAGAACTCTTTCCGGAGAGTTGTAATGTTTTTGCTGGTTTCTCTTCGTTTTTTGAGGGAACGGTCATTGTCCCGTTCAACGAAACGCGGGCATTCACACGGTACATGTTGCCGGGTTCGTTCGTTTCTTGAAGGCGGTAGGACTGGGCGTTGACGGGAACACAAACGAGCGGGAAAAGGAAGCCAACCAGCCAAATTGGCAGGGTCATTGGAACATGGTTGCGACAGTGTAGCCGTTCGGAAGAAGAAAACATTGCGATCTCGGCTCCGTTTTGAGAACGTTCGAAAAAGGGAAAAGAGCCAAAAGATGGGAAAATTGGCTGGCTTCGAGCCTTTGGACGAGCTATAGTATGTAGGATAAATTTCCAACATACCTTCCCGATTGTACACAAACAACACGGCAGAAAGTTCGCTGAGAGTGGCCCAGGCAGGCTAATTTTGGAATCGAGAGTAGAACTATCCGGTTTGGGTAAGATTCGCAATGATTTCAAAATATTCAGAGCTATGTCTAGAATGAGGCAGACTCGATTGCAACTTTGAACAATAAAAGTGTACCAAACTACAGTTTTTACTGTAACTTTGACAAATCTTGTACAATCGCTTCTCCCCATACACGGACCCTGTGCTGGTTCTAAACCGTTCGACGGAAAAGAGTTGTGTCGATCAGCCTGGGTAAGATTTTCTTTCCAAAGGTTTGATTGCCTGAAATGGCATGGCATGTGCTTGGTATATTCCTGCCCTGAGCAAGGAATACTAGGGATACAAAAGAATCTCAACTAACTCAACACCAAATGTTAGTTGGCCGAGAGCGAATAAGAATTCGAGCCCTTCACCAAGACAAGAACTCGACCCGGACCATAGGCTTCCGAATCGAGATAGGGATAACCATTTCAGGGAATGACTCGTCTGAGTTGAACAAGTGGTTACGAATTCGAAAGCTAACCAGATTTCACTTCGAAGTTAGGTATCTCGGGTAAGATTTTGTGATTGTGTGCGTCAAAATGGAGTATTTTGGGCCATTCTCTCACGAGAGAATCACTGGTCCCAAACAGCACAAGTAAGAACAAGGAGACGGAAGAAGCCTTCGAGGAGGCATTGTTGACCGAATGGTCCAGAAAAACACGATATTTTTCGAGATTTACTGAACCTGTAAGTAATCACAAGGCATCTAAGAGTCTAAATAGTGTCAATTTGTTCCGTTATCAGATTCTTTAGAAAATCTGAAAATTCTTGAAAAAAAGTGACACTCTAGTTTCTCCGATCTCGCATGTTGAAGTAGGAACACTAAGCAAAACAAAACTTTGGTGATTCCACACGAGTACTAAGAGCGTCATTACTTGATTTCGCACCTTTCGGACGACCAGTATGAAAGACGGCGACGGGCTTTTGGAGAGATTTTCAAACTTTCGACTGTCGGTCAGATTTGTTCTGCCAAACAGAGAAGATGAACACCCAGGCAGGATCGACAGCAGTAATGATCGTGGTCTACGCGGGGAATTTAATGTCCCTACCGCATTCCACCTTCGGGGCCCCACGGGGACCTGAACGGCGGGAGCGAACAACGTTGCTACGATCAGAAAGGAGTGTTGATTGTGAGCACGTTTAACTACGAAGCTTTGAAACAGTTGACGGACCAACAAGTGCGGTTTGCTCCTCCTGCTCGTCGGTTGGAACAACTAAGTCGAGCCGAACAGTTGTTGACCGAAATTAACGACGACAAGAATTACCCCTACCAGTACGTCTGTTTCCGTGTAACTGATTATCGGCCGGAAACCTATCCTGACTTACTCATTCCTGGGAAAAATTTGAAGGCCGATTTGGGATTGTTCATCTCAGAATTGGCCAATTCGATACCAGCGATTCCAGTGGAAACATTGGACGAACCGGTTTTGACGTTGGAAGAAATCAGCCGAAAGCTGAATGTGACGACGAAAACCATTAACCGTTGGCGTAAGCGTGGGCTCATTGGTTTGCCCATCTTATGCAATGGTCGACGTCAGGTAGGTTTCCTACCATCCTTGATCGATCCGTTTTTGAATGCTAATCAAGACCGCGTTGAGCGAAGTCGTCGGTTTTCGCAACTGACGGAGGAAGAGAAGGATGACATCCTTCGCCGGGCTCGACGCATGGCTCAGTTCACCGAGTGCACTCTGACGGAGGTCAGCCGACGGATCGCCCGCCGGTTGGGCCGCTCGACAGAGGCCATTCGTTACACCATAAAGAATTACGACCGAGAGCATCCAGATCAGGCGTTGTTCCCCGAGGTAGCGACTCCCTTGGATGCCGAAACCAAACTCCAAATTTACCACTCCTATCGAAGGGGGATTCCCGTGGATACACTCGCCAAACGCTTCCGACGCACTCGAAATTCGATGTATCGGGTGATCAACGAAACTCGGGCCCGGGAACTCCTGGATCAGCCCATCGCTTACATTCATAGTGAAGAATTTGAGGACCCGAGCAAGGAAGCAGAAATGCTTGGCGAGATGCCCGACTCGATGGACTTCGAATCACGCCGGAACCAGATGAAGGTGCCGAAGGACGTCCCTGCTGAACTCGCAGCTTGCTATGAAGTTCCGTTGTTGAACAAGGCCCAAGAGCAGCATTTGTTCCGCAAGATGAACTTCCTTAAACACAAGGCCAACGTTCTTCGGGAAAAGGTCGCCGATGCCGACGGGAAACTCGATCCGGCCAAGGTCCGGGGCCAAGACCTCGATAGAATCGAGCAACTCATGGAGCAAGCCAATACGATCAAGGAACAACTGATCAACTGCAACATGCGGCTCGTCGTTTCGATCGCCAAGAAACATGCGTCTTATCAAAACAACATGTTCGAGTTGATTTCCGATGGGAACGTTTCGCTCATCCGAGCGGTCGAGAAGTTCGATTATTATCGGGGGAACAAGTTCAGCACGTATGCCAGCTGGGCCATCATGAAGAACTTTGCCCGAAGCATCCCGGAGGAGCAAAATCGCCGCGAACGTTATGTGACCGGTCACGAGCAAATCTTCGAGAGCGCTCCCGACAATCGCACGAACGAGCACGATTGGATCGTGTCGGCGGAGAATGCGTCGTACCGTGTCAATCGATTGCTGGAGTATCTTGATCCTCGTGAGCAGCAAATCATTCGCTTGCGTGCAGGACTCGATGACGACAACGGCGGGCTGACGCTCGAAAAGATCGGGGAACAACTGGGTATCACCAAAGAGCGTGTTCGCCAATTGAATGTTCGGGCGATGAAGAAACTTCGATCCCTGGCTGAAGCCCACAAAGAAGACTTCTAACAAGACAATCACCTCACGGTGCAATCAAGCCGGGACCGGAATGGAGAAGAACCTCCAGGGGAAAGCCTCACCTGATCATTGGGCGGGGCTTTCTTTTTTAGGTAGGCGTTTTGGTTCCTTATTACCGCACTGGTGAGTTTCCGTTTTTCGGGCGCAGGGTACCATCGCAAGCCTGTCACGTCTTGGCAAGATTTTCCAGTGCGTCATTTCAGAAACGTATTTCTGAGGCGATGTGAGACTGTGTCTGGTTACCGCACACATCTCGTCGGTAAGGTCAATGTGAATTGGCTTGTGTCGATGGCGTTCGGGTCTGTCCGACCAACAGTCTTGAACAGGAGAGAGTCGTAGTCTGGTTACGTGGCCGAGGAGGTTGCGACGGTCGTCAGGTGTCCTGGTTGTTTTGCCCGGTCGGAGGCCATCTCATTGGCAGAGAAATACTGATCGAAAAAAAGGACATGCTTTTGACCGAAGGCCAAAAGCATGTTTCGGAGGAAGGGCAAAGCACAGAAAGGAATCGATCAGAGACCGTTTGGGATGCTAATCGGCGCTAACGAGGAATGTGCCTTTTTGGGAGGGTTCGCTCAGCTGGGCCCGGACGTTTTGACCAGCTCGGATGATGACGCGTCCATTGACGGCGATGCGTTGGCCATCTCGGTCGACCTCAGCTCGGAGGTCATAGAAGTACACTTGGCCTTGTTGGAGAGGCGGAGTGACGAACTTTCGGACTTCGGATGTCGAGGTTGTGAGTTTTCCATCGACATACAATTTGGCGTCGGCTGGGACTTCGATGGCCAAATTCGCAGGCGTGTTGGAAATCGAGGCCTTGGTCTTGTTGTCGTTCGTCGACGGTTGAGCTGGCTTATTTGTTGAGGGGTTGGTGACAGGACCTGGAACGGTGTTACCGTAAAGAGGCATTCCAGGAGTCGTGTATCCGGGAGTCGTATATCCTGGAGCGTAGTTGTAGCCCGCACACGAGGTTGTCGGTCCGTGTCCGTAGCAGCCGTGGCAACTGAACCCGTAGCAACCACCAGTGCAGCCATAGCAACCATAACCGCTCATGTATCCGCTGCCGTAGCAGCCATAACCGTAACAACCACCGGCACACCCGTAACAACCGACACTGTATCCGCCAGCATATCCGCTGCTGTAACAACCATAACCGTAGCAACCACCAGTGCAGCCGTAGCACCCATAGCCACCCATGTATCCGCTGCTGTAACAACCATAACCATAGCAACCACCGGCACACCCGTAGCAGCCGACACTGTATCCGGCAGAATATCCACCGTGTCCGCCGTATCCGCCGTAGCAACCGTATCCACCGAAGCAACCACCGTGACAGCCATAGCTGGTTCCAACGCAGCCGTAACAACCCAAGCAAGAGCTCTGGTGATAGCAGCCAGCAGTCCTGTGGTGGAAGTCTGGTGTAGAAGTTCCAGCTGTAAGAGCCGCCATCAACACAACGCTGTACATCGAGCAACACCTCCAAATCGTTTCGAACCTACATGCGCCATGGTCCATTCGATAGACACACAACATAGACGCATTCTAGGCAAAATAAAGAAAGTAGAGAAGATGATACAATTTAGAAGGAAATGCTGTCAAATCGAATTCACGATGAATGGGAACTCAGATACAACATTTGGCGGTATATTCGGACTTTTCAGGTAGTCGAGTGATTGTTGTCGAGGGGCGGAGGCGGTGTTCTTTAGGCGTTCGTTGTCCTGGTTTTGGACCTGGTGGGCGAACGTGCCCCGTCGAAAAGCAGTTCAAAATTCCCAAGAAGAGCGAGTTTTCGGGCTCCTTCCCAAAGAATTGCAATTGGTCTGCGAATAACAAAATGTGATCCATTCGTTTTGAGGAACTCGAAAGACTGCCACGATTGCCGGATGGTGAGTTCAACTCGGAATTGAGTTTGGCGAAATTTCTGATCTTGCGGATCCGTTGCCAGGAAGTCCGGTACAATAGATTTAGGGCCGATCCAAGTCAGGAGGCGACACAAGGCCAATGCCTCGTCGGCTTGAAAAGGAGCTTCTTGAACTATGCATACGCTCGACATCATTCTTCTGACGATTCTTGCGGTGACCTCCCTTTGGGGAGCCGTGACCGGTTTACTTTGGCAACTTTCGTGGATTGCGACAGTCGTTCTCGGGGTTTATTGCAGCGTGACGTTTCACGAAGCGACGACGAATCTGCTCGCCACTCACGTGATGCAGGACGCATCCCCGTTCGCGGTTGGTGCTATCGCTTACGTCAGCTTGTTTGTTGGGGTCTTTCTGTTGATGCTGGTGATCACTCTGGCGCTGGGCAAATATATCAAAGAAAACAAGCTCGAGTGGCTCAATCGGGTTCTCGGGATGGTTTTGGCGGGAGGAACAACGGCGATGCTCTTGGGGTCTATTTGCTGGGTCTTCTCTCACGTGCCGATCGCCGACGAGTGGGTCAAAGGATCCAAAATCGGTCCGGCGCTCGCGCAAACAGTCGAAACGGTTGCCAAGAATATCCCTGAGGAGCGTCGTCAGGATGTTCAGCAGGCTGGCTCCAAGTTGCAGGAGACCGTGAAAGACCAGGTCAAGACGAAGACTGCCTCCGCACAAGAAAAGCAACAGTCGAAAGCCGATCCTGGCAAATCACCGACGGTAGAATTGAAATCGTCTGCGTCCCCGAAAAAGATTTTCCCGTATAGCAAATACGAAATTCCAATGCCGTGATGGAGTCGTTGGCGCACCGGACAGTGCCGAGACCACGCCTGGCGGATGGGACTCAGGGCGTCCTGACTACTATTTGCTGCAAGGAAGCACACGCATGAACCAACTCCTACGTGGGGTGGCCCGCGCGATCACCGATACATTTCCCTTTCCAGAACCGATCCTGGAAGTCGGTTCCTTTCTTGTCGAAGGCCAAGACGAACTCGCCGACCTCCGGAAGTTATTTCCCGGAGGCCATTACACAGGACTCGATGTTCGCGAAGGTCCCGGAGTGGACGTCGTTGCGAGCGTCGAGTCTCTTCCCTTTGCGGATGACAGTTTTGGCGCTGTGATTGCCATGAGCACGTTCGAACACGTCGAGCGATTTTGGAAAGGGTTCGACGAAATCCGACGAGTCCTCCGTTGCGATGGGGTGTTCCTGGTTTCGTGTCCCTTCCATGTTCGCATTCACAATCACCCAAGCGATTACTGGCGATTTACCCCCGAAGCATTCCAACTCTTGTTGGAAGACTACCCTCAGCGGATTCTGGGATGGCACGGAACCAAAGACCGACCCGAAAACGTCTGGGCTTTCGCCACCAGAGAGGAGTATCCACGTATTAGCGAGGGGGATTACCAGAAATATTTAACGTCGCTCAGCGAACACGCGAAACAGCCGATTCCGTGGGGACGGAAACTGCGCTATCGGATGCTTTCGTTGTTCGATCGGAAACGGTTGTGTGCTCCGTATCTGGAAGTGGGAAATTGGGAGTCGGAGATTCATCAAGGACCGAATTGTGGAAAGGCTCAGACGAGAACGACCGAGCGGTTGCGGCTCTGAGGAATTGACTGAGCCACAGGCGCAATCGTTTTTGAATCTGTTTGTCGGTCGGCATCAAGGGTCTGAGTGGAACGAAAACACCCACCGGTGGGCGATCCGGTATTTGGCACTATTTCACACTACGCCGCCCGACATATCTCCGCTTCCCTTCACGCTTTCCATGCTCCATAATGATCGTTTGTACACGTAGTGTACACGCACCTGTATGGAGACTATCTGGAGAGCAAGACAGGTCCGAATTTGACCGCATCTTGTGTTGGCATTTGAGCGCCGACGTCGATCAGAAACTGACTGGCAAGTTGGGAATCGTAGAGGGCTTTGAGGTTTGGCAGCACGAACCAATGGCCGTCCTGGGGAACGTTAGCCGAGGGCTTCATCCGTTTTCCGCGGGGAATCCGCCTGCGCCGAAAGAGTATCTTCGAAGCTCGAACGCTTCGGCTCGCCGACCTCCTCCGGAAAGCACAAAGGCAGGATTGGTTGGCCGCGGTGGTCGCAGTGCACCGACTCCTCGTGCAGGCGACGCTCGACCCATCTCGCGTTCGCGAGGCCGAGGTTCGGGCCTAGCTTCGAAGTGCTAGTACATGGTGTCAGCAGATAATAGTGCATCAGCGTTTGATTTTATCATTGCG
>CAYRFQ010000073.1:0-38961 GCA_964423615.1 uncultured Alcaligenaceae bacterium | reverse complement strand
ACACATCAAAGCCCTCGGCGGTGAAAAAGCTATCCTCGAAACGGCCCAAGCCATCCGAGACGTTGGCGAATGGTGGCCGTAATTTTTCGCAGTTCGTCGGAAGTTCAATCTGGCGGGGATCGTGGTTCTCGGTGAAATTGCAGAAGCACAGAGAATCGGTCACTTCATCAGGATTCCGTGAACAAGTCTCTCGACCTAAACGATTGAGACGGTGGCACAGAAAGTGGGCAACCTCGTTTGATTTGTTGCTTTGGTCTTGAACCCGGTGGGAACGTTTGCTCACAGGTCATCTCTACGGAGTTTCCCAAGCCGGGAGCTGGCGGGAGAGCTATCGTGTCGGATTCTGTCGCCGGTTCCCGGCGCCGAGAAAGTTCCATCCAGAGAGGCGAGAGGAGAAATCTTTTCCACGGGCTTACGCCGCGTAGCTACAATCTGTCGCCGCTTCGCGGCTTCCAACCACGACAACAGAGGAATTCGTCATTTTTCTACGGGCTTCCGCCGTGTGGCTCCGGTCTGCCGCCGCTCCGCAGCTTTGATCCAACGCAGTCTCATCGTTGCAGACAACCTCGAGTGGACAGAAACGTATTTGCCAAGTACACTATTGGTGTAGTCTCTGTACGAGACGGTAATTGCAATGCGCACACACCATTATTCTGGAGGTTTGCTTGACAACCGCAGTAGAGACGGAAGCGCCCAAGGGGTTTCGCCGCTTGAAACTCCAACCTAAGCTCCTCGCTGCGCTTGATCGGGCCAATTATCGCAAACCAAGTCCCATCCAAGCCGCTCTGATTCCTTATGTGTTGGCCGGTCGCGATGCCATCGGCCAAGCCCAAACTGGAACTGGTAAAACGGCTGCGTTTCTGATCCCATTCTTTAATGCGTGGAAACAGACGGAAGGCAATGGCCCGCAAGCGTTAGTGTTGGCTCCCACGAGGGAGCTTGTTGTTCAGATTTGCGAAGAAGCGAAGAAGCTCTCGCCGAGTAAAAAACTTCGAATGTTGGCCGTTTATGGTGGCCAACCGTTTCGCCAACAGGCGAAAGCCCTGGAAAGTGGATGTGATCTCGTCGTCGGGACTCCCGGTCGTATTCTTGATCACCTCGGACGAAATACCCTGTCGTTCGACGGTGTTACTTACGCCGTTCTCGATGAAGCCGATAGGATGCTCGACATTGGCTTCCGCGATGACATCCGCGACATTCTGTCGCAATGTCCGACCAAACGCCAAACGCTGTTGATGTCGGCTACCATGCCCGATAGCGTTTTGGAACTGGCCGGGCGGTATCAGACCAAGCCCGTTCACATCAAAGTTCGGCCCAAACAGGTCACCGTCGACAAGATCAAGCAGGTCTACATTTCGGTCGATCACGAACGCAAATTCGATTTGCTGTTGCGAGTGTTGGAACGGGAAAAACCGAAGCAGTGCATCATCTTCACCGAGCGGAAACGATGGGCCGATCGGTTGTCGAAGCAACTGAAGGATCATTATCCCGACTCGGCTGCGATGCACGGCGATTTGCCTCAGCCGAAACGTAACAAGATCATGAAGCGTTTCCGCGAAGGGAAGGTCTCGTTGCTCGTGGCTACGGATGTTGTGGGACGTGGGATCGATGTTCGAGGGATCTCGCACATCATCAATTATGATCTGCCCAAGGACCCCGAAGCTTACGTCCACAGGATAGGTCGGACAGGGCGGATGGGTGCCGATGGAATCGCTATCGCTTTCGTAACGGCCGAAGAAGGTAAGGAACTGACGGCTATCGAGGGTTATGTGAATCGGCTTATCGAAAAAGATACGGTCGAAGGGTTTGAAGCGGTTGCGCAAAAACCGGAGAAAGCACAACCCGAAGATGATGGCGAGAATGGACGCGGTAAGAAGTATAGCTGGCGTGTTGTGTAGGTTCTGAATGGTTTCCCAGGCCTACAGGCTGGCAAGGCAAACGGCGAGGGCTTCGGCCCTCAACACGGTCATCTCAGGTTCTTTTGTCTGTTCGATGGTTGTGGAATCGTTGAGTTCACTCCATCGAACAATAGGGCTTAGAGCAATCTACGCTCGTGAAGGGTACTGTTTCCATTTCCCAAAATCCTTAGACCAATAGCGGGTCGTGCGTGGACCGCACTCCCCTCCCCTTCAGTGTTTACTGCTTCGCTCCTTATGATTTCCGCTTCGCTTGGATTTAGGGCCTTCTCCACGTAAGCGAGGAGAGGGACTTTGAATACGAGAAATCTGTACCCAATGAAAGCGTGAACCGGACTAAGCACATCACATTCGAATTTGGCGTAAGGCTCCGCGTTATGACGTGGGGCCTTTTTCATTTCCCTGATGTTTCACTTGATTGTTCCAAGCCACATAATCGCCATAACTGGTTGTCGTACAAGGCGATTTCAAATCTCCAGCTTTCTCCATTTTTTCTATTTTGACTTTGACAGTCCTGTCTCATCTTTTTATCTTAGTTCAATCAAGATGCGTATCCGACAAATTTTTTGCAGATTGCCCAGAATGCGCCAACCTTCTCTTCCTGGTGCATCTCTTTCCAACAACCTCTTGTGTTTCCGCAAAGTGTAGTTTCGCAATCTTGTGGATGATTTCTTCAACTCAGGGAGTATGCCTCAATGTACGGTGTGATTCTTGCCGCAATGTTGACAACAGGTGGTGATGCAGTCGATTTCCATCATCATCACAGAGCTCACCATAGCTGCCATGGCTGCTACAGCTGCTACAGTTCTTGTCATGGTTGCTACGGTTGTTACAGGTCGTGCCACGGATGTTACAGCTCGTGCCATAGTTGTTACAGCTCGTGCTACGGCTGCTACAGTTCGTGTCATGGCTGCTACAGTTAGTGTCATGGTTGATACTGGTATTTTAATGGTTGATACAGCTCTTGACAAGGGTGCTACGGTTGTTACTGTTCTTGACCCGGAAGATTTGGATCGTGTGATGTCTGTTACAGTTCGTGTCATGGCTGCCAAGGTTACTATTATTCTTCTGGCTGCACTGGTTGCGTTGGCTGCACTGGTTGCTATGGGTGTGGAGGAACCGTGGTTCAACCGGCTGTTCCGTATACAGGCCCGGCTCCCGCTCCGGAGATGAAGGAAAAGGCCGAAACCAGCACCAAAACCGAAGCCAGTGGACAGTCGTTGGAGCAGTTGTCTGGTGCGGTCATAAACACACCCAAGAAGGATGCTAGGGCTGTCGTCGTTTCGTCTCCGAACGACACGAATGCGGCCAAAACGGCTCGATCTCGCGTTACGGTTTACTTGCCCGAGGACGCAAAACTCTACGTCAACGGCAGTTTGTGTCCGTTGACCTCGGGCAAGCGTTCATTTGTGACCCCGAGCCTCGATTCTGGCAAGCGATACTATTACACCTTGCGAGTCGATCACGAGGAAAGCGGCCGAACCAATAGCCACAATCGGAAGGTAGTGTTGTTCGCAGGGCAAAATGTTGAAGTTCACATGAATCTGATGAGCATCAGCCACTAATCATCCGCCTGATCAGGTGTATGGAGCAAAGGGCCTCGCAAGTAATCGACTTGCGAGGCCCTTTGCTCTCCTATGCCTCTTTCTTTCGTACGTGTCTCGAATTTGTCAATAGTCTGCATCTTGCCCAATGGGCTCATGTTACTCTTACCCATATTCTCCTCACTTACTATAAGTGCCAAAATTACCATATCTATTCCCAGAGAAACAACTCGCAAACCTCTTTATTTTTCTATTTTTCCTATTTTACCTTTGACAGCCAGATTCTGACCATTTATCCTAACCGAGCCGAGATACCTATCCGCTAAGGGTTTTGCAGAACACTTAAAATGCTTAACATTCTACTATCGGAGGGTATCTCGTTTGCGGAACCAACTTGGGCTCGTCCCAGCGGAGTATCACAAGCTTGTAGATGTTTCCTTGAACTTAGGGAGTACGCTTCGAATGTACGGTGTCATTCTCGCGGCAATGTTGACCACCGGTGGTGAAGCTGTCGATTTCCACCACCACAGCAACTATGGTTACCATGGTTGCCATAGTTGTTACAGTTCCTGCTATGGCTGTTACAGTTCCTGCTATGGCTGCTACAGCTGCTACAGTTCCTGCTATGGCTGTTACAGTTCCTGCTACAGCTGCTACAGTTCTTGCTACGGTTGTTATAGTTCTTGCCACGGATGTTATAGCTGCTACAGTTCTTGCTACGGTTGCTACAGTTCTTGCCACAGCTGTTACTATTCAAGTTGCGTAGGTTGTTCTTGTAGTGGAACGCATGTCCACAAGTTCAAACACGAGCACAAGCACAAACACGAGCACAAGCACAAACACGAACACAAGCACAAGCACGAACATAAGCACAAGCACATCCACGAGCATCATCACTATCACCACTACAACAAGCATCATCACCCACACCCCAAGCCTCACCCACACCCCAAAACTCACCCACACCCCAAGCCTTCTCACGGTCCTGGAACATATTCGTCCAGTGTGCCCAGAGAAATCGAAGCTCGTTTCAATCGCATTGAGTCGTCGCTTGAGAAACTGTCCAACGCTGTATCTGATCTTGCCAATCGTACTGCGTCTGTTGCTCCGCCTTCCGGGGACAATACCGGATTTTTGGCAGGCAACACGAACGTTGCTCAAAGTGCTTCGGCACGCGTGACGGTGTATTTGCCTGAGAACGCAACTCTCTACATCGACGGCAGCTACTGCTCACTGACCTCGAGTAAGCGTTCCTTCGTGACCCCAACGCTCGAAGCCGGAAAACGCTACTTCTATAACTTACGAGTCGATCACGTGGAAAACGGGCGAACCAAGACCCATAACCGTAAGGTAGTCTTGACGGCCGGTGAACACGTTGTCGTTCACATGGGTCTGATGAACATTAGCTGGTAATCTTTTGCCTGACCAGGTTGACGTAGAAAAGGGCCTCGCAAGTCAAGACTTGTGAGGCCCTTTTCTATTTATGATGAACAACCATGTGCAGCGAACGCAGAAAAAAGTGGGGCCCTCCGAACAACATCCTCGTTGTGCGAGAGGACCCCTGCGCCAGCGGACGCTGCACGTGGTTGGTTGCATAGAGTTGGTGGCGTTTGATTCGTTTGATTTCACGAGTCGTAAGATGGGTTGCCGGTTTGCCGTCGCGTTCCGGTCTCCACTACACAGATGCAAAACCGACGACAACTTGCGCAGAAGAAAGAAAAGAAACGGGTGGAGGCGAGACGCGAAAAATGGTTGGTCGAAGTAGGTGGGAGATGAGTTGATTGATATGCGTTTTTCTTGGAGCGGCGTATCGCCACGATCCCAAAATCCATAGGCAATCTGGACGATAGACTCTTCCGTTGACAGTTCGTTTGCACCATCTACAATTAAACTTTTCGTTTTCTCACCTGGGTATTGTTGAGATCGCTGCGATGGATCACGCCATCCGCAAGGCTGAAGTGCTGATCGAGGCACTAAGCTACATTCGAAAGTTTCGTGATCGACTGACCGTCATCAAGCTGGGCGGCAGCGCGATGGAGGATGCGGACGGCTTGCGGGCTACTCTCCAAGACGTTGTGTTCATGGAGACCGTTGGATTGCGGCCGATTCTGGTCCACGGTGGAGGAAAGGCTATTGACCGTGCGATGGCCAAGGCAGGCCTGGAGCCTCGCAAAATTCAAGGGCGGCGGGTTACCGACGAACGAACTCTCGAAATCGTTGTCGAAGTTCTCCTCAAAGAAGTTAACGCCGGAATCGAAAAACGAATTCGCGAGATGGGCGGACGGGCTGTTGGGTGTCACCTTGGTTCGTTCCAGTATTTGTTCGGCGAGAAGCTGGAATTAAATGGTCAAGACGGCACTCCGATTGATCTTGGACGGGTCGGAAAAGTCACGCGAGTCGATCGAGCTCTGATTGAGGATTTCTGCGCCGCGGGGGTCGTTCCGGTCATTCCTTCTTTGGCGCTCGACGCGGACGGACGATGGCTTAATGTCAATGCTGACACAGCTGCCGCGGCTGTTGCGAGCCAGTTACAAGCGTTGAAGTTTGTACTGCTGACGGATACTCCAGGGATCTTATTAGATCGTAATGATCCCGATTCTCTCCTCCGGAGTCTTGACGCCAAGCGGTGTCAGGATCTCGTCCTTCAAGAAGTGATCGCTCAAGGAATGATTCCCAAAGTCGAAGCGTGCCTGGATAGTCTTCGAGCTGGCGTTCGCAAAACTCACATCGTCGATGGCCGGGTACGTCATTCGTTGTTATTGGAGATCTATACAGACAAGGGTGTGGGAACGGAGATTGTTTTGGAAGAAAGCCAGAACATGGAACTGGGAACATCGAGCAGCCAATAAAATAACGAACAGCAGTTTGGTAGTTGTTTGGGGCATGGGCCAACAACCGACAGATCAGACTCGGCATCTTGCTGCACAACATCAATTACCACGACTCGAAAGGAGTTGCTAACATCATGAGCACCACAACGACTTCCTCCTCGGAAATCATGGAGATGTTCGAGCGTTATGTGATTGGCAACTACACGCGTTATCCTGTGTGTCTGGTTCGTGGTGAAGGGTCGCGTATCTGGGATGCTGAGGGGAATTGTTATCTCGATTTGTTTCCGGGTTGGGGATGCGGTCTGTTAGGGCACTGTCCACCTCGTATTGTTCAGGCTGTTCAGGAACAGGTGGGACAGCTCATTCATGTCCCGAATACGTGGTACATGGAGGCTCAGGGGCTGCTCGCCAAGGCGTTGAATGAGCGGAGTGGTTTCGACGGTCGGGCGTTTTTCTGTAACAGCGGGACTGAAGCCATCGAAGCGGCCATCAAGCTGGCTCGTCTCAACGGTCAGCCGGGGCGGTACAAGATCATCACGATGCTCAATGGCTTTCATGGTCGGACGATGGGCGCACTCAGCGCGACCGGCCAGCCGAAGTATCATCGGGGTGTGGAGCCGATGCTCGCGGGTTTCGCGTATGCTCCGTTCGGCGATCTCGATGCGGCCACGCAACTGGTCGATAACGAAACGTGTGCGATACTCGTCGAGCCGATTCAGGGTGAGGGCGGGATTAATCTTCCGCCGGAGGGTTACCTCGAAGGTCTTCGAGAGCTTTGCGATCAGCACAACCTGTTGCTGATCTTCGACGAGGTTCAGGCTGGAATGGGACGAACGGGAAAATGGTTCGGTCATCAACATTGGCCTGTACAGCCGGACGTCATGACGTTGGCGAAGGCCCTCGGTGGTGGTATGTCTGTGGGGGGAATTTTGGCTCGTCCCGAGGTGGGCGAGAAACTCGTCCCTGGAACGCACGCGGCCACTTACGGTGGCAACCCGATTGCGTGTCAGGCTGCTCTTGGGTTCATCGACACCATCGAAGACGAGGGGCTCCTGGCTCGGGCGGTCGAGATCGGTGAAGCGTTCCGAACTCGATTCGAGGCCATGCGAGGGAAGTGTCCCTGGATCACTGACATCCGGATTCGCGGAGCCATGATCGGAATCCAGCTCTCGGTCGAAGGTGGACCGATTGTGATGGAATGTATGAAGAGACATTTGTTGATCAACTGCACCCACGGGACGGTCTTGCGATTGTTGCCCGCCCTTACTTTAACGAACGAAGAACTCGACGAGGGATGTGCGATTCTCGAGGAGGTTCTCGTGAATTACCAAGGCTAGGTGAGAAGTCATCACGTAGGCAATGGTGGGCGAGTAGTCCGGAACCGAAAGGGATAGATGTCATGCGGCACGTGCGAAATTTGTTCGACTTGAGCGCCGAGGAAATCCTTCACCTTCTCGAAGAGGCCGACCGCCTCAAAGCTGCGTACAAACGTCGGGTGTCGATTCCCACGTTGGCCGGTCGTGTGATCGCGATCATGTTCGAGAAAAAATCCCTTCGGACTCGAGTTAGTTTCGAAGCGGCCATCACTCATCTAGGTGGACGATCGATTTTTTTGTCGAACGACGAGGTCGGTTTTGGGTCCCGCGAAAGTATCCCGGACATGGCCCGGACGCTGGGCGAGTATGTCGATGGGGCCATTCTGCGGACGTTCTCGCAGTCTTCGATTGACGAATTCGCGAGGTACGCCAAGTTTCCAGTCATCAACGGTCTGTCTGATCTTTATCATCCGTGCCAGGCCCTGGCTGACTTCCTCACCGTCAAGGAACTTTATGGCGAACTGGTGGGCCGAACGATAGCTTACATTGGCGATGGGAATAACGTCGCTCGATCGCTGGCGATTGGTTGTGGAATGCTTGGGATTCGTATGGTGATCGCTTCGCCGAGCGGATATAGCTTCGATCAATCATTCCTCAGTTCGTTGGAAACGAAATTGCCACAACACAAATTGACTGTGACGCAAAACCCCGCCGAGGCTGTTCGAGAGGCGGATGTCATCTACACCGACGTGTGGACGAGTATGGGCCAGGAAGCCGAGCGCGACCAACGTTTGAAACAATTCGCGCCGTTTCAAGTGAACGCGCAACTTTTGGCCAATGCCCCGAAGCACGCCAAGGTGATGCACTGCCTTCCTGCTCATCGGGGGGAAGAGATTACCGAGGACGTTCTCGAGGGCGAGCGGAGCGTTGTGTTCCAACAAGCCGGAAACCGAATGCACGCCCAGAAGGCCCTGCTCTTCTGGCTCTTCGACGGAGCAGGTTGATTCCTGGATAGCCTTCATGAGACCAAGTAATCGCCAACCCGATCAACTCCGAACGCTGACTTTCCAGAGAGGCTTCACGGGGCAAGCTCCCGGAAGTGTGCTGGTCAAGATGGGCCGTACGACGGTTTTGTGTACGTGTTGCGTGGCACTCGACGTGCCGCCGTTTCTCGTCGACACCGGGAAAGGTTGGTTGACGGCCGAGTACAGCATGTTGCCGGGGAGCACGTCGACAAGGAAGGCACGCGACAAGGCCGGAAAAGTGGATGGACGGACGGTCGAGATTCAACGTTTGATCGGAAGGAGTTTGCGGGCGATCGTCGATCTGACGAAGCTCGGCGAGCGGACGCTCTGGCTTGACTGTGATGTCCTGGAAGCTGACGGGGGTACAAGGACGGCCAGTATCACTGGTGCGTTCGTTGCGCTGGTCGATGGGTTGGTGGCATTCTCCGAGGTCCTTCCTCCGGTCTCCGAAATCATCCGCGACAGTGTCGCTGCAGTGAGTGTGGGTGTGTTCGAGTCGACTCCCATCCTCGACCTTGAATATCTCGAAGACCGTGATGCCGAAGTCGACATGAATCTCGTGATGACCGGACGAGGCGAATTCATCGAAGTTCAGGGCACCGGAGAAGAAGCCACGTTTACGCGAGATCAACTCAATTCGTTGCTCGACCTTGGTGCTGCCGGGATTGGGCAAATCACCCAACTTCAAAAAGAGGCTCTGGGCGATAATTGGCCTCTTGATTAATCTCTCACTTTTGTTAAAGTTCTCTCCTCTTCAACAAAGACTACATAGGCTCGATTCGCCCGAGCGGTCTCGAGTTTCTTCCGGAGTTGCTTTTCGAGAGCGATCCCGAGAAGCCGCCAGTCGAGTGCAGGCACTTTGCCTGCAGGCGTACCGCCTGGGGTCGGGAGTGATCGACGAAATACGGAGGCGAGTTTCCATGCACCGTTCGTTCTTGTTTGGCATCAGTTTGGTCGTATTGGCCGGGCTAAGTGGTGCCGACTTGGTCGAGGCCCAAGGCCGCCGATCTGGCAATCAGTTCGACCCCCTCGGTATCGGCCAACGGTCTCGATTCGGCAATTCCAATCCGCCTTTTTCGAACGATGGGGTTGTCGGCCGGGGACCGAGGTTGCGCGACCCGGTGAAGCCACGTTACGATAAACCTTCTGAAGAGTACCTCATCAAAGACATCCAAGTCACACCTGGGGTTGGGGAGTGGATGATTTGTGTGATGAGTTATTCCGGTCCGCAGTGTTTCAAATGGTCTCGCGAGATGGTCATCGATCTCCGGAAGAAATATGAACTGCCTGCCTATGTCTACAATCGCGGAGGAGAGAAACGACGGGCCGAGGAAGATCGGATTCGTAAGGAAATCCGTCAGTTTTCCAAGCACCGGGTGCCCAATGGTGTCGATCCAGAGACGGTTGATCCAGAGGTCACCAAGGAACTGTTGAGAAAAGCTGGCGGGTATTCCGTCCGCCGATACTGGAACATTCCGGATCAAACGGCGGTGTTGGTGGGTGCTTACAAGGACAAAGACACGGCCAAGAAGGTGCTGCGTTATATTGAAAAATTGCCCATGCCCAATCCCAAGACGATCAAACTGCATGCGTTGTATCGGGTGTCAAAAAATTCCAAATCCAAGAAGGATGCCGATGAAGCTTGGGTTTGGCAGAATCCGTTCCTCCACAGCTTTGTATGCCGGAATCCTACTTTGCCCGAGGTCGAGGTCGACGAGGACCCGAATTCGCACATCGACAAGAAGTTGATAAGGCAACTGAACGCTCACGACCCCTATTCGATCCTCAAGACAGACGGAAATGTGACGTTTGTGATCGCCGAGTATCAACTACCGGTTCTCATCGAGCAACAAACCAAGCCCAAAAGCCTGGTGGAAAGGTTCGATTTTCGAGGGATGTTCGTGAAGAAGCGAGATGACTCGGCTGGGGCCAGTGCCCACAGTGTGGCCAAGGCGTTGCGCGGGCCACCCTTGAATCTTGATGCCTACGTGTTGCATCTGCCGCGATCGAGCCTTGTGCTTGTGGGTTCGTTTCGTACCTTCGATGATCCGAAGATGAAGCTGACGTTTGACCGCTTGAATCGGGTGGTTTCTCGTTTCCGGCAAGTTCAGGCCTTGAGTGCTCAGAACAAGTCGAACCCGTTGGGGCTGTTTCCGAGAGCCAAGCCAATGGTGATTCCGCGGTAAAGCCCTCTCGTGGGTTCTTCTAGACATCGACGCAACGAAGCCCGAATGATCCTTGGTTGGGATCATTCGGGCTTTGTTGTTTTCTCGGACGTCGTTGTGCAAGTTATTGAGACCTGCGCGGCTCATGAATCCAAGTAGCAAGCAAACGGGGAATGGAAAAGAAATGTCTCCCGGTTCGTGGGTATACGCGGCTGGCGTGTACCTTGGTCTTGGCCGAGCTTTCCAAGTACACGCGAGCCGCGTGTGCCTACGACAAAGACAAAAACCGGACAACTAGAAATTACCCGTTCCAAGTGTGCCTGCTACATTTTCCGCGCAGGTCTCAACAATACGACGGAGCTTTAGTGTCTGGGACTGTCATACACTGGCGAGGGCACATCCATCGATGAAGTGACCGGGATGTTAGTTGTGGAAGGCGCGAAGGGCGGTGGGTTAGTTTGAGAAACAGGGGCTGTAGTTCCACAGTTCTGACAGTTTTCGTGGCAACCTGGGCTGCAACGCTGACATCGTTTATGGTACCAGAAAGCGTAGTTTGGGGGAGGACAGTAGGGGCGACATTCGGGATGATATTTTGGACAGTAGGCGCGTCCAGGAAAGTAGGTCGCCCAGCGCCACAGTCGCTTCCACTTGTTGCCTCGTGCGTGGCCACAGGAACGCCCAACTCGACAATCTCGACACGCATCACATTTGCAATGGAAGATGGCGTGTTGGATGGCGTTCGTTGCAGCACAGGCGCTGGGAGGATATCCGGGTTGGTGGATCATGGTCGGTGCGGTTGTGGAGACAGGCGCAGGTTGTTGGGGAATGGTTGATTTGAACTCGGTTTGTGGGCCGTTGGGAAGCTGTTGGTGCTGGGGCGTGTTGGGAAGTGTGGGTAACTGATTGCCTTCTGTTTTTGGGTAAGGGATAGTCTCTTGTGTTCCCTGTATGCTGACAGTTTCCCAGTGCTTTCCTTTTGTGGCTTCTTGGGTGGGTTGCGTTGAATGGACCACAGGGATGATGGGTAACTCCGAGTCTTCCAACTGGCTAAGACCTTGTGCATAACTAGTTGAAATCCAAAACAACAACCCGACCACCGCGATGATAATTCGATTTTGCACGGCTTCGTCCTCTTTGCTTCGTTGCCACTGGTTCTATTGTTTCGCTTGGTGCCCTGAATGGGTTCCAAGGGTGATGCCCAATTACTCCCACTTATGGATTCGACCAGATTATTCGATTTCAACAGAACAACCCGTTCTATCGAACTTATGGGGAGTAGGGTTATGTCGGGCAATCACCATAATCGACGAAGTTTGCCCAGGTTGTCCGGATTCATGGAGAAAGAGGAAGAAAGATTCATGCTGCCTGGTTGAGTGTCGGTGTGGTCGAGAGGAATTCGTCAAGGAGATCGAGAGTTCGAGCCAACGCCCCTTGTTGGGAAAGGACGAACTGTTGAGCTGCAGTGCCGAGTTTGTGACGTAGGGCACGATCGGTAAGAAGTGAGTGCATTTCTCGGAATAGGGCTTCTTGATTGGTGACTTGAATCAACCCACCAGCGGTTAGTAACATTTCGACATTGCGACGGAAATTCCAAACGTGAGGGCCAACGATGACGGCGGCACCGAAGGCCGCTGGTTCCAACATATTCTGGCCGCCCCGCTTCCCGTCGAGGCTTCCGCCAACGAACGCGACATCGGCAAGACCCCAGATGGCTCCCAGTTCTCCGATGGTATCGACAAGTATCAATCGTGGGGAATTCTGTGGAGAGTTTGTCATTTCACTTCGTCGTGAGAACGACAAGCCACGATTGCGAATGAGCTGGGCGACTTCGTCGAAGCGTTCCTTGTGTCGGGGGACCAAGATTGTGCATAGGTTGGGAACCTGTTCGAGCAAAAGCGGATAGCCGTCCAGTAGAATTTCTTCTTCCGGCCCGTAGGTGCTTCCAGCAATGAGGACAGGTTCATCGGGATTGATTCCGAACAGTTTGCGGAAACTCTCGGTGGCGGGTGCGTTTCGGTCCGTTGTCGTTCCGTCGTACTTGATCGAACCCGTTGGGAATACGTTGGTCAGGCCAAGTTTTTGAAGGTGTTGTTGATGTTCCGGTGTTTGGACGGCCCACAGGTCAACGTTTCGGAGGATCGGTTTGGCAAATAAGCCAAATTGATGGTAGCGACGCGCACTTCGCGGACTCATACGTCCGTTGATGACGCCCACTTTGATGGCATTTCGGCTAGTGAGCGAGAGAAAGTTGGGCCAGAGTTCGCTCTCCGCCAGGATGACGGCTTGGGGACGGATTCGGCGAAGGACGTTCTGGATGGCCCAAGTGAAGTCGAATGGCCAATAGAAAACGCAGAGGTCAGAGAAATGTTTCTTGGCCTCTTGCATGCCTGTGTTGGTCGTGGTCGAGACGACGACATCGTATTCGGGATGTCGCATTCGGAAGGCCGCGACGATTTTTCGGAGGAGTATGATTTCCCCGACGCTTACCCCGTGAAACCAGACACATGGTTTGAGACCTTCGCGACAAGGGACCAAACCGAAGAACTTCGTCCAGAAGCCTTCTCGGTATTTGCCCTTAGTGAGTGCTTTGTAGATGAGCCAGGGGGAAATGAAAAGAAAGGCGAGTAGGTAGACGCAATTCAGAAGGTATCGCATCGGAATCCTTTCCGGCGAGGGATGAGAACGTTGGGAAGGGTGGCCCCTGGAACACTGTTCTGGTTGGAGCGAGGGTGAAGAGGAGCTTAGGGCGGACGGATCAGTAGGTCATGTTTGTTCTAATACTTTGAGTTCCGTGGGTTCACACCCACGGCTAGGATCTATCGCCCCTTCGGGGCTGAAAGTTAAAAACACGACTCTTGTTTATCCGACTGCCCAAGGGGCTCAGAACCGAACCCAATGTCTCCGGCAGTTGCTGCGTGGCTACGATCTCCGCAAGCAGCAACTCTTGTACTTCTTGCCGCTGCCGCAAGGGCATGGATCGTTGCGTCCGACTTTTTGCTTGCGATTGCGGATTGTCGCCGCTTTGACGCCCTCGGCTTGTTGGCTGTTCTGGATGGCTTGTTGTTGCTCGGCCATGATGCTCCCCTCGGGAGGAGCCATCGAGGCGGCACTGGCTGCTTCGTCGTGCCGGAACTCGGTGATGTCCCATAGAGAGTAGTCGGAGACGTCGGCGTCTTCCATTCGGAAGATCGTGTCGGAGATTTTATCTCGCAAACCGTTCCACATCTCCTCGAACATCTTCATCCCCTCACGTTTGTACTCAGTTTTGGGGTCTTCCTGGGCCACACCACGTAAGCCGATGCTACTGCGCAAGTGGTCCATGACGTGGAGGTGGTTTTTCCACGAACTGTCGACGTGTTGGAGTAGGAGTGATCGTTCCATCTTCCGCATCTCGCGACGGTAGGTGGCGTCGTAGAGGTTCCAGAGTTTGGTCCGGGCTTCGTCGATTTCGATTTCCATGAGTTCGGACGGCTCGATTTCCAAGCCCAAGTTTTCCTTGAGCCATTCGGCGTAAGCGGTGGCGGTCTCCTCGTCCAACTCGGCGTCGCTGCCGAAGGCTTCCATGAGGCTGTCATCGATGTCGAACTGGTCCATCTCTTCGGGCATGTTGTGTTTACTGACGTCGATCAACTTCTCGGTGAGTTTCGAACGAGACTCGGTCTTGAATTCGTCTTCTTTGACCAGGTCTTCGTATTTCGCGAATCGGTCTTTGCCCCACTGGAACAGGCCCTCGCGGTCGGACCGGATTCCGGCGCCGGGAGCCCTCCTGGGACCGTCGGCCATGAAACGTCCGATGGCCACGCGTACTGGAAACTCGGCGTCTTTTTGTTGATAGAGATCCTTAACGTGTTGGTAGATGATTTCCTTGAGTTCTTCGGGTTCCTTGCCTTCGAGTTCGTCAGCTTCCATCTGGATGCCGAATGTCAAGCGTACCCAGTCGACGGTTGATCGTAATCCCCACGATGTGTCGAGGTAGTGCTGTCCTTCGGACAAGTCGAACTCTTCGACAACCTTGTTGGCCTCGATGATGAGATTTTCGGCCAGGTGGTCTGTTCCGATTTGCTTGAGCTGGCGTTCGTTGTATTTGAACCCGAAGCGGGTGTTGACGTTAGACGCCATCGCTTGCCAGTTCCACTCGCTCTTGTCCTCGGCGTCAGGATTGAGGTTTTCTTCCATGGCCTCGTGGATGGCAGTCGGAACCCGTTTGAAGGCCTTTTCGCGGGCGTAGCGTTCGGCTTGTTCGAAGTCCATCCGCATGAATTCGTGGCTGCCGTACTCGGTCGACAGTCGATTGGAGACGAACTCGGCAAAACTGGCTGGGCCGTAGGAGGGATCGGAAAACGCGTCGACGGCTTTGCTGATTTGGTCGTAAAGCATCTCGCAGATGAGCATTTTACAGTTGGCGCCTTCAAGGATTCGTTGGCGGTAACCGTAAACCTCTTTCCTTTGATGGTCCATGACCTCGTCGTATTCGAGGAGGTTTCGGCGGATGTCGAAGTTGCGTTCTTCGACTTTCTTTTGGGCGCCTTCGATTCGACGAGAAACCATCCGACTCTCGATGGCCTGGCCGGCTTCCATGCCCGACCATTGCAAGACACCCTTGACCCAGTCGCCGGCGAAGATGCGCATGAGGTCGTCTTCGAGACATAAATAGAATCGGGTAACACCGGGGTCACCTTGGCGACCGGCGCGGCCACGGAGTTGGTTGTCGATACGGCGGGCTTCGTGGCGTTCGGTCCCGATCACGACGAGGCCGCCCATATGGGCAACGCGTCGTCCTTCTACTTTCATTTTTTCGCGGGCCTCGATTTCCTCGACGGTCTCTTTCCAGACGTCGGGTGGCACGTCGAGCCGAGTTTCGTACTTACTGCTGAGTTTGGCCCAGGCCAGGAATTCGACGTTCCCGCCGAGGACGATGTCGGTACCGCGACCAGCCATGTTTGTGGCGATCGTTACGGCCCCGATACGCCCAGCTTGGGCGACGATCTCGGCCTCTCGGGCGGCGTATTCGGGTTTGGCGTTGAGCAACTCGTGCTTGATGCCACGTTTCTTGAGCTGGGCGCTGAGTTTGTCCGATTTCTCGACGGTCGTGGTACCGATGAGGATGGGGCGACCACGCGGTTCGTAGCGTTCGAACTCGTCGTCGGTGAACGTCTTCTTTTCCTTGGAGCCCTTTGGCTGGATGACGATCTGGACGTGGTGTTCTTCGGAGGCGATGTCCTCGACGGAGACTACTTGGGTCTTGTTTTTGCCGCGCAGTTTGATGGTGACCGTCTCGTCTTCTTCGTCCTCGTCTTCGTCTTCGTCCTCGACGATTGTCCCATCGATGGTCGTTCCGTCGCCGAGGGTGTAGGTCGTCCACTCGTCCTCGGCCGTCGCGGTTCCGACGATTTCTTCGCCACCAGCGAGTGTCAGGATGTCCCACTTGTGGATGCGTTCGATTTCGTCGGCAACGGCGACCCACTTCTCTTTTTCTGTCATGTAGATCAAGTCGGGGCGGTCATCCCGGACGAGTGGTTTGTTGGTCGGAACGGCGATGACATCGAGCTTGTAGATTTTCCAGAACTCGTTGGCCTCAGTCATGGCCGTTCCGGTCATCCCGGAGAGTTTATCGTAGAGTTTGAAGAAGTTCTGGAGGGTGATGGTAGCCAAGGTCTGGGTTTCTTGTTTGATCTTGACGCCTTCGCGGGCATGCTTGGCCTCGACGGCTTGGTGGAGGCCGTCGCTCCATTGCCGTCCGACCATCAAGCGGCCGGTGAACTCGTCGACGATGACGACGGCCATCTCGCGGGTCTCCGGATGCCGCATGACGACGTAATGCTTGTCCTTCTTGTAGAGGTGGTGGGCCTTGAGGGCATTGTCTATGAGGTGCGGCCACTCCATGTTGCCGGCGGTATAGAAGCTCTCGACGCCGGCCAACTCTTCGGCCTTTCGAACGCCTTCGTCGGTGAGATGGCAGGAGTGTTCCTTCTCGTTGAGCTGGAAGTAATAGCCTTTCAAGGCGTTGGGGTCGTTCGGATCGACAGAGGAGGACACTTTTTGTTCTTGCTGGGCTCTCTTCTCGAGGTCGTTGAGTTGGAGAACGATGTCGTTGGCTCGCGAATACTTCTTCAGGTCGCCGTGGGCCTCTCCGGAGATGATCAACGGGGTGCGAGCCTCGTCGACGAGAATGTTGTCGACCTCGTCGATGATGGCATAATGGAGGGCCTTCTGACACTGGTGCATGTCGGTGGGATAGTTGTCGTCTCCCCACCGGGCGGGCTTCATGTTATCGCGGAGGTAGTCGAAGCCGAATTCGCTGTTGGTTCCATACGTGATGTCACAGTCGTAGGCCTTTCGGCGGTCAACAGGGTCCATGTCGCTCTGGATGTATCCGCAAGTTAACCCAAGGGCGTGGTAGATGGGAGACATCCATTCGCAGTCACGGCGGGCGAGGTAATCGTTGACCGTAATGATGTGGACGCCTTTGCCGGTGAGGCCGTTGAGGTAGGCCGGGAGCGTTGCGACGAGCGTTTTTCCTTCGCCTGTGACCATCTCGGCGATGTCTCCTCGGTGGAGAACGACGCCGCCGACGATCTGAACGTCGTAGTGCCGCATTCCCTTGGTCCGACGTCCGGCCTCGCGACAGGCCGCAAAGGCTTCGGGTAAGATGTCGTCAAGAGTCTCGCCGTTTTCCAGCCGCTCGCGGAACTCGTCTGTTTTGGCCTTCAGTTCGCCGTCGTCGAGTTCCTCCATGGCTTCTTCGAGGTCGTTCACCTGGGCGAGAATCGAGCCAGGTAATACGACGTGTTCGGGAGAGTTCTTGGGTCGGACGTAACCGATGTTTTTCACGTACCGTTCGTTGCTTGAGCCGAACAGCCGCGAGATCAAGCCCATGAAGCTCTCGCCGAGGTTGTTGAAGCTATCCCCGATTTTTTCAAGGATACTCGCGTCCATTCTGTTGGCTTTTGCCATGGCCGCTGCAGGGGTAACCGTCTCTTTCGGGGTCTTGTCTGGCTTGGATTTCCCGGCCTTTGTCTTCTTATTGGCAGCGGTTTTAGTGTCAGTGGCCATATTGTCTCCTGTGTGCGAACGCTATCCTGGGAAGTATTCGTGTTTTCGGTCGTTTTCGGTCCGGACAGCGCATTTTGCTATTGGCAAGTCCGTCGAGAAAACTCCGGTATTCTTCGGTGAATTGTGTACGTGTCACAGCCGTTATGGACTCCAACGATGGTTGGGGTAATCTATCGGGATTGTTCTTCGATTGATCACTTTGGAATCGTTGAGGCCCGAGATTGTCTTGGAATCCAACAAGTCTTTATCTTACAAATTTTACGATCATAAATCCTGACTAATCCCGCCGTCTCGGTTGATCTCGCAGTTTGGGGATAATACGAAGCGTCTATGAGCGGAGATACTTGTCGCAGTGTAAAAGCAGGTAAAGAACCGGTCAAGAGGATCGAACGAAGGGTCCAGTTGGCGTTGCCCAGAAACAAGAATTTCCCGCTCTCACGTCCTACCGGACGTCGAGAAAAAGCGATCTCGCTACGCGGGTCTGGTAGACAGGAATGAATCCTCTCGCAAAAATTGAAGGACAAGCGGCCGCGTCGAAGTTGGACTGAGAGAGGTTGCGGTTTGAGGCCGTTGTTCGGCGGATAAAGACTGTGGGGTGTCTGTATCTCGATTCGAAGGAAAGGGTTTTGGCATCGTGCCGTTTGGGCGTGGGGTTGGCTGAGTTTCTGAAAATTTTTTTGCAGCCGGGCCATTTAGTGAAAAATGACATCGCGTTCAACCCTATTATATAGTGAGGGATTGCGCTTCGACGTGGTGGATGACCTCCAAAGTCACACGAACAAGCGTTTTTTGGCCAAATCTGTCATACCTTATTTCTGTAAATTATTGATATGCATGAAGATATGGAATTAAAGGCGGCGCAAAAAAGTGCAAAAACAGTGCAGGTTTACTGCAGAAAGTATGCAGATTAGTGTCAGTTTTATGTCAATTTACTGTCATTTTGTGTCGAAATTTTGCAGGTTTCGGAGGTTAGTTCCGTCTCGGAACGTTCGACTACTCATTCACAACTCGCAATTTTTTTCTCCAGGATGTGTCTTTATGAGTTCGGGAACAATAGTTTGCCCTTATTGCAATGCTACCATTTCGTCCTCGGAGATTACGCCGGGTTCGTCGAAGGTCGTCTGTTCCAGTTGTGGCGAGACGATCCCGAACGTCTCGTGGGAAGACGTCATTTCCTCGGCTGGTGCACCTCAGGGGAGTTCAGACCCTGGGAATGCTGGTGTTCAGGCCACTCCAGCCTCGTCAACGCTTCTTAGGACTCCCGATCCGGTCAAGTGGTCGAATCTACGAACAGCGATCGTTGTCTTGGGAATTATGGCAATTATGGCTGGCGTTGGGTTGGGATACGCTCTCTGGACGCAAGACAGCCGGCGGAAAAACGATTACCCGGAGCAATTGACGAATCGGGATTACGAGCCAGTAAAACCAGTCCCTCCAGCAAGTTTGCCAGGGCTGGCTAACCTCCCTGGAGACTGTGTTGTTTTGGCTGGCTTCCACATCGGCGAACTGTTGGCCGAAGAAGACGGACAAGACATGATCAAAGACCTCCAGAGGCAACTCCCGATGTTGGACCTGGAAACTTTCGAAACCTGGACCGGACTCAAAATCACTGATATTCATAGTGTCGCTTTGGGTGTCACTCAGAAGGGCGGGCTAAGGCTCATTGCTATTGTCCAAACCCGGGGTGGATACAATATCAATCCCATTAAGAAAGAATTGACCGGGATTCCGGGCGTGAACTACAAGAAGAAACCGGCCTTTCAGTTACCCAATAACGCAGGCCTTTTGTGGTGCATCAACGCGAAATCGATGGCGATTTTGTTTCAGCCAGGTGCTGAAGTGGAAGACTTAAAGACGATAAGGGACAACCCTTTTTCTTTGATCGACGATTTTCCCGAGGGCGTTCAAACTGCTTTGAAGAAACGTTTGAATCCCACCGCGTTCGCTTGGGTCGTGGCAAGACCTGAGGCTGCGAAAGGTCTCATTGCCGTGGGGGCTTTGACCAATCAGTTGAACGAGCAGAATGCCAACGCCCTTCGAAAGATGGAGGTGGCAACAGGCAGTTTGCGGCTGCACAAAGGTTTGACTCTAGAGGCCAATTTCAAAGGAGATAGTCTCGAGTCTACGCAAGTTATTGAGAAGTTATTCCCGCCTTCCGGAAATGGCCCCAAGTTGGCACGCGACTACAAGATTATTGGACCGACAACGGCGACAGATGAAGAAGCCAAACAAGACCCGTGGGTTACTCTCCAGCTTCGAATGGAACTGAACAAGGGTGCCGGAATCATTACTGCAATCCGCGAAGCCTTGCGGAAGTAGTAATAAGACGAGGAGTACCGTCGAAGATTTCGACCGAGAGCGGTCTCGATCCGTCATTGGATTTCTGTGTAGCCCTCATTCGTCAACGGCTTATTCTTCTGTGATGATGAGGTTCCTCGTCGATCCTATCTCTAATCACTCCAAAGCATTCAACGAGACTGAACCTGACGATGATCGAAAAAACTCGCTTTCGCGAACTTCGACCTGACGACATGTCTGCCATTTTCGATGTGCGCATTGCAACCTGGCATAACGACCGAGGAAAAGAAGAACTCACTGAGTTGGGGATCACTCCCGAATCGGTCTGCGAGATGATGGAAACATCCCATCGTGGGTGGGTATGTGAACTAAATTCTCATGTCTTGGGATTCGCGATGGGGAACAAAGAGACCGGCGAGATGTGGGTCATAGCTGTGCTTGAAGAATACGAGGGCCGTGGAATTGGTAAACGGTTGCTTGGGTTGGTCGAAGAGTGGCTTTTCGGACAAGGATGGAAGGAGATTTGGCTTACAACCGATCCGGATGAAAACTATCGGGCTGTGGGGTTCTATCGCCATCTCGGTTGGGTGGATTGGAAGATGGACGGGGATCGATTTATGAAAAAGACTGTGGAGCCACCATCCACGACGAAATGAACTGCATTCCTGCCAAGTGAACGATGGCAACCGTCGGATGTCATTTAGTCAGAAAGGGCTGGCTCGTGCACAACGCCGAGCCAACACAAGTTTACGACGGATCGTCTCAATTAGTCCATCGGCTTGATGATGATGTCCTTGAAGTGGATGCGTGCACCTTCGGACTGAAAGCCGATTGGACCAGACGTCAACTGTGTCTTGGCCATATTGACCTGAATCCCGTTGATGCTCACCTTGACGACCCCATTCTTTGAAACCACTTCCGTATAGTTCCACTCGTAGCTCGGATTCAGAGCCATTCGTTGTGTGATGAAATTGAACGTTTGCTTTGGCCGGTTGTTGAACCCGATGAAGAAGAATTTACCGTGGTCAAAATAACGGCACTGTGGCTCGACCGAGTAAGGCCAGATTTTTTGTGGCGGTTGCATGTGGACGAGGCAGCCGCTGTTCATGGTTGTGTCTTTCGGTTGTTTCTTGGGGTACTTCCACGTGTAACGAAGGACGTAGTTCTTGTACGATTTGTCGGTGTAGAAGTAGCCGAATGGAAAACCGGTGACCTGGAGTTGGCCGGCCTTGACTACGAAGGTTTTCTTCGGATCGACTTCTTCTTTGGTTCGCAAGTAGAACTTCCAGCCATCGAGGTTCTTCCCATTGAAAAGTTGAACGAAACCTTTCGATGTCGGGGGCTCATAGTCGGGAATTTCTTTGATGCGGATGTTCTTGAAGTAGAGTTCCGTTCCCTCCGACTGGAATCCAAACGGGCCGCTCATGACGTTCCCGACGCCTTCGCTTATCTTGACGCCATCGATGAAACTGGTCAACATACCATTCCGTGCGACGAGCGTGGTCGTGCGCCACTTGTCGACGCCATCGGCGATGGCCTTCTTGAGAGCTTTTCTGTCGGTTTTGAATTTTCCTTTCGCTCCGCTGATCGCGAAGATATGCCCGTGGTTGTTGAACTGCCCTTGCATTTCGACACACTTGGGCCAGATTCGGTGATCTCCTGTGATGTGAACGAGCAAACCGCTGTTGCCTGGCTTGCTGAATTTCCAATCGAATTTGAGGACGTAGTTCTTGTAGCTTTTCTCAGTGTAAAAATAACCAGCCGGTCGACCACTTACGACGATCATTCCATCTTTGACCATGAAGGTCTTGCTTGGGTCGGCGTCCTTGCTCCGAAGGATGGTTTTCCACCCATCGAAGTTCTTTCCGTTGAATAAAGAGGTGTAGCCCTTCTCCATTTTCTCTTGCGCGTTGGTGGAACCAACGAAGAACAGTACCGATAAGGCCGACAGGCCCAACAACGTTCTCGTAGCCTTGGTGTCCATAAATTATGCTCCTCCAGAAGGCGGCGAATGACATCGGATCGACAGTCCCGCTGATCGATCCAACCAGCGAAATCGATTTTATCCCGTGACTGACGAGGATCAACAAAATAGCTAATTCTGGACCGAAAGAAGGAGCGAAATCTTTGAGAAGGTCGAGCTCGTTCGTAAAAACGAAGCAATCGAAACTTCTGCAGAGTGCATACGAAATGCCCACCTCCGGCGCGCATCTGTGCAGTTGCGACCTTTACTCGTGATCCTGAGGAGTCGTTTCCGTGCCAAAACTCAACCCTCCTGCCGTCAGATTTAACTTGGCATGAGACTTGCTCAAGAGATATCAAATTTCTACTGAACAAGTGAAACAATGGAGGAGAGATGTGATGTCGTCGAAACGTCAGGGCTTCACGTTGATTGAGTTGTTGGTCGTCATTGCCATCATTGCGGTGCTAATCGGGTTGTTGCTTCCTGCTGTTCAAAAGGTCCGGGAAGCAGCCAACCGTTTATCTTGTCAGAACAACTTGAAGCAGTTGGGGTTGGGTCTCCACAACTATCATGACCAATACAAACATCTGCCACCGAGCTTTGAGATTGCCACCGGAGTGGCTCTGAACACGAACAATGGGTCTTGGTCGATTCACGCGCGACTGCTTCCTTTCATCGAACAAGCTGCCGCTTATAATGTTGCCGACCTGAGCCAGCCCTGGGATACCCAGATCGCGACCGGTATTCCGACAATGCGGATTCCGATTTTCCTGTGTCCAAGTGAAGCCGATGACACTGTGCGGGTCGACTCCAACGGTAACCCAAAAGTCTATCCGCAAACGTATGGATTCAATTTCGGCACATGGCTTGTCTACGATCCGGCGAATCCGTTTCGTCGCGGTGATGGACCGTTTTACGTCAACAGCAAGGTCAAGCTGAGCCAAATTCGTGATGGCACGAGTAGTACGTTGGGTGCGTCGGAAGTGAAAGCATTTACGTCCTACTTTCGGAATACCCCAATTGATCCGGGGCCGACCCCGCCCACTTCACCGGCGGATCTTGCAGCATACGCGGCAGGCGCTCAATTCAAGTTGGGTCCGTCCCTCAACCAAAATACGGGTCACACGGAATGGCCCGATGGTAGGGTTCATCATAGTGGTATCACCACAGTCTTCACGCCGAATACCAACGTGACATACACCCACTCTGATGGAAACGTTTACGACATCGACTTCAATTCTCAGCAAGAGGGCCGCTCCACAACTCAACCAAGTTACGCAGCCGTCACGGCTCGGAGCCACCACACAGGGATTGTGAACGTGATGTTTCTGGACGGCTCGGTCCGTTCGGTGACTAGCAGGATTCCACTTGCTACCTGGAGGGCGTTGGGAACCCGAGCCGGGCAGGAGCCCATTGGCTCATTTGAATGAGAATGGCAGAAGTGACGAAACCTAGCTGCTTCGTCACTTCGCCTCATTTCATGGTCTAGTTTTGACTCTGATTCGGGTAGAGCGGAGTGAATTGGTCTTGAGCCAGTAACGGAAGTGGAAACTGGGATCGAGGGATATGTCGGGGATTGAAAGGTTGAGACACGGCGATCACAAATGGATGGCCGTGCCTTCTTCACAGGAAGTGAGGTCACAAGGACCGAACTAATTTTGTCGATTGGGGACAGATTCCGGACTACGACTCTTCCGACCGCATCACTTCTTCGACTCAATATTAAAGTCGAAAGTGTTGTCTCCGGAGGCGCTGACCTCTTTTGTAATTGTGCTCTTAACGTTGTATTCGACGGGAATGTAATTCACCATCTGCTTGCCCCCGCCCCCAGGAGTATCCTCTGGAATCGGTTCGCCCTCCTTGAGAGCCGTAATTTGAATAGTGTACGTCCCGTGCTTCACCTGACCAGAATACGATCCGTTGCTAATCGAAAGGATCTGGGGGCCTTTTCCCGCCGCAACGAACGTGATACTTCCCTCAGGTATTGGTTCTCCATTGAACTTCACCTTTCCCTGGACTGTCGCGGTGTCAGCTCCCCCGCATCCCAGGATTAGCAGAGAAGCACCTAACACTGACAATCCACCGAGCAGTCGACACATAGAATTCCTCCAAAAAACAAAGCCCAGGAGCACTCCTGGGCTTGTGGATCTCTGGTCGCACTTAGAATGAAATGGTTTGTCCATCGTCGCGCGTCGCCAAGAATGCCAATAGGCCAAGATCTGTCGTATCCGAGAGGAAACGGACGTGGCCATCTGCGAGCAAGGCGTTCACCCCACCGGTGTGAGTCGAATTTAAGGGAATATTCGTGCCTGTATTCTCGCAAACGCCAAACTGGCCACAGTGTCCTGGAGCATTTGGCCACCCTCTCTTCTGGTTGATGGGATGGCGGACCGTGGTAATGTTGAAGGTTCGGGCATCATAGTTTTGGCCCTGGTTCGGATTGGTGTCTGTGTATCGCCAGCCGATGATCATTCCATGGGGACCACCTGAGGTCCAGGCCTGCCTGGAGTTGTCGATGGTCCACAAATAATCCCCTTGTTCGCTTACCAAAAGTGTATTACTGGTACCGTCGGAGTCGGTGATCTGCTGCAAACTGTGTTGGGAGTTGGGATGGAGAATTCCCCCAAAACTTGCAATTCCACCCGAACAGCAATTTGCCGTGCTTGTATTTCCCTGAACCCACCGGGTTTCATTGAATGTGCCCTGAGGGAACAAGTTCGGAGCTGCCCCGGAAATGCCGGCGTAGTTGGACAACTGGAGTCGGCGACCAGCACCACCATGTGGACCGGCGCAGAATTTCGGAAGGGGACTTGACGGGCAACGGTATTCATTGACGACCAGACCTTCGACTTGAAGGATGTTGTGCGTTGCATTGCCACCCCAACCAGACCCATTGGTCAGTCGCATTCCGTCGTAGGCATTTTTTTGTTCCAGGTAAGGGAGAATGAGGATGTGCCAGTTCGTCCCCCATCTCCCGGGCGTGTTCCCCCAAGGTGGTTGATCAGTGGTTGTTCCCGGAGGGAGGGCCATCCTTGTGTCCTGGTAATTGTGAATGGCAATACCGATTTGTTTCAAGTTGTTGGAACAGCTCATGCGGGCAGCCGCCGCTCGCACCTTCTGGACGGCAGGAAGCAACAAACCGATGAGGATAGCAATGATGGCGATGACCACCAACAGTTCGATGAGGGTAAAACCTCTACGAGTTCCAGACACGCGCATGTCCACGCCTCCTTTAGGATGGGAAGAACCAAAATCAAAAGAAAAGGATGGGAAGATTGCTTTGCGAATTCAAGTGATTGGGCGGATCGACTGTAGAGAAACCATCACAAAACAATTATTAGATACTCTTACCTCAGGCGAATTTTCCACTCAACAAAAATACTGAAAATTTCGAAAAAAAACTTAGCTCAATTTCACATCGTCCGAATTGTGGACATCGAGATCGTCGGAGGGGTCTAATGCTGATATTACCTTCCGGAAGAATGGATGATCTTACCGGTGATGGCGGGTCATCGAGGAGAATCGACTTTGGAATCGAGTGGGCGTGGATTCGTTGAACGTTCTATTTACGGACCGGGATCCCAGGGTTATCGAAAGAAGTCCGAAAAGTTCCAAGTTCAACGGCAGGATCCCATTTGTTCGGATCACCCTGCCATTGATATGCGTTCGCGAATTGGGGGGTGGTCGTGTAAAAGCCAAACGACCAAAGGATGTGGGTCGGGATCGGATTTATTCATTGTGGCCAGTTTTACAAAGGCAGAGCGGTAGCCGTCGTGAAGACCGGTTCGCTCAAGGGCGTAGCGGTCGCACTGTCGCTCATGGAATCGACTGAGAGCGTTTTCGAGCGGGCTCAGAATCAGTCCAAAGACCGACAACACGAATAAGACGAGAGGCAACGCCGCTGGATGTTTGAAGGAAAACGCTACATTCGAGAGAGACGTGAGAGTTCCGGTTCCTTGTCGTAACAATAGATCTACAAGCCAGAAGCCGAGCATTGTCGTGAAGATGCCGAAGAGGATCATTTTCGGGATGTGTTTGTGAACATGGTGACCAATCTCGTGAGCGAACACGACTGCGATTTCCTCGGGGGTAAATTTTTCCAAGAGCGTGTCACCCAGTAGGACTCTCCGAGACTTTCCGAGGCCAGCCAACGCGGCGTTGGCTTTTTTTGTTTCCTTGCTGAGTCCGAGACGATACACACCTTCAATTTCCAATCCAGTTCCCTTAGCGAGGGACTTCAAGCGTTCTTTGAGTGGTTCGTCGTCGAGAGGCTCTACATTGTAGAACAGCGGAAGAATCAGAACGGGCATGATCCGTCCTAGAATTAGAGTCACTCCCAACCAAGCAAGCGCGGTCCACAACCACCAGTATGAACCCGTGTTCCAGAGCATGGCATAGAAGCCCAACAACAAGATTAATCCGAGAATGCCACCAACGAGATAACCCTTTATCTTCTTGCCGAGCCAACCCAGGAGAGTCTGATTACTCAACCCAAAGCGATGTTCCAAGATATAGCCAGAGTAAAACGAAATCGGTAAAGACAACACCTCGGACCCAACACCAAGCATGATCGCAACAACGAGGAGTTGTATCCATGGCGAATCTCCAACGGCTTTCGCGAGCATCGGTGCGACATTGGGACTCACCACGAAAGCCATCAACCCCAAATAGGCAACACCAATCACCAAGTTCACCATCCGAAGTGTTATTTTCTGGCGTTGGTACTCCTTGACTTCTGGTGAGGCTGTCGGAATGTTTGGCGTTGGAGTACTCATAGGGTTTTGTTGTGTTTTCGTTTCTGGTGTTGCTTCGGATGACATGTTTGTTCTTTGATTTTGGATTGTGGTAACTCGACTATGCCTTGGTTAGTTATCGAAGTTGCTTGGAAAAAAGGACAGGTAGCTATCTAAACGTTCGCGGATTTTCGGGCCATAAGTCCCGGAGAATACGCCTTGTTTTTGAATTAAACGTATGTCGGAAGGGCCCCGGACACGTTGTTAATTGTAAAATCCTCGGAAAACACGGGTTTTGGAGCCGAAATTTTTGCGAACGTTCAGTTTTACCTCGATGTTCTTTTTTATCAACCAACCTTACAAGCAGGGCCTACGCATCAAACTTTCCCCAGCTTGCATGAAGCTGGGGAAACAAAGTAACAAGCGGGGTCTTTCTCGCGGAAAACTGCTTTTGCTATGATGTGTGTCTCAAATACGATTCGGGATTCAACGAAACTCGCCAGGTTGTTCTCCATCGAGTTTTTGAGGCTCGGCATTTTACGCTTGGTTTCGGCTCGAGAAAACTCATGCCAATGGGAATCTCGAAGAATTAATCGCAAGGCTGGTAACTTTTAATGCGTAGGCCCTGACCTTACAAGTGAGTGCTGGCTGACTTAATTCCCGGAGGGAGTGTGCACCAAACTCCCTGAAGAGAGGATACCTGGTCAAGTGCATCACCAGAAAATCAACGACCAGCCGACTTTGCAGCAAGCTGTCAATCGACCTACCGTCGATACAGCAACTGGCAGTAGGACTTCCCGTCGATAATGTATATCCATAACCGCGCATCCACCATCACCGGGGAAGGACAACACTAGTCTCCCCAATACCAACGTATTGTGTTCGCACCGCAGGAAAACTGCTAAACTCTTCAATGACGAATCGATCCACCCTTCTGATTGAAGTGTCCTAATTTGTCGTTGGGAGCAACACCAATGAGGAATCTACATCTACTACTTTGGGTTTCTTTCGCAACGACATTGTGTACGAACGCACCGAGTTCGTGCCAAACCCTCAAGGCGACTCTTGCAGGCCACACCAATTCCGTTTGGTCCGTTCGCTTCACTTCGAATAGCAAAACCGTCGTATCGTGTAGCCTGGACCACACCGTGATATTGTGGGACGCAGAAACTGGGCAAGAGAAGGCCTTTCTCCGAGGCCACTCAGACAAAGTTTATCGCGTGGCTTTCACACGCGACGGTAAGACCCTAGCTACGGCTGGTGCCGACAGAACAATCAAAATTTGGGAAGTCGCAACTGGGAGAGAAAGAGCTACTCTCAACGCTCATGAACATTACGTCTCGTCTCTGGCGTTCAGTTCGGACGACAACACACTAGCGTCGGCCAGCTTTGACAAAACGATCAAGCTCTGGAACGTTCGAACCGGAAAGGTGAGCTCCACGTTCGTCGGGCACTCAAACTATGTCTGCTCCGTCCGGTTCAGCCCTGATGGTAAGTCTCTCGTATCGACGAGTTACGACAACACCGTCAGACTGTGGGAGGTTCAGTCTGGGAAGATGAGAAGCATACTCCGAGGTCATCCTAGGGTTGTTCAGTTTGCTACCTTCAGCCGCGACGGTAAGTTAATCGCTTCGGCAGGCAAGGCGACAAGCAAACTTTGGGACGCCCTCACTGGGAAAGTGAAATTTACATTCCGAGCAGACCAAGGGGCTCGCAATTTCGTCATCTTCAGCCCGGACAAACGCAATCTGGCTATTTCCGGGCCCAACAACACAATCCAACTCTTCGATGTCCTGACAGGAGAGTCCAAGATGGTGCTTAAAGGGCATAAGATGTCAGTAGCCTCAGTGAGTTTTCGACGCGACGGAAAGATGTTGGCCTCGTGTTCGTTAGACGGCACCATTAAACTCTGGGACACAAAGACGGGCAAGCAAAGAGCGACGATCCAGAGTCACCTTGGTTCTGTCTCTCGTGCATTTTTCAGCCCGGACGGCAAGACTCTCGCTTGCTTTTGGACTGGCAGCAATTCCATAGAACTCTGGAACGTTTCGAAGTTGAAATAGCTGCGGTGACATTCGGCTTACATTGGCTGATTTCAAGGAAGGAGGCAAGGATGAAGAACTGTCAAAGGCCTTTTGGCTCGGCCCTGTGTCTGGCCTTAGGTCTACAACGGCGAATCGCGGGCAAGAACTCAAAATCGATCTCAAGGGACACCAAGGATGCGTTCGGTCGGTGGCTTTCAGTCCCGACGGTAAAACTTTGGCTTTGGCGAGCACTGACAACACGATCAAACTCTGGAGATCCAGACTGGCCGCATACGAACTACACTCAATGGACATGCAAGCTACGTCACTGATGTGCGTTTCAGCCCCGATGGGAGAACTCTCGCCTGGGCAAATGGTATTCGAGGTTTCGGCCCTCGCGGCTAAAGTGCGGGGGAAATCAAACTTTGGGACGTGGCCACAGGGAAATAAACGGCCACTTCCGTTAGAAACACAACTATACTCGCTTCCCTCTGGTCCCGTTCGGAGGGAAAAACGCTCACGGCTCTTGGTCACTACGCGGTTGTTGATATTTGGGACATTGAAACGAGGAGGCTCACGGCTGTTTTTCGAGGGAAAACAAAATCTTCGTGGGCATTGAGCATCAGCCCCAACGGAAAGTCGTTAGCAACTTCCGGGACTGCTCAAGACATCCAGATAATCGAATTCGTGTCTCGGAAAGAACGAGTTGCCCTCCAAGGGCACAAATATTTGGTCTACTCCGTCACTTTCAGACCAGATGGGAAAACACTCGCTTCAGCCAGTCGGGACCGGACGATTAAACTCTGGGACGTCCAAACGGGGAAACTGAAAACCACGCTCAAAGGACATGAAAACAACGTAACTCACGTAGCTTTTCATCCCGAGGGCAAGCTGCTCGCATCATGTGGGGCCTTCCTGATGACAACCTGTCCGGTGACATTAAAATGTGGGACTTACGAACAGGGAAACTAAAAGCTACTTTGAAGGGCCAAAATTCTTGCCTCATCTCTGTCAGCTTCAGACCGGACGGAAAGACGCTGGCTTTCGCTGGCGGGGTTTATGATTTCTCGACCAAAACCTAGATTTCCGGCGAACTCAAGCTTAGGGATCTGTCGAAAGTTCGGTAAAACCGGAATGCTAACCTGGAAAAGTCCAGACGGAAGATTCCTCCGAGTTCCCAATGAGGAAAGAACTCGGAGTTTCCTAACCGCTTACTTGCGCTTCAACTTTGCCCAGAATCCTCCGTCCGAAGGTTGTCCAGGTTGATACGCCTCTTCGGCTTCCAAAGATAAACACGGCAGAGCCTTCAGAACTACTTGTACGACATTTTCGTTTTCTTCGGGTTCGATACTACAGGTCGAGTAGACAATCGTCCCACCAGGTCGCACTCGTTCGGCAGCTTGAATGAGCAATTTTGTTTGGAGGGGAATGAGTCGTTGGAGTTCGTTCTCGGTGAGTCGCCATCGGGCCTCGGGACGACGACCGAGCACGCCGGTGTTGCTACACGGAACATCCACGAGGACGTAGTCGAAAGGTCCTTCGGGCGGATCTTCGAGTGCTTCGACGTTGATGTGGTGCGTTTTCACGTTACGTAGTCGAAGCCGAAAACACAATTCGCGAAGGGTTTTGAGACGTTTTTTGTCGATGTCACATGCGACGATTTCCCCTTCGTTGTTCATCAATTCAGCCATGTGAGAGGTCTTCCCACCGGGTGCCGCACACAAGTCGAGGACTCGCCTTCCCGGAGTGGGTGCGACAGCTGCCGCAACCCGCATGGACGATTCGTCCTGGACGGCAAACAGACCGTCTGCATATCCCGGTAGCGACTGGATCGATTCAGGTTCCAGGAGTTGAATCCCGTGTTGGTAGTCACACGGTTTCGCGTCGATGCCCTCGTTTTCGAGATTGTCGAGATACTCGTCCCTTTTGGTCAACAACCGATTGGAACGTAAATAGACCGGTGGAGGTTCGCCGAACCAAAACCCTAGCCGAACGCACTCGTCCCATCCGTGTCGTTCGTGCCAGCGTTGTGCGAGCCAAAACGGCCAGCTGAAGCCAGAAGAAATGTACTCGACTGGATAGTGTTTTGGGTCGGGAAAGATCGGTTGGGTCAGCCGCTGATACTCTCCCGCGTTGAGGGGAAGCGAGTCCGCGGCAGGCCCCTCGGCCTTGTCCTGGGTTAGCAGTGATGAGACGTTCCGGAGTACGCCATTGAGAAAGCCTTTGCCGCGTGGCTTGCCAACCAGTTCCGCGAGAGTGACGGTTTCAAAAATCGCCGCATGGGGCGGTATGTTCGAGAGCAACCCTAACTGGAATGTACCCAGTCGTAATGCTTCCCATAACCATGGCTCGACCTGATCCTTGCGTCGGGAGACGCACGGTTTAATGAGCCGATCGAGCGTAGCGCGTCGCCGTAGCACGCCATACGTCAACTGCGTGGCAAGGCGACGGTCAGCGGGAGGCATCTTGGTTCGAGAGAGATGTTTGTCCAGAATTTCTTGGACGAACGCGGTGCCTTGTTGGCAATCGAGTAACGCTTGGAGGGCGAGGCTGCGAGAGTTATAAGTGCGGACGATTGGTCGCGGGTGCTGCTTCATGGTTGTTCGGGTCCGAAGAAGTCACTGGCTTGGAGTTTGTGCCCGCGAAGGAATTCTGTTGCGGTCATCCGACGTTTTCCGGCTGGCTGGACTACCAGAATTTCCAAGACGGTGTTTTCGCCGGCGGCAACGAAAAGTCGGTCCTCCGATTCCTCCGTAATGACAACGTGTCCTGGCTTTCCTGATGCCTTCATGTCTTCCACCCATTTGCCTTTCGGCACGATAAGCCGAAGGGGTTTTCGACCATCCTCGTGCAGATGCGTGTACGGTGTCGGCCAAGGTTGCATGGCCCGGATTTGGTTGACGACGTCGCGAGCGTGTTTTGTCCAGTCGATCAACCCCATCGATTTCCTGAGCTTGGGTGCCTTCGTCATTTTAGTTCGATCTTGCTTCTCGCCTTGTGTCGTCCCGTTGGCAATTTGCTCGATCACTTGTACAGCCAACGCACCACCAACCGGAGCTAGACGAGCCTCGAGTTCGCCAGCGGTCTCTTCCGGGTGGATGTCTACCACTGCCTTAGCCAACATGGCACCGGCATCAAGATAAACCGACATCCGGATGATCGTAACGCCGGTTTGTGGGTCCCCATTGTAAATGGCCCAAGCAACTGGAGCCGCACCCCGATACTTCGGCAAGAGCGACGCATGGACATTGATTCCCCCGTAAGGTGCGGTCTTTAAGACATCATCAGAAAGGATCTGTCCGTACGCGGCGACAACGAGTAAATCCGGTCTCCATTCTTGGAGCAGGGCAGCACCTTCTGGTGTGTTGACGCTTTCCGGTTGAAAAACTGGAATTTCTCGCTGCTGGGCGATGAATTTCATACCGATTCCAGTTTGGCGAGTCGAACTTCGTTCTTTCCCGACATTACGGTCGGGTTGTGTCACTAAACCCACGACTTGGAGATCAGCGTCGATCAATGCCTGGAATGTCGGTTCGGCAAACGTCCCGGTACCCATCATTACAAGACGCAATTCAGAAGCGGTTGTCATATTTCCTCTTTCATGAGGCAGCGCAACGCGCTGAACGTAGTTACCTGTTGAGGTTCTTCGAGATTTTCCTCAAGAACCGTCGACTCGGATCCGAGTCTACTTATATTCCGTATGTCACCGAGGAGGCAAGGAGGATCAATTGTGTGTATCGTGATTCCAGAAACTAAAAGACTAGAAATCTTATTTTTTGCTACCCCTGGGCGCGTTCGCTGCTATATTTTATCTTGAACTAGTGATTTTGAAAAATTGTCTTACCAACATAGAAAGGTTTAGTAGAGGAAATCCCATGACGCTACGTATGCGTGTTCACGACAAAGAGCCGATTCAAGTGGCTCTCCGCCGGTTCAAAAAGCTCGTCGAACGAAGTGGTGTTCAGAAAGAATTGCGTTCGAAACAACATTACGAAAAACCCAGCGAAACCCGTCGCCGGGACAAAATCCGCCGAGAACGAGCCGCGAGAAAGGCTCGCAATTCCTAACACTGCCTATCTTACTGGAATTCTCACGTCTCCAGAATGACTATTTGTTCGATTTTGATTTCATCGTGGATTTCGCTCGACGAACCACATCGGTTTCGTCCAGAGTTCGTCGAGATTGACCTTAAGATCTGATGTAAAGTTACCAACCGATTTAGTCGATTCCACAAATCACCTGGTCGATGGCTTTCTGTAACTTCGAGGTAGCTTTCTTCCTCTGCTCCACCAAATAAGGCTTTGCGGCGAGGCCCATGAACCGCAACTCCGTGGTTGCCATGTATCGCACAGTTGGATCAGGATCGAGTAACTTCATAACCTGACACCGAGGACGCTGCCCGGGCATGACTTTGATCTCGGTCTCGAACTTCTTGATCTTTCCATTTATCTTCCAAACGATCGAGACGCTAACTTTTCCTTTTCCTCCCTCGGTCACGAAGGACGTTGCAAATCCCCGAGTCAGACAATCTCCGATGTCTCCGAAGCCTTCAGTGTGCAGGGTGAAGTTGCAGTATCTATCTTGGATGAGAGCTTGGGAGAGCCTGTTCAAGGAGAGAGAAACGCCACGGCCTGACTTCATAGCCAACTTTCCTCCAGATAGTCGGACCTTTAATTTGAGGAAGTGTTTGAGAGTTTCTTGGGTGTTTAAGCTCTGTGTGTTCCCAGATGGCAAAACAAGATACACGTTTGATGACCTCATCCTTTGGGGTGGTTGGACGGCAACAGGATACTGCCGCTACAACACACGAGAAAAAGTGATGATTGGGAAATGTCGTTTCCAACGATTTTTCACCGAGCCAATGAACTCGGGGTTGCGGGCTGCCTTTTTTCCTCAATTCCGCCGTGACTTTTTGAAGGGCATTAGCAACTTCAGCAGGAAATTTATTCGGTTGGTGCCCCGGCGCTTGCAGTCCTCCAACAACCAACACCACTCCGATGCATAGTAGTACAGACCCTTTCGACTGAAACATGTTCGGCCCTCCCCATTTGCGACTCGACAATCAGTCATTCGCTATCGATTGGGCGACTTTTTCTTTCGACTCACCATTTTGCAATTTTGCAAGTGCTTGATGACGGCTCTTTCGATTCGCAATCTGGGATGATCCAATTCATCGCGACTAAGGCGTACAACGTTCCCGCGATGGCTTGGTGTATGAAGGCCCAACCAATCGCCACCGCGTAGATCCCGAGCGATAGATTTTCTTTCCAGTCAGCTCCGATTCCCCCTCCTCGGATGATGGCCCACTGTAACACCCAGTAAGCACTCGCCGCGCATAGCAATATGAGACCGTAAAGGGCTGTCGGCACATTTGCAAAATCGTTGGCTCCCATCCAACTCGTTTGGAACGCAAAGAGCGAAAGCCGAAACAGTAAGTGTGTGTTCGCCCAGAAAATCCGTCCGTCGATTCTCTCCATGACGTGGAGCATGTGATGGTGATTGTTCCAGTAAATGGCCAGGTAGAAAAAACTCAGGAGGTAGCTCAAGAACACGGGCCACAATGGAGCCAAGGCCTCGAGCGGTGTTAGCAACCCAAACGCCATCAAAGTGATGAGGATGGCCAACACCCCGTCGCTAAAGACCTCCATCCGACCTTTGGTCATGCGAAACTCTGCCACAGCCTACTTGGCATCCATCGCCTTTTTGAGTGTTGAACCGAGGTCCGCAGGACTTTCGGCAACTAGGATTCCGGCTTCTTTGAGTGCTTTCATTTTCTCCGAAGCCGTTCCCGCGCCGCCGCTGATGATCGCTCCAGCGTGGCCCATTCGTTTTCCTGGGGGAGCCGTTTGTCCGGCTATGAACGCGGCGACTGGTTTGGTGACATTTTCTTTGATGAACGCTGCGGCTTGTTCTTCGGCCGTTCCGCCGATTTCCCCCATCATGAGGATGGCTTCGGTGCCGGGATCTTCCTGGAATAATTTGATTACGTCGACGAACGTCGTGCCAGGAACGGGGTCACCACCGATCCCCACACACGTCGATTGACCAAGTCCCAGATTACTCAGTTGCCAAACGGCTTCGTAAGTCAAAGTTCCACTCCGGCTGACGACACCGACGGGACCGGGTTTGTGAATATAGCCGGGCATGATCCCGATTTTGCACTGTCCGGGAGTTATCACGCCAGGACAGTTAGGACCAACCAACCGACAATTGTTGCTGCGGACGACTTCCATGGCCCTAGCCATGTCGAGAACGGGAATTCCCTCGGTGATGGCGATGATGACTTCGATGCCCGCATCGGCAGCTTCCATAATGGCGTCGGCCGCTCCCGGAGGCGGGACGAAAATCATGGTGGCGTTGGCGCCAGTCTTTTTCACAGCTTCCGCAACGGTGTTGAACAACGGAAAGCCTTCTTTTTCGGTTCCGCCCTTGCCAGGTGTGACACCGCCAACCATTTGTGTTCCGTATTCACGGCACTTGGTAGCGTGGAAGGTTCCGGCTCGACCCATTCCCTGGCAGATGACTTTGGTATTTTTATCGACAAGAATGCTCACGAGTTGGTGCTCCTACAGGGGTGGTTGTGATGATTATTCCTTGTTGTTCGTTCGTGGCGGAAACAGTTCGACACCCGCCACATCGGTGATAGCAAAGATGGCCGAGTCGCGAATTACCGGCCCTGGACTATGCCCAGGGAGCCCAATCACCAGATGCGTTGCCGTCATCATGGTTGGTTCGGGATAATCGACAAAGTGGACGACACCATTCTTCAAGTGGATCTGGAAAGATTGAGACGACCTCTCCTTCAATAATCGGAGAATGATCTGACGCATCCTGGTTTATTCCTCGTCTTCGGACGGACGAATCAACTCCATGAGGTAAGCCGTTCGATCGTTTTGGGATTGGTAAATATGACTTCGGTGGCCAGCCAAGGCGAGGTACCCTCCGAGTATGAACAGTAGCAATCGGAAGGCGCGGGCACCCACTCATTACGTTCGGCACCTAGCAGTTGGTCGGGCAAGTCTCCCAATATTTGATCGTCGACACCTAAGAAAAGAGCCTCTGGTCCGAGCAAAGCCAATCCAACAACAAAAAGCCCTAGGAAAAGTTCCAACTTGGCCCATGTCTTATTGAGAGGTCTCCAGACTAAATCTTCGTGTAGTTGCTTTTTCGCTTTCTCCAGGTCGATCATGGTTGACCTACTGACCCTTCGCCTGCTGTCGTGTTGCCCAGAAAGCGGAAGAACTCCGCAACACGAAATCGACAACCTGACAACTCGTCCTCGGCGGAGACTTCGTCGTCTTTTTCAGCCGGGACGGGTTCTTGTCCTGGACGGTGACCTGTGACCAATCGAATTTCTGGATCGACAAGCCACACGACTGGAACGCCTCGGTCGAAAGATTCGTGAATACACCTGAGCGTATTGCCCACCCGATCCGTCGGCGAGAGTACTTCCACGATCAACTTCGGCACCCGTTCGTCGAACTTGGAACTTGATCGTCAATCGAGATGGACTCGTCAACAACCATCACGTCGGGACCTCGAACGGTGTCCAGATCACGCCCGACGAGCAAACCCGTGTCGTTCGAACTAGCGCCTCCGACGCCTCTTTGGAGAAGATATTGTCCGAGCAAGTAGACAATAAAGGCACACACGATGCCGTGCAATCCTCCGAGTGGTGGCACTTGGACGATCACTCCTCGATCTAGTTCGTACCGAGTTCCGGGCTCACCAGGTTGTGTCCACCACTCCCAAAACTCTTCGGCTGTGTGTCGCTTAGTCTCGACGGTTGCCATCGTGGATTGTGCTCCGCGAGGTTATGCCCCTTTCGCTGCCGCTACGACCTTCTGGGCTGCATCCGTCAAGTCGCTTGCAGTGGTGATCTTCTTACCGCTTTCTTCGAGGAGCTTGCGACCTTGCTCGACGTTTGTTCCTTCCAACCGGACGACGAGTGGAACGTGGAAACCGACCTCGTCGAACGCAGCTAGAACGGCCTCGGCAATCGTGTCGCACTGCATGATGCCGCCAAAGATGTTCACGAGCACGGCCTTGACGCGGTCGTCGCTCAGGATGATTCGGAACGCTTCGGTCACGGCTTCCTTCTGGGCCCCGCCCCCCACGTCGAGGAAGTTGGCTGGTTCGCCGCCGTGGTATTTGATGATGTCCATGGTGCTCATCGCCAGCCCAGCCCCGTTGACCAAACACGCAATGTTGCCCGTCAAGTTGATGTAACTGAGACCAGCGGCACCAGCTCGCATTTCGGCGGGGTCTTCCTCGGCCTCGTCTCGCAAGGCTTGGATATCGGGGTGGCGAAAAAGAGCGTTGTCGTCAAAGTTGAATTTAGCATCGAGGACGACGACGTCGCCTTGCTCTGTGAGCACGAGCGGGTTGATCTCGGCCATGCTCAGATCTTTCTCGAGGAATACCTTGGCCAAGGCTAACATGATAGCCACGGCTTGTTTTACTTGGTCGCCCTCGAAACCGAGACCAAACGCCAAATTTCTGGCTTGGTATCCTTGCAGGCCCAACGCGGGATCGACCACAGCCTTCAAGATGGCATCGGGATTCGTCTTCGCGACTTCTTCGATCTCGACGCCTCCTTCGCGAGAGGCCATCATGACGGGCTTACCGATGGCTCGGTCGAGGACCATGCCGAGGTAGAACTCTTCATCGTGGTTCTCGTCTCGCTTTTTGATGTCGACGGCCTGTTGGACCAACACTTTCGAGACTGGTTGACCTTCGGGAAGAGTTTGAATGGTTCGCAGGCGATGATTGAAGTAGATCGGTACGAGTTCCTCGACTTTGGCTTTGCTTGTGCAAAACTTCACACCACCCACGGGGTCGCTTCCTAAAAGAACGGGTTGCCCACCGTCTTGGAGGAACTGCCCTTTGCCCCGACCACCAGCGTGAATCTGCGCTTTGAGGACGATCGGCAGCCCCATTTCATCGGTTGCTTTCAGTGCTTCTTCCGGACTCGACGCGACGATGTGTTTGGGGATCGTTGCCCCAGCGGCCTCTAACAACTCTTTTGCTTGGTATTCGTGAACGTTCATTCGGTTGACCCCTCCAAGTTTCGTTGATTTATCGCTGTTATATGAGGCTGGATAGGTTGTCGCCAACTGGAATGAGTTGGTTCTGGAAATGAAGCGTGAGAGATCGTTCTGAAAGCCAAAGGGATGCTAGTCCGATTCTCCCCTTTCCTCAGTACCTCTGCGCGTAAGAAAGGTGTGGGAAGTCGAATTCCTTCGTTCCGCCTGTCGAGATCAAGATCGAGAAATCGGAAGAAACCCGGAGTAATCTCAACGCGAGAGGGCTTCGGTCGATGAAGAAATGGCGTGTTCTGTTGTAAAACGGTTAAATCCATTACCCCCTCTGGCCAACGTCCAAATCCAAGCTTGACGACCGAGACGGACTGGCCAAAATCACGAGACGTTCCATTCGCAAGCGGAAGAGACGAGTCGCCAACCAAGTCGGGTTACTGGTCCAACAAGTTGCGGGTTCGTTCGTCGATTTCCCCTGGGAGGTGGTCCCTGTTGTCGTTAGTCACTTCCAAGAGTTCAATGTCAGAACGTTGTTTTACTTCCTCGATGAAACCGCGACCTCGCACCGCGATTGTCGCTATTACGGGAACTGGACAATCGAGCAAGTCTGTCATTGCCGAGATGAATGCTTTGCTGAAACACTCGATTTTCCCGATTTCGTCGATCACATAAAGATCGGTCTCGGTCGAATCTACCGGCATCTCCGCTTCGACGAGAGGTTCGAGAACCTTGACGTCGACTCCGTAACGACTGACACGCACATCCGAATCGAAATCGACGTGCGCTAACGTTGCTCGAAAACCACTGAGCCCAAACAGTTGAAAGCCAACACGCCGACCGTCCTCTCGCATCTCTTGGGTGAAAAAGCCCCGAAGACGCAAGTCCGATAAGGCATCGATCACCTTTCGAGTAACGGTCGTCTTTCCACACCCAGGTGGACCAGTGAGGAGTAAGTTTGATGTGGGAGTGTTCATTCGCTCTGAAAAAAGTCCGTCATTTTGACACTTTAGCAACGCTGGTGGCGAAATTCGGATCGCTGTCACTTCGACCTGGGA
>CAYRFQ010000072.1:17860-39897 GCA_964423615.1 uncultured Alcaligenaceae bacterium | reverse complement strand
GAGCGAAGCGGGAATCATAGCGAGCGAAGCGGGAATCATAGCGAGCGAAGCGGGATACACAGCGAGCGAGAGGTTTTTGGATGGAGGTGCTCGGCGACTGCGAACCGTGACCAACACAAACACAAACCGGTCTGATACGACCTCAAAACTACTGCTCGGCCAAGTGAGAAAATCAATTCCACAATCCAGACGAGCACCCTCCCCAAACCGGACGCCCGTTCGACCTTTGGACCTTGCGGTCCGATTCGCCTTCTCGGCGAACTCCCATACACGGTACAATGATATTCACGAAATAATCAGTTAACAATCCGTAGAACCTCGCTTGGGACGGTTAAGTGCGCGAATCGTCCATTCCCATCCAACAGAAAAGGGCTACAGCAACATGAACTTTGGTACCTGGCCGATGAAGTGGACCGCTTCCGTCCTGGCTTTCGTGATTCTCACAGGCCCTTGGCCTCAGAACGTCTCGGGAAAATCGAGCGTTCCCAAAAAACTCCAGGGCGGCGTCAAAAAACGGACGGAAAACATCGTCAAACAAGGATTCCCGGTTGCCTCGGCGGATCCCGATGACCTTACCAAAAGTGATACCGGTTGGGTCATCGATTGGAAACTGACGAACACACGAAGCAGTCGTGGTCAAAAAAATCAACGCGGTGGTTCGAGCGTTTTGATGATCAATTCGGCCAAGTTCATGTACAAGGATCAGTTCGGCAAGGTCCGATGGATTACCGTCTTGAAGAACTTGGAACTCGGAGAGATGTTCGTCCCATATGACACAGGAAGCCCCCAATTCGAAGACGTCGCAGGCCATTCCTTCCGCATCATCAAGGCCAAACAACAATACCTTGGACCGAATTGCGTCGGACCGGGCGAAATCCTCACATCGAGTGATTCGGAGATGTCCGGCAAGGTCATGAAGGAACTCCACGACGACGGTCTGCGGTGGCTCAACGGCAGCAACGTCGGCCGCCGCGGCGAGAAGATGACCCTCTGGTGTATCTTCGATGGCGGCAACTACCGATACTTGATCGAATACAACTTCAAGGACGACGGCTCTATCGTATGTCGCGTCGGCGGAACCGCGAAGAATTACTACGACCAACGTAAAGACGGCAAAGACGTCCACCTCCACGTCGGATGCTGGCGGTTTGATATGTGCCTCAGTGACCCGATGAACCCTCTCGACGGCGGTCCTGAAAAAAACATCCTGAAGGTCGTCCGGCGGGTTCCTCACAAGAAACCTGGCACATTCCGAATCGACACCAAACCGTACAATCCGGATTTCCGAGGCGAATCTCGCGAGGGACATCTCGATTGGGTACCGAAAGAATTCACGACCCTCCGCGTCGAGAGCACTGTCCGAAAGAATCGAGCTGCCAGCCCAGCTTTCACCGCTTACGACATCATTCCGTTACGCTATGGCTCCGTTCGGGATTTCGGAAAGCGACACGAGTACGTCAACCATGATTTCTGGGTCACACGAGTCGAACCGAAATTCCACACGTACCGCAAAGTTCACGAGTACGCAAAAGATCACCGATCCTTGAAAGGGCAGCCGCTCCGGCTTTGGCACAGCGCCGCGACTCTCCACAACCCCCGCGCCGAGGATTTCGGTCCCGACGGCAAGGGAAATAAAGGAGCCGCCGTCGTGACCTGGGCAGGTTTCGTCATGCGTCCCCGAAACTTGTTCGACAGCACGCCGTTGAAGACCGTCTCCCGGCCCATCGTTTTCGGAAAAGAAGCCTTCCGGGCGACCAGCGCTCTGAAAGCTGGCTTGCGATTCGACAGCGTCAAAAAGAGAAGCTACTGCCAGGTTCATACTCACAAAATGAACGCGGGTACTTCCTACACGATCGACATGATCGCAAACTTCGACGCCTATCTGCGGCTCGAGGACCCCAACGGAAAACGCTTGGCCAGAGACGACGATGGTGGGGAGGGGCATAATTCTCGAATTACGTTTCGCCCAACCAAGGACGGCAATTACCGAATCATCGCGACATCGTACAGCGCGCGTAAGACTGGGAAGTACACGCTCACCATACGAGAAGCGAAGCGACCTTCTGTCGGAAAAGCGGTCCTCGACTACAAGGGCAAACTCACCAAAACAGCCACTTTCGACCGACGCAAAAAAAGGAGTTACTTCCGAGTTCACACCCTCAAGCTCCGCGCCGACTCCATCTACACGATCGATCTGACTGGAGATTTCGACACCTACTTACGAGTCGAGAATCTAGCCAACGTGGAACTCGACAACGATGACGATGGAGGCGAGAAGACGAACTCGCGTCTGACCTTCCGCCCAGCCCGTGACGAACAATATCACATCATCGTCACTTCCTACAGCGACCGCGTGACTGGCGATTACAACCTCGTCGTGCGAGAACGAAAAGCGAAGTAACCAAGACCCACCCCAAAAACAACTTCATAAATCCGCGAAGGCCGCGTAACTCCCCTCAGTCGCCAGCCAGAGCCCTCATGGGCATCCTGAGCTGGCGACTTTCGTTTGTGCCCAGACAGAGTGTGAAGTTGGGCAAGCGATTCAACAAATTGAGTCGACTTTGTGGAATATGTGGCTTTCCAAGAAACTCCATATCCCCCGGAAGAAGCAGGAAAGGATTTTTGTTTGGGGTTTGGCGAACATTCAGCCGATGCTAGTTGTGCCGGATGCGACAAGGCGATCAGCAAGGAAAGTCGTCATCTGGAGCAGGATTCCGGACGAGCAACACTCTCCGTTCGGTTTTCCGCACGATACCTTGAAAAGCTGTGTCATCACAAAGGAAAGCAGGACGTCGGCGAAACTCACGGCACGGAAGCCATCGCCGATCCCGCTTACGCATTTTGGGGCCAACCTGTCAAAGGAGTTGCAATGAAACGGTTCGCTCTACTGCTGTCCGCCACTCTCGCTATTTTGATCAGTGCTCAATCTGCCCACGCTTGGGGCAGTTTGGGGTACGGTGGTTACCAGCCTTGGTGGAACATCTTCGCCAAACGAAACCCAGGGATGACCGTTGAAGAACAACGCCTCCAACGGTTCTGGCACGACTATTACGACGCCATGAAGCGTTATTATGGCATGCTCGACAACATCGATTGGGTCTCTTACTACAAAAACCACGGCTATCAGATCAACAGTGGCTGTGGCTATGGTGGCGGACCTTGCGGTGGTCCGCAGCGAATTCAATTCGCTCCCGTCTTCGTCAGTCCAACAATGAATTGGGCCGTACCCAACAGTTCCCTCATCGGGCCTCCTTCCGCACCGATGGGGCCTCCTCCGGGTATGTTTGGTGGCGGGTACCAACATCACGCTGGATACACACCCAATCCTTACGGTGGCTACAACCCTTACGGCGGGCACCAGCATCAAAGCGGCTACCAAGGCGGTTATCCCAGCCAAGGCCAGTATCCTTACCCGCACTAACCGCTCTATTTTCCAGGGTCCCCAAACTGCCGGGTCGATATGATTCGACTCGGCGGACAGGGTCACCCCCACAACCGGGTCGCTGTTCACCTCCGACCTGCGTGTTGTGCTTCAGAGGTCGGATGCCAAGGATGGTATTCCGGCCTCTTTTTTTGTTTGTCTACCCTCGTCCGCTTTTCCGACCCTCCCCTCCATCCAGTCGTTCCTGACGCTCAGTTCCCCGGCGCGTTCCGCATCTCTGTTACATTTGGACTTTTTACTCTTGCATTTTTGATTTTGCTTGATCAAGTCAGCTGCGGGTTTGCCTTCGATCAGGTATGGTTTCATCGAGTTGCATTCGGTTTTGCATCGACGATGGATCTTCCTGACGAAAGGAGTCGCCATGAAAGCGACAGTCCTTTGGTGCGCAGCGATTTTGCTCGCCGGACTCAGCACCTGTCCCGCACCGGCCCAAGTAATATGGTGTGCTCCGGCGCTGCGTCGGCCACTCGGAGTTGCACCGGATGCGTGCGGTCCGGGATTCTACGTTAGAAACTACCTCGGTCAAGTCTACGGTCCGAGCTACTACCTCCGTCCGTGTTGGAAGCCCGAAGGAGGCCTCAAGCCTGGACAGCCAATCCATCCGGCTTCTTTGATGCGAACAAAAGGCCCGCCACCCACATATCCTCGCCCGATGTACACGCGGGGTCCCGGGAGATATCCCATGCCTCCCCCACAAGGCTATCCGCAAAGGCCAGGTTTGCCATACCCGGCACAAGTTCCACGACTCCCAGGACAACCAACGCTTCCGACTATGCCAACGCCAGCCGCGTTGCCGATGTATCCGTCTCCTCCGAATCCTCCGAATCGGTGGCAGCCCAAACCAAGACAACCGGCAACTGTGATCTTTCCGAATCATCCCTATGCTCGGGGACCTCGAGACTTCTTCATGTGGAGCGAAGGCTACGAAGATCCTTTGAACCGAGTCCGGCTCCCGGTAATCATGCCCTAAAAGAAGATCCGTGTAGTCAGAGATGGAATAGTGAGTCGGATGTCCAACGCCCGGGACAGTGTCGACCCGAAAAATACGGCCCGATCATTCGCAGAGAGCAAGAAACACGAAGGAATTAGTCTCTGTCCGGTTCGGTCGCTTCGCCCGTCGTGTGACCATGAGCTTGCGACTCTGGCACACCAGGTCTTTGGTGTGCCTTTGGTTTCACTCGCGTCCAAGCTCGTCACACACTACGAACAACACCGGGCGACTAGAAATTCCCAGTTTCCCGTTCTCCTGGAACGATCGGGCCGTTGCTTCGATTCCAGAATTCCCTACCGCTTATCGCTTCGGAAACGGCGGAGGAGCTTTCAACTTCTGCTCACCCGTTCGCAGTTCATCGAGAATAACCTCGATCGCACGGTTGAGTTGCTCATCTATTCCGGCGTACTCTTTTCCCGGGTCGTTATCGACGGGGATATCGGGGGTAACGCCCCGACCTTCGATAATCCACTCTTTACCATCGGCTCCGTAAGTCGCGAATTCTGGCTTGAACAGTTGTCCTCCGTCCAACATAGGAAGAGGACCACGAATGCCAATCACTCCCCCCCAACTCCGTTTGCCGATCAGTTTTCCGAGTTTCTGCTTCTTGAAACGGTACGGGAAGAGGTCACCATCGGATGCCGAAAATTCATCCAACAAGCAAACCATAGGACCGTACAACGTGGGAAAGGGATCCGGCGAAAAAGACGTGTTCCTCGCAACTTTCATCATGGCTAACTTTCGACGCAGACGTTCGATGATCTGCGGTGACACGTTTCCACCACCGTTCCCACGCACGTCGATGATCAGTGCTTTCTTGCGCAACTGTGGATAGAAGTGTTTGACGAACTCGTTCAAACCTCTGGCCACTTGCATGTCGGGAATGTGGAGGTAACCTACCTTACCCTTCGTCGCTTTGGCGACCTTTTTGATGTTCGTCTGGACCCAGTTGTAGTAATAAAGTTCTTGTTCGTTGTCGATCGGGACGACCAGAACTTCACGACTGCCCTTGCCCTGGGGCTGCGAGTTCACCTTGAGGCGTACAGATTTACCGGCCGTGTTCACGAGAGATTCGTAGATATTATTCATCTCGTTCGTGGGCTGACCGTTAACCGCGAGGATGTATTCTCCTTCCTTGACGTTGACGCCGATTTCTGTCAACGGAGAACGCAGAGCTTTACTCCAATTGGCTCCCTTGAGAATCTTGGTGATCTTGTAGTATTTCGTCTTTTTATCTCTGGCGAACCGAGCCCCCAGAAGCCCTTGGGGGATACGCTTCACTTTCGGAAGATCTCCGCCCCCAACGTAGCAGTGTCCGGCATTCAGTTCGCCGATCATCTCCCCAATGACATAGGTTAGATCAGCTCGGTGGTTGACGTGAGCCACGAGTGGTTCGTACTTCTTCCGGGTCGCCTTCCAATCCACCCCATGCAGGTTCGGGTCATAGAAGAAATCGCGCATCTGTCGCCAACTCTCGTGAAAAATTTGACGCCATTCCTCGCGCAAGTCCAGCTTGACCTCCATCCCGGACAGGTCAAGCGACTTCTTGAGAGCCAACGACGACTTCGGGAGCGAGATGATGTAATACGCTTTTCCTTTGCCGATGAGCATCTTCTTCCCATCAGCGGAAATCTCGTATCCGCCGACCTCGCCGAGTTCCGTCTCCTTCCGGGTGCCTAGGTCATACCGACAGAGAATGTTCTTTGGATTTTTCATGGATCGCCGCGTATAAAACACGACGTCATCAACGGAAGACAAGTTGGAGTAATTGGCGACCGAGATCGGTAGTTGCAACGTCCGGTCAATCAGACCCTCCTCGTCAACTTCGACTTCGACTTCGTCGCCCATCATCCCTTTGGCCATGTTCGGTTCGTCCGGCTCCTTATCCCCTCGGGGCCGAAACGGCGAGACGGTGTCCTTCGAAAGACTCACAAGATAAATACGAGACATCTCGAGATACGCGTGATTCCATTCCGTGCTACTTATCTTGGGGTTGAAGTCACGATCCGACACGAAGAACAAATATTTGCCGTCACCGCTGAAGACGGGACTACTCGAGTCGAACCAGTCGGTCGTGACGGGGAACTTGTTCTTCTTCTCCACCGAATGCAAATAGACCTGGGAGAGCCGGTTCTTGAGAGGCTTGGTATACGCGACCCACTTGCTATCTGGAGACCAGCCGTATTGCCGAATTTCTGACGGTTCGGCTTGGTCGACAAGAGTGACTTTCTTCGTCTTGACATCGACGTACTGGAGACGGAGTTTCTTGTCGGCCCAGAGAATCTTTCCGCTATCGGGCGCCCAACTCAGGGCGTATTTATACGTGTCACCATTGTTCGTGATCTGTGTCGTTGTACCCGACCCGTCTGCTGGAATGATGTAAATCTCATCCTCGCCCGTCGCATCGGAGATATAGGCGACGTGCTTTCCGTCAGGAGACCATTTCGGATCTCGATCGTGGACACCTGGCGTTGCCGTGAGATTCCGAGTCTGCCCTTTCTTGGCAGGAACAGTGAACAAGTCTCCGCGAGCCCAGAACAAAGCCCGATTGCCGTCGTTGGAGATTTCGTAGGACACGATTTCTTTGGCGACCGAATGTCGCTTGGGACGACTGCTGGCGAAGTCTTCGAGCACCCGAATCGAAACCTTCTTGGCCTTCTGGGTGGCCAGATCAAACCGATGAATGTACCCGGCGTGTTCGAAAACAATGGCGTCGGGACCGAGGGAAGGGAACTTGATATCGAAGTCGGTGAACTGCGTGAGCTCGGCCGTTTTCTTCGTCTCGGTGTCGTACACATAAAGGTTAAACCGCTTGGCCTTGTTGTCGTCCGAGAGGTAATAGATCTTCTTTCCGTGCCACATCGGGATGATGTCTTGACCTTCGTTGTCGGTGATCTTGGTCGTGTTCTTGGTCTTGAAGTCGTGGACCCAGATTTCGTCCGCCATGCCTCCCCGATAGCGTTTCCAAGTTCGGAATTCGCGAAACACGCGGTTGTAGGCGAATTGTCCATCGCCGGGGGAAAACGAGCCAAATCCACCTCGCGGGAGAGGAAGTTGTTTCGGCAAGCCGCCATCCTTGCTGACCAAGTACAGCTGCCCAAGAAAACTATTCGGCTCGTTCATCCGCGATCGGAAGAGGATGTTGCTGCCGTCGTTCGTCCAACCCATCACGATGTTGTTCGGTCCCATCCGGTCGGAAATGTCGTCACGTTCGAGCGTCGCTGTATACGTCAGACGCTTGGGAACACCGCCTTCGGCGGGCATGACGTAGACCTCCGTATTGCCGTCATACTGACCGGTGAAGGCGATCGTTTTGCCGTCGGGCGAGAATCGAGCAAACATCTCAAATCCCACGTGGCTCGTCAGTCTTCGAGCGACCCCGCCTTCGACGTTCACCGTGTAGAGATTGCCAGCATAAGTGAAAACAATCTTGTCCTTGTGAATCGTGGGAAAGCGTAACAGCCTCGTCTCTTGTTGAGACCATAACGGGCTTGGCATTAAGCCCACCAACAAAAGGCTGACCCATAGTTCATAGCGCATCGGGGAACCTCCGTTCTTCAATCGGCCGGATATCGTGATCCTCGACTGTCATCGATTGACAGCGGGGCGTCACTGATGTTCTTGGTACGTGGGGATTATGTTAGGCGAGAACAGGGGGGTTGTCGAGGATGAGAGCTGGCCGTCTTTGAAAATCCCATCCCAACGCCTGATCCAAACAGAACACGGCGCTTTCCAGTTTGCCCAGCCAGGTGTTCGTGGTCCTGCCCGACAAACGCGACCATCAAAGAAGCCGATCAAGAAACCGGAAGGAGGCTCGAGGAAATCATCTTTTCGGCTGCGACTGGCACGAAAAAACCCCGCCACGAGTTCGTGACGGGGTTTGCAAATCTGTAGCTAAAGACCAGTCCTACAAGGGGGAAGCAGAACCGGTCCCCACAGACGTTACGCTTAGTTACAACCGCAACCACCAGTGTGGCCGTAACCAGCCATTCCGAAACCACCGAGTCCACAGCCACCGCCACCGCAGCAGCTCGACCGGCTTCCGAAACGACCCATCAAGTTGAACAACCGACCACCGAACCGACTACGGCTGAGGCAGCAGGAAGGCTCTTCGCAACAGGGGCTGCTTTCGCAGCAAGTCGAAACAGGAACTCGACGGCACACCGTGCGAGCGACAAGCTTCGTGCAGGTCACGGGCACTTGAACCGGGACACACTGGTAGACAGTGCGGGTGCAAGTGTAAGGAACACGCTTGGTCACGTGACAAGTGTACGTTTCGGTTTTGATGCAGGGCTCACAAACATACTCGGTCACTTGGCAAGTAACCGTTCGCGGAACACAACGATAGCTGCAAACCTGAACCGTGCAAGGACGCATTTCGCATACTCTCTTGCAGACAGTCGTTGGGCAGCAAACGGTAACGTAGCAGGGGCACCATCGCTTGACACAACGAGTAGCTGGCGGAGGAGGACATGGATCGCAGCAACGATCACGACGGCAGCTCCAAGCCAGACGGTTGCACAGCGTCTGGAGCGGTGCGGAAACTTGCCGGTACTCGTAGTGACCACGGTCAACACGCTTGGTCTTCATGACTGTCATGGTCACGGTTCGGTAGTGAGGCTTCATGACCGTTTTCGTAGTCTGAACAGGAACTCGGCTGTAGACGGTCTTCGTAATGGTCCGGACAACCGGCTTGCGAACCATGTGAGTCACCTGTCGTGTCTTCGTGACCGGGTGAGAAACACATCTGTAAGCCGTGTACGTCACTTGCTTGGGAACACGACGGTAAACCGTTCTGGTCGTCGTGTAAGTTTGAGGAACGTACTCGGTAAATTGAACCGTGCGGTATGCGGGGGCACAAGGGCCACAACCGCCGCCCATTACTCCACCAGCGATAGGACCGCCACCGATTGGAGCACCATGAACAGGAGCGCCAGCGAGAGGAGCTCCAGCAATGGGACCTGTGTGTGGTGGCTCGGTCGTCTTGGGGCCTTTCTCACCACCGACTGTTGGGGTCTTGACGGCTTCGGGTTCGCCGTCTTGGGCGTTGACTTGGTTGGCTGCGATGGCCAGAGCGGCTACCAAACCAAGCAACATTGCAATTCGGGTAGATCGCAGGGACATGCCTTCTCCTTTGTTAAGGTGCCGATCTGGGGGACAAATTTCACTTTCCCAAAACAGATCTGGATACGCCTTGTTTCAAACCTCACCCTAACTATGCGCAATATCCGCTGACTGTATAAGCAGAGAAGAATAATAAGGGAAGAAAAACAACGTGATCCGGAATAGTTTTAAGGATAGAACTATTTACAAGAACAGCAGGGATGCCAGCGCGTCGCGAAACTTGGTGTGTTATATGTGTTGGTCATAGGAAAGATAGCCAAACAGTAACGATTGTCGGATATGTAGGAAGATAGGCAGCGGTAAGTTAGGGCTTCTGGGAAAGACGTTGTTTGCAGATGCGATTGATATACTGAACCAACACAGCTGCGTGCGCCAGAGGCGCATCGGCGTTATTGATGTCCCCGTTGTCTCCGACGTCGTGGAAGTACTGCGATGTTCCCTCAAAAGCCCGTTTGACGAATTTGGCAATTAGGTCTGGATCTGCACGATTGGCCAGCATCCATTCGTAGGCCACGAGATAGATTTTCTGTCGGGCTTCCACGATTCCCAAAAGTCGGTCTTTTTTTCCGTAGAAGTGCCCCGCCGGTTTCCCGCCTCGTTTCTGGCCTTTGCCACGAAAAAGCCGCGTAGCCGTCTTGCCACGGATGACCTTGAGTCCCTGCCAAATCCCTTCTACGGTGTCACTCGTCTCATTGGACATCCCTGGCACAGGAATGTCTCCGTGAACCCACATCGGACTGAACGTACAATACGGATGATCGGCATAACTGCTCACGTCGTAAACGAGAGCATCGTCAGGGAGATGTTCTACGTGTCGGTAGGGAGTGAAGACACAGGGTGTAAAAGTCATGTTTCTTGCCATCACGAAACCCTGCAGAGTTTACTGTCCTGAATCAGTTTCGTTATTACCCGTCTCGTTTAACGTTGCTAACTTGTAAGCACACTTTGGCCCACTACACAAACCAACATCGCTCCTCTGGATTGTAGACTAAATGACCCTCTATGTGTTGGTCGGGACACCAATCCGAAACGCCAGTTTTGAGACGTTCCTGAACAAATGAGGAGAGCTATTGTGGTTCCGTTTTGAGCCTCGAGGGTAGTCGGCTAAACAAGAGTCGTGTTTTGGTTTGTAAGTTCCGAAGGAGAGATAGATCCTAGCGGCGGGTGTGAACTTGCCGAACCCAAAGAACCAGCACAAACGCGACAATTGTTTGTCCGACCGTCCAAGCGGTGGGAGATGGCAACCCTGGTCCTCAGATCGTGGGACAAGAACGTCAATCCTTGAGCGAAATCTGCCATTTCCCAAAAAATTCTCGCCAAACCGGTTGATGATCCGGACGCAACCCGAGCGAAAAACCCCCAACACGCAACAACAGACGACCACAGGACCAACCGTGAATTCTGGGTACTCCTATGGATATTGGATTTTGGATTCGACGGGAAATCGCAGGTACACGCGGCTTGCTTGTACTTTTTCCTCCCGTAGGTACACGCGGCTTGCGTGTACTTTTTCCGGACTGCCCTCGAGTATACGTGAGCCGTGTGTACCTACGGCGAACATAGAATTCCAAAATCCAGAGGACCAACCGTGAATTTTTCTGGTTGTTCGTAACTCCTCAACTGAAGTACAATTCCACGATTGTGCGACAACAGTTTTTGACACCGAGCCGGTGAAATGGGGGGCATCCACTTCGCCGCACAAACTAAAAGGAGATGGGCCAATGCTCACGATCTCTGACGGAAAGCCAGGAGTCAGCCGCCGAGACTTTTTGACCATCGGAAGTCTCGGCCTGGGAGGGCTCTCCCTATCCTCACTCCTCGCAGCTCAGGCGAACGCGGAAGAAAGTAGCGAGTTGCTAACCGGCAAGTCGGTCATCTTTCTATTCCAACAGGGCGGCCCGAGTCAGTTCGAGACGTTCGATCCAAAGATCGACATTCCGGAAAACAACCGGACCGTCACCGGGACTGTCCAAACCAGACTGCCGGGAGTGTTGTTCGGCGACAAAATGAGTCAGCTCGCCCAACGGGCCCACAAACTTACCATCGTTCGGTCCTTCCAAACCAACAACGCCGGCCACAACATCAAACCGATCGTCAGTACCGATTCTCTCGACGCGAACATCGGTTGCCTTTACTCGCGAATCGTCGGACCGACTCGCCAGGAAACAGGAATGCCGACGAACGTGGTCGTCTTTCCCCAAGCGGTCGATTCTACCATCACCAAAGGCAAAGCGCGAGGCGACATCGCGGCAACCGGTGAGTTGGGTTCGAGCTACGCACCGTTCATTCCGGGCTCGGGTGGTCAACTCCAAAAGGACATGCGGCTCAACATTCCTCGCGAACGTCTCGACGACCGACGCCAACTCCTGAGCGAACTCGACCGAATCAATCGGGAAATCGACAATCGCGGCGGCCTCGACAACATGGACGACATCCAACAGCAAGCCTATCGCGTCATCTTGGACGGTGGAGTCGCCAACGCCCTGGACATTACACGCGAAGACCCTCGCGTCCTTGCACGCTATGACACCAGCCGATACGCACGGGCCGACGGGTGGGACAAAGTCAACCGAGGCAAACGCGGCTTCTACACCGGCCACGCCAAGTCGCTCGGGAAACTCCTTCTGTTGGCCCGGCGACTGTGCGAAGCCGGTTGCGGATACGTCACCATACACGCAGGATACGACGGCGTCTGGGATAACCACGCCGACCGAAATAACCTCAACATGCAGGACGGCATGGAAGCCATCGGGCCGACGTTCGACCACGCCATCGCGGCCTTCATGGACGACCTCGAAGCCCGTGGCCTGAGCGACAAAATCATGCTCGTCGCCACGGGAGAAATGGGCCGAACTCCACGCATCAATCGCAACGGCGGTCGAGATCATTGGTCTCGTTTGGCTCCATTGCTCATCTACGGCGGCGGCATCCAACCCGGACAGGTGATCGGCCGCTCGACCGTCAACGGCGGCGAGCCAAGCACCAACAACCTCACTCCCAAGCACTTGGTCTCGACCATCTTGCACACTATGTTCGATCCAGGAGTTCTCCGAGTTACCCCTGGCGTCCCGATGATCGCACGCTTGAGCGAACACGACCCGATTCCGGGCTTGTTTTAACCAGGGCAGAGCAAGTGGGACCGCTACTCAATCCAGGTGTCCTTTCCACTCTCTTGGTGCGTTACCAAAAGTTTCCAAAGCTGAAGCGAGGTCTCAGAAAAAAAGTTGAGTTCCGGGAGAAACAAGCATGCCAAGGGTGACGCTCAAACCTCGGGCGAGAAAATATCGAGACGAAATCTGGGAGTTGCAACTCGGCCGACACGACGTCGTTTTGCGAGACGAGTACGGGGAGATCTTTGCCGAATTTGATCGCGAAGACAGTCCAAAACATATTGTCTTCCCCAGTTTTTGGGAAAGCGTCAAGTACTTCACTGTGGTGGACGAGGACAGACAGAGGCTGCAATTCGATATCTCCAACGGGGCGATGGCTGTCGTTCAGGAATACATTGATACCTTAACTCTTGACGCAGGTCCTGATGCCGTTAGGAAACTTCGGACACAAGGATCGTGGCAGTTAGTTGGAGGAATTGGGCTCCTGATGCTTGGAGCCATTGTCTTGGTGTTTGCGCTTGCTCAAGCGGCCAGCGGGAACCACGTGAGAAGGTACACCGGCATAGGAGTCTTGGTTGGTGGCGGCATCTTGACAGCTCGGGGAATATCGTTGTTGAACAAGGCGGCAAGGGTCGCTGACATGATCGAAGATGAAGACGATGATTATCCTGAATAAGTTGCCGCGGGGTCTTAGTGTAGGCCAATTCCTTCCCGCCAACCGAAACTCTGCTCGTACGAATCGTTGGGGACGCAATCCTCTCGGGGAAAGATGATCAAAGAATCAAAACCATTTCGAAACCCAAGAATTACATGACGGATCAATCCAAGTCCTGGAGCAAGGCCGCCGAGAACTACGAAGAAGATTTCGTTGATCCGTTCGAGCCAGAAACAGACAACCCTTTGATGCCCTGGCTGGAAGGCATCCCAGACCCCAAAGCCAAAACGATTGGCGATCTCGGTTGCGGCACCGGTCCCATCCTGTCGTTTCTGGCCGAGACATTTGGTCATGTCTACGCCGTCGATTTCGCTCCGGGAATGCTCGAAAGGGCTCGAGAAAATGCCAGGGGGCACAAAAACATCACGTTCCTCCACCAGCCGCTGACGGACTTGTCGAACCTCGAAGGAGAGTTGGACATCGCCATCGCCGTCAACAGCTTGGTGATGCCCGAAATCCCCGACCTCGAACGGGCCATCTCGCAAATCTTCGCAAGCCTTCATCCAGGTGGTCTGTTCGGCGCGATCCTTCCCGCCATGGACGCGATTCACTATTACACAATGCTGCTGCTCGACCGAGCCCTGGAAAAGGGCCTGCCCATCAAGATGGCCAAACAAAACGCCGCCAAACACGCCGAGCACGAATTGTTCGACTTCGCGTTCGGTCAGTTCCAATTCAAGGGACTCCACCAACACTTTTGGCAACCCTTCGAAATTCCCTACCGACTCAAGCGAGCCGGGTTTCGCAAGATCTACAAATCGCAAGTGCGTCTCTCGTGGGACCAGTTTGCCCACGGCCCCGAACTTTCCGAGCACCCACCAAGTTGGGATTGGTTCGCGCGGGCGGAGAAGCCGACATGACGGCATCACTGGAAAAAGGCAATACGATCCGGTTGTCGGGAGTACGCGTTCATAATCTTCAGTCAATCGACGTCGAGATTCCGTTGAGGAAGTTGACCGTCGTCACCGGAGTCAGCGGAGCGGGGAAAACCAGCCTCGCACTCGGGACTCTCTACGCCGAGGCCAATCGCCGATACGTCCAAAGTCTCTCGCCTTACACTCGGCAGTTTCTCGAACGCGTTCAAAAGCCGGACGCCGAACGGATCGATCCCCTCCCACCCGCCATTGCGGTGAACGAACAGGCTTTGACCCGAGGACAACGAGCCACCGTTGGCACGATGTCGGAAATTCTGGATTACTTGCGGTTGCTACTGGTCAGGGCTGGCTCGATCGTTTGTGTTGGTTGTGGACAAAACGTTCGCCCGCAAAGTTCCGGAGACGTGGTCGAAGCCGTGCGAAATCTCCCGCCGCAGACTCGGTTCGCTGTGGCTTTTCCAACAAAATCGGGCGGAGCCTCGCCTGAAGAAACCACTCAAAGGCTTCGTGAAGATGGCCTCCTCCGCGTTCAAGTCGCTGGCGAAACTTACAAGCTCGATGAACTGAAACCAGAACTACTCCAAAACACAACCTCGCTCTGGGTGCTCGTGGACAGATTGGTCGCGGGCAACGTCAAACCCGAACGGTTGATCGATTCGGTCGAGACGACGTTTCGATTCGGCAAAGGTCGACTTGGCTTGCTGCTCGAAGATGAGGAACTGTTGTTCGATGAAACCACAGTTTGTCCGCGTTGCGAAATCGAGTACCCACCTCTCGAACCACGCTTGCTCGACTTCAACAGTCCGTTAGGGGCGTGTCCGGTGTGTTCCGGGACGGGTGTAGTCAAGAACAAGTCCACGACCACGACTTGTGCGGAGTGTCAAGGAACGCGACTGAACGACCAAGCCAAAGTCGTTCGGCTCGACGGTGTTGATCTCGCAGCCCTTTCGAACAAGAACGTCCATGAACTCGCCGATTGGTGTGCCAACGTTTCGATACCCGAATCGGTAGCCCAACAATCCGCGCTGCTACTCGGGCAAATCACCGACCGACTGAAATACCTCCAACGAATGAAGGTCGGACATCTGACGCTCGACCGCGTGGCCCGGTCTTTGTCCGTCGGCGAAAGCAAGCGCGTGCGTCTTGCAACAGCAATTGGGTCGAATCTCGTGAACGCGCTCTATATCCTCGACGAACTACTAACCGGATTACACGAATCCGAAATTCCCGACGTGCTGGACTCGTTCCACGAACTCGTCTTGCGTGGCAACACGGTACTCGTCGTCGGGCATCATCCAGCCGTCATCCTCGCCGCCGACTGGCTCATCGACATCGGCCCCGGAGCTGGCGAAGAGGGAGGACGTATCTGTTACCAAGGCCCTGTAGCTGGCCTCTACCAAGCTCGGGAATCAGTGACAGCCCGTTGTCTCGCCAAACCTCCCGAAGCTCCAACAAAGAAACACAAGACCTTCGGTCGGCTCTCCCTTTCGGGCAAGATCATCAATAGGTTTGCGAAAAGCCCGCTCGAAATTCCTCTTGGCGTGTTATGCGTCATCACCGGCCCAAGCGGTTCGGGAAAAACGACACTCCTGGAACGCATCCTCCATCCCAACGTGTACCAACGTTTGCACGGTAAACTCCCCACCGGCACCGATCATCTGGAAGTCAACGTCAAAGGAGCCGAACAACTCGGCGAAGTACTCTTGATGGACCAAACTCCAATCCAGAAAACCGCACGGAGCAACCCGGTCACGTACATCAAAGTCTTCGACGGCATCCGCGAACTCTTTGCCGAATCGAACGAATCGAAAGTACGAGATTTCAATGCCGGAACCTTCAGCTTCAACCAACCCGGCGGTCGTTGTGATGCTTGCGACGGACAGGGAGTGCTCAACGTCGACATGCAGTTTCTTGCGGACATAACGATGGAATGTCCGGACTGTAAAGGCAGGCGATACAAAAAAGAAGTCCTCGACGTGGTCGTTGCGGGGCTCAATATCGCCGAGGTTCTGAATCTGACGGTGCGCGAGGGCTTCCGTTTCTTTCGCGGCCAGAACGCGATCCAAAAAAAGTTGAAGATGCTCTCAGGCGTGGGGCTCGATTACCTGCGGCTCGGCCAACCACTCGACACAGTGTCGGGCGGAGAAGCCCAAAGGTTGCGTCTTGCCAGTCACCTCGCGTCGAGTCGAAAATCCCGCTGCTTGTTTTTGCTCGACGAGCCCACCTCAGGGCTACACCCAGCAGACGTCGCCAAGCTACTGGAGTGCTTTGATCGAATACTGGAAACCGGACATTCGGTCGTCGTTGGGGAAAACAATCGAGACGTGTTGAACGCGGCGGATCACGTCATCGAACTCGGCGGCAAATGACCAACAACATATCACGAAGGCACCGAGACGCGAAGTAGCATCTTCGCTTTTGGACTTGTGTCTCGGTGCCTCTGGGGTCCAGTCTCACAATCAAACCGCAATCGATTCATCCTTGGTAGCAGTCTCGATCCAGCCACCTCCGAGCACACGATCCCCATCATAGAAAACGACCGCTTGGCCAGGCGAAACGGCGCTCTGGGGCTCATCGAACCGAACGCGAGCCCCACCCATTTCGCTGGCAAGGACCTCGGATCGGACGGGGTCGTGACGATACCGAATCTTGGCCTCACACGAGAGTGGTGCGTCCGTCGGCGGATCGATGAGCCAGTTGACTTGGGAGGCAACGAGCCCGGACGCAAAGAGTTCTTCTCGTTCGCCGATCACGACGTCGTTGCTAGACGGGACGATCTTCAGAACGTACCGACGACCTGCCGACCCAAAGCCCAACCCCTTCCGTTGGCCGATGGTGAACTTTTCGATCCCCGAATGCTCGGCAAGAACGTTGCCTTCTTGATCGACAATGTTCCCGTCCGTCGACTTGTCGGGCCGATGCTTGCCAATGAAATTCGCATGGTCATTGTCCGGGACGAAGCAAATCTCCACGCTGTCGGGCTTGTCGGCAAGTCCGAGATTGGCTTCCCTCGCAATTTCGCGAATCTTGTCCTTCGTATATCCGCCGACCGGGAACAACAACTTCGGCAGCAAAGCCCGCCTCAACCCGCCGAGCACATACGATTGATCCTTCGACTGATCGGCTCCGCGATGAAGCTCATAGTCACCATTTCGCTCGATAATGCGGGCATAATGCCCGGTCGCGATGTAATCAGCCTGAAGCTGCTTTCCGTAGGACCATAGCTTCCCAAACTTCAGCCAGTTGTTACACATAACGCACGGATTCGGCGTTCGCCCCGCGAGATACTCATCGGCGAAGTAATCCATGATCCGTCCAAAATCCTTCTCGAAATCCAGCGCGTAAAATGGGATGTCAAGCTTGTCCGCCACACGTCGGCCGTCACTCGCGTCGATGGCGCTGCAGCAGCCTTTCTTGCGAGATTCGACTTCCGGTTCTGGCCCGTGGACCCCCGTGCGCATGAACAGCCCAATCACCTCGTAACCTTGCTGCTTGAGCAAATACGCCGAGACTGAGCTATCGACTCCACCACTCATCGCCAGAACTACACGGCCAGACATTCGGAAAACCTCCTCTTTGCTTGCAATCTTCTATGTTCAGTATAAGGACGTGAACACACCCCAACAACTGTGATGGACTCAGGAGCGGTTCTCGGCACAATGTCATTTTGTACAAAATGCCCATTCCGCTAACAGTTCTCACGACTTCCCTGGAACCCACGACCCAAACGACAGAAGCAGGGGTCAGCTGGAAACGTGGTATTCGGAGACGACCAGACCGGAGGCAAAACACGCTTCGTTCCAAACAGCCCACCAAGATGCGACTTCTACTTCTCCAACTTCTTGCCGTCCCAAGAAACGTTCGCGAATTGTTGCTACTGTTCCAGACCGAGACACTCACGCCATTTCACGATCGTCAACACATTGGAGAAATCGTCTGTCCACAATTGACCCTCGTCGAGTCCCTGTGGTTCGCTCCACAATTTCTTTTTCGCCAGCTTGTCCAGATTGGAAGATGGGCTACCCATGATAAGCCAATGCGAAGGGGATTTCTCATGGGCCACCCAAGTCGAGCCCAAAGGTTCGTCCCCAATGTTGAAACTCCCGCTGTCTCTTTTGGCAAAGCAAAGCAATTCGGCATCCCGTGCCAACTCGAACAAAACGGGCTCGAGATTGAGGTATCGGTTCGAAATGTGGAAGGCAATAATCCCGTTAGGTTGAAGTCGCTTACGATAAAGTTGCAACGCTTCTCGCGTCAATAAATGCACCGGCAACGAATCCGAATTAAAAGCATCAACAACGAGCACATCATACCGGTCTTCTTTCTCCTCCCCGAGTTTCACCCTTGCGTCGCCGAGGATAACTCGAACCTTTCCTGGACAATCCGAAAGAAACGTAAAGTACTTTGGGTCACGAGCGATCTCGTAGACGACCGGATCGATCTCGAAAAACGTCCACTCTTGTTTTGGCTTGGCATAGCTAGCGAGAGAACCAACTCCCAGGCCCACCACTCCGACTTTCTTGATTTCAACTTGAGTGTCTTCAAGATATTTGAACACCGAACCAATGGGGCCCTTCCTGTGGTAATACGTGAGCGGAACATCGTGACGTGACTCATCAAGATATTGTTGACCGTGAATAGTGCTCCCGTGCACAAGAATGCGATAAGTTTCAGTCCGGTCGATCGTCACCCGATGAATGCCGTAAAACGTCCTTTCGCTCAATTCGAGTTTTCCATAGAGACCGGGTTCAAAGCTCGCCACCACAAGCACAGATGCCAATGCCATAGCGAACCGTAGCGAACGTTCATGTAGCACGTAGCAAAACACGACCGGAGGTGCAAAGATCAAACCACACCGTAGATTGTGTCCCAATTCCAATTCGTACCAGTTGAGAAGTAGAATCAGACCAACAGCAACTGATCCAACCAATACGGCAGGCGCGAGATCGTTTTTCAAACAGTCCCATAGTCCATTCGGAGTACCCCTTTCCCCTTTGCCCTTTTGATTCATAAACAACGCTGTAAGTACCAACGCAATGGGATATTCGGTTACACCATCGAAAACGAACGGAGCTACCAAAGAACAAAACAGACCCCCCAACATTCCTCCTAGGGCCACCCAAAGATAAAACTCAGTCAGTCGAGTCACCGAAGGACGAGACTGAGCCAGTTCTCCGTGTAAAAGCAGTGCCAAGAAAAATAAGCCTAGAAGATGAACACTTATTGTCACGAAGATGGGATCTTTGAGATCCGACAGGTGTAGAAAAAGCAGGACGGGAATCATCGCTGCGACGATCCGAACCGTAACCCACTGGGGCAGGAACGATCGTCTGGAAAACGCGAGAATAAACGTGAGCAAGTAGATCCCCAACGGGGTGACCCAGAGAAATGGAACCGGAGTGATGTCGGTCGTCAAGTACGTTGTGACACTCAGCATTAATGTCGAAGGGATAAACGCAAGAGCGATCCACTTCAATCGCTGGGGGATCGTAACCTCCGTTTTGGGCTCCGGCTCGTCGACTACCGGGTCCCCTGTTCGTTGCAAGGCCGACTTCGCGTCCGCTCGACGAGGAAAGGCAGCACACGCCAACAATAAGGCCACCAACAACAGATACCCGAAACTCCAAAGGTAACTCTGATATTGCAACGTGAACCACGGCTCCATGATCGAAGGATAAGTCAACAAGCCCAGCATGCTGCCGAAGTTGCTGGCAGCATAAAGAAAATACGGGTCATGCGAATGCGGGTGTTCGGTCTGCGAAAACCAACGCTGCGCCAATGGGGCTGTAGTCGAAACAAGCAAAAACGGCAGTCCAATGAAAGCACTCAAGATCGCCAACAACCGGAACGCTGCCAGAGAACTATCCGACGGCATGGCCCACAATGGAATTCCTAACGGCAGCAGCAGGATGAGAACGAGCAAACAACCAAAATGAACATATTTCTGACGTCGATTCCCGAACCAATGCGATGTGTAATGAGCATAAGCATAACCCGCGAGTAACGTCGTTTGGAAAAATAATACACATGTATTCCAAACAGAAGAAGACCCACCGAAATACGGCAAAACTGTCTTGGCTACCATGGGCTGCACAGCGAACGTGAGAAAGGCCGCCAAAAACACAGTCAACGAATAGAGCAGGACCAAGATGAAGTCTCTCCACATGCCAGGATCGAGCCAAGAGGGATACTTTCGACGTGATTCGACCAAATGTAACTCTGAGATACTATTTCAAAAAGGCTCAGACGCCAACAGCCATTATGGAATAACCAAAAATCGATATACTATCTGGAAACCGATCAAAACCCCACAACATCAAGTCTCCGTGTCCCTGTCGTGTTGTGAGAATGACCAAAACACTGCGGGGCGGGGCTGAGTCACAATTCGAGGAAGTCGGGTGTGACAAAGAAACGAGAACAAAACTGGTTCACAAGCAAGCAACCCACAGAATGGCTTGAAGGGTTGGCCGAGATTGTCCCATCCCTCCCCGACGGCACCTCCAAGAGACGCTCACTTGGGCTCGCCGGACTTGCGATGGCTCGAATGTCTGGGGCCTTACTCATTGACGATCTCGGCCCAGACATTGCCCGTGTCCTCTTTGAGGCTGCCGCGGGGGTGCCGTCCAATAAAGCTACCATTGCTCGTCTGAAGTCGGGCCAGGTCCGCACGAATGGACCAAGCAACCAACCAACACAACTTTCGGTTTTCGCCTACTTTCTTTTGGGGCTCTGGAGTCCTGCTATTGGGGATGTCGATGGCAAGAATTCTGTCAAATTCATCTCTTCTCGCGTCACGTGGCTCCAACCAGATGAGCAAGAGGAGGCGTGTGATGTTCTCCGGTGTATTTTCTACGGATTGCTGGAGCGTGTTTCGCTCGATCGGTTGTGGTTAACCGCAAACAATTCCGCAGTCACGAAACTGGCCCGAGAGATCGAGGCGAATCATCGTTTCGACCTGATGCCAGTATTAGCAGACGCACTGGAAGAAGCTGGCTGTGACAACGAGGCGCTGTTGATCCATTGCCGAGCTTCCGAAAGACACGCTCCAGGATGCTGGACGATCCAGGCCATCTTGGGACACAAAGAGTCGAACGACACACGTCGACTGGGAGTAGGAGTCAACTGTTGGTCGCTGCGTCTGTGCTGTAATGCCGATGACCGGTACGCGTTGGAACAGCGGTGCTTAGCCCTCAACCGAATCGGCCGTTTTTCCGAAGTGATGCAAGACATGCAATCTCTGCTAGCACTTCACCCAAACGACGCTTGGCCCCACGGCCAACTCGGATTTGCTTACATTGGCCTAAAGCAATACGACCAAGCCATCGTTGCTCTGAAACGGGCTGTCGAACTTAATCCCGACGATAGCTGGGCCATTGGCCAACTCGGATTTGTTTACAATGAACTCAAACAATACGACCAAGCCATCAACGCTCTGAATCGAGCTGTCGAAATCAACCCGGACTACAGTTGGGCCTTTGGAAAACTTGGATTCGCCTTCAACAAACTCAAGCAACACGATCAAGCCATCACAGCCCTAAACCGAGCCGTCGAACTTGATCCCGACAATAGTTGGGCCATTGGCCAACTCGGATTCGCATACGAGAAGCTTAAGCAATACGATCAAGCCATCGCTGCTCTGAAACGGGCTGTCAAACTTAATCCCGACGATAGCTGGGCCTTTGGCATACTCGGATTCGCATACAAGAAGCTTAAGCAATACGACCAAGCCATCGTTGCTCTGAAACGGGCTGTCGAACTTAATCCCGACGATAGCTGGGCC
>CAYRFQ010000072.1:0-17760 GCA_964423615.1 uncultured Alcaligenaceae bacterium | reverse complement strand
CGAAATCAACCCGGACTACAGTTGGGCCTTTGGAAAACTTGGATTCGCCTTCAACCAACTCAAGCAATACGACCAGGCCATCAACTCCTTGAGCCGAGCCGTCGAACTTGATCCCGACGACAGCTGGGCCTTTGGTCAGCTTGGAGTCGTTTACCTTGCACTCAAGCAATACGACCAAGCCATCGACGCTTTGAACCGGGCCGTCGAAATCAACCCAAATTATGGCTGGGCACTCACAAATCGGGGTGTCGCTTACGCACGGATGAATCAGTTCACGATGGCCCTTGAGGACTTTTCTCGAGCCGTCGAGCCTCCAATCGACACAACCAATTCGCAGTTCCACGTCGCCTTGCACTGCGTCGCATGGGCCCTCGCAACCCTTCCCGAGGACGCCATCCGAGACGGCAGGCGTGCCATCGAACTCAGTACCAGAGCGTGTGAACTTACCGAGTGGCAGTTAGCCACTTACCTTGACACATTGGCTGCCGCCTACGCCGAGGCAGGGGACTTCGATCAAGCCGTGCGAATACAAGAACAAGCGCTCGAGATGGACGACCCAATTGATGAGGATGCACACCTGCGACTCCAACTGTACCAGGCCAAACAACCGTATCGTCAAGCGTGATCTGGCATCAGCGCAGCAGTGATCTGCGGTCCCTGGAATCGCTTTGGCCTCTTGTGTTAGCCAAGATTCAGCTGCCCCACGCGAAAGCGTTTCCAAGACATTCACTGCGTCGCGACTGCCGATCATCTCCAAGACCGTCAGCCCACGGAGTTTTCGTAGCGGAGTAAGTCTCCATTCGGAAGTGGATCACAGTAGCGGTCGAGGCGTAACTGAATGTATCGACTCATCATTGCGAAAGTTCGGATCAAATGATCCTCCGGGTACTCGACTCAATTCGCGCTTGGCGAATAGACTTGTACCACGATAAAATGGGTGGAAAGATCGATTACCCGACTTTGGCATAGAATCTACATCAACGAGGCTCAGTTGGCATGGACGCACCCTCCACTGAAGCAGGCCCCTTTGACACCCTGTTAAACATCTTCGACTCGGAATACCCACAAGGTTACTCTGACTATTTCGAGAAAGAAGCCAAGGCTATCGAACAAACTTCCAATATTCAGCCAAATCATAAATCTCCAAAAGAAAACTCTATCGACGTTCACCAGTGCTAATTGGGAACCTATGAGACACATCGAGTGATTGCATTCTAATGGCGAGTTGATACCTTGATTCTCTAGTTCGACACGATGTTTTTTTGTGCGAGGAAAAGATGCTAATCAAATCCATTCTCACCACATTCCTTCTGTTCGGTTTCTCCTTCTCCTGCAATGCCCAGGAAAGACCAAAGAGAAAACCGATGGAACTGAAAGTCTTGAAAGCCTTGGTTGGAGTGTGGGACGCTGAAATAAAACTCTGGTCGAAAGGACCGAATTCACCTTCGATTACATTCAAAGGTGTAGAGAAGATCCGTCCCTACGGCGAGTATTGGATTGCATCCGATTTCGATTCGACATTTATGGGTAAGACAATACAAATCCATTCGATAGTTGGGTACGATCTGGACAAAAAGAAGTTAGTCGGCATGGTCATCGACTACGGCCCCTACTCGGCGACAATGACTGGCGAGTACGACGCAAAGTCAAAGACGGTCCGTTGGATCACAAAAGCCAAGGATGCGAACGGAAAGCCAATGGTGCAGAAGACATTGATTACCCAGAAAAACGCCAATGAGCGAGTGCTGGTGTTGATGATGCCGGGTAAAGAGAACAACGAAACCAATAAAGTAATGCGAATCCGATTCGTAAAACGGAAATAACGGGTCGTACTCACCATCATCACCAAATCGTATAAGCATGGACAAAACAACGGCCCCCTCGACTTCTAACAAGGTCCTCGGGGGACCGGTCCATCCCGACACCCGCTGCTTACAAACGCTCAAGAACTTCACAGCGGTCGCATTATTATTTGGATTCTTGTTCTCTCCCAAATTATGGCTCTCGACGCGTAGTTTTCCCCTCGTTCCCGTCTTCGATTTCTTGCCAACTGTCCCCGCTCCATTCGATAGCATTTACCTTGGTATACTCATCAGTCTTTTGTTTCTGATCATCTATAGGAAGGGTTCGCTCGCTTTGCTGGTCTTCCTGTTTATGTCCGGAATATGGGTAGTCCTGGATCAGATGCGTTTGCAACCTTGGTTCTATCAGTATTGGATGATGTTAGCCTTATTGGCTTGGCCATTGAGTCGTCCCGGCAATCCACAATTCGAACGAGGCGGATTGAATGCCTGCCGATTCGTGATCTCCAGCATCTATGTCTGGAGTGGAATCCAAAAGCTCAATCACAACTTCTATGTGGATGTTTACCCATGGCTCACGGAACCTTTGGAGCAGCAACTGCCAGTTGTGTTGTGGAAGGTTGTGGACGCAGGAGCGTACTATGTGCCCTATCTTGAAATGCTCATTGGCTTGGGACTGCTTCTATGGCCAATTCGCTATATAGCCGTCCGAGCAGCTCTGGCCATGCACGCGTTGTTGCTCTACCTGCTGGGGCCATCGAATCATGATTGGAATAGTATCGTGTGGCCATGGAACATCGCCATGTCAGCTTTTGTTGTTTTGCTCTTCACTCGTTGCCGTGAATCTCCCTGGTCTATTACCTGGCCGAATACATTCCTCCCAGCTCGAGGAACGCTACTAATGTTCGGTATCATGCCCGCCTTCAGTTTTCTTGGATTGTGGGACGCGTACCTTTCTTCGGCACTCTATTCGGCCAACACTCTCAGGACCGAGATTCGAGTAAGCAAACAGGTCTACACTTCGCTGCCAGAAACCGCACAGGAGTATGTGGTGTTTGCATATCCTGACGACGAAGCCCGTCCCTACGAGGCAGATATCACAAACTGGGCCCTAACAGAGATGAACGTGCCGCCTTATCCTGCCCGGCGGGTCTACCGTAGAATTGCCAGACGACTGGCCCAACGAGGTGGTAATCGCGATCACGTCGAGTTGTTCATTCTGGAAAGACCGGATTGGCGTACTGGCAAACGCCAACGCACCCGCGAGGAGTTCTAGGAAGACTTCGCTTCGACAAACTGAAACTTCCGGTCTCTATCAACATGGAAAACAATTGAACTTGTCCAGGTCGCTGGAGAGAATAAATAGAGTCATCGCATTTCTGTTGGAAGCTCTTACAGTCAAGCATTGGTTCGTGGGTGAGTTCTAGTTTGGGTACGACAGCCAGACTTGTCAATTCCATGACTCTTGTTCAACTAAACTTCCACATGCTACCTGACCGGGGATTGTACCGGTTGTTTTGATAACTAGTTCGTGGAACTTCTGACAAATTGTGATTCACCAACATCCTGCACCATTGTAACCGTTCACCGCTTTCTGAAGATTGATCAACCGCAGTTCCCGAAACATCCATTATTGAGCAAGAATGGATGGCAGAACCGAGCTTTAGTTGCCCATGCCCACCATGACCAATTCGGCGTCTCGCTCTTGGTTGCGATTTTTGTGGAATTTTACAACAGTGGTGAACAGTTACAAAAATAGAATCATTACAAAGTGAGGGTGGTTTCTAATCCCTCACCACCCAGTGAATACGATAACCTTTTGGAGAGATACATCTTCGATTATAGAACCTACTTTCTACTCGCACTAGTCTTCAAATTGTAGACCTTAGTTGCATTCTTCCAAAAGTATTGTTCACAAGCCGCCTGCCCCTTTTCCGCAAAGTAAGAATGGACCAGTTTCAAAAAACTGGCATAGTCCCCCGATCTCTTCGTGCAGGGCCAGTTGCTTCCGTAAATCAACCGCTCACTCCCGAATGAGTCCCATAAAATATCGAGTAACGGTCGGTAGTGCTTCAACTCTCGCGTGGCAGGCTGGATGGTACAGCGCTGGTAGAGTCCAGATACTTTAACATAGACGTTCGAATTCTTTGCCAATTTCTTCGCAGCAGCGATCCATTTCTTACCTGGTTGCTTTCCATCAATGTTATAACCAAGGACGTGATTGACGACGATTCGTAACTTCGGAATGCTCCTCGCCAAGCGATCCATTTCTTGAATCGTTTCCACCCCTTCGCCATTCATAAGGATGTCCAACGTCAAGTTCGCTTTGGCGAGCAAGCGAAAGTTGGCAAGAACTTGAGGATCGCGATAGTTGATCTTCTTGTTCTGAATTCGAGCCCGAATACCCACGAATCGAGGGTCTTGCTTGAGCTGCTTCAACTGTTTCCCAAAGTCCTTGCGATAAGGATCAATGTTACCGACCAACGCGACAAAGAAATCATCGCGTTTCACCAAATCCAGAACCCAACGATTGTCTTCCAGACGATCACTCGCCTCGGCGATAATCACGCCAGTCACACCAGCAGGTTTAGCAACGCGTTTGAAATCCTTGGGAAGATGAGGCTTGTAAAGCACCTTGTCATTACGTGGTGGCCAAGGGATGCCTTTGGGTCGCCTTGGGTCATAGAGGTGAATGTGGGAATCGATAATATGCTTTACTTTGATTGGTTTTTTGACCGTTATGCCCAAGCGAGCATTCGTCTTGGTGTTAATCACATCCGACTTCGAATCATTTGGTAGCCCTTCATCCATGAGTGTCCGCGGTTTATCGATCCAGTCACGCATGTCATCAGTTGAACCGACCAGGCTGTTCTTCTCAATTCCAACAAAAACGAGAGGCATCAACACATCCGGTTTTTCGTTCATGGCCCACGCCAACCCACGCAACAGAATGATTCGGAACTTGGGATCGTTGAACAGAAACATGTTGTGGCCCGGCAAAGTACAGAAGATTCGTCCTTTTCCGAATTGCATCGTCCAGCAAACAGGATAAAGCTTCTTACCCAGCCGGGTTTTCTTGACAGGTCCACGAGACCTTCCTGACGGACCAACAGGAGCCCTTGCTAATATCGCGCTTCCCTTTTTCGTTGCGGGTGTGAGGTGCCAGTAGAACTCATCAACAAGGCTCACTCGTTTTGGGAAGTTTTCGAATATAGAATGTGTGTTGTCCACAGTGATGTCAGTAAATAAGGCCCCCCATTCAGACTTACCTTCGAACCAAGCAAGGCCCAAGCGCTCAGCCCATTGTTGACCGCGACTTTTTGGACGTTGGATCATCGTTTCATGAATGGCGACCAAACCACCTCCACCTTTCAGATAGGTATCGAGCAGAGAATAATGCTCCTCATCCAAGGGGGGTAAGTGGAGGTACATAACAACAAGATCGGATCGTTGAAGTTGTTCTTGAGTGGGGAACAGATAGGCCGTTTCAATCGAAACCCCTGGGACCTCCTTCAGCAACCGGACCATGAGATCTCGCACACGAGTGTAATCGTGGTTGCCAGGTCGATGATTTCGGTCATAACCCCAGACCCAAACGATATGCCTCGGTTGACTAAACCGTTTCGTTTCGACAGGGCCAATGAGTTTCTCGACGTCTGCCCGTTTCATCGGTGCCGCTGGTCGTTGCCAAGTGTGTTGGGCGCTAGCAAAGATGCCAAACCATGTCATCATTACCATGATAGCTAAACACGCATTGATCGATAGTCTCATAGAAACCTCAAGGAATTGACGAACGCCTCCAGGATCACGGCCCAACGACCCACCAAGGCCACTGTGAACTTTCCAACATTTTGTTTTATTCCATTACAGGTTGAAGACGCAATCATATAATCCAAATTATGTTCCTGATGGGTGATAGCCACCAAAGCGATTTGTTGAATTTGGTCCTACGCAAGACTTCGAGGCATACACAAAACTGTGTGTTCCTACCCACTGAAGAAAGAACCGTTGAGAAGGAGCCAGAGAATATGCGTCTTTCATTGACCGTCGCAGTCATAAGTGTCCTAGTCGTGTCGCTCATTTCGAAGGATGCCTCACAACATGCCATCGCACAAGAAGTGACACAGAACAACACAAACGCATTTCGTAGCCAGTGGCACGGAAGCCGAATCTGGATTGGTCCCGAGTTTTGGGCCAATCCGTTGCAAGACTGGCAGGTCGAAAACGCAGAAGTCGTCGGGTTGGCGGGGAAGAATCGGACGCTGCACCTGCTAACCCACCAAGTCGGCAAGGGCAACAAGGGATTCACAATGCAGGTGAGCTTGCACAAGAAAGGTCAGACTCAGAAATCACAGAGAGTCTGGGGCGGGTTTGCGTTCGGAATTCAGGGATCTCTCAAGGATTACCGCCACGTCTTGATTCATCCCAAGAAGTCGATTTACGCAGGGGTCCGCTCTGACGGAAAAGTGTTCGTGGGCAAGTCGGTGAGCAAAACCAAAGTCCCAACATCTGGCCCTATCCAACTGACCCTGAAGGTCCAACCGTCGGGAACGATGGCGCAAGCCGAATTCATCGCCAAAGCTGGTGGCAAAACAGCCAACGTTCGTGTCGAGATTTCACCAGAAGCCATTCCCGGAAATGTGGCTCTGGTATCTGCCGGCCCCGCAAAGCGACCCAAACGCGATGACGGCGTTCGTTGGCATTTCACCAACTGGAATGTGTCGGGGCCACAAGTCGTGCATCGTCCCAACCAGACCTTTGGCCCAATTCTCTGGACACAATACACCTTGAGCGGTGGTGTTCTGAAGCTCACCGCACAGATGCCCCCATTAGGCAAAAGCGACGACCAGCAAGTTCGTCTCGAAGTTCGCCGGGAAGGAAAATGGACCGTGGTGAAGAGGGCCAAAATCGACTCCCTGTCACGAACGGCTACGTTTCGCGTTCCCAACTGGGATAGCCGCCACGACGTTCCGTACCGAACGGTCTACAACTGGCAGGGTGAAGATCACTTTTGGAGTGGGACCATTCGGCGGGACCCCAAGGACAAGAAACGAGTCACAGTTGCCGTAATGTCGTGTGACAACGGCTATGTCTTCCCGCATACTCGGTTGACTCGGAATCTGACCATCCAAAATCCTGACTTGCTTTGTTATCTCGGTGACCAGATCTATGAAAGTTTCGGTGGCTTCGGAACCGTCCGTGGGCCGACCAAGTTGGCAATGCTCGATTACTTACGGAAGTGGTACCAGTTCGGATGGTCACACAGGGAACTGTTGAAAGACCGGCCAGCGGTCATCATCCCGGATGACCATGATGTCTTTCAAGGCAACTTGTGGGGTCAAGGAGGGCGACCGCTCCCTGGAACTGGCAAAGGAGGGAAACGCTTCGCTCTTGGTGGCTACATCATGCCTCCCGACTGGGTCAATGCCGTGTCTCGAACCCAAACATCACACCTTCCTGATTCTGTGGACCCCACACCTTGTCAGCAAGGGATCACTGTCTATTTCACAAGGTTACTCTACGCCGGACTCGATATTGCTATTCTCGAAGACCGGAAGTTCAAGTCGGGTGCGGCCTCCCTGTTGCCCAAGAACGTCCGCAAGAAAAAGGACCCTAACGCCTATGACGTCAAGGGAGCCCAGTTCCTTGGAAAACGTCAAGAAGAGTTTCTTGCGACCTGGGTGAAACGACCAGACGCTGGTCCGAAGGTAGTCATGTCACAAACCATTTTCTGCATGGCCCACACGCATGCAGGAGGACAACTCAAGCGGCATTATTTTGATGTCGATAGTGGTGGTTGGCCGCGGTCAGGGCGAGAGCGAGCGTTGCGACCCTTGATGGGCAAAGGCGTGGTGATGTTGCACGGTGACCAACACTTGGGTGTTCTGTTACAACATGGCGTTGACGATTGGGAGGATGGACCGGTCGCCTTCATGGTTCCTGGGACCGCGAACGGATTTCCACGTGCCTGGTGGCCCGAAAAGCCTGGAAAGAATCGCAAGCCCGGTAGCGCCGAGTGGACAGGTCGCTTCCTCGATGATTTCGGCAACCGCATGACTATCCTGGCCGCAGGGAACCCCGAGAAGGGAAGTAATCGGCTCCCCCGAACGAACCCCGAGATGCTCGCCCATCGGAAAGGTTCTGGACATGGACTTGTGCATTTCGAGAAGGACTCCGGACGTGTTACTTTTGAGCTGTGGCGGTTGATGTTTGACGCGACTCGACCTCGGGCCAAAGATCAGTTCACTGGGTTTCCTGTTACCAAATACCTCAACCCAGCCAAGTAGCAAAACACGGCAGGCGTGCGTTGCGAACATGGGCAAATGGCTTCTGGCGTTGGCGAGAGACCTTGAGAGCCTACTTGGTTCCGTTTACCCCTCGAAATGTCTCCTTCCAATTGAAACCAGTTTGTTTTTGCCCATCGCCGTCCTGGTAGCAATATTCCCATTCGAGAATGTCACCGATTTTCAGCCGCCGCAAAGCAAATTGATGACCTCCGCGGCCGACCGGCTTCATACGATACCCAATAATTTGTCCTCCATTCGTCTTCACGCGGAGATCAGCCCACTCAGCATTGTTCGCGGTTTGGATCCGGAAGAACATCGTCTGTCTGTTCAGCGGCGTGTGCTCCTGTCGAGTCTCACCCGCGAATTTCTGAATCCTTTTGTCTCGATCGGCCGCAGCGGCTTTCAAACGGGCGATCTGTTCCTGAGAGAGATCGAGTTCTTTTTTGAGTTTTTCGTTGAGGGATTCCAGTTGCTTCGTTTGCTCGGTGGCTGTCGCATGAGCTTCCTTTGCATTCCGAGCAGCTTTCGTTTGAAGGTCACGTTCTTGGACCATTTTCGCCAGGAGAGTTTCTAATTCTTTCACTCGGGGTTGATGTTCGTCTACGTCCTTCGGAGTGACCTGTGTCGTCGATTTCGACTTCGTCTCTTCCGCCAAGAAATCCAGCCTTCCCTTCGTCTCCATGCGGTCGTCTACGAACGGCCGGATTACAAACCCAGCCAATACTCCAACCACCAACAAGAGAAACGCTACGCCGCCCCATAACACCCGACGCCCGACTCGCGACGACGGCGAGGAATTGGCAACATCAGACACATCTGGTGTTTCTCGCTGAATCTCCTCTTCGCAGAGAGGGCAGGTCTTCGAGTTCGATTCCTCATCGGTCAAGACGATCTGACAGAATGGGCAACGCAACATGGGATTGGTCCTTTGTTTCTGGGGGGTCTTGATTTTGCTGACGACGATTCGCACGATGCAGACGAACCCCTCTATAATAATGACATTCTCAGCGGTGCCAAAGTTGGCAAGTGGTGGTCGAGAGAAAAGTATTCATGAGGGGCTCGCTGAGAAGATTTGTACACACCTGCGTCTGGAGCGAACCCTCTTCCACGGAAGGAGTCTAAAGAAGGGAAACAGCTTGACCGGGCGACGTATCCGAAGCCCACTCTTTGGCAGGACATACCTATGACTATGGCACGTGAAGAATGGGCCTTGTTGAGCAACAGTGAGTTGATGCGGCAGTGCGAAGTTGACACCTACCGTGCCAGCGGGCCCGGAGGACAAAAGCGAAATAAGACGAGTTCGGCGGTTCGATTGCGGCATACCCCGAGTGGACTGCTCGTCATAGCCGAAGAAAGTCGCTCCCAACACGAAAATCGGGAGAAGGCCATTCAACGTCTCCGCGAGTCGTTCTACTTGAACATTCGCCACGAAGTCGACCCAAAATCCGCAAACCTCCCAGACGTTTTACAAGCCTACGATTTGGTCGGAATTTTCGGGAATCAAGGCAAACTCAAGTTCAACAAGAAGAATCCAAAGTTCTGGCCTACCGTCGGGTTTGTTCTCGATGTCTTGCACGCGTACGAGGCTCGAGTCTCCGACGCGGCCAAATTCCTCGGGATTTCGACCGGCAATTTGATAGACTTTCTCCAGACGTCGCCGAAAGTTTGGGAACAAACGAACGCAATCCGAACTGACTTCGGCCAAAAGACTTTGAAGAACACGTAATCCAAACGTCCCCTTCTCCCACGGTCATCCTCATGTCGAAACCTCACGGTTTTTCTTGGATCGACAAGCCGTTGCTCGCCGCGATGGCCGAACCACTCGAACTCGAAGAGTTCCAGTGGCTTCGCGACCAAGGTATCCAAATCGTCATTTCCCTCACCGAAGAGCCTCCCCGGCGCCACTGGATCAACGATGCGGGGTTGATGAACGTCCACGAACCCGTAATAGACATGACGCCCCCAACCCAAGAACAAATCGACAAAATACTCTCGAACATCCGAGGAGCGAACGAACAACAAATGGGCGTTGCAGTCCATTGTTCTGCCGGAATGGGTCGAACAGGGACCATCCTGGCTTGCTACTTTGTCGATCAAGGCCTCAATGCCCGAAACGCTCTGGCACGCATTCGACGATTGCGACCCGGCTCGGTCGAGACTGACGAACAAGTGGAGGCCGTTAACGAATACGCCCGCCGAAAGGGACTTTGAGCAAGTCGACTTTGGGAATTGCTCGTGAGGATTACACGCCGGAAGGTCGCCCAGAAGTGGGCCTGACCTTCTGCTCAAAACCGTGATGCCGACCGAACCGCCAACGACGTCAACTTCTTTCGTCTCCAGAACTCCGGTTGTGAATTCTACCCTCCAGTGAACTCGACCAGATACTCCAAACGTTGTTGCTGAGTTGTGTAGATGACATATTCATCGTCGTCGAACTCGGAGTGGTCTTTGGGCTTCCGGCGGACACCGTGACAACTGTCGTAACCCTTGGGTGGTTCCTGGAGCCCGTACGTTATCTTGCGATACTCCTTCATCTTCCCAAGCGCCACCCGAGCAACGGCCATGAACTTTGTGTTGTGATGGCCTGGAGTTGTGTAAAAGGAACTCGTACAAGCTGCGTCGCCGAAGTAGATCCCGTGGCCCAGCCAACCGGCGTCCGTTCGGTTGACACCCAAACTCACGACGATCTTCGGCAATAGAATTCCGCGAGACAGAATCCCTACCCAGTTCGAAATCCGAGACCCATGGAAGAGGTGGCGTTGGTTGTCGATGTCGTCGGTGAAAGTGTCCCACTCACCATCACGTCGCAGAGTGTAGACGTTCTTGACCTTGATCGACTTCGACTTGATCTGGCTTTTGACGATGTACTCGGCGATCTTCTGGTACTCCTCGCTGTCGGAGTCCAAAAATCCGATCTGACACTTGAGGGCCTTGTATTCGGCATCGACCTCTTCATCGAACAGCACGCTTCCACCTTCACCGTTGACCCGTAACATGTCCTTCATGAGTTGTAGTGTCGATTGTTTTTCATCGAATTTCTCGAGTGAGTCGATGACTGCGGCCGCCATCTGGTCGCGAGAACGCCCAATCCGGTGTGGAATGGCTGTGTAGAAGTCGCCACTTAGCTTTTCCAAATTTTTACGAACCTTGATACTCATCTTCTTGTTGGTGAACATGTCATACATTTCTTCGAGGATCGTCTCGCCCTTGGCGATTTGTCCAAGCGTCAGAATGCCGATCGGAGTTTCGATCCCGTTGGCGGTGATCTTGGCGTTGACCGTACTCGTCAAGGCGTTGGTGGCTTCGTCATAGAGATAACGGACAAGTCGCTGAACTCCCGAATCGAGAGAGCTTTTCTTCCGCTTGGCTTTCTTCTTGGTGCTGTTCGCCTCGTTCAGTTTGGCTAACGTCTCGTCGTCGACCTTCCCGGAACTGTTGCCGCGTGCCTGATCCGACCCAATTTTGCTCGACGCGAGCGAGACTTCCTTGTAGCCCTTCTTCGCCGAAGTTTTTTGTTTGTAGAGCGTCAGATAAATACCCTCGGCCTCGGCCAAGTCGCTGGCATAACGGCATTCTTTCTGCCCGGCGTTGGGATTGTTTTCGAGGTCATCGGTCCGCCCGTAGTGAGTGAAGACACGAAACACGTCTTCCCCATTGAGGTTCCCCTTATGGAGTTCGAGGGCATAGTATTTGTTGTGGTTCGTCTTGATCTCGGTTACTTGCAGCACACAGTTCTTGACGATCTCATAATCTTCGGAGAATGGTGGCTGACCTGCTGCACCATACTTATAGGCTTTCACCTTGGCCGATGGCATGATTGTACCTCGGGTGTTTTTTGGGTAGAAGAAATGGAATTTTAATTTGAAAATGAGCGTACCCGAGGAATGAGCCAAGTTCAAGGATCGTAGCCGAAATGTGCCAATCGGTCAGGTCGTTGAAGGGCCAGGAGTCTGGATCAAGTTGTCCGTGGTGCGTCCGGTAGCTTCAAGTGGAGTTGAGGAGGAGCTACCAGTTCTTGGCGTTTTTTAACCATCGTTAACTTACTCGTTCATTGTGAGTCCCGAGTCTGGCCACTCGAACCAGGCCAGGAATCCAAGCGCTCCGAGGATAAGGTAACACACGGCGTTGGCAACCCACGACGACGAAAAAAACTTCAGAGCGCTGCCAGCATACTTGTTGAGTTTGATTTGGAGTCCATTGAAATCGACGCTGTATAACTCGTCGAGGATAAGGTGAGAAAGAAATCCGAGCATAGTTCCAATGGCGAGGTAGACGCGAACGCTGTTGTGTGGAGGATCCCACACGCGGGCAAACCGATCTTCCGGAGTCCAGTTGTAGGCATGGTAAACAGCCAACCCTGCGATGAACATGGCCGGGATGCTGTGAAACATCCCCCGGTGGACCGTGAACTTTTTGAAGACCCGCGAGAATCCATATCGGATGAGTAAATACACCCCCGACAAGATGACGAGCGTTTGTTCGAACGAAAAACCAAAACACGCCACACGCCGAAACAACAACACCGGAGTCGCCGCGGCAGCTAGTCCAAAGAGTTCGCGGACCGGAACGCCGCTATCACTGTCCAAGTCTGGCAATAACCCGCCGAGTGTCGCGATGCCCGCTCCGAGGAACACCGTTCCCCAATCGAATCCCCATACCCAAACTCCGGCCATACCGTAGGCCGCTCCAACCATGGAGGAAACTGAGAGGTGTCCTTGATAACTAGCCATGAGGGGCTCCGAACATGATGGTGGGAACAATCAGACATGGGACGCGGAACGGAGAAGTAAGGATTGTCCGGTTTTCTAGAGTGTGGCAACCAAACCGGACAATCATTCGTTGTTTGTCCGAATGGGACCAGCGAAAGCGTAGCCGAGCGTTATCACACCACCGCAATTTGCAGTGTGCCTGCACGATCGCTCACGTTGGTCACACCCTACACAACCACCAACCTAAACAGTCTTTCCATTCGCGTTCCCGGTCTCGAGTGCATTCACGAATCGACCATCAATTAGGATAAAAGCGTTTTCCTTCCGCAGCCATAGACTTCATCATGTCGGTAGGTCGAAACCGTTGACCCAGAGATTCGTACTTCGCCATGCGGTCCACGATTTCTTTCATCCCGAGGATGTCAGCCCACCGGAGTATGCCACCGCGGAACGGCGGAAATCCGATTCCCAGGATCAGACCCATGTCGAGGTCTTCCGGCGACCGCACGATCTCCTCAGAGAGAACACGTGTGGCTTCGGCAAGCATCGGCAAAAACAGCCGATCCGTCAATTCCTGTTCGTTGAATTCTTTCTGGCCTTTGCGACACTTGCCTAAAATTGCTTCCAACGCCGGATCATCTTCTCCGCGGCTTCCCTTCGTGTACTTGTAGAAACCGGCACCGGTTTTCTGCCCGAGTCGCCCGGCATCCACGAGTTCCTGCAAGATCGAGACCGACACGGCGCGGTCGGGATACGCCGTGTTGACGACGGTTCCGGCGTACAGGGAGGTGTCGAGTCCAACGACGTCCTGAAGCGTGATTGGGCCCATCGGCATTCCGAAAATCGTCGCGGCTTTATCGATCTTGCGAGGGCTTGCTCCTTCTTCGAGGAGCGCGAGGGCCTCGTTCATGTACGGAAAGAGAATCCGGTTAACGAGGAAGCCCGGACAATCCCTCACGACGATGGGGGTCTTGCCGATTCTCTTTGCCAGAGCAACGAGCGTCACAACTGTTTCGTCGCTCGTCTTCGCGCCGCGAATGACCTCCACGAGCCGCATCCGGTCGACCGGATTGAAAAAGTGCATGCCTGCGAATCGCTCGGGATTCTCGACCGATTCCGCCATGCGAGTGATCGAGATGGTCGAGGTGTTCGAAGCAATAATGGCGTCCTTACGAACGACTTTTTGGAGTTCTTGGAAAAGCCCAATCTTGGCCTCTTCGTTTTCGATGATGGCTTCGACGACTACATCCCGGTCCGCCAACAACGAGACGTCTTGGCCAGTATTGAGTTTGCCGAACGCCTCAAGCACTTCTTGCTGGGTCATCCTTCCGATTTTGACGCGGCCCTCCATACTCTTGGTGATGGATTTGACGCCCTTATCAACGGCCTCTGGAAACTTATCGACTAGAAACGCCGAGACGCCACGACGAATGTTCGCTCCTGCAATTCCGGCACCCATGATCCCGGCCCCGATCACTCCCACTCGCTCGACGGCTTTTGCCTTGACGGAAGTATCCTGGACACCTGGGTCTTTCGACAATTTCTGGTCCATGAAGAACAATGCAATCAGGTTCCGCGAGATCGTGCTACCGACGAGCGGCGCGAACTGTTCCGACTCGATCTTGAGTCCTTCTTCGAGTGTCAAGTTGGCTCCCTTGATGATCGCTTCGAGGGCCGCGAGCGGCGCGGGCATCTGGCCTTTGGTTTTGCCCAGAACGGTGGCTTGAACGACGGCCATCGTGAACGCGAGCTGCTCTTCGGAAAGCCCGATGGGTTGGCGTTTCTTCTCGCGAAGCGTGTTCCATTCGCCCGACTCGTTCGCGTACTCGATGAGTCTCTTGGCTTCGTCCATCATCGACTCTGACGGAACGACGTCGAAGACGATTCCCAAGTCTCGCGCTTTCTGGGCGTTGACGGCATCTCCCGAGCAGATCAATTCGGCGGCGAGGTTTGGACCAATCAACCGAGTCATTCGTTGGGTCCCCCCCCAACCAGGAATGAGTCCTACTTTGATCTCGGGCAGTCCAATATTCACCTTGAGAGACGTGCCAGCAAGTCGGTAGTCGAATCCCAACGCAAGTTCGGTCCCACCACCCATACACGCTCCATCGATGAGAGCAACCGTCGGAAAGGGAAACGCTTCGAACTTGGCGATAATGGCCAACCCACGGCGGGTCACTTCCCGGATTTGCTCAGGCGAGCCCATCGCCGCACCGAGTTCCTTGAGGTCGGCTCCCGCAATGAACATTCCGGGCTTGCCGCTGCGGAAGATCAAACCCTGGAGTCCGGGTTGTTCGGAGACTTTGTCGACAATCTGCTCGAGTTCGAGAAGAATCCCTTGGCCCATCGTATTCGCTCGGGAATTCGGCGTGTCGAACGTGACGATGGCGATGTTGTCTTGGACGTCGAGACTGAGGGCTGCGTTTTGGACCGTTGGTGTTGCTTGGCTCATGAGATGTGCCTCTATGTAATTCCTTCCTTGTGGTGTCGATTGGTTTCATTCCGTCTTCTGGAATTGTACGCAGGACGGAAGAGAGCGGGTTAAGATCAGGACGAATGGATAGTCCCCTCTGGGAGACCATCCTATGTCGACTCGAAAGTCACCTCAGTACCTTGTACCCTTAGCGGAATCTCCTACTTACCACTCACCAGGCTATGCTATCATCCTGGTTCTCGCTAAGGTAGATGTGTCGAGTCAACCGCTCAGTTCCACAACCCGTCTAACACTTGCCCACCATCATGGAAAACAGAAATGCCTGGCCCGCAAACGTCTCAACCCGTTGCCGAACTCCTCGAAATCCTCCGTCAAGAGGAAGAACAAATCCACCTTGGCGGTGGTCTCCAAGCCATCGAACGACAGCACGCGAAAGAACGCCAGACGGCCCGAGAGCGTATCGCCAAGCTGATCGACCCGGACACGGAGTTCTTCGAGCTTGGGTTATGGGCGGCTTATAACATGTACGCCGAATGGGGCGGGGCACCCTCGGCGGGTGTTGTCGTTGGTCTTGGAAAGGTCTCGGATCGCGAGACCATGATCATTGCCAACGATGCCACTGTAAAGGCCGGTGCGTTTTTTCCGATGACAGCGAAGAAAGTTCTGCGAGCCCAGCGGATCGCCATGGAAAACCGGCTGCCTTTGATTTACCTCGTCGATAGTGCCGGGGTCTTTCTCCCGCTTCAAGACGAAGTGTTTCCCGACGAAGACGACTTTGGGCGGATCTTTCGCAACAACGCCGTGATCTCGGCTAAGGGAATTCCGCAAATCTCGGCGATCCTCGGCAATTGCGTCGCCGGAGGTGGTTATCTCCCAGTGTTGTGCGACAAGCTGCTAATGACCGAAGGTAGCGGGCTCTACCTTGCTGGGCCTGCCCTGGTGAAAGCTGCCATCGGCCAGGAGGTCAGCCACGAAGAACTCGGCGGCGCAAAGATGCATGCGGCGATCAGTGGCACGATCGATTTTCGAGAACCCGACGAAGACTCGTGTCTTTCGCGTCTTCGCCGACTCGTCGCGGTTTGGCCTGAAGATTCCAAGAAGGTGGATTGTTCCATCCAACCGGGACGCAACACCGAAGACGCCATGACTATCTACAAAGCACAGGGCGAGTACGACGTCCGCGAATTGTTGCCGTGCATTCTCGACAACGAACCGTTCGACGAATACAAGCCCGAATTCGGCCAGACTCTCGTTTGTGGACAGGGCCGACTCGGCGGACGGCCGGTGGGAATCGTTGCCAACCAGAAGAAACGCTCGAAGTCTGCGACGGGACAGTTGGAGTACGGTGGCGTCATCTACGTCGATGGGGCCGACAAGGCCGCTCGGTTCGTGATGGATTGCAACCAGACCCGGACCCCACTGATCTTTCTCCAGGACGTCAACGGTTTCATGGTCGGGCGAGATTCCGAACAGGCAGGCATCATTCGGTCAGGAGCCAAGTTGGTCAACGCCATCTCCAATAGCGTCGTTCCCAAGCTGACGGTGATTCTCGGCGGTTCCTACGGCGCTGGCAACTATGCCCTCTGTGGAAAAGCTTTCGACCCACGATTCATTTTCGCATGGCCCACCGCACAATACGCTGTCATGGGTGGGGCCCAAGCTGCCAAGACTCTTTTGAAGATCCAAGTCGATGCCCTCAAACGCGCCGGACACGAACCCGACGCCAAGGAACTCGAAGCGATGCGTGCCAAGGTCGAGGCCGATTATCGGCAACAGACCGACATCCGCTACGCAGCCGCCAGACTGTGGGTCGATTCGATTATCGAACCCGCCCAAACGAGAAATGCCCTGTTGCGTGCGTTGTCGGTGGCCACTCGGTTCGACGACAAACGCCCCTTCAAGACGGGCGTGTTGCAGGTGTAGCCTATTGACTCAATGATTTCCCCTTTTGAGAGCGTCAATGCTAGTGCGATTTCGGTGATGTTTTGGTACAATGGGATTAGATTATTCCGGGCGACGAATTACCCAAGGAGGGAGTTCCCCGTGACCAAAACATATCGAACCGGCGATTTTGTCATCTATCGTAAACTCAAGCACAGTGTCCATCCGTGCGAGCGTGCGCGAAACATCGAACCTGCCCCACGTGGCGACTATTACACGTACGAAGTTGACAAATTTTGGACCGTCATGGACTTCACGGAAGATGGAAAACTGGTCGTCCTCACCCGACGCGGCAAAAGCCATATCATCTCACCCGACGATCCCAACATACGTCGAGCTGCCTGGTGGGAACGTTTCTTGTACGCGAATCGATTCCCTGCTGTTCCGGCTCCAGAACTACATCATGGAACCGTCGCGAGATGAGCAATGCTGAGACGTCGGGCCAAACTTTCATCCCCTTTGTTTAGTCGTTCTCTCACTCAGTGAGAGAACGACTGTGCGATTACGGACTACGCCCTGGCCCGAACAATCTACCTAATACTACAGCGCTACGGTGATCGATTTTGAGATCGGTTTTTCTTCTTTTT
>CAYRFQ010000071.1:0-40043 GCA_964423615.1 uncultured Alcaligenaceae bacterium | reverse complement strand
TGTCGAAGTTCTCGTTGCCTGTGCGGAGTAGAAGAGACCATCAAGAAATGCGAAGCTGGCGGAGATGTGAGAAGGTGGACGTTGAGTAGAAGTCCAAGCTGCTCCCCAGACCACAGAGCAGTCGGAAGCCGAATTCGGTCAGGTGTGGGACACCAGAGAACTTGCCAGAGCCTTCATCGTGATGGCCTACAGCAAGCCGAAGGCCTCAGGTGAAGAGGAAGACCGATGGCGTGGTTGGCACACTGACGGTGCAGGAGAAGCCACGGTTTTATTTTGGGTTCAAGCCCGACGAACAGGGACAGCCATGACCTGTATTCTTGATTGGCACTCCAGTTGGAGAAATCGGCGGGCGGGCGTCCATTGCCCGACCACTCAGGTGAAGGAGCAGGGTGTGTTCAGGAACATGCGCAGTTCTCCACATAGGGCTGGTATGTCAATCACTTCGCCTTTGGTCTTGTTTGCTTCAACTCTTCGGCAAGGTCGGGGTGAACCGTCTCTGCGTAATTTACGGCATGGCCTCCGTTGTCGTTCTCGATCCACGGATCAGCTCCATGTTGCAGAAGCAGGCGGACCAGACGGAAATCGCCTTTAGGGTTGGTGACGGCCCAACGAAGAGCGGTCATGCCCTTATTGCCCCTGATGTTTGGATCAGCACCCGCTTCGAGCAACAGCTTGATGATATCGTAGAACTTGGCGATCTCATATTGGTCCCCACTGGCAGCGTAGATCAGCGGGGTACTTCTATTGCCATCGAGGGCGTTAGGATTAGCCCCCAAGTCGAGGAGCAAACGAACTGCATCTACGTTTGAGCGACTAACAGCGATGTGCAGAAGCGATTGCTCGCTGGCTCCATACACATTAATGTTTTCTTGGGTCAGCTGGTTCTTTAGCTCGTCCAGCTTGTTGCTATTTAACAGTATGAACAACTCCGTCGTGTCTTTGGACATTGCTTGTCCTCCTCATATCATTCCAGGGTCGTCGAACATCCACACTACAGCAGATTAGTTGATGCCTCTTTCGAGATGCCTCCCCATGTTCGGCCTCGGAGCCTGCGGGAAGTAGTTCGCAGGATTGCGAACCTCATTCAGAAACTCTTGGTAACTGATTTGACCAGACATAAACTGTTGGTGCAACTGTTGGTATGAGTGGCCTTCCCTGTGGCCCATTTGCCACTGGCCGTGTCGGTTTCCTGGCCTCCAGAAGAGTTCCGTGGGTGGATTCGTGGTGCGGTCAAACACCCTGCCATTGGCGTCCTGCGCTCTTCTCCAAACCTCCCTGACTTGAGCGGAAGAATGACGTGGCCGTTCACCACGGAGGTTGGCATACCGACTGTGCTGGGCAAGGAGCCTCCTAACCTCGACGTTGTTGACATCCACTCCCAGCCGCTCTAACTCCCGAATCGCCGCTCTGGTGCTGCGCTTGTTCAGGAGGTCTACCGCCCTGCCCAACTGCTCATTCGTGAGCGTAGGTTGCCCGATCCTTGCCCTGACAGTTCCCGCACTTAATCCCCCTGGAGCACCTCCACCATCATCATTACTTCCGGTGCTGTCTTTAGTTGCTCTCCTTGGTCCGGTTTGGTGCCCATCCGATGCAACGTAATGGTAACTCCAATACTCACCTTTTTCAACTATCTGAATGCTTTTAAAAACACTGAACTTTCGCCTAACTGCCTTCACCGCCGTCTGAAGTTCCTTCCGAGTCGCTCCCTCCTTGCCATAACGGTTGGTCACGGCATCGAGTGCCTTTAGGCCTTCTTCCAACTGCTTATCGTGGCTTGTCTTTGGCTCTTTTTTCTTTCGTTCATTTTTCTTTGCGCCGGCAGATTTCTTATCTTTTGCTGTCGTGTCCTTTGCCGGTCGACCCTTCGAGTCCACACTTTTCTCCCCTGGTGGTATGGCACTCGGTGTGACCTTAGACTTCGCTGGCTTGTCGGCTGGTTGTCCTTGTTGCTTCGTGCTTGGTTTAGGTGCGGGTGGAGCAGCGTTCTCGCTGTTCTTCTCTTTCCACTTTCCAGGTTTCTCTTCTTTCTTGGCTGCACCAGGTCTGGCCCTGTCCTCCAGCAAGTCCGTCGTAAATTTGTTCGCATCAAACTCCGCGGCCTTGAACTCGAATTCGGGCCACTCCCCGGATCCAAGAACATAGTCCATGCTAACCACCAAACCAATCGGATCACTCAACGGCCAGGTTTTGCCTCCCAAGGGCCAAGTCCATGTCTTGTCGGGAACAGGTGACGCCCACGGGGCGTCAACCTCTATGAACAAGTCACCGGAAAGAGCCAAGAATGGCTGGCCGACAATCTCCAAATCCCCACTGATGAAGAATTCGCCTTTCTTGTCCGTTGCCTCGTCACCTTTCTTTTCGCGATACCCAATAACTGGTGTTGCCTCTGCATACCCCTGGACTCCGGCGGTCCCGGTGACGCCAACACCGGCTTTGATATCGTGAAGCAGAATTTCTAGCACCGCACCGCCCTCGGCGCGGAGTCGTAATCCGGCCGCAGCAGAAATGTTCAACGAGCCGCGAATGCGGAAATCGTTGGCCTTTTCCGGGTCTGTGGAGTACGTGCCTTCCACCGCAATCTTGTAGAGCTTCGCTGGACCCAACTTAGCGAAGGCATCTAGCTCGAAACCTACAAACACCCCGACGCTCGCAAGGTGCGGAATTCCGTAGCGAGCGCGAATCTCCGGTTTGGCTAGAGGCTGGACATAGTCCCGTTGATCCAGAAGTGTGACTTCCGCTTGTGGTTCGATCTTGCCGATTACCGTGAGGTGCCCTTTGTGATCAATGATGACCTGAGCCGAACCCGTCAACCAATCGGTGAATGAGAAGTTCAGTAAGCCGTCACCGAACAGTACATAATCATCGTCTCCGCGTTTCGGCTTCTTCTTGGCAGCGGCCTCTTTTTCTGGTGCGGTTCTCTCTTGTTCTTTCTTTTCCGCCTCCGCCTTTGTCATCAAGTAAAGAGTGACTGCACCAGATAGTTTTTCCCCTTTATAACCCACAACGCCCATCCCAATGATCGATTCCCCATTCCAGAGTATATCGACCCCTCCGCTAATCTGGTCTGATAGCTCCACTCCTGCCGTCACTTGTCCCGTGACCAGACCTTCCTCATTTCGGTCAAGTTTTAGCTTGGCCTCTTGGAGACCTTTTACTTTTACGTCGGCCTCCGCTGTGAAGGTGACATTCTCGTTTTTCAAATCAAGGGTCAGATCGCCTTCGAATGCATTGAACAACTTAAAACGAGTACTTATTCCCAACGTCAACACGCCGTTTGTAATTTCATTCGTAATGCCAGGGAGTTTCGGGAGTTCAAACCCAACGAGACCGAGTAGATCAGCCTGCTTCTTCAACTTGGCTCTAAGAGCTCCCGGTTTGAGTGTAGGCCAACCGAGGTAACCCTTGATCCCATATTTGCCGTCCATCTGGACAATCAACTGCGGCGCCACTCCCGCAGCCGCTGCTTTGGCAAACAAAGGATGAGCCAAGTCTAGAGCCGCTTCTCCGCCTTTGATGTAGTATTTTTTGCCACGTCCTCGTCTCAGCTCCATCGCCCCTTTTTTTGCAACAGTGCCAAAGGAAATATCAACCACCGCAGATCTAAGGTCCGCCTTCTTCAACTTGGCAATGATATCCTCGGGAAGAGCAGATTTACCCATCAAGTCAACTTTGAATGATGGTTGTACTTTTCCGTCGGCTCCCTTGCCCTGAGGAACAGAACCTGACCGACCGGGAGGGGTTGCACCGGAAGGAGGTGGCGCGGCAGCAGGCTGTTGTCCACCCGTAGTTTGCCGGTAGATTACAGCCTGAGCTTCAGGCTGTGCGTTGGCTTTGGTTCCGGCGGGAGACTCCGAAGTGGAACCTGCGGTATATGGAAATCGAGATACACTTTCCGGCTTCTGTTGGATCGTATGAGCTAACTCATGAGCCATCAAACTCCGGCCACCAGATGACTTTTGACCATTCCCAAAAAACACATCGTCTCCGACCGTATAGGCCCTGGCTCCTAACTGCTTGGCCGAATCCGAAGCAAACGAATCACTATGGACTCGAACATTACTCAAATCTCGTCCGAATCGCGGTTCAAAGAAACCTCGGTCCGAGGAAGATAGTGGTTGACCTCCACCTTTCTGAGAGCGTATGTCTGACGCCAACTTGGAACTGACAGTCGGAACGTTGCCGCTGTTGTCTTTTCGTTGAACCTCTTCCTCTTCAGCGTCCATGCTTTGGATCTCTTCCTTTTCCTCCGCCCGCACCCGCTGAACCTCCTCTTCCTCTTCCGCTGGCATCCGTTGGACATCCTCTTCTTCCTCCGTCGGCATGCGTTGAACTTCTTCCTCTTGATTCTCCTCCGCGGCTTCTCGTTGAATCAAAGAGTCGGGCATGCGCATCACTCGTTCGGCAGCCCGATCCGCATCCCGCTCCAAAGGTGAATCAGGTTGATCAACTTTCATCTTGGTTTGAACAGGTTCCTCACCGACAGAGTCTGTCGGAGTCTCTGTTGGCTGTCCTTTGAGGAGTGCTTCGGCTTGCGGCATCAGGGGTGCAAATTCCACTTTGGCTCGCTCTTCTCCAATGTGGACACCGCCCGCTCGACCAGAAAACTTCACCGCACTGCCGTCTTGGTGAATGAACCCTTTGAGTTCCATCCCTTGAGGTGGAGCGTATGCCTCACCTGGTCCAACGAGTTCAACATGCCCAGACCCCACAGTTCCTCCTTGAGGAACTACGATTGCGGCGACCTGCTCCATTCTCTCGTTCTTCTGCTCCTGGCTCGCGGTCTCGGTTTGAGGAGCTGGGATTTGCGGTGCCGGAGAACTCCCGTTGACCTGACGCTGGACAAGGTTAGAGGAAGGGCCTCGCCAGGGAGTTCGCGTGTTCGCCTGCAGACCGGGAGCAACAGACCGCGAGACGATTGCAGGCCGAGAATTTTGCCCGGACGAAAACTGCTGAGAATGAGGGCTCTTGCTCTTCTGGTGAAGGCGTGAGAGTGTTTTCACTTTTCCCATGGCACTTTGTTCCTTCCTCGAAATACTTGCCCTTCCAAGGGTCAGACCCACTCCGGATCGGTAGCAAGCAGTAAGTCTTCCTTCACCCACGGAAAATACCGGGAACCAAAATCTCCCGGCGTCACAGGTTTGCCCAGCTTCTGGTATTCACGCGCGACTGCCGCAATCAGATGCCGCAGTGTCACAACCGGATTCTGTTTGTTCGCCGCGACAGCTCGAAAAACAGCGTCGACAACAACGTTCTTAATGCTCCCACCCGAAATAGCAAATCGTTTGGCCAGTTGGAAAAGCTCTTTCTCAGACGGTCGGTGGACCAGGTCGGTGAAGCACCCCTTGAAAATTTCCAGGCGAGCGTCGGCTTCCGGAAAAGGAAACTCCACGATGACGTGAATGCGCCGCAGGAACGCTTCATCGATGTTTTGGCGAAAATTGGTCGCCAGGATGACCGTCCCTTTGTACTCCTCAACACGTTGGAGGAGATAGTTGACCTCCAGGTTCGCCCATCGGTCGCGGGCCTCTTCGACTTCCCCTCGCTTCCCGAACATCGAGTCAGCCTCGTCAAAGAAGAGGATGGCGTTCGCTTCCTGGGCTTCGGTGAACAATCGCCCCAGGTTCTTCTCTGTTTCTCCGACATACTTGCTGACGATCGCCGCGAGATCGACCTTGTAGAGGTCCACCCCTTGTGTTGCAGCCAGGAGCCCCGCTGCCATCGTTTTCCCAGTTCCGGATGCTCCTGTGAACATGACCACTAATCCCTGGCCCAGTGTCAGTCGGTCGGCAAAACCAAGCCCATAGCGGATGTGATCTTGATCTTTGATCCGTTGCACGAGTTCTCGAAGTTGCTGATGATTCGGATCGGGGAGGACGAGATCTTCGAGCCTGGCATCTTGCCGAGGTTCGATGCGTTGGGCGAAACTGACGAGCCGACGAGCTGACTGGCGGCGGCAACCCTCGGCAAGATGCTCCCACCAGGTCTCCGGTTGATCCTCACCGCGAGCCAAACCGATTCCTTGTGCGGTGGTCAGGGCATCGTCGATCTGGCCCTCAGTAAACTGAAATGAGTTGGCCAAGGGTTCCAGAGATTGTGTCGGGGTAATTCCCAGCTTTGCGAGGCGGTCTTCCCAAATCTGTAACCGCAAGCTGCGGTTTGGGGGAAAAAAATCGACTCGGGTTACGTGTTGGTTTACCGACCGGAACTGATCGGTTGGTTCCCACACAGTCTCACTCGCCACAAACGTCAGAGCTCCTTCCCGTTGTGCCTGGGTGGTCAGAGATTTCCAAAGTTGGGGAGGTTGGTCGGATGTCAACAAGGCCTCTGCGTTTTGCCAATAGACGGCTGCATTCCGAAGTCGCGCTTCGCGATAACAGCACCGTACGAACGTTTCCCAACTGTCCTTGGCCCCCAGTGCCGCCAACACGTCCACCACAAGCACCCCAGAAGAGTTTGGTTGTTGGCTGCAAATGGCTTGGGCGGCTTGCAATCGAGGAGTCCCATACGTGCCATGGAATAACACCAACAGGCTTGCCGACGAACGTCCTCTCCGCCACTCCGCCACGCTCTTCAAGCGTTCCTGTGTCGTCTGGTCGAGGTGCAACTGGTCGATTTGCGAATCGGCTTCGGTGTAGGTGGCACACTCGCTTAGTCGACCATCGAGGGCGTCTCCATCGAAAAGATAGTCGAGGATTCTATCGTCGAGTCGCACAATCTGTCGGGAGATCGGATCGCCGGGATAGACCTCGGCCAATGTGACAAGCCGATCCTGTAACAGAGGCGAGTCGGCGTGGAACACCGACCATGACAGACAATCAAATGCTTGATTGGGTTCTAGAATTCGCAGCGTCAATTCCGCCGTCGGCGACGTGATGTGCTGGCCCATGTCATTCTGCAAGAGACCGAAAAGCTGCCGATGAACTGGCGATTGTTGAGCCAGCATTGCCAGCAGCAACACGTCCCGCCTCAGAGTGTGGCGGTGGGTGTTGCCCGCTTGCGAAACCTCGACCAACTGAAAGGTCCGTTGGAGATTGCGTAACCGTAGGGTCGTCGTTTCCGGGGTGACTGCCAGGCGTTGGACAATCGTGGTATCCAACGCCCCAGCGTTCGCGAGGCATGTTTCCAACGCGTCCTGATAATCCTTGTGCAATGGGAGATCGTGGCCTTGAAACGGTGAAGATCGAAACTGTTGAAGTTCTTCTTGGGCAGACTCGAAGGTGGAGTTTCGACTCGCAAAGTTGGCGTTCTCCCACCTCAGCGTGTACCCTTGAATGAGCGAATGAATTCGGCTGAGTTCGTGATAGAGGTGTTCCTGGCTGCTCGCGTACGCGACAGGGACTCCGCCATCATTCGTCGTGGGCCAATTCGAGGGATTCGCCATCAAACTACCTCAACGGAAGACAAAAGGACACATCGACGGAACAAGCTTACGGAGAGCGTTGGAGTTGGAATTGCACCCGGCGGATCGGGAACCGGGTAAAAAACTCGATTGGTTCCAGGTAACCAGACATTTGCAAAACCACATCCAAGGGCCGGGGTTCCAACTCCACCAACAGCCCCTTCTCTTGAGGTAAAATTCTCCCGGAACGTCGGATGAATTGTCCAAGTAAATAGGGAACGGACGAATCACTCAAGACCTTGAGCCAACCAGCCCAAGCACGCAACAAGATCGGTGCCGCGGCCGTCATCGTGGAATCGAACCAAGGGACTCCCACAATACCGACTTCCAAAGATTCCAATAAAACTGTGAGGTTTGGCGGGTTGTCCTCACGATACTCCAAGAGGCTTCCTTCCGGGTACGCGTTCGGGAACGATTTCGGAACGATCAAAGTTGGAGGTTTCTTGGTAATCCGTTCCCACACTTCCCTCCACCGAGCCACCAGCGAAACCGTATCCGTCACTTGATCCAATGGGGCTACAAACGGCCATGTCCCCGAAGTTTCGTCTCCACCTAAAAGCAATGGCTTCCCGGCACAGGAAGCAACCGCGATTCGTAATGCGGCGTTCTCATCCACGAGCCCACGACCCCAGGCGATTTCCGCCAAACTTTGTTGGAAACGCAGAGCCCCTTGCTCATCGTCAACCGCTGGCTGGGTGAACCAAGATTGAACGGTAGCGTGGTCTTCTCCTGTCAACCACGCTATCCCTGGGTCGAGGCGATGATTAGTCGGGAGGCCAGCCCAACGGGCGGCCAGAGCGGCGAGAACCCTTACAAAGGCATGCCCCTCCTTGGGATACTCGCATTGGTGGACGAGTGCTGGCAGACGCAAATCGCTCACAGCCCTGAGGAGAAGGAACACTCCAGCCGCCAAGGTCACTACCCCAGCCACCCCAGCGATAGCAGCACCAAATTCCTGCCCAAGTTCCTGAACCTGATCATCACCGGGTTGGTCAACAGGAAGGTCGCGATGCTCCTCGGAATTCGCAGCAGGCACGGGTTCTTCTGACCCGGTTTCGGAAGGTTCTACCCGTTGAACATCCGGCGAGTTTGTGTCCATGCTCGACACCAAATGGGGTTGGTTAAGGTCTACCTGAGAGCCGGTGTTGGGGGCGTTTTTTCCTTCCGTCTGCCCAGAGGTCTCCGACATCCGGCCTTGAGCCGATGATGGACCCACCTCAGGGGAGGGTTCGTGAATTGACGAGGAGTGGTCTTCAGGCCCACGACCATCCAATTGGGGGCCTTGGACGCTCGTGATTGGTTGCTCAGATAGGTGAGGTTCCTCCTGAGGTATGAAATTCTCATCCGGGAGACGGGCATCTGTCCGTTCCGCTGTGACGTCCTGCCGTCTTGGCGGGAAACTCAAGTCCAACAACGTCCAGAGGCAAGCTATCAGCTGCGGGCCAAATCGAGACACACTCCGCAAGAACTCACATTCTACGGAGGTCAAGCGATTGGCCAGCTCCGTGAATTCTTCCTGGTCGAGGACATGCAACACAATAGCAGGAGCATCGGAAGCTCGTATGATTTCGGCAGCCCGAAGGGTCAACTGAATCAGATGGACTGTGACCGATTCCTCGGCCCATCTTGGGTATTTCGTGACAATAGCAGAGAACACCAAAACCTGGTTGCCTGGACAATCGAGTTGGGAGGAGTCGAGTTGGGATCGATGTTGCCATAAGATTGGAAGTAAGGCCTTCAGAAACTCTTGCTGCTTGGGCGTTATTCTATTCGATCGCCGTTGATGTCCTTGCCAGCGACCGTCTCCTGAGAAGAGGTCATTGAGTTGTTCTCGTAACCTCGGTACGTCAAGCCAATCCAGATCATCCGTTGCCGCTTCGATTTCGTCCTCCGGAACCAGAGTGGGCAGACCACAACGCACCTTCAAAAAACGGCAGACGGCAACCACCTGGTCCGCCAAGGATTGCGGTTCACCCCAGTCCGCAGTCGCTGAGTGGGTCCGTCCGTATTCTCCGAACCACACTTCCACTTGCTCTCGGTCCACCACGACACCAAGTCGGTCCAGGATCTTGAGAGCCGTCGCGAAAAGGGGACGATCTCTCTCCGAAGCAACCATCTGGTTCTCGGTCGTCCTCGTAGCCCAGAGTTCAGCGACGGTCGTCCGATCGAGCGAGTGAAGTAACTTCAGCAAGGTTCCATTTGCGTATAAGCTAACCGTGATGCGAAGAAACTCGTTGGGGTAGGCTGCCAACACCGACCGGAGAGTTTCACGAGAGGTCGACTTCCGATGTGACGCGAAGGTCGCGAAGGTCCATTCCTCGCCAGGACGACCAGCAAGGATTTCTTCGACGAACGCCACAACGTGGGTGGCTAGATCCGGGTAACAAACGACATTTCCATTGCCGACATCCTGACGAATGGTGAGGATCAAAGCCGCCGCGAGGTACTCCCCCCATTGTTTCGCGAGATCATCGTTGGCCTTACTTGGGTCACGTCGGTGGACAACACACTGACAGTTCACCTCTCTCACGAGATAGACAGTAGGTTCCTCACCGAACTCTCGGTGCAACGCTGCACCCATGGCCGCCAAGACCGAGCCCCTCGCGAGGTCGTCTAGTCCGTCTTTGGCTCGACGATCCTGGAGCCGATATCGGGTGTTCCAGGAATCGATAATTGTGTCCAATGGGAACTCCATGAATCATCGCAACGCGATTGTTTGTCGAAATTCGTCCTATTGCAGGTGATGTTTCATCGCTTCGAGTAAGGGCCGGTAATCTGCTTGGTGATCTTTCAGATACTTGATGAATCTCCCAATCCGGCTGACAGGGGGGAACTCCAAGTTTGGTTGACGTCTCAGCAACCAACCTAACCAATCCCGGTTCTCCTGCGGCCCCTCGGTTGCAGCGTCGGCGTTCAGAACACGGGCGAAGTTGCGGAGGAAATCGTTGTTGGCCACGAGTTTATCAACGACTCCCGTGGTCAGATCTTCCGCTTGGAGAAGTCCCTTGATGGCTGTGTTCCGAGCCGTTACGTCGCCCAAGACCGTCATCACTGTACCCTCGCTATGAAAACCTCCCAAAAGCTGGTCGAGAACTACGACGCGTGCGTCCTCATTCTCGACCACCGCAGCCACAGTCTCTTTTCTGTGGTCCGCAGTGACAAGTTGCCGAAGAATCTCTTCCCGAGTCCTTGTATTCTGCAATAATTCCCTGACCACAGTCTCAAGTCTGGCTTCTGACGCCGCCAACTGAGTGATGAACGCCTGGCGAGCCGGGTCGACTACTTGACGGATCACCACCTCAGCTTGTCTTTGGTAGCTGCCGCCGAGGGCAGATTTAAGCTCCCGGATGACGAACTCCGCCCTCTGGTCGGCGTTTCCGACGAACTGGCGAAGTTGTTGCTGAAATTGGTCCTCCTCCGAACCGCCGGTTCCCACCAGGCCCGCTCGACTTTTCACATGGTCGGCATAAACAGTCCCCTTGACCACCAGGTTCCCGTGGACTGTGACTTTTCTGTCGTTGCTGATGGTGAGAATTTCTTCAAACGCGCCATCCTCCGCCGCCCGCCCTATCGCAATGTGATGCTGCCCTTGTTGCTGGTCGGGCATGGTAATTCGAAGTTCGTCGTGTGGGGTATTGGAAGTGGACTCGGTCGAGCGAGACTCGTCGTTCGCCGAGCTTGGTCTGACTGTGTGATAAATCCGCCAAGGGCTGCCGCCGGTGTTCGTTTTGAGATTGTTCGGTCGGAATTCTAAAGCCGCTCCGTTGACGAAAACCATGTCACCAGCCATGGTGAGGCGTTCGGTGTTGAATTCCAAGTTGTGTTTCGCGTTCACTCCGAGGGTGGGTGCAATCTTGCCCTCTTTGTGATCTTCTAACTCCTTCTTGTTCAGCACATAGACCGCAAAAGAATACTTGTCGAAACCTGGTCGGGAGCCGTTTTGAATGACTGTGATGGGAGGCCCCTTGGCGCGGACACCTCCGGCAGAGGATCTGGAGAGCGACTCTGCAGGAGAAACGATCTTCTCGGCTCGAATTCCGGCGTACTTGCGGTCTCGGAAGTCTATTTGCCAGCCTGGTTTGTCGGTTGGTTTTTCGTCCGGCACTCGCCACTCAATCGTCCCCAACAGCACAGGCCACTGTTGAGCCTCCGAGTCTGGGGGAGGAAGTCCAGGCGAGACCGGAGCATCCGGTTCCCTTCGTTGGAACCGGGAGCGGATGGTGATGAACGGTTTTTCCACAACCACTCGAGATGCGGCCTGGATCTCGCAAAACCCAGTTGTGGCTCCAGCAGAGTTCGCAATCAGACGAAAATTTAGCTCGATGTCAAACGGGCCTGGATCGATTCGTGGATCATTCGTCTCAACAACCGTGCGTTGGGCGACGACCAATTCTCGCCCATAGCCATCGATGGCGATTCCGGGGGTGACGAAAACTCTGCCATCTTTGGCAATCAGGTCGAGGCCGTAGGCGATGCCCCAGGTATGCAGGGCCAAGTTGTGTCGGCGACGCATCTCTAGGTGGTATTGTTGCTCGTCCGTTAAATCTTGCGTCCGCAGGATCTGGCCTTGTTGAAACTTCACTCGGGTGGGTTGGTTCTCGATGTTCATGTTGGCGGGGTTCCCTCAAGAGGATGTTTCTTGGACGACCATTTTGTCTTCCTTGGCTTGCTGCTGAATGACATTGTTGACAGGACCGAGGCCCGCGAGGAAGACCCTGACTTCAATCTCGTCCTGAGGGGCCACTGCGAAGTTTGCGAGTCCTATGTTGAGAGTTTTCGGCTCCGTTTTCGTGAGTTCGGCTTCCGTGTGCTTGAAGGACTGAAAAATGGCCGGCGAATTTTTCTTGATTGCAACTCCCGTTAAATGGATGGCTCGCAGCGGTTCCGGACTGTAGTTCCCAAGTTCGATCTCAAGATAGACGGTTTGCTGCAAGGGTGGTTTGGTCGCCCTGGCGATTTTCATCCGAATGTCCCCCGGAGTCAGCGCCGTGGCAAGTTGGGTCTGTGTTGCGGGGTCGCTTGGGTCCGACGGAGCAAAAGCTTCGATAAGTTGGCCCTCCTTTTCCGGAATCACCAGGTCCTTCTCGATCTCGACAGTTTTGTCCGCCTTGATTTTTAACACACCCACAAACGAATTCGGGCTTCGACCTTCGATCCCAAAAACACATCGGTAATGTTTTGGGTTGTCTTCCTTTCCAGGGTTATCGAATTCGATGCGTAGCTCTTGCCTCTTTGTTTTCTTTTCCTTGTCCTGGACGAGGACGCGGTAGATTTGCCCAGGCAGGGCCCTCTCTGGTGCCTCCCGTTGGCCTTCGAATGTAATGCCCGGATGGGTTGCGGCCCTGGAGTCATCCTGGGGACACCGAGCGCTGTTCGGTACAGGCCCCACGAACAGGATGCTGCTGGAAGTCGTGTTCCGGTGCGCCAAGAACGCGCGACCGACGATCCGTGCTGTCTTGTCAGCGTGGATGAGCAACCGGTCGTTGTAGTCGGGAATCGAGGAGATCGATGCTTCGGGAGTTGGAGCGTTGTCCGATCTCACGCCGACGGCAAAACGCCGAGGATCATCCGTTTCTTGTGGAGACAAAAGAACCCGAGTGCGACCAGACGCGGCCATCACCTCGCTCGCTTTGACGTGGACATACAACCGCCCGTCGTCTCGCACCTCCCACTTTTTGTCGCGGCGGTTGTAGTAGATGCCGCCGAGACAAACCCAACTCGGGGCCATGGAATCCTGCTTGCTGGCAAGAATCGAGCAGACTTGGTATCCCTCGATTGTCCGGCCTCCCTTGCACTCCTGGTCGGAGTCCGGAACGTCCGACATCGAAGTCTCCACGAGTGATTCCTTGTAGCCGACCCAGATGGAGAAGCTAATGTCATTCGGGACCTCGTTTCCGTTCTCTTCCGCCACGTTGACGCCCACCTCGAGAGTGTGTGGCGAAGAGACAAAGATCTCTCGTCCTTCGTGGTCCAAGGCCATACCCGGACTCAGGATTACTGTTTGTTTCGGGGAATTGTTCTGTGTTGGGAGAGCCAGGACCAGCCCAGCGACAATCCCTGCGGAGTGAGCGGAGCTTTGGTGACGCAGTCGTCCATCGCGATGGTACTGTTGGACAGCCGACAGATCCGCCGCTCGGAGGATTTGTCTTTCCTGAAAATGAACTCGTCGCGGTTCCGACATTGGGTCCGAAGGCATCTTGGTGGCTCTACTCAGGAGAGGGAACTTCCAGTACAGTTTTTACCAGGGTAATGCCTGCACGGTTGAAAACGACCTGGATCCCCGGGATTGGCGCTGGTTGCGTGGGCATGACGAACTCTTGAGCGGTTCCGGCCGTCAACAGCGTTCCAACTGTCACTGGTTGTGTGACGTTCGACTCGTCGGTGTACTCATACCGGACGAGCTGCACTCCGGCCTCGTTTATGTCTTTCAAACGCAGGACCGACGGATTTCCTCGGACCAATTCAACCTTAATCCGCAGGATTGAGATAGCGATATCGACGGAACCGAACGAGGCGACTTTCGCCTCGAAATCGTTCGTGAAATCGAGGAACTCGATAGTTGCCGTCCAGGAAGTGCCCTCCACGTCTTGGGGGACTTCCAGACCAAGGTTGACAATTTCGGGATTATCCTGGCTCAAACCAGCCTCCAGGTGGAATATTGTTGGTTCGAGCAAAACAGTGTTGCCGACTTTAATCCGATACTTTCCTGTGATGCGGTATGGGCTTGAGTTGGTCATCCTCAAGCGAGTCGGAAGTTTCTCGCCAGGTGCGTACGCGTGGTTCCGATGCGGCTCCGGATCAAAATCCAAATTCGTCTCCAGGCCGACAGGCTGGACCGGCCACGGTTTTGTGAGGGAGCTTGCGACACAGTAATGTCGGTCTTCCCTCTTGGCTGCGATCAAAGTAAACTCCGAATCTCGTTCGCGGTATACGGCGTCGATAACTGGCGTGATGAGAAACAACTTGTCTGTGTTTGTCGACGCCGCGGTTGTCGCAAATGGCCAGAACTTGCGGCTGAGTGATTCGTACAGATATACCTGCCAGTTCTCGAACCCATTCGGCGGTACAAGGAGCTTCAAGGCCAACCTCAGTTTGCCACCGAGCGGAATAGTGCGACTGTCCAAAAAGGTGTCTGGCGGCAACTCCGAAAGCCGCTCGCGGTTTGGAGCAGGATCTGCAGTCGTCGGAGGAAGGGCGACAACGTCTTGCAACTCGAAATGCGGGTCTCCGTCGGAGGAACCCCCGCCGTTGCTGTAAAACCCAAGGACTTGATCTTGCCAGTTTGGGAATTTGGAAACGAGGGCCACGAGACCGTTGGTTGGATGACTGGACGTTCTCGAGTGTTCTGGGCGAAAAACCCGAGCCAGTCCCTGTGGAGAAGCGGGAAGCCGAACTGCCTCTCCCGACACCGGGTATCCGAGGAATCCCAGAGTTGCTCGAACAGAAGGCCAGAGCCTTCCATAGAGCGTGGTCAGATCCACGATCCCTCCGTTTGCGACAAATGGAGGAGCAAAGGGGCGACGTTGTCCTCCCCCCACATCCACGACCAAAACGCGACACTCCGTTGACGTCGTGAAGAGCCAAACTCTCGCAAGGGGGACACCTGATTTGGTGTCGGGACATCCGCCGCAGGGTGTTGTGTGTTTCCCCATTCCCTGAATTAACCAAAGCAGTACCTCGGCAACTTTCCAGGGCAAGGCCTTAACGCCCCGCTTTCCAAGCAATTGCTGGAGAAACGGAAACGTCGTGTTGGATTGAAGTTTCGCGGTGAGCCAACGTTCGACGTCCTGCCAAGTTTCGAGTTCGGGGAGGGGTTGGGAATTGGTGGGCGGAAGCATCCAAGTCCATAGTTTCGGGAATTCGTAGGCAAACTCTCGCAATAAGTCCAGCCGGCTGTCCCTGGACTCGGATGTAGTTGTACGTTCGGCAGAGTTGGCTCTCTCTTGGTCCAACGTCGAGACGGTCGCGTAGAACTCGAAGGATTCCTCATGGCGAGAAGCTTCGCAAGTTTGTCTGCCTTCGCGCCGAGGACGCGGGAAGACGGCTCGCGGTTCACGGTCTTTTTTGGCATAGTGGAGCCACAAGTCGACCGACCGCATCGTGTTAACTGGCAACGACAACCCACCGAGTCGAAAAGGGGCATCGGGTTGTTGCGTTGTGTCCCGACAATCATCCGTTGTCGACTCCTCACATCCTCTCTCCCGGCAGAATTCTGCGAGGTCGATACTCTGTTTCTGACGAACAACGATGTCCCTTCCGGTTGGATCGATCGCATGCCCGGGATCAATCAAAACGGTTGTCAGCGAATTCGGATCAGCGGGATTTTGGGGAGCCGCCACGACATTGAGTCCACACAGAATCCCCCAGCCATCCCCTCTTCGCGTAAGGGAAAGGCGTTGGGCGACCCAATCGCTCAGGGCCGTCAAGTCCTCACTCGTCAGAAGTTGGCCAGCGAAAAAATTGGGGCGCAACAGTTCGGGGAGCGACGGATGGACCGCCCTCTCGACGACATTTGGGTTCAGCTTGACTTTCTTTGGATCCTGGCGCATTAGGTGCCTCCACAGGCGTCTTTGCCGTCCAACGTGAACCAACTTTCGAACGTCCCGCCTTCAACCCCGTCGCCCGTCGGCAAGTGAGCACGGAGGAAGTTCCCATCCACGGCCCGTTCGCGATAGTCCAAGATGAAGTCGCATTTGAGAGTAACGTAGACCGTGACTGGGTGACACTTGGCGGCCTTGAGGAAGTCCTCGACGATACAATTGTCTGCCTTCAAAATGGCCGTGGCCGTGCTCTGTCCGCGCTGGCAATTCGGCCGCGATGGGTCGTTGCGCTTGACGCTCTGAGTGGTCTGGACCTTGACACTGTGGGTGGGCAAGGTCTTCCGAATCCCGTTATCCGTCAAATATTCGATGACAAAGGTGTTCTTGTCGAGGCCTTCGGCCTCGTCTTGACTGCCTGGCTTCAATTTCAACGGACAATCAAAAGTCACCTGGAAAGACAGGCCGTTCTCGTGCCCATGAGTCAAGGCAGGACCCGGAGCGGCTGTCGCGACCCTGGCGCTGGGAGCTTGTCGAGGGGAGGACAGGTTTGTGAGATGAACGCACCCTCCATGAGTCCAACTCAAATGGCAAATGTGGGTGAGGGAGTGGGGAGAAAGTGGCCCATCGAGGTACCGCCTTCCGCCGAAGGACAGCCGTCCAGTGACGTTCCACTCCTTGAATTGATCCTGTGCTTCGGGTAGAGAATCCTTGGTGCTCAATTCTTTGACAAGGGCCAGAGCGACCATCGCCCCACACGGACACCGAGGGTTCAAACACGGCTCTGGTTTTTGGCGTTCACATGGATCTTCGGACTTCGGGAACCCCCAACAACCATTCACGTTCCGCCACACAAAGTCCGCCGTCTCTTGAATGCGATTGTGCGCCTCCCTGTGGCCGCAACCGTGGTCGTCGTACAGGACCGGGACGGACTCGATGCACTCCTCCTTGTATCGGATGCCGATCAGAAACCTTCCTTGGGGGGTGGGGCGGGTGTCCGAATCGGAGTCGTTTTCGACCTGGGGAATTTCTTGGAGGTTGACGGGGGTATCCTTCTCCAAGACGATCGTGCGGCCGTAGCAATCGATGGCCAAGCCCGCAGTGACGACGACCCATCCTTTGGCGGCGCAGTTCGGATCGGGATGAGATGCGACGTCCAGACCACAGAGGATGCCCCAACCATGGAGAGCTCGTTGGTGGAGCCACGATCGACTCAGGAAGTACCACTGCTCCGCTTGGAAGTCTCGTTCCGTCATGTACTTCCCCGTGAAGTACCGGTTGCGTTCCGTCGCAATATTCGTGGGCGAATCGGAAGGATCGCAGCACATCGGAGGACACCCCGATGGGCTTCTGGCCGTTTCTGTTCGTGAAGAAGAGTTCATAGTGGCTATTCTCGATCGGCCCGCCGCAGTGTCCAAATCGCGGGGCAGGACGGATACTCGTTACAGGAACATTGCCTCAACACCAAGACGGACATCGTGGCCCAAACGAACCGAGTCGCGATCCGCTTTCGACGCTAAAACAATGTCATAACCCAATCTTCCTGTGGGTGGCTTGCTCGCAGGCCAGTTGGCCTCGTCTTCCCGACTGGGTAAGAACGTCTTAGGTCGCGTCGTTCCCAAGATGGTATTAATGCCACACGCCGATTGCACCCCAACGCGGAAACGCGGATCCACGAGGTGAAGAGTGTACGTCGTGTGAGCCGGTTTCTCCTCATCGATGGCGTTCGTGAGCAATCGTTCGTCGGTGGCCGTGGGCACCCAAACGGACGGGAGGAAAATGCGGAACTGGCAGGAGTACTCGTTGAATACGTCTAACTGAGGGTCGCCTTCAGAGAGGAGTCTCGCTTCGTCGAGACGAGACTGGTCGTCCAATCGCATCCGATTCACGACCTGATTCCCCCAGAGAGGAATTGGCGACCGGGGAGAAGGACCTTGACCCACGGCATCGCTGGACGCCAGAACTGTTCGGCCTTCGTTTCGCAAGAGGAAAAAGAAGTCCCGTTCTCGGAATCCCTCGATGATCATTGGGAACGAGAGCGCCTTGACTTTGGCAGCACTGTTGAGCGCGTCCAGGTAAGTTCGGATGTAGTCCCGCAGCCCGCTCAGTGTCCCGCGGCGGTTCGCCCCTGGATCGGCCTTTTCTTTTTCTCTGGCCGCGAACGTCAACTTCGGGATTTCTTGCATGAACGTCCGTCGCTGCTCCGAAGTCCATTCGGGTTCAAAGGAGGCACCAAGCCAACCAGCCAGGTACTCGAGGAAGCCACCGTTCGCGGGTACAGCTTGAGGGTCGAGGAACCTGCCAAACTCGTCGATGCGCTGTTCGAGGTTGTCCCACTCGGTCTGGAAAATGGACAGATATCGCTCGAGGAATTGCCGGCTCGGATCGTCCTGGGAAAAGATGTTGGGGAGATATTCCAGGTAGGACTGGCGTGGGTAATGAATCCGAATGGACTCGAGAACCGGGGTCGCAAAGCTACCCCCTATCAACGTCACCCGGAGCCACAAATAGCGGCCAGGTGGCCCGAGGACGAGGCCATCTCGATAAAGGCGTTTCGGTCCGTCGCCTGTGTTCGGATCGAGGTCATTGTCTTCTTCGTCCTCGCCGACTATCCGAAATGCTTTGTCCCAGGCTTTGGGGGCAACGTTCTCGAAGAAGGCTCGTTTGTCGGCCTCTTGTTCCTCGGAATAAGGGACCTCGTCTCTCGTCAACGTCTCGATCTCAACGACGGTGCCCCGAGGCAAGTCCTGAAATGTGATCTCGATCCGGTGCCACTGGCAACGGTAGATCTGGCTGTCGAGTTTCGGACTGATCCACTGTCCTGTCTTCTGGTAAAACGGTCTCCTCGGGTAGCGGCACTCTTTGACTTCCTTCCTTCGTCCGTCACTCGTAAACACAAGCCCCACGCCTTGGGCGTGACGTCGCTCACTCTCGGGACCTTGTTCCGAACTCTGGGAAGACGAGGTCCCGGGGAGGCAAACCGAAAAGAGCGCGTCGAGTGCCACGTTCGACGAAGGTCGTTCCCGACCACAGTTTCGCGCAAGGCCTGCGGTAAGCACAAAGAGTAAACCTGAGTCGGAATCTTGGTCCGCCCCCGACCAAACCAGGGGGAAGTCGAATTCATCGCGAACTTCTGAGGGATCATGGATCAAGCGAGGCTTTCCATCCTTCTTCGCGAGCTTTCCTGACCGCTGAAAGACGTCGAGGACGAACGCCTCCGAGTTGATTTTCTGCAAAGCATACAAACGCCCCTCGCCGTCAAGTGCCAAGCGGCTCCACGGACCTGTGGTACTCTCCGCAGCCTCCGAGGGGATGAATCGCTCGGGTTTAGTGTCGCCAGGTTGGTGCCGCCAGATTTCGTTCGCAAAGAGAATGTAGACGGCCGCCCCATCAGTAGCGACATCCAAGGGGCGCTCTCGGAAAGTCCAAAGGGCTCGGAGTGCCAGACTCTCCAGCGCAAACACCTTAACACTCCGAGATTCGCTCCCCGAATCAACGACGTAGAGGTTCGAACGGTCACAGGCTATCGACGTCGGTTGTTGAAATCGACGGACGTATTTTTTGGCTTCCGTGACTTCACAAGATTGTTGAGTGTCTTTGCGGCGTCCACCCATTCCAGGGAGAGGTTTGAAGACCTGGGCTCCGCGTTCGTCAGGATCGAAGCGCAGGATTTGGTGTTCTTTGAGCGACAGAAGATACACTCGCAACTCTTGGTCAACGGCAATGAGCTTTGGCAACGTCAGACGGCCAAGACTCCCATCTGCTGAATTGAGCGAGAGTGCTCCTCTCGGGGCAGTTCCGAGCTGGAGGGAAGACTGGTCGACAGTGACACTCTCGGGACTCCGCTGTTGGACGGAACTCGATTGGCGTTGCGGTTGGGTCGGATCAGGATAGATCACATAGTGGCGTGGAACTGCGATCCCTCGCAACCAAAGGCCAGTTTGGTCGTCGATCAACAGCGTGCGAGGGGCGGCGTGTTGGGATGCCACGATCATTGACCTCCTTCCGGATTAATCCGGATTTCGGCCCGATCGAACACGAGGAGTTCATTGGGTTTGAGCTTGATCAGGACTTCCTGGTCTTTCTTGATTTCTGTTTTACATACGGTGCTCGTTGTGGACTCCTGGCTTGGAGCCAAGTTGCATTCGGTAGCCCCGGAATCTCGTTTGGGCTGGCTCGTTCGAAAGTTGAGGTCGTGAACACTGCTTTCCGTGCCGGTGACCTGCACGACGAGGTGGTTCACGGCTTCCAGTATGGTTGCCTGGGTTTTGGGTTCCTTTCTTTCCAGGAGAACCTTGTAAAGGTACGTCGGATAGAAGCTCAGACCAAAGTCGATATTTTCCAGCCTGAAGTATTCGCTGAGAGCTTTCGGAAGTTCGGTCTTGGCTTGCTGCGAGGTGACGTTGGGAGCCAGAATGACGGTCGCTTCGATGGTCACTCGTCGATAATCTGGGGCGGCAATGATCACTTCCGTTGTCACCAACCGGACTTCGTTGATTTTCTGGTAGACGGCTTCCCGGAGTTCCTGAGAAGGAACCAGATTGAAGTCATCAAGCCCCCCCCCCCTCTCGGTGCGGAGGGTGTCGGGGACGATGAAAACAGTCACCGCGCCAGGAATCGGGTGCCCTGGGTACGCTGGGTGATATCCGGGGGCGACGTGAGCTTTGAGAACGCCCGGGACCGCTTCGGCAATCTGACGAAAATCATTGTTCGTCACCGCCCGACCACCACTCCGCAAGGCGAGGGGGGCTCGGCGAATGAGGTCTTTGAGATCTTCTTCTGGCTTGCCCCCCCGAGCCGCCCTTGGGTTCGTCACGGACTCGATCCCGGCCAAACTTCCCGGAATCGCGGTGATCGTGTCCGGCTTGACGTTCCCGTTTTCCCCACCACCATACCGGTACCTCATGGCCCGGATGATTCCACCGGGTTCGGGTATGAGGCCGTGTTTGCCGTCACCGAATTTGATTTCCCCAGTTGTGGGATTGAGGGTGTAATGTCTGGCTGTTCGCTGAGATGCCAGAAAATCATCGACGCGGTTCCAAGAATCCGGCTCGCGACGATTTGGGACTTCCACGACGATTTCGAGACTGTCTTTGTCCACGGGACGATTACCCAAGGTGAACGTTTGGTCCGGCCGTCCGTCGCTTTGTCCCAATTCCTCGTCCGTCAGAGTGGTCAAGTTCTCGACTTCCACGACGTTGGTTTGGACGAAGGAGATGTGAGGGATCTTGTCGTTGGAGTAAGCTCCCTGGGCCAATCGCAGACGCAGCCAATACCGCTTAGCTTCCCCGTCTTCTGGAGCTTCATCCCTAGGGCCTTCTCCCTCGGAGGTGAGTTCTCCCTCGATCGTCGGGACAATGTCCTCCCGGGGACCATGAATCAGGACGTCCCCCTCTTTCGTCAGTGCCAGAGTCTTGTCATCAATCGTTGCGAGCTGTCGCCATTGCTGAGGTGGTCGATTTCCGACCCGGTCGTACTCCGAGCGATACTCCCAAACAAGGCGTTGAAGCGTTGTAACTGACGGTCCTGAACGAGCTGTGTATGCAGCCCCATCAGGCTGATCCGCGAATTTGGGATAGAAGAACCGGAACAACATTCGCTCGGGGAACTGTTCTCGGCGATTCTTTGGCTCCTGTGGTTTGAAACCAAGATACAACGCACTGCCTAGTTGGGCGGCCGGCCCAAAGGGCTTGTAGGTCAGGGTGCCCGTTTCGTTGGCCGTCGTGACGTCTCGGTATCGGGTGCCATCAAACACTTGAACACGGTCGAGTTTGAACGGGCAGAGGTCAAAGGCGCTCAGAGTCTCGAAGAATGGAACCCCTTCCTCGCCCACATCGACGTCGAAGCGGGTTCTCTCGGAGACTGTCGTGAGTTTGGCCTCCGGTCCTGGGATGAAAACGACGTGCGTCCGCGCAGGCTGGGCTGGACGGAGTTCCAAGTTCAGCATCTTGAGAAATTTGATGTACAGCCGGTTTGGGACCTGGTTCATCTTGTAGAGCATAAGCTCCGTGAACCAAGCGAACAACTGCACCAGGGCCATGCCGGGATCACTGTCGTTGAAGTTGGTCCACTCGGGCGTGTACAAGGGAATGCGCAGGCGGGCTTCTTCGAGCAGTTGCTCAAAATTTCGGTCGTCAAGAATAGGGGCTTGCAATGGCATGTTGTGTTACCTTGGGCCCTCCAAGAGGTAGAACGGATACACGAGATTGTACAACGAGTTATTGCTTCGCACTCGGTAATCGATCCGGATGAGAAGTTGTGTTGGTTCCGCCAGTGAAGTGTCCGTATGGACTTTCAGGACGTCGATTCTGGGTTCCCATTCGATGAGGGCCTCGCGGACCAAGACTTCGATCTCTCCCCGGAGGCTCGGGGTGTTCGGCTGAAAAACGAGGTCATGAATTCCGCAACCAAAAGTGGGGCGCATGAGCCGTTCACCCGGTGCCGTACTGAGGATCAGGAACAAGCTGTTCCGAATGACCGTTTCGTCACTGACCAACTCGAAGCCTCCTTTTCTTCCCAGATATATCGGGAACGCCCAACCTTTGCCTAGAAACTCCATCGCTACGCCTTTCTTGCCACTCTCCCGTGCGGTTCGTTATCTTGGCGGAGCTGGTCACCCAATGAAAACTGTCCCAACGGCTTGAATCGCCCCAACGGGTAGGTCAGCTGGGTCGTTACAAGTAAGTACAATGTCACCGCTCCGGGCGGCTTGCTTTCCGTTGATGAACACCGTCACACTTCCGAGGATGACCTTCCCCTGATTTTTCGGCGGGACAACAAACGTCCCCCCAATGGGGACGTGGGGAGGATTGTTCGTGGCAATGCTCCCCACGACGGCCGCCGGCATTCCCATGATGTTGACGTCCGTGCTCAAGCTGGTGTCCAAAATTCCCACGAAAGGGTGCGGCACGAGGACCGGGGGTGACGGACCGGGCGGTTGGATCAAGTGTGTGTCCGTCGCGGTGACCAGATCCCCTTGTTTGGCCGCAGGTTGCCCCATCATTGCCCCGATTGTTCGAGCTAGTTAATGTTTACGGTCGCCCCTTTGATCGTCATGGGACCGCTCGCTTCGAGATTGACGGTCGCGCCTTTGATCGCCATCTCCGCGGCAGCTTCAAGCGTCATCGACCCAGATGCCTTGACCTCCACGTTGACCGCCTCGATTGTCACGTTCCCGCTCGGGGCTTTGACCGACACGTTCCCCGAACCAGACTCCACTTCGACATCACCCTGATCGCACTGAACGTGGATTTTACTCCCGGCACAATCGATGACGATCTTACGGCTTTGGTCTTTGTCGATCAGTTCGATTCGTTCCTTCCCCTTCGTGTCGTCAAACTTCAGCACGTGGCCGCTTCGGGAGTGGATGAACCGCCAGTTGTTCTCTTGGTGTTTGCCGTCGTCGGCAGGTGGTTTTTGCGAGAGACTCCAGAGACCACCCACGACGTAGGGGCGTCGTGGGTCCCCGTGTTCGAATAGGACGAGCATCTCGTCGCCGACCTCGGGTCTGTAGTAAAATCCCCTCTCCTTTCCGGCCATCGGCGCGACCACCCGCGCCCAGTCGCTCTCGGTATCCTGTAAGTGCGGGAACTTCACTCGGACGCGACCTAACCGATCCGGATCATTCAGGTCGGAGACGACCCCAATGACGATCCCATTGTCCCGAACGGAAGCCCCCATTCTTCTCTCCTACTTCAGTTCTTCGCGGCGGCACTCGAACTTCGTCGTATAACCACTACTACCGATCGTGTGGGTCGTGCTGGTCACAAAATACCTCCCATCGAACCGACGTTGTTTCGAAGGAAGGTCACTGGCACCCAAACCCTCAAGGAAGATCACGCTTCCTGATCGGAGGTCCGGGAGTCCAACGACCGTGCCCCTTCCCTTGACCATGTCCGAAATGATGCCCTTGAGTCGAGCGAGGGCCAGCTCGGTGGCTTCCTTCTCGTCTCGTACCGGGATGTCGTTGATGATTTCCTCGCGGTCGGCGAACGAACTGTTTACCGCCTTCAGTTGCTCTTTGTTCATCGACTCTTTTTTTAGAGCCGAACGGTCCTTTGTGACTTTGATGGGCTTGCCCTGTTTCGCGTCCCACCCCAAGACCGTGACCTTGGATACCTGCAAGGCCGTCGTAAGGGTCGGTTGGAAATCGATGAGGGACTTGCCGTATGTGAGCCGATACGTCACCTTTTTCACGTTGTCGGAAGGGCCAAAGTACATCCCAGTCTTTCCCTCCCGTTCCGTCACGAACAGATCGTATCCGATTCGCCGGGCCCGATTCATCAGGAAGACGATGTCGAACTGTTGGTCCTGCAGGAGGTACTCGTGACGCGTCCCTTGGCCCTCCGGTTTCTTGGTGAACAACTCGATCTTCAACCTTCTGCAGATGTCCCTCGCGATCTCGAGATCGGTCTTCTGGATGTACCGATCCGACCGCTGTTCGGTCCGGAACCGATGAAGGGCATTGAGGCACTTTATCGCCAAAGTGGGCTTCCCGCCTGCAGGAAAATTTGGGGTCATGCTGGTGATCAAGCCACGCAGCATCACTCGCATGTGTTTCGGAAGATGGTAGCCCATGGACAGTTCGACTTGCTGCCCAGGATCGAACTGTTTGCTGTCGCTATATTTAAACGTTCGCTTCTCCGCATCCCAGTTGTTGACGATCATGTCGAAACTGCCGATTTCTTTGATGTCATCCTTGTACGTCACCTGGATGACGTCTCGGAGTATGCTCTGGTCCTGCGACCGAGCCCCGATTTTCAAGGTAAAGGCAGGGACGTAGAAATCGTTGTCCGTGTAAATCGGGACGGCATCGGACGCACTGGCCACCGGCCTCATATGACACCTCCGGGGACGTTCGGTTGCCCATCGTCGAGAGGCGGAAGTCGGAGTTCAGTACCCGGCGTTAACCGGCGAAGATTCGTCAGTTGGTCTTGATTTTTCTCAGCAATCACCCTCCACAGAGCGCTGTTGCCGTACTCACTTGCTGCGATGGCTGCGAGGGTATCCCCCTGAACCACCTTGTGGACTTTGGTATGATCCGCGGACTGCAGGTTCAATTCTTTCAGCTGCTGTTCGAGACTCTTGTACTCCTGGAAGGTGACAGACAGCGTGGCCCGCAGCGGAACCCCATTGGGACTAAACAGAGTGAACTTCTGTTGGACGCTCGTAACAATGGCATCGAACGACACCCCACCCCAAAGGAACTGGACGCGTGGGGGCGCGTGGGTATCTGGTTGTATCTTAACGAGCTGATACACTCGCTCAGTCTCCTGTCTTACATCCGTTGCGGATTGCCCAATCCCCTCGCTCGTCGTGTCGAAGAACAAGTCCATCGTCAGCTTCGCGCTCTGCCCGGCGACGAATTGGAGAATCGGAGAGTCGATCCCTGGGACCCCGATCTGCGCAATTTGGGCGTCCTTCGACAAAGAGTACTCGGTCGGATTGAACTGGACCTTGATCTTCTTGTCGGATTTGTCTTTCTGACCGAGGCCTCGGACGCCCCCGTCCTTGATGATAATTTCGGCTTTTTGCAGCGTCATTGGCTACCTCACAGCTCCATCGAAGAGGAATGTGTTGACTCGTTGCGTATGGACGTCTCTGCCTGCCCAGCCTGTTGTGCACGTTGTTGTTCTTCCAATCGCTGCAGAACCAGGGTGACTAACTTTTCGATCTGGGCCTCCGACAGGGGCATGTTGGCGTCAAGGACGGTGACGTCACTTTGCATTTGTCCAACGTGGATCGGCATCGTTCGGTTCCCTCTGGATTAGGTCCGTCGTTCGAGTCCCTGGTGACACAACTCGAAGGTCTCGACAGCTACGCTGCTCTGGCTCGCGTTCAGGTCGGGCCCTGTCCACTTACACGGCAACGCTTCTCGGAGTCGAAATTCCATATTCACTTCTGACCCAGAAGGGTCATGGACAAGAATCGTGACATTGCGTTTGATGACGTTCCCTCGCGTCAACTCGAAGTACCAGTTCCATAATTTGGTGTCGACTATGCCTCGTTTCAGCACCACGTTCGATTGGACCGTTCGCGTCGGGAGCTTGTGGACAAACTCGTTTTGGCCTCCCTCAAGGTACTCCTGAAGTTGGGTCTCAAGGTTCAGTCCGGTGCACTCACTGAACCCACCATAGGCAGCTTCTTCGTCAAACCGGACTTCGAACCGAAACGCCACGAACGGATCTTGTCGTTTCCCAGTCTCAGCCACCTGTGCTCCTTCCCTCGGCCACGGTTCCGGCCTGCTCCAGGGTTTTGCCGACGCGCACGACAACGAATTCGGCTGGCAAAGGTGGCCGGACACCGATTTGGCAGATCAGACGTCCCCGCTCGACCTCTTCGGGTGGGTTCGTCGATTCGTCACAGATCACGGAATACGCCTCCTCAGCCACCCCCCCTGCCAGACGTCCACGTCTCCACAAGTCATCGAGATAGTTCCGGACAACGCGGTCCAGGTCTCGCCGACGTGCTGGCGTATTTGGTTCAAATACCACCCACTGGGTGGACTCTTCTATGGACTCCTCGATGACAATGAGGAGCCGCCGAACGTTGATGAAGAGCCATTCCCGGTTTTCACGATCCACAAGGGTCCGTGCCCCAGCAGGCCGAATGCCCCGCCCCGGTGCGGCGACAATGGCGTTCACACTGGCATCGTTGAGCTGTCCATGTGTCTCGTGGTCGAACTCGCTGACCACCCCAACGGCACCGAAGATGGGTTCGTTCGCCGGAGGTTTCTGGACACCCACGGACAGATCGACCCTTGCCATCACTCCGGCGATGTGTCCTGAGGGGGGGACGTCCCGAACTCCGAAATCGGCCCGAGTTGGGTCCTCCACGATCAGCCACGGATAATACAAGGCAACGAACTGTCCGGGCTGACTCTGAAGATCCTTGGCCAACCTCATCACCTCGTTGGGGTTCTGATCTCCCGGTCGAGGATCGATCAGCCCGAATCGGTCTCGGAGGCTGGCGCAATGTCGGATGATGGCCCGATGCCCCTCAAGTTGGTCTCCGGGACTCAGAGGCTTTCGTCGGACGGGGGGTGAATCACTTTGCTGCGGATGCGTTCGAGGTGGTCCCTCCTGTGGTTTCAGGGACCGACAGGAGCGCATCTTCTCGGGTTCTCTGGGTGCCGGTGCCGGTTCAGTCCAAACCAGGTCCGGAATCGCTACAATGCTCACTTCCGGAATCGAGGCCATACAAGCGAGACCCTTTGGATTTTCCAGACTCCGGAGGTCTTGCTCACCAATAAAATCCTCCAGTGACAGATTGTCCAGGATGGGGCTTGCTTCGACGGAACCTGGGACTGTTTTGTCACCGAGAAAACCTTCCACCGCGTCAGTCCGAGCACGGACACGCGACGGAACCGGATTTCCGAGAGAAGCCCCACCGATGTTCTGTAATCGGATCAACACCGAGCCACGGAAGCTCGGAAGGTTCTCTCGGTTGGATTCGTCCGGCACTTCGAACTGATCCACCTGAGAAACCCTGGGACCTTCCCCGTTGACCAATCTCCCAAAGTAACGAGGATCCTGGGGGGCCATGCTGAGGCCCCGCCACGTCTCTTCTCGCTGCGATTCTCGTTGAACGAAGAGCGTAAAGCGGTTGTCCCCCAGGCGTTTGACACGGACGAGGATCCTGTGAGCCCCAACACCGTAGTCGAGGGCCTCGACTCGCAAGACCTGGTGTTCCCACAGGTTGTCAAACACAAGAGAGGCCTTCCTCGCCCAGGGCGCCGGGTTCCCGACACGGACGACCCAACAAGTATCGCCACCGTTCTCGAAGAACCCGTAGACCGCAGAGGGAAGCAACCCGTCGGGAAAACGTCCTCCGAATCGTGTGAGGTACTGCGTCCAACTGCGAATCTTCACGGGGCGGTTGAGGGGGCCGCGTTCGGCAACCCCGACAAACCCAACAATGTCCGAGCGGACCTGCGTAATACGCCGAGGCGCGGGATCGATCGGTTCAAAGTAGACGCCAGGTGTTCGCTGTTGAACTACGGCCACTCACACCTACCCTTCTCGTATGGCTCTGACTTCACCTGTCCCAAGGGTGCCTTCATATCAAGTTCTATACAGGAGCAAATTCGAGACGTTCGACGACCATTTCTAAAGTTTCGATGGCGACCTCGTTGTTCTTCGCATTGAGGGAAGGGCCTTCGAGTTTGTTTGGCCAAGCCAAGTAGAAACTCCACCGCAAGACAGGCGTTTTATCTTCCCCCAGGAGTTCGATAGAACCGTCGTAACGCTCGGTCTTCCCCTGGAGAACGGTGTTGCGCCAATCCCAGAGGAACTTGTCCTTTGTGAAGCCACGTTTGAGCGTGATGTTGGAGAATTTCTTCAATCCAGGCAATTTTTTTACCGCGTGGTCTTCGTTACCGTTGCGGTACTCGATGACGTCGGTCTCCGTGTTCAGGCCGGTACACTCGGAAAACCCAGCCACAGTGAGCGGCCCCACGGTGACTGTAAAATTAAAGGCGGTGTATGGATAACCAGGATCAGAGGTCTCTGGCATCGTTTGATCTCCTCAGGTTTATGGTTTGGGACGAATCACGGTCGTGCCGCGAAGGGTTGACTTCTTCGCAGTGCCACGTCTCTTCGAGATTAAGATTCCGCGTCTGCCGTCTTCTGCCCGATCCGGAAGATCACGAACTCGGCTGGCTTGACAGGTGCGATGCCGATGTAGCAGATCAAGCGACCGTTATCGATGTCGTCCTGGGTCATGGTCGTCCGGTCACATTTGACGAAAAAGGCTTCGTCCTGAGTTGTCCCCATCAACGCACCACTTCGCCAAACGGTGACTAGGAAGCTGGTAATTGTTCGGACAACGCGCGCCCAGGTCGGATCGCTATTCGGCTCGAACACGACCCACTGAGTACCCCGGTCGATCGATTGCTCGACGAACAGGAAAAGTCGGCGGACGTTGACGTACTTCCATTCGGGATCACTCGTCATCGTGCGAGCACCCCAAAGGCGAATGCCGCGGCCCTCGGGTCGAAAATCCCGGATGGCGTTAATACCAACGGGATTCAAGACTGCAGAGTCGGCCTTCGTCACACGGCGGAAGAGGTCTTTTGCGCCACGAACAATGGCGTTGGCAGGCGGCTTATGAACTCCCTGGTCGAGGTCCGTGCGTGCGATGATTCCGGCTACGTGCCCAGACGGAGGAATGGCAATGTCGTCACGAGTCACAGGGTCATAGACCCAGATCCAAGGGTAATATTGTCCGGCGTAATGGGTATCTCGATCGGGTCGCAAGTTCGGGCGATCCGTGGTGGCCCCTTTCTCCATCGACAGGATCCCAAAACGATCCTTGAATAGTTCACAGTGGTTGACGGCGAGGTTAGTGAGGTCATCGTCGCCAGGTTGGTCAGGGATCAAGAGCAACGAAACGTCATTGATGGCTCCAAGGGCCGCCAGTCCACGTCCTTGCCCAAGCAGAAGTGTGTCGTTAAATTGAACTCCTCCGATGGGTTGGAGGTCGCCCTGATAATCTTCCAGGGTAGGCTTCACGGTGGGTGCTGGAGTCCCTCCCGTAAAAGCGACAAACTCGAAGGGCTGGATGCCTTGAGGGATTTTGTTCGGCTCGGCTCGAACCAACTGAGAGCCTTGATTAATCGTGGTGACGAGATAATTCGCCGCTCCCGGAATGGGGGACAGATTGTCATAGTCTTCAGCAACGTCGGGCTCGCGGCGATTCGGGTTCTGGAGTTGGGCACGGTCGAACGGGTCCACCAAAGGCAGAGGTGGTGCGACTTTGTAGTAGAGAAATTGAATCCGGACCCAGCCTTCTGCTTCCGCCTTGGGGACACCGTTTCTCGCTTGCGTCGCCGGCAAAACCCGCATGAAAATTCGGTTCCCCCAATCGCCGCGGCCGATCGCCCACACAGTCAAGTTGCCAAGTGCCCCGGTCGCGAGACTCGCACTCTCGGGGACGATGCGGGCGACGTAGCAACGCTGTCCACCGTTGTCAAAAAATCCCTGTACGGCATGGATCATGTAGGTCGTTTCGACCGGTAGGTGCTCTCCGTAGATACGCTGAAACTGGAGCCAGCTCGTGATGTAACGAGCGTCTTCGGGTCCGCGTTCGGTGATTCCAGCAAATCCAGTCACGCTCGTACTGACGCCTTCGATGGGCTTTGGGCCAGTGCTGATTTCCTCGACGTATACCCCAGGTGCCAAGTACTCGGGCATGGGGAATCTCCTTGCTGTTATTGAGTCGTTAATCCAATTAGACGATGATCGGAGCAACCCGCGTCATCGTGCCGTAGTGTAGTTCCAACTCCCGCCTGATGGGTGCGCCGCCCAGTGGATTCAGTTGCAGGTGGATCGTTGTCGAGCCCGTTCGTGGAGTGTCCAAGGGGAAGTAAAAGGCCCACCTTCCGTCGGCCCTTGTGCGTGTGCTGCCGGGAGCTTCTTCCACCTGCAGGACCGCACCAGGCAGCGGGGTTCCGTTAGATCGCCGAACTTCTCCACGTAGCGACGTCAAGGGGAAACTGTTCTGCGTCCCAAGGGTGACACCAAACTGTTGGACATCAACAACTCCCGTCGCCAATGAAAACTTCAAGTTGACGTGAGGTTCGATGTTCTCGTTTGGGTCTTCTTGATCGAGGACCAAGACCCACTGACCTTTTTCGTCGGTCCGGCTGCTTCGGATGACCGGAGGTTGTGTTGCCCCTTCGAAGATAATCTCGACGCTTACCTCCACATTTGAGAGCCCCTGTCCCGAGTTGTCCAAGACCGTGCCTCGGAGAAGAGTCAAGCCTGGTAGCCCGGTTGGTCTCCGACCAGTTGGAAAGGGATAGGTCGCTCCAGGAAACAAATTCACGATAACCTCGGCCAGCCTTCCCACCGCATCGCGAGTTGTCGTAAAAGGGGCCTCTTGGAAGCCTTCGCAAATCACTCGTCCTTTGTATTGTCCCTCGACCAAACTCACCCGAAGTGGATTCCCAGAGACACGTGTAGAAGACTCATTCGATCGGTTGACGGGTCGAATGATATCGAAGAACACCAAGAATCCCGATGAGTTTTTGAGGGTGACCAGTTCCACTTCTTGCCGAAATGGCCAGCTGAGAGCACCCGGTCCGTCCCCTGAACTTAAAAAGACCCTTGCTGGAACTCCAGGTCGCCTGACCCGACCCGGTTCTTGAAACTGCTCGGCAAACCAATCGTGCAGGTCAAACACCAGAGCAGGAGATCGGACAACCGTTTCCAACACCTTCACGCTTCAATTACTCCCGTACCCAGGTCCTCATGCTTCTGCATCTCGGAATTCACTTCATCGACGCGTCCACCTTGACGACGAAGTGACCCTTCCAGGCGAACCGTGCGGACGATGTAGCACGTCGACAGACGGTATGGCCTCTGGAGTGAATCCCAAAGTCGCGAACGGTCTTCCAAGGTGTCCGTCACCAGACCAATGCGAATCTCCTCGTTGACACGTTCTGCACGATCGGTCAGCGAGATGATGGCATTCTGGTGGAGTCCCAACATGGCGACCCCGAGGATACGCTGGTCCAGTTCCCTCGAACTCGTCAGCGGCGTGAGCAAGTAATACAAGTTCAAGGCCAAGGCCGAGGGCCTTTCCTCTCGTCGGTTCGCTGGGGCCGGAGGCAAGTTCCGAAGGTGTTCGTCGGGCAACACTTGGTAGAGCCAAATGGATAATTTGTTCGCGTTGGCGTTGGGTGGTTGCTGGGATGGATCCTCCAAAACGACTGTCACCTGCCCCAACCCTGCTTGTCCCAGGGCTTCCTCGAGGACTTCTTTCAAAGTGCTGCTGACCATCACTAACGCGGCATGACTGCTCATAGCTTCGGTGTCTCGTTGACCTTGCCTGGGGTATACGCTTTGAAGATGTCCAGTCGCACAGTGTTCCCCTTCGCAGGAACGTTGTCTTCGACGACTGTCTCCTCCGGCTCGTTGTTCCAAAAGATAATTTGGGTGACCTTCTCGAGAGTCGGAAAGGGAGTGCCTCCGTTGTTGAAGAACACCAATGGGAGAGCCGTGGTGATCGAAGGAAATTCTCGAAGGGTCTCGTTTCTCTGTGTTTGCTTTATTTTGTCGTTAGCCCCAGCAGGAAAGGTGATGTTGGGCGCTTTGTCCGCGTAGGTAACAGTGCCTGCTTCGGTGACGTTTTTACCGCGAGACCCGTCTGGAAATGCAATTTCATCCCCCTGATTATTCAAGGAGACGAAAATTGGCGCGATGACAAGCATAAATGGAAGCCGATCCGCTGTCCCAAGCATGAAGGTGTAGCTTTCCTGAGGCTTAAGATAAATGGGCCCAATGGCGGTCACGCCCTCGAACTTCACAGAAACGTTCTCGAGGATTGGTTTGTTGTTAATCTGAAAGCCAGAGGTTAGAACCACGGTGTTTCTGTCGGCTGGGGGGTTGAGCACAGGGTTCTCGGCCACGTCGTTCTCCTTTGTAGTGATCCTTTGTTACACCGAAGGCCGAATATGGCCATTTTTGATAAGTATCCTAAATCCATCTCTTGTGGAGTTACACAGTCCCTATGGTGACGATTTGGTGAGGACTTGTTTGGCCCCACCAAATCCCCCAAACCCTACGAAGCGGGTTCCCAACAAATTCCCTCTCCCCGACCATCTCCAAAGAAACGTAACACAGTCGTCTGGTGCTTGCGGTTGAGGGCGTTTATGGTGTCGTGCAACCGCCGCTTGGGAAAAATCGAGTCGACACACGGCAACGGATCGTCCACGCGATACGGCCAATCTTCTTCCTCGAACACGGTCAAAATGAGTTCCTGGTTGGGAGCCGGGACTCGGAACTGCTTGACCACATTTTCCAAGAAGTACAGAGTCCGCCGGCAAGGATCCCACTTGGGAGTGAGGCGCTGGGCGTCCGCTTCCGCCGAGGGCAAGGAATCGACGGTTGAATCCAACAGCGCCATGACCTGGGCGACCCCGATGGAGGTGAGCACAAAGCACGTTCGTTCTCCAAAGGTCCAATCCTGTTTGCGTTCAAACGAGCGCCGGCAACCTTTCGAGGGAACTACTTCTGTTCCCTGTTCAATAAGACCTCGACCAAGAAGCCAACGGACGTCGTTCCGGGACAAACCAAGGGACGTGAGGTCCGACAGCTCGACTGCAAAATCCCAGACGGAGCACCCCAGCTCCTGGCTATAATCGTGGGACTGCAGGAGACGCTGGAAGCCTCGATGGAATTTAGAATCGTGGAGGTGACGCATGTCGATGTCGGCCCTGGGCGGTCATTCTCCGGACCTCAGGAGATCTGCCAGATCGGAGTTTTTTTGTCCTTCAAGTCCATGTCGTAGGGAGTCGGCCAGTAGCACCAACCCAACCCAAGAGCGTTGATTTCTCGGAGAAAACTGTCGACCATATCGCGACACTGAGGATGGGACATGGCGATGCGTACCGATCCCAGGAAGCCCCCCACGTTATGGTGTTGACACCAGTCCACGAAAGGCGTCAGGAGTTGTCCGACGGATTGGTACGGGTCGGTGATCTCCAGGTGAGCCTGATAGCAAATGTTCTCATAGTCAGTGAGCCACGGTGGAGTGCGTGGCCACGTGTCCGCCATGCTCGATCCGTCGTCCGTATCAACCAGGATCAGTCTTTCGTCGCCGTTGTCCCGAATCACCTTGACGATTTCTCTCGAGGCGGCTTTCCAGTCCCAGCCACGACTCCCGAGGGGGGGCTGGTAAGGCTGATTCATGATGCCGTAGGCGACTACCGTTGGGTTGTCTTTGAATTCAATCGAGAGACCCCTCCAAAGTTCGACTAGATAAGCACGACGAACGGGGACATCACCGGACCCATGGATGTCGGGTTCCCCCACGAAGCACTCCTTCCGTTGTCCCTGTTTGTCGAGCCAGTAGCGGAATGAGTTGTGCAAATCGAGAATCACATGCCCACCAATCGCTTCTACACACCCGATGATGGTTTTCAGCGTTGCCAGATAAGGGTCCGCGAAGGGTTCGCCGAACGTGGGTTGCAATCTCTCCCACTTGAAGCAAACACGGAACAGCCGTATCCACTCTGGCATTCGCGAGAAAAGTTCCTGTGGAACCGGTTGGAGTGGACCGACATTCCGATTCGAGAAATTGTTGCTGTTGGCGCAGAATTCCAGATGGACGAGATTGACTCCTTTCTGCCCCCCAAGCTGATGGGTGTTACATCCTGCGGTGGCAACCCGAGGCCCAAGAGGGACGCAAGGTCCCGGTGCAGGGGGCAGTTGGGGCGAACATGGCGGAGTTGGCATCGCATTGTCCCGAGCCCAATCCGCAGCGAACTTATCGGCTTGGCGTTTGACCTCACCTTCGATAGCCCGTTCGATCGCTGCCAGAGGTTTGGCGCGAAACACCCACCAGACGGATGTGTGATGAGACCAGGTGATGACTGGAGCGTCGCACTCCGGCAACCGAGGCAACTTGACTTTCTCTTGCAAATAAGCTTCGACCCGGACGGAGAAGCCTCCCCCGACCCCACGCGATGGATTTGACACCCGGATGATGATTTCGAAAATGAGTTCAGGACAGCTCCGATCTATTGAGACCACGAGGCCCATCCGCTTCAAGATGCTGCACACTAAGTCCGTGAGGTCTTCTTCAAGTTGCGGGAAAAAAGCTCCCGTCCAGTTCGGGAAGGTGACGCCAAGATTCAAGCGCACCTTGGTTATGTTTTCCAAAGGGGGTGGGTTGAAAACGGGATCAGCCGGTTGTGGTTTCGGGAAATCAGGCATTTGTTTCTCGCGTTATGAGGGCATTCCTTTACTCCGAACTCGACACAGAATCTTGACCTCCATCTTCTCCTCTCTGGCCGGATGCACCTCCGGCTCCACCGCCACCACCGCCGCCACCACCGCCGCCGCTGGCGGCTGCAGGCGAGGGAGTTCCTCCAGCAGTTCCGCCACTGGTCCCCCCGGTGCTGGCTCCAGGTGATCCGCCCGTTCCACCTGTTCCACCTGTGGTGCCTGTTCCGCCTGTGCCTGGCCCAGGCGATCCACCTGTTCCACCTGTTCCGCCTGTGGTGCCTGTCCCGCCCGTGCTGGCTCCAGGTGATCCGCCCGTTCCACCGGTCCCGCCTGTAGTTCCTCCAGCTCCACTTGTTCCGGAAGAACTCGCAGCAGGTGCCGAAGACGCAGGAGCTCCACCCGGAGCTGCGACTCCCCCTGGTGCAGGAGGACCGTTGTTCGGTGTTGCGGTGGAGGGGGTCGTAGGTGTCACATGCGAGATGACGGGGGAACCGGGACAGTGCTTGTTCGCGGCCATCTCTCTGGTGGCGCCGAGGGCCGTCGCTTCGGCACGCTCGCGAGATGCCTTGCACTCACACAAGGCTGCGTGGAGGTGACTGATTTCCTTCTCGAGTTCGACGACCCGAGTCCGCAATTGTCCGGCTCTTGCGGACGCAGACGAACCTGACTGGACGGCGTCTGTGTATTTCTCCTGGCATCGGGTGGCCTCGAGTTCTGTTTGGGCCAAGCGTTGAGATAGTCGGTCTCGTTCTGCTTTGATGCCGGGTAATCTCGCGAGATAGAAGACGACAAGGATGATCAAGATCACGCCGAGAATCGCCAGGCCGATCACGACGAACCACAAGATGGTTTTTGTCTCCCGCATCCGCCCAACTTCGGTCCGACACAACTGGAGTTTATTTTGAGAGTCCTGCCCTTTGGTCTGAGAATCCTTGAGTTGTCCTTCTAATTGATTCTTGGCCTGCAAGCACGCCTTCAACTGCCTTTCGAGCGATTCTTGTTTCCTTCTGCCGTCTGCAACTTTCCCATTGCACTCGGCCTTTGAGGTATCGCACCGGCTCAGCTTAGCTTCCAGGTCTTTGATCGTTTTGTTGGCAATCTCCAGCTTGCAAACACAGTCTTTTTTCAAGTTCTTCCACTTCCCATCCACCACTGCCAATTTCTTTTTGAGTTTGTCTTTCTCGGTTTCTGCAAGTTTGAGTTTGTTGTCAAGTCTGTCCCGTTCCTGCTGCAGGCGTTTCTTATCGGCCTGTTCTTTTTCCAGTTCACAACGACACTCTTCTTTGTGTTTGTTGCACTCCGCTAGCTCTCCGGTGAGTTTCTCGACGGCCTCTTGGGAAATCTTGAGCTTTCCTGTGACGTTGCCCAATTCCTGGCGGAGTTTGGCGTTGCCTTTTCGTGCGGCTTTGAGGTCTTTATCGCGCTCAGCGACTTTCTGCTTCAGCTCTGCAACGGCTTTCTTCAGGCCTTTTATTTCCAATTCTTTCTTTTCCAGTTCGCAGCGACACTTTTCTTTGTGCTTGTTGCACTTGGCCAACTTCTCCTTACACTTCGTGCTGGTCTCCTGCAAGTCCTTCACCTTCTGTTTTGACATCGCCAAGGCTTTTTTGAGATTGGCGTTCGCTTTGACAGCTTCAGTTAGTTTTTTGCTGCATTCGTCGTGATCTTTCTTCAGGCGTTTCTTTTCGGCCTGTTCTTTTTCCAGTTCACAACGACACTTTTCTTTGTGTTTGTTGCACTCCGCTAGCTCTCCGGTGAGTTTCTCGACGGCCTCTTGGGAAATCTTGAGCTTTCCTGTGACGTTGCCCAATTCTTGGCGGAGTTTGGCTTTGTCTTTTCGTGCGGCTTCGAGATCTGATTTGCATTTCTCGCGTTCCTTCTCCAGGCTCTTGATCCGGAGTTCGGCTTTCTCCAGTTCGCAACGATACTCTTCCTTGTGCTTGTTGCACTCGGCCAAATCCTCCTCAAGCTTCTTCTTGAGCTGCCGAGAGCGTTTTAACTTCGCCTCACAATCGGCGACGGTCCTTTCCAGCTTTTTGATTTTCTGTTGGGACTGCTGCCAGGCAAGGAAGCACTGTTTCTTGAGTTGCATGCACTTGGCTAAGTTGTTCTGCAGAACTAAATTGGCCGCCTGACAGTCCCTGAGATCGTTTTGGGTTTTGCCCAACTGGATGAGCAAACTCGTTTTTTCTTTCTCACAGTTCGTGAGTTTTGTCTGGAAGATCGACAAGCGGACCTTGAGGTCCGCGGTTTCTTTTTGACAACAGGCAAGGGCCTTCGGGAGGCACTTCCAGTAGGCGTAAATCGGGGCGTACGTGGAGATGATGAACGACAAGGAAGGGGCGACCTGGTCAAACTTACTGATTGCCTGAAAGTTGTATGGTGGCTTTGTTAACGAGGTCCTGGGAGAACGCGAACCCGCTCGAGCGAGATCGATGAGCAGTTGCGTTTGAGCAGGCGAATGTTTTCCCGAGTACATCGCGAGAACGTGGAAGTTGACTTGACTTTCCTTTTTCCCAAACCATTCGGCGGTTTGGAGCGCATCCTTGTAGTCCCCTATACCAACTCCAGAAGTGAGCAACACCACGTTAGCCGGAACTTTGCAATCCTTGAGCATTTGCTGGGCCGCGCTAAGCCCGCCATTAAGCTTCAGGTCTCCACCGATGTGCGCGTTGGCGACTTGCCAGCGAATGATCGCTTTCCCTTTCCGAGACAGTGGAATTAACTCCCGCGCGATCCGGAATGTCCCGTGATTGGATTTGTCGTTCGCGTCCTTGAATTCTTGGAGAAACACCACCCCTGTCGGGGTTCCCTCAGGAATAGCATCAAGAAGTTGCGAGACCCCCCAGCAAATGTTGTAGCTATCGTCCCGGTTCGTCCCATTGACGCCGCGCGAGATATCAACCACGAAAATGAGAGGAGGGCTTTTGGGTTCGGCACTTGGAGGTGGAGTAAACTTCGGCTGAGTTGATATTTCGCCTTGGCTTTTCCCTGGGAGAGGAGCAAAAACACAGAAACCAGTGAGGGCAATTGCGCACGACACCCGGAGAATGTTTGACATTCCAACGATTCCTTGGAAAGTCATCCTTGATGGAATTGGGAAGGTGCGCCATACCTTCCGGCATTGTTGTAACGGTTAAAACCTCAGACAGCGTATTCGCCTTATATAATTCTGTCAACCCAATTTATCTATTATCCCTTTTTTCCTCTGGAATATTCCTCCGTATCCCACCAGGATTTACCTCAAAAAACACAATCATTCATCGTCCATTTGACCGATACATTCGATGTAAGCTGATCAATCCATACGAGTGGTGTTACGCCAAACACAAAATCTCGTTATCCCGATGTTGGGGAACGACCATGCGTAATTCTTTGATATTCCTCACGGTATGTTTGTTCGTTGGTGTCAGCGGATGCCGCCCCATGGCGTTTTCCTACGGGCCGAGTTGCCCTTGTTGTGGCCGTTGCCCTCCAGTTGCCTCCGGTGTGTTTTCTGTGGGTGACCATCCTTACGGAAGTCAGCACCACTACCCCGTGCAAATTCCTGCGCTCGAGGGCCAGGCACCAACCTCGCAACCGCCAGCTAAGGCGAATCCCCAAGGGAAACAAGGCCCGCGAAAAATTGCTCGCCTCCGGTCTGTGAAAATTCTCGGGAAAACCCCGAGTGGTGAGGTTCTGATGTTAGAGACTTCTGACCAAGAGGGGGTCGAGCCAGACTTCACAACGGGAGCCTCGCATGATCTCTTGCCGCAGATCCCGAGGGTGGACAACTCTCGTTTCCGAGTTGTCACAATCCCTACTCCGACCAAACAAGGACGGTTGGGGAGCACCTCGGAGCGTCACGACAGAACTGGGACCTTTATGACCAAGATCGTGGGAAGGACCCCGGACGGGCAATACATTTTGGTGGAAGTGCCAACCCAGGACACGAGAAAGTTCAATCAAGCTACACCAGACATTCCGCTTGTGGTTGTGCCAGGGCAAACTCACTCCAGCGCAGTTCGGATTCCCAACGCACCGCGGTTCCGTTCCCAACACAATGACAGTGAGGGCAACCGCTCACCAGCAGTGTTGGGCAGACTCCCGAGCGGGGAAGTGGTGTTGTTGGTCTCCCAAGCCAGCGATGCGAGGCGCACAGAAGCCGAGGCACTGGGCATCTCGCCTGACTTTCCACAACAAACCTGCGTCTTGCTCCAACGAGAAACCGGAAGTCCTCCCCTCGTTTCAACAAGCCCCGAAACTGTCCGCTCCCAAGTCCGTCTGACCCGTCGAGGAAACGAAATCATCGCGTCCCTTGAACCATCGTCCAGGTCATCGCGTTGGCGAGTCCGATTCGAGGATAAGACCAAGAGAGGACAAGAGATAAGTCAGTTTTTGGTACGCCCAAATCAGGGAAATTTGTCCGGACAGCCAAGGCCGGTATACGGGGAGCAAGTTAAGCTCTCGCAACGCGATAACTCCTCAAAGAATCCTTGGTTAGCGAAACAACGACGAATCCTCATAGGGGAACTGCCGCCGCAACAGAAAGAGCCGCATGGTTCGTTCGATTCTGCAGCCAACCACGAAACTCTCGAAAACAAAGAACTTCAGGAGTTAGTTTTGTACGCAGTCCAGAGCGCCCAAGATGCTGAGCCACATTCGGAATTCGAACAGGAAAGCCAACCTCGCAACACCCCTCCGCCCCCTCTGGCGCCGCAGAGGTCGGCGTTGACTCGATCCGGTGACCGAAACGTAGAGCCACACGGAGATGACGAACAAGCCAGTTCGTCGTTTGCCGACGGCTTGGTGACTATTCCGTCTTTACCCACATCCAGTGCTGTGACGCGGAAACCTTCGCAAGGCAGCTCTCAAGAGGTGTGCGACTCCCGCATTTGGCTGCATTGACCCCGAACGAGGCGATTGCATGGAACCATAACACTCTGCTCTGTTCTGTTCCCGAGTTCAGAGATTGGCTCATCATCTCCGTAAATTCCCGTCCGAGTAATCATGAGGCTCCTCTCTGCTGCATGACAGTTACTGAAGCCGCCGCAAAATAACAATTTCAGTTTACGATACAGCCGTTTACCCCCTACGATATGACCCTGAAACCTGAGTTTCGTTTAAGGTATTTCCGTAAAGTGTTTTCAGCAGGTAGTTTGTGTCGATTGAGCGGTTTGGGATTGCAGGTCTGTCGGGATTGGAAATGGGCAGCCCAGGGTGTTGGGAATCAATTGTGTTTACCTGACCCAATTTCTTCCCGGAGATACACCCATGGAACTGCTTACTTTGTTTTGCCATGTCGATGACTTTTGTCAAGGTTTTGAACCTCAGTTCCACGCCAGATTGCTCGAAACCGGAGAACGTCGACGCCGACGAGCCTCGCGTCTTTCCAAC
>CAYRFQ010000070.1:0-40639 GCA_964423615.1 uncultured Alcaligenaceae bacterium | reverse complement strand
TTATACGCTGTCAGTGCCGGGAAAACGTGAGCATTAATCGTGCCGAGGTAATATTTCGCCGGTCACGGATACATCAACGACGAAGGACAAGGATTCTTAATCCCTCAGGACGCTGATCCGACAAACCTTGAGAAGACAGCCATCCCTACATCGGCCATTCGGGGACTGTTAGGTGAGACACAGGCCAAGGCTGTGGTTCTTGTTTTGGACTGTTGTCATGCGGGAGCTGCTCGAGGTGTAAAGGTCAACGTCAAGCTCAAGGCCACGGGATTCGAACTGGGCAAGGAGTTCTCCAAGTTGAAGAATGTGTTGACGATTGCCAGTTGTCGGGCCAATCAGAAATCGTACACACTCGATAAACAGAAGCACGGCTTGTTCACGTATGTCTTCGCCAAAGCCCTACATAACGACGACCTCGATGGAAACCAGGATGGATTCATCGAAGCGGCTGAGTTGTATGTCTATGTGCGAGACACTGTGAACAAAGCCGCGAAAGCCATGAACAAGGCTCAGAAACCGGGAGAGATTGTCTTCGGGCAGAGACCCGACGTGCGACTTTGCAAGGCCATCGGTGGAACGAAACCCTTCAAGGCGAATTTTGCCAAGGAGCAGAATGGGTTACCACCGGTTGGATGGAAAGGACAGATGGTCGTGAAGGCCGGAATCCTGGTCCCAATTAGTAGTGAAACTAAATACCACTATGTCGCCCTTCCACGGCAGCACATTCGAGATAGTTTTTTCCTCCAGTTCGGAGTCGATATGGTCTCGACCAATGCTCGTCGAGGAGGAACGAAGGTGATTTTGGCGAACGGGAAAGATCAACCCTGGGAACTAATGGTCGCAGGCGGGTTTGTCTACGTGGGAGGGAAAAAAGTCGCCGAAGGAAAAGGACGAAACAGCAATCCCACTCAAACAATTACGTTGAAGCGAATCGTCACGAAACGTGGTGCGTCGATGTCGGTGTATTGGAATGGTACGCTGGCGTGGGCTCAACCCTTTGGCAACGCTAAGATTTCTCAGGTCCTCCTTGGGCTCCAACAAAATCGGACACCTACGACGGCGATTCATTCTGTCGAGGTCGGTCCGATCCGCACTCCAGAGTAATCGTCAAGATAGCGGATAGTCTCGTAGTCCTCTATGACCTCTTGCGGTTGTTGCGAGAGGTTTTCTATTTTTACAAATCGGGCGCAAACCACTACTCTCGGATTGCGTCATCCTGGTGAAGTAAATGAATAAGTTCCCAGGTTCACGTCTCAAGGAGTCACAAGTGTTTTCTCGTCACAAGTGGTCTTGGTTGCTAGCGGCGGCTGTATGGGTGTTGTCCCCTGCTTTGGTAATGGCCCAAGGCCCACGTCTTCTCATGATCAAGATGAAGAACGAGTTCCCGAGTTTTCAGGTGAAGGTCTCGTGTGACCGACAACCACCGCAGTTTTATGGCGGTGAGTCATTCAAGCTCACCTTCGAGACGACGGCGGACGCTTATGTCTATGTCTTCGATTGCACCGAGGAAGGGCAAGTGGTGTGTCTGTTCCCCAACAAAGGACAGAAGGACAATTTCGTGAAGGCTAAACGAGCCGTGACCATCCCGCCGCCGAATGCCAACTACACGATCGAAGTTGGTCCTCCCTACGGCAGTGAGTATGTAAAAATCATCGCGAGCAAGAAAAAACTTAGCTCGTTGGATCAGGAAACACTCCAACAGGCCGTGGCGACTCTCGTTCCCAATCCGAAGGCCATGAAACTGTTAATGGAACTCAAGAAGAAAGAGAACAAGGACTGGGCCGATGGAACGTTGCTCATCCAGACGGCAGACCCCAAGAAGAAACCCAACACCCCCAACCGTGTGCCGATGGCCAAGAAGCCGCGAGAACGCAAACATATCGCTCTGAACTTCGGCTTGAGCTATTACGAAGACCGTAGTGGGTTCCGTAACCCTGCTTGTGCCAAAGACGCCAAGAAGATGGCCGAAGTGATGCGAGCCAAGGCGAGATTCGAGGCCCAAGTGCTGGTCAACAAGCAGGCCACACGGGTTCAGATCTTGGCGGCGTTGAACTCCCTGCAGACGAAGACTGCTCCGGGAGACATCATTTCGATTTACTGGTCGGGGAGCATCCACTACACGAAATCAGGGAACCGAGAGGTCGGTGCTCTGGTTCCCTACGACGCCGAGATGACGACAATAACCGGCCAAGATCGTTCGTTGATCACGGAGGAACAACTTGCGAAGATTATCGCCAAACTCCGAGGTCGCCAGATTGTCTGTGTGTTCGAGACCTACCACTACCGCAAGTCTCGCTTTGGGGCGGGGAGCCGAGACTTGGATGGGATTTTTAGCGAACTCGTCAGAGAAGTGGTCAAAACCCGAAAGGGACAACCGAATCTTGTGTTGATCGAGTCGTGCCAGAAATCACAATACCCGCACGCCCACCGCGAGACCCAACTGAGCGTGATGACGCACTACCTGGCGAGCAATTTGGAAATCAACACGAAGGCGACGATTGGCGAACTCCACCGCACCGTCGCGGACCAAGTCGAGAACTACGTCAAAAAGACTTACCGAGCCGAGCAGCGGCCCAAGTTGCTTTCTAATGGTGGTGTGAACGTCGCGATTGCGAACTAGACCTAAAATAAGCGAACCCGGTGAGAGCTTACAACGCCAGAAAGTCACAACCTGTTGTCTTTAAACAGTTTGTGACTTCATCGCTGGGAGAGCCCCGTTTCACCTGAAATCTGCAATGACACCGGAGTGTCATTTTTTCGAATCTGAAGGTCTCACAACCACTTATGGAAAACCGCCTCTTAGGGTTCGCTTATTTTAGGTCTAACTGGGCTTCGCGAGGTCGTGCCGTTTATGTGCAGGGATGTCGTATTGTTGCCTGGGACGACACTCAAGAGAAACCCATGACAATATCATCCTTTGCCCTCCCGGATCACCAGGATGGCTTTTTTTCAGGAGTGCATTCCGATGGACGCCAACATCTCGGAGAAAACGCCGAACTCGCGACTGCGGTTGATTTTCTGTATCGGCGTTGTGTTCGTAATCGGGAACGCCCTTGTGGTGGCCTCGCAAGTGCTGGAACTGACCGACATCCCGATCGTCCGCGTGGTGGTGAATAAAGTGTTTGGTGAACCCGAAAAATCCGACGCCCCACCGGACACGAAGAAACCGTCCCGACCGAAACGAGCCGAAGTTACGGTTGCGGTTGATCGGGACGATCGGACTTATATTGGGGGAGATGATTTACACCTCACAGTCACGAGTGACCAACCTGGCTACGTGCATCTGTTCGCGAAATCAGAACTGAAGAGGATGCTAGTCTATCCCAAAGCGAACGATGCCTCCAATAGCATTGCAGCCCACAAGCAATTCCGATGGAGTATGAAAGCCAAAGCACCTTATGGGGAACGAGAACTGTGGGCCGTGGTGACTCACGAGCCACTTCGTCTGTCGGATATTCAAGGAAAGCAGGGTGAATTGTCCAAGGAACAAATCAAGAGACTCTACGCGGAACTCAAAACTCGCGATGTTTCCCACGGTTGGCAATGGGCCGAAGCGAAGACGAAGTTTGAAGTGATCGATCCGGAGTGAGGACAAAATCGAGAGCGGAGGATGAGGTGGTTGACTTTGGTGGTCGTTTGGCACTTGTCTATCGGTCACCGCAAGGCCCACATGTTCGCCCCGCAGGCAGCAAGAGTTTGTGTCGGGTCAAGTAAGTTCCCGTAAGTACGGTGTGGATGGATGAGGTAGACAGCATTTTCCGAGCGCAGAAAAAACCTCGGTCCTTGTCACGACCGAGGTTTCTGGGTTGTCGATTTCTTTGCGGCTTGTTCCGGAGCTTCCTAGTGATCGTGGAAGGTTGGCTTTTTGCCTTCGTAAGCCTCATAGAATTTGAAGATGGCCATCTTGAGAGCAGCGGCAGCTTTTGGGCTGGCCTTTTGTTTGCAGACCATTGCGGCACGCATAACACCGTGGGCAGCGGTGAGCTTCATGACGTACTTTTTGTCGTCAGGTTTGAGACGCTGCGACATGAAGTATTCGGCGATGATTTTTTGCGTGTTACTCGCATGTTCGTCTTTGGTGACAACCCAACGGACAGCTTGGTTGAACGATTGAGGGTCTTTCTTTTCTGAAAGCATCGCCATTTGGTTGATGGCTTTGGCGATCGTCTTCTGATCTTCGAGCATGGCTTCGAAGCGTCGCTGGTCGGCGTAGATGCCGCAAGGTACTTGACAGTGAGCCGCTACAAGAGTGGGGATTGCCAACAGGCATACGAAAGCTGTAATCTTGGCGTAGGTTCTCAACATGGTTGGTCCTCGTACGAGCCAGGAATGGTGAACATCATCGGAATGTTCTCATTAGCTATACGAACAGGCAACGGTTTGACAAGATGGTCGAGGTTGTCCCAGTTGCCTGGTCGGGTTTGCCCCTGGATTTTGGAACCCTATGTTTGTCGCAGGTACGCACGACTCGGATGGGCCACGACAGCTCAGAAAAAGTATACGCGAGCCGAGTGGAAATACGATTTCCCGCATCTTCAAATTCCAAAATTCAGAGGAGCACCAGGCTGGTCCAGTCCGGGTTGACCGCTCTGGTATCGTTGGTATAGTATTCAAGTGTTTTGGGACGTGGCAAGGATTCTCTACGCGTTCTGCTTTCGTTTTTCACCTCTTGAAATAGCCTGTCGGAAAGGAAAGGTCATGCCTACACATCGAGGCGGTCATCGATGCCGCGCCTTCCTGGCTTTGTTGACTCTGGCGCTGGCCTTTGGTGTCGGAACGGTTACCTGGACCCCGGCAATCCAGATTTCAAAAAACGAACGCGACGTGACCAACAAATTCCCAGTCGAAGCGGAAGGAGCGATTTGGACACTCGACTTCCGGTTCAAAGATCCACGGATCATCCCTGTTCGAGTGCCCGGACGCGGAGGCACTCGGTTGTGTTGGTACATGTGGTATCAGATTACCAACCGGACCGACAGACCGCGGACTTTCATTCCGTCGTTTGAGTTGGTCACCAACGATTTTCCTGGAGTCTTCTACGACGAGGTGTTGCCAAGCGTCCAGCGAGAAATCATCAAGCTCGAAGACAAGACCGGTTACCAAAACATTCAAAATTCCGTTACCATCGCGTTGAAACCTATTCCGCCGTCGAAGGCCGAAAACGCTTTTCCCATTCGGAAAACAGGAGTCGCGATTTGGGATGCGAGTCGAAATCTAGACGACCCCAAGAAACGATCTTTGAGTGAAACGACTCGGTTTAGCATTTTCATCAGTGGACTCTCGAATGGTTCGGTTCTCGTCGATCCGCTGCCCGGAGATGTGGATCAGAAACCGATCCTGAGGCGGAAGACCTTGCAGCTCGATTACAAACGAATTGGAAGGCAGTTTGCCAGGGACTCACGGGAGTTTCAATTCCAAGTGCCGCACAAATGGGTCTATCGGTCAATGCGACTCTACGTGCCCAACAAAGATGAGAAGTTGGCGAATCCTGTCGAAAAGATGGGATACCGCCTTTTCCCAGGGCCAAGATTTGGTAAAAATATAGCCTACACTATTCCCTCTGAAAAAATACACACTGCGAGGTTACAGTTCCATGTCACACAAGAAGGGTCAAGGGTCAAGTAAGAACGGCCGCGAGTCACATGCTCAGCGTCTTGGCGTCAAGCTCTATGCTGGGCAGAAAGTTCGCACGGGCGGAATCATTATCCGTCAACGTGGAACGCGATGGCATCCCGGCCTCAACGTCAAGCGAGCCAAAGACGATACGCTTTTCGCCATGTGCGATGGGATCGTTCAGTTCGAACAAGGCGGAAGACGTGTGACCGTTGTTCCGAACGAGATTTAAATCATTCCATTAGCTGTTCTGAGACAACCATGCACCTCAAGCCGAGTATGCCCATGAGATGGCGACTCGGCTTGAGGTTTTTTTTGCTCTCGACGGGAACGTGTCCCGTCGTGGAAGGTTTCTTGGGCGAGGTTCGTTGGCCCTTGGACCAGCTGGCATCTTAGTCTGATTCTGCCAACCTTTGATACTCGGTCCCGACGAATTGGGAGTCTGACCGCAGCGAATTATAGAACCGTTGGGCTCGGTCCAGTTCGCCTAATTCCTTGAAACTCTTCCACAGATAGTACATGGCCTTGGCGTGTTCTTCCTTGTCGTGGTTGTAGATCACATCGACCCAGAGAAATGGCCAAACCGCTTTTTGGTAATCTTTAGACTCGAAATAACAGAGTCCAAGAGTGTTGTAGGCCTTCCCCCGGAATCTATTGTTCTTGGTTTCGTTCAAGATGGCTTTGACTTTTTCGACGGCTGCATCGATCTTCTTGGTCGCGGCGGTACATTGCGCTTCGGCGAGGCGGGCCCGAATTCGAATATCGGTTCCCTTGGGCAAGGCTGCGACGAGCTTGCTGAGTTTCGGAAGTGTGGTCGCGTGCTTGCCCGCTTTCATGAGTTCCTCGTAGAAAAAGATCTGGACGCCGTTGGTGACCTTCGTGGCAAGTTTTAGTCCAATCAACTCGGTCACGACGGCTTCGGCCTTGTCGTAGTATCCCAGAGTCGTTTGGAGCTTCACGAGCATCTCTACCATCAAGGTGTATTGCCAGATGTTGGTGCCATGCTTCTTCTTGAAATTCTCAAGGGCGAAGATGGCTTCTATTTGCCGGGTCCTGTTGTTCTGGCCGATTCCCAGGAGCCCCGTGATGTAAGCCACCTTGAACTGTACGTGCCTTGGAGCCTTCTTGAGCACCAACGATTTCGGGTTCGCGGCTAGTTTTTCTTGGACATCTTTATATTTGCTGATTGCGTTTTGTAGGTGTTCGTGCCGCTGCTTGAGGGTTTTGGCTTTCTTCGCCTCCGCTTCCAAATTCCTTGCGGTGGAGTAGATTTGGCGGCTTTGGTCTTGGAGGGAAAAGTAGTTGCGGTAGTCGATGTCTTCGATGTTCGCCGCGGGGATTGTGTAACCCTTGGTGAACTCGACTTCTTTGTTGGTCTCTCTCACGACGAAGCGTTTTACGGTCTTGGGACTTGTTTTGAAAAAGACTTCGACTTGTTCGCTTTTTTCTTGTCCGAGAGCCAATTGTGGAACGAAAATTCCAAGCAGCCCGCATCCGAGGCATAAGAAAAGGTCACGATGAGTCCGGTGCATGGTGGTGATTCCTTGGGAGAGTTGGTGTCTTGTCTTTGTTGGGGAAACGCCTTTGGAGGATTTTGGGTAATCGGGCAACTTTGCATCGTGTTTGGATGTTTCGCAAGACACGACACGTCTTTATCCGATCCCTCTGGTTGTCCGAAACGGAGTGTATTCCTCATTCCGAGCGTATGAGTTACTTTTCACTTTTCTTTTTCAGAGTTTGATACATCTTGTCGAAAGCGGGCTCGTCTTGTCGGAGTTGCTCGACGTTGGCCTGGACAGTTTTCCAACCTATGCCGTTAGCTCTTTCCAAATCCACGAGGTTTTGGACCCCGATTCGGAGATATTTCTCTTCGGCCTTGGTTCCTTTGACCTTGGCTCCTTGGCTGTATTTGTAGAGGCATTTGTAGTAGTGGAAATAGGCCTGGAAGTAGAGTTCCTTTGCCTTTTCGTTGATTGGAGCGAGCTTCTTGAGTTGTGGGTCACGCATGAACTTGCCCCACCCGTTGGCCGCCTTGGCCCATAGCCCACGGGCTTCGTAAATGTGGTTCAGTTGTTGGCGGGCTTGCAGTTTCCCATTAGCCTCCTTGGTCGTCAAAACTTTCATGGCGACCTTGTAGGCTTCGTCGAGTTTCCCGGCTTTGCGGAGTTGCTCCGCGTACATCGATTGCATTAACCACCATACGAGGACTTCTTTCTCGTGCGCTTCTTTCGATTTCTCTAGGGTCTTGGCGTCGGCTCCTTCGGGAATTTCGGGAGCCTCGGGCATCGGAACTTTGGCATACAGTTCGGCCGCTTTTTGGTGTTTTTCGAGAGAGGCGTAGGCGTTCGCCAAAAAGAGTGTCTGGTTGTAGTTGAGTGATTCGTTCTTGGCGAACCCGTCGAAGAACTCGGTATAGTTGCTAATGGTGGCCTGGAGTTGTTCGGCTTTGTCTTCTTCGCGTAGCGTTCGCAACTGACGATTGAGGTCGAAAATTAAGCCTTCGAGGACTTTGTTCCGTTGGGACTTCATGTCGAGGAAGCTGGAGGCGTCGCGTATCTTTTGCAACAAGGCAAAGGACTTGCGGGCAGCGGAAAGGTCGCCCTTTTGGATGTGGGACCGCAACGCGTATCCTAGGAGTTGGCGGGTGACGTCGTAGTCTCGCAACTCCACACTTTTCTTGTCTTTGGTGAGTTTTTCGATGCGTTTGATCGTTGGTGCCGTCAAGTTTACGACTTGGATGTGCTCTCCGGCGACGCTGGCGAGTTGAACTTGGCCAAGTCGGCTGTACTTGCGGAGTGTGTAGAGTGTGGTTTCGATCTGCTTTTGCGATTCCTGGGGGATCTTCCAATCGCCGGCTGCGTCTTTTGTCTTGCGGGTCTTCTCGAAACGCGAGATCAAGCGAGTCAGGAAGTCGTCCATCCTCTTGAACTCAGCGCTGGCCATTTTCTTGTCTTTTTTCAAGACTGCAATGGCATCGGAGTAGAGAATTCTCGAATACTCGACCTGCGTTCCGAAATACAGCGGAAGTGTACCGGCAGGCAATTCGATCTTGTTCTTTTCGGTATTCGTGTAAGCGGCTTCGACGCGTTGGAATGCCTCACGTGCTTTTTTGTCGTATTTGGCCAGCTTCTTTTTATCGCGGATGCCTTTCTGGGCCCCGAGGGCCATCAGGGCCATCTGACACTGAGCTTGGAGATAACCGGAGTAAGTCGGTGGGAGTTGTTCAAGGTGGAAGAGGGCGGCATCCTGGTCGCGGTCTTGCATGGCGAAAATCGCCAGTTGGTAGTGCGCGACGGGATAACACTGCAAATGTTTCCATTGGGCCTTACGATCTTCGACGATGAACTTCGCGAGGTCTGTTATTTTTTGTTTATTGATTTTGTTTTGGTTCTCGCTGTAGACCATCGTTGCCGCCTGGAGGGCATATTCGGCCCCCGTCGACGATTGCGGGACGGGTGGATCAAGTCGCGCGAGGTACTCGCTCGCTATGGTCGCTCGGTAAGGGTCGTTCGCGGCCAGGAAGATGAACGCTTTCCACAAGTAGATGTTGTAGATTTTTCGGGGTGAAGTGAAATCTGTGGCGAGCATCAACGCCCGGTCGAAGGCCTGGGTGACTTTTCCCAGTTGTTTGTCGCGTGCCTGTTCGCGTTCTTTCTGGTTGGATTTATTAGCCTCGAGATATTCTTGCTGGACTTTTTTGAATTCGAGGTACTCGAGGTTTCCCTTGAGGAAACAATCGTTGAAGGTGTTTAAATCTTCGAGAGTGAGATCCTGGATGGTCCGTCGGCGGAGTTGGACATAATAGTTGTTGGCCTGGGCGGCGAGGTCACTGTCGCTGTCGGCGATGGCGAAGAACAGGTTTTCGGCCTTGGTGAAATACCCTTGAGCCTTCTTCTCGTCGTCCTTCTTGAGCGTCTCGCCGATGTTCAGGTAAGCAAGAGCCAACTCATACCGCACGCCCTGGCCTTCCGGCGTCGTGTGGTACTTGGGATACGCCTGGAGCCAGGCTTCGCCGACCTTGACGGTTGCCTGGAGCCGGTCTTCGACCTCCTCGTTGAGCGCAAGGCCACGGATGTAGAAATAGGACGCCCACCGAGAGCCTCGCGCGGCTTTTGGATTGTCCTTGTAATTCGAGAAGAAATTTCCGACCAACGTGTTGGCTTTGGGCCAGTCCTTCAATTCCTGGGCGATCTCGATCGACCACGCCAGGGTCATGAAATAGAGTTCGGACCTGGCGATGTCTACTTTGCGGATTTCCTTGAGCAGCTTTTCGGCATCTTGCAAGAGCGTGCTCCGTTTACGGCGCTCCGTCGTGTCGAGAGCGTCGAAGTCGCTGTAGGCGGCAACCGTGTTTGTCAAACTCTTGGCCTGCTCGAATTTGGCACGAAGCCATTCGCCTCTGGCCTTCGGACTTGTGCTCGTGAGAGTTGCCAATTCCTTCACGGCAGCCTTGAACTGGTCGTTGGCCCGTCGGAACTGAATCTTGGCTCGTTGACTGTACTTGGTTTGGTCCTCTTTGTCCTCTTGGCGGTAAGACTGCCCCAACAAGGCCTGAGCCGCGTAACCCTCGATCTTGGCAATTTCGAGGGTCAATTTAGCCCCAGCGAGGGTTCCCTGGTTTTGCTTCTGAAATTGGGTGAGTGTCTTCTTGGCTTGTTCCAGTAATGGGAGCCGTTGGGAGGGAACTTTCTCAGCAGCCAGGCTCACCTGTGTTCGGGCGATCTCCAACCCCAACTGTTTTTGTAGAGCCAGGTCTCCCTTGACTCCTTTCTGAACTTTTTGGAGATAGTCCAGGGCGAGGTCCGAAAGCCGGTTCGCCCGTAAACCCTTGGCGAACTTCAACTGTATTTCCGTTGTTTCCTGAGCCAACCCGTTGGCGGAGGAGACTGCAAATAGACTCAGGGCAAGGAAGCTGAACCACAGATGTTTCATGGATGGATCTCAATGTTACTTGGTCGTTTTCGCTCCGATAGGTCGTCGTCGAAAACTCCTGGTTTTTTTGGTCGTTTTGCTCCGACAGGTCGTCGTCGAAAACTTTGTCGAAGGGAAAGGAGATTTAGTTCGAGAAGGTCGGTTCGAGAGCAGAGCTGGAGGTGCGACCGATCACTCCGCTTTGTGTTCGACGAAGGGAACTGTCTGGAGTGCTCAGCTTGGAACCAGGCCGTTTTGACTTCACAAGTTTGAGAAGGAGAGCTACATGGAATGCGCTCTCTTTGATGTCCTCTTTCGATCGTACAACTGACTCCGAGTTCTGGTCAAGAATTTTAGCACTTGAGGGTCTCGACGGAGATTCAATCGGGGGTCCGACCAATCTTTTGGATAGGGTCGGTTTGTTTGTGAAAAAAGATTGCACAAGCATCGTCGGAATAAATGGTTATCCCGTTTAGGATGGTTGGGAGAAGCTTGCTTTGGACTGTATTACGGTCATATTGTGTCTGTTGATCTATCCCTCCTTCGGAGCTTACAAACCAAAGCACGGCACTTTATTGATCCAACAACACAAGCGGGACGCAGGACTTTGAGCATCGGACCATGGGTTTCGAAGGCTCTCTCGACTTTCGAAAGCGGGATTGCCGTTCAAGGGACAAGTTAGGGTCTCTATCTGAAGGCAGTTTAACTATCCAAGAAGACACAAGAAGCGACTTCGCTGAACAACCTCGGTCCAAGGAACCTTGCTTGAAAGATGTACCACATCCACCAACCGGGTGGTCTGTACACAAATAAAGAACTGTACATCCCATTTCATTCGAGTTAGGATAAATTTTTGCCTTTGGGCGTATCAAAGATGAGACACCTGAAAGGCTCAACCACCAGCCGGCACTTTTCGGGCTTGGCCAATAGCAACGAGGAAAGGAAGATGTCCCCACCTTCACACCCCCACGATTTGGAATCTACCCCAAACCAGCCTTATTCCGAACAATCCCACGGGCATTCCGAGCAACCACCTCAGGGCGACACACGTCGGGGGTTCTTCAAATGGTTGACGGGCATCCTCGGTGGATTGTTTGGAGCGATTCTGGTCGCACCAGGGATTGCCCTCTTGGTCGACCCGCTGAAACGAAAGTCTACGTCGGGTAAGCTGAAAAAACTCGCCAATCTAGGCGATCTTAATACCAACGAACCGAAACTATTCGTGATTCGGGAAACTCGCCGTGACGGTCCGACCCTTTACCCGAATGAAATCATTGGTCGTGTCTATTTGATCAAGGACGAGAACGACGAGGTGACGTGTTTGTCGACAACGTGCCCGCACCTTGGTTGTACCATCAACTTCACCGGCGAAGTGCAGGCCGAGAAGACTTCCTTTTTATGTCCTTGCCATGGTGGCGAATTCCAACTGAATGGAAATCGCACGAACACCAGCAATCCCTCTCCCCACGCCATGTTCCGGGCCAACAGAGTCGATGTCAACAAAGACGATGGGTCCGTGATGGTCCAGTACGGGCCGCTCAAGAAGCCATCGGACGGACAAGATCCCGATGCGAAAGAGTGGAACGTTACTTGATTCAGTTAACACCCTCAAGATGAAAACGGTTGACGCAGAGATTCGCAAGCGAGCCTCGGACGCGTGAACCTCTCTGGCCGCGAACGGTCCCGGAACGCGTGTCTGTCTCGGCTTCGTCCTCCCCCCACCCATTGTCGAGTCGGTAATTAAAGGAATCATCGTGTTTAAAGCATTTGGTAACTGGATTGGTCATCGCACGGGCTTGAAGAAATTCATTGACCTGATGCTGATCGAAGGCATCCCAGGCGGCGCGAAATGGCGTTACGTTTGGGGTAGTTGTCTTTCTTTCGTGTTCGTCGTCCAACTCGTCACGGGCGTGATGCTCATGACGGCTTATAGCCCCAGTGCCGAGAACGCCTGGCGAAGCGTTTATTTCATCCAATATGAGATGGACTTTGGTTGGTTCATTCGCGGGCTACATCATTTTGGTTCTCAGACGATGGTGGTGTTGCTTGCCCTCCACATGCTCCAAGTGGTGATTGCTGGCGCCCACCTCCCGCCGCGAGAGATCAACTGGTGGCTCGGTCTGGCGTTAATGGGGTTAGTGTTGGGTTTGAGCCTCACAGGATATCTGTTGCCGTGGGATCAGAAGGGTTACTACGCGACGCAGGTGTCTACCAAGATCGCCGAGGGTGTGCCCATCATCGGGCCGCAAATCAAACAAATTGTGTTGGGGGGTCCCGAGTACGGGAATGCGACCGTCTCTCGCTTTTTCGCGTTGCACGTTGCCATCCTGCCGGGATTGCTAATGGTGTTGGTGATCGCCCACATTGCGGTCTTCCGGAAACACGGCGTCACGCACAAACAGGAAGACGCCGAGAAGAAGAAAGGCTGGTTCTGGCCCGATCAAGCGTTCCGCGATTTGTTGGTCTGCTTGGCCATATTCGGACTGATGGTGTTTCTTGTTGTTAACGGGCACGGGCACGAAGTTCCGCCGCGCGAGGCTGCGGACGGAGCGAAGCCAGGGCTCTACGAAGAACTCGCCGGGAAAGGCCAGGAAGGAATGGGAGCGAATCTCGATGCTCCTGCTGACAGGGCAACGGCCTATCCGGCTCGACCGGAGTGGTACTTCCTGTTCTTGTTCCAGATGCTGAAATACTTCACGGACGATTTGGTCGTCGTGGGTACGGTGGTGATTCCCAGCGCGATTGGATTGTTACTTTTCATCTTGCCGTTCCTTGGTTCGAACAAGATGGGGTTGGCGAGCAAGATTTTCGGCGGGGTGATGTTGCTGTTGAGTCTTGGGGCTGCGGGGGGACTGACTTATCTCGCGGTCATGCCGAAGATGCTTAAACCAACGGAATTTGCCTTGGTGACGCGAATTCTGTTGGGGCCAGCGTGGATATCGGTGATCTTGTTCGGACTCGCTTTTATCGTCGGAAAGATGAAGCCGTTTGGGCATGCCTTTGCGGTGTTGATGGTGATGATGTTGATCACGGCCGCAGCTTCGCTGACGTGTTTGGCGCTGGCGGACGATACGTCTCCATGGATTTCCCTCGAAGACGACGCGACGAGAGAACTCTGTCGCGGTCTGTTGACACGGATTGCTCTCGTGTTGATTCCGGCTGTGGCGGGATTCTGGTTGTTGCACCTCGCGATCATGCCGGTAATTACACAAAAAGTGATTCGCGGAATCGTCCGAGTGCTTTCGTATGCCGTTCTGCTCGTTGGTTTTCTGGCCACGGGTGCGGGGATCTACATTGCCATGAATCCCAACGTCACCGTTCCCGAGCAACTGGAAGAAACCAAGATCAAGCTCCAGAAACAGTTGCAAGATAGTATTGATGAGTTCGAGAAGGGCGACAAGACATCGGCCGAGGAGTTCCAGAAAGCCATCGACCACGCCAAGTCTTACCAAAAAGAACTCAAGGCAGCCGAAAAATCAGCGGCTCGGGCCATCGAATTAGCCTGGACGCAAGGTGTTCCCCCGGAAGGCGGGCTGTACCTGCTGCGCAAAGACCCCAAGACCCAATTCCAAACGGTCTTCTTGAAGCACTGCGGCACTTGCCACAGTTACGGTGAGTTGGGCAACACCGACTGGAAGACGACCGACCTGGAGAGTCACAAAAACGTCACGTTTTCAGCTCCGGATCTCGGTGGGTTCGGCGGGGAAGTCTGGCTCCATGAATTCTTGAAAGCTCCAGGAAGTGAATACTTCTACCAGCGTATGGGCGTGAAGGGAAAAGGAAGAAGAGCCAGATACAAATTCGGCAACAGTATGGTCGCCCACATGAAAGGCATGTATCTCGATGCCAAGTTCGAGGCCGAAGAGAAAAACATCGATGTCAAAGTCGCACAGAAAAAAGTCGACGACGAGCTTGGGAAAATTGCCGGTTGGTTGGCGAAACACCCCGTCGGAACGAGTTGGAAGGGTGAAGACAAGGTCGGCTTCGACTTGTTCAAAGGAAAGTACGATTGCACCAATTGTCACGCCTACGAAGGTGTTTCCGACCGAAAGACAGCGATCGACTTGACTGGGTACGGTTCGCGCCAGTGGTTCATCGAACTCTTGCGGAACCCAGACCATGAAAAGATGTTTGGAGCTGACAACATCATGCCTGCCTTCCGAGATTGGACCGGAGAGGAAGGCGAATTGATGAAAGAGAATTATAAGGCTCTCATAACTTTAAATATGAAGCAGGACCGTTACAAATATCTGCTTGACTTCAACATCAAGAAGGAAGAGCACAAGGAACAGTTCGAGTCGCTCGCCAAGGAAGTGAAAGAGCGCGTCAAGAAACTACAGTTTTCCCAAATCCGTGACATCGACCGGGAAATCTTGATCCGGTACTTTAGTGGGGATGACCGTGTTGTATTCGGTGGGCAAGAAATCACGGGCGTCAAGAAAAAGGAAGAGGAGTAGTTTCGAAACTATCAATTGGTTCTTGCGTCTGCCCCAAGAAGACGGCAAGATACAAAATCCCAGCAATAGTTCTCTCGCCTGATTGACTTACTTTAGGAGGAACGTGATGAAACTGATCACTCGTTTGCTTTTGGCCGGGGTTGCCGTGTTGGCTGCTTCCCCACTGATTTTTGGCGTCCCCGCAACCGTCGGTGATGACAAAATCATGAAGGCCATCACGCCGCCTGTCGACAAAGTGGCTGATGCCGTGGCTGCTGGCAAGAAAGCCGATGCCATCGCACCGTTGGTCAAATCGGCGGTCAAGACGATCTACAAGGTTGACGACGAAGAATACGCAATCCTCAATGTCATGGCCTTGTTCAAGCCACGGAAGCGGGGTGGCTTTGGCGTTGGCGAGAAGGCCAACGAAGTGTTCCCCGACGGTATCGAACGAATGCTCCGTGGACTCGACCGTGATCAACCAAGCCCGAGCAAGCTCAAGACCTACACGCCTGCTCTGATCAAGATGGCGAATCGAACGATCGCCATCGCCAAGATCTCACACGCCATGCCGGTGATGAATGACAAGAACAACCGACCGGCCAAGGGCAAATGGTTGAAGTATTCGAAGGACATGGAGAAGGCGTCTCAGGACTTCATCAAGGCTGTCAAATCCAAGTCGCCTGCTGCTGTCAAGAAAGCCGCGACGATGTTGGACAACACCTGCCAAAGCTGCCACGGCGATTTCCGCCTGTAAGCCGAGCACGCCAGAATCGATATATGCAAAACGGGGCCGAGGTCATCACTTGGCCCCTTTCTTTTGCGCCTACCTTACGCCGCAACCAAGACCCACACTTTTCCATTTACCGATCGAACCCGGAGAAACATTATGAACACGATCACTCGTTTGGTTTTGGCCGGAGTTGCCGTGTTGGCCGCCTCACCACTAATTTTCAGTGTCTCCGCGACTGTCGGCGATGCCAAGATCATGAAAACTGTCCAAACTGAGACGGACAAGGTCGCTGAAGCCGTGGGCACTGGGAAGAAAAAGGATACGATCGTTTCGCTCACGAAGTCTACTGTGAAAAAAATCACCGCGGCGGATGACGAGGACTACAAATGGTTGAACGTCATGACCCTGTTCTCTCCACGTAGGCGAGGCGGCTTCGGGGTCGGCCAGAAGGGCGAGATCGAAATCGACGGAATCGAGCGCAAGATTCGAGCCCTCACCAGAGGGCCTTTGATGGCTGGCCAACTCAAGAAGGAATCGGCAGCCTTGATCCAGATGGGCTATCGAACGAGCGCCATCGCCAAGATTTCCCACGCCATGCCGATGAAGCAAGACAAGAACAAGCGAGAAGCCACGGCCAAGTGGCTCAAATATGCGAAAAGCATGGACAAGGCCTCGATGAATTTCGTTAAGGCCGTCAAAGCGAAAGCTCCCAAAATGGTGCAAAAAGCAGCGACGGCAATCGACAACAGTTGTAATCAGTGTCACAAAGATTTCCGGTTGTAGGAGATACTCTCGGATAGGGAAATTGAAACCTGCCAAGGCAGGTATACTCAAGTTGGTTAAGTTTGTCTGAAATTATGGAATCTGCTATTTTTGCGGGGAACAAGGAGTTTGCAACCCGCTTTTGAGTGCTCCCGATGATCCATGTCCTGCGCCCTCCTCTAGCGAGAACTCATTGGAGGGATTAGCGTTCCTAACGAGGGACGCCGTCTTGGTCGTCGATGATTTTTGTCCCTCGGGTTCGTTGTATGACATCCAAGGACTCCACAAGAAGGCAGACAGAGTCCTCCGCGCTCAGGGCAACCGATCGGGTCGTGGACGAATGTCTTCGGACGAGTCTTTGCGGGTCGAACGCCCACCTCGCGGTTTGATCATGGCAACCGGCGAGGACGTCCTTCGGGGCCTCAGTCTTCAAGCCCGGTTGGTCGTGTTGCCGGTCTCGACGGGAGACATCGGGCATCTGACAAATGGCCACAATGCTCCGCTTGGTCGATGCCAACAAGACGCCGAGGGTGGATTCTATGCGGCAAGTCTGGCGGGATTCGTGTCATGGGTGGCACCCCAACTTCTGGAATTTCAGAGTCGGTTGGTAAAAGAGCAAAATGAGTTGAGCCACCACGATCGAAAACAAAAACGCGCTGATCCGTCTTTTCCTTACCACCGTCACGCTATTGGGAAAAAGGTGACGCAGCCGGCGAAGAACAGTCAAACCGCCCCTCAGAACTTCCGATGAAATGAATGGGGAAAGGGCATCTGAATACTCACAACACCAAATGACAACTTTGTTCGCTTGACCAACAAAGAACCCAACACCGCCCTTTTCCCTTTCTTTGGAGTTGTTTTTCCATGGATGCTTTATTTGGCAAGGAATGCCAAGGGTTTTTGATCCTCGCATTCATCAGTTTCCTCGCTCCCTTCGCATCCTGCCAAGAACGACTTCCTCCTTCTGCTCGATTAGCGGCGCCGGTGACGCCGAAACGTGTTCGATTGCGAAACTTGGTCTCTCTGGGACTCCAGCACAGCCCCGAACTCCAACAAGCACGATTCGCCGTCAAGGCTGCTCAGGGCAAGAGCCTCCAAGCGGGGCTTTATCCCAACCCCACGCTCACAGGTGATTTTGTAGAACTCGGTGACCGACTAGGAACCGGAGGCATCAACGCCTTTCCGATCATCTCCCAGGAAATTGTGACGGCTCGTAAACTCAAACTCGATCGAAAGATTGCGGATGGGACCGTCAATCAGGTGACTCTGAGAATCACCGACCAAACGTTTTCCCTCGTCGTCCGTATTCGCAGGAAGTTTTTCGAGTACCTGACGCTCCAACAAAAACTCACGGTTCTGTCCGAGCTGCGCGACCTCGCGTCTGCTTCCTATCGTCTGGCCCAGCAACTCGAAAAAGCCCAACAAATCGCCAAGTTAGATGTCCTCCAGTTTGCCGTCGCCAAGAACCAACTCGTAGCCCGATATGAAGCCACAGTCGAGCAGCGAACGGCTGTGTGGCGAGAACTCGTGGCGACCGTGGGAGTTCCCAATTTGCCCGTCGCGGAAGTTGGTGGTAGTTTGGAATATCCCCTCCCGGAGTATCGTTTGGATGTCGCCCAGAAGATCGTAATGCACAGACATCCTCGGGTTCTCGCAGCCCACGTTGCGGTCACGAAGGCCGAAATTGCTTTGCGACGTGCCGAGGTCGAGAAGATTCCGAACGTCACCGTCAGCGCCGGATACATCCGCCAAAATCAAAACAAAAGCGACGATTGGATGCTCGGTGTGAACGTTCCTCTTCCCCTCTTTGACCGAAACCAAGGAAACATTCTTGCAGCCCAAGCCATTCTGTCGCAGGCCCACCTCGAGGTCAATCGAAGACAGAACGAACTGGCTCGTCAAATCGCTCAGGCATTCGGCAAGTACCAATCTGCGAAGAAACGGGCAGAGCTTTATCAAAAGGACATCCTCCAGGATGCCCGCGAAGCCTATAAATTAGCAGTGGCTGGTTTTCGAGGAGGAGAGTTCGCCTACCTTCGTGTCCTGGCGGCTCAACGGACGGTGGCAGAAGCTCGACTCGAATACCTTGAGGCTCGATCCAAGGCCTGGCAAGCAGCCAGTGAAATTTCGGGTCTGCTCCTTGAACCACACTGGCCTCCGACGGCGATTTCGAAATAAAGTCTGCATGGACTCTCCGAAGGCCCTGAAAGTGACCCGACAATGTTGACCGAACTGTTCGAACTGTATCCCAAATACGAGCAAGTGCTCGCCCAAATCCAACTCGTGCTATTCATGTTGGGTATGGGCGTCACGCTTTCCCTCTCGGACTTCGCACCAGTCTTTCGTCAACCCGCGGCCTTGCTCTATGGACTGACCGTCGAGTTGGTCGTCACACCATTCCTCGCACTCTTGGTGGGTTGGGTCGCAGGGCTCGAAACGGGACTGGCATTCGGCCTTTTGCTCATCGCGGCCCTGCCGGGAGGTACACTCTCGAACGCCTTCACGTACTTGAGCCGAAGCAACGTCGCGCTCTCGATTGCACTCTCGGCGACGGCCACCCTCATTGCCATCGCCACGATTCCGCTGGTCTTACGATTCCTGAGCAACTTCTTGGTCACAGGCGACGACGTCGCTGTCGGTTCGCAATTCGAGATGCCAGTCCTGGGAATCGTGCGTGAGATTTCGTTTTTCTTACTCCTGCCGCTTGGTATTGGTATGTGGTTGGCCCGAATCGCCCCGGACTTCCGACAACGGATTTCGCTAGTGTGTCTGATTTTGGGCTTTGTGTTCGTCGGGATCATGGTAGTCGGGGCTATTGGGGCTAGCCGAATTGAAGTTGGCGAACATGGCTGGCGAGCCCCGATTGCGATCCTGGCCTTCTGTATTCTGACGCAGCAATGCGCCATGTTGCCGATTCGTTTTTCAGGATGGCCAACACGAGACTGGGTCGCCGTAGGAATCGAGGCCACGATCCGCAATGTCTATCTTGGGATTCTGCTCGCCACGCTGCTGTTTCCGGCCTCCGAGAGTTCCATCGGCAAACAGGTGATGTTCGTCGTGTTGTTTTACGGTCCCGCCTCGATAGGTGCGGCATTGCCTCTGACGTTGCGAATCCGGCGTTGGCATGGCAAGGAACAGTCAGCAGCCAAGCTACCGGCTGCAACTCCAGCGGAAATTTGATATTGTATATAACATGTCTATGAGGCTTTCCTTTTGAGACCGGGTCTTCTTTTGGTTTTTTGGATCGGGTATTGGTGCTCGAACCAGAGATGCAAGTGTTGTCGTTTGTTAAGAGGTCGGCGGTGTACTTCCTAATTGGCCGAAGACCAAATCAAACATCTCACTACAATCTCTCACTGGCACTTCAAACGGGGGTGAGATAGGCCAACCAACCCCATGATTCCAAAATCCAAAGGAACCAATTGGACTTCTGACTTTCGACACTCAACATATGATATACCTCGATAACGCCGCAACGAGCTTTCCGAAACCAGAATCGGTGTACCAGGCGCTCGACCGGTTTGCTCGCGAACACCTCGCCAATCCAGGTCGCGCCGGACACAAAATGGCTCTCGCCGCCGAGCACGCACTCGACGACGGCCGCCACGTGCTCAACCAATTCCTGCGCGGCCACAGCCCCGATCACTTTATCTTCACTCTCAACTGTACCGACGCCTTGAACATGGCTTTCAAAGGCGTGTTAAATGAAGGCGACCACGTCATCACGACCGACCTCGAACACAACAGCGTCAGTCGTCCCCTTCGGGCCATGGAGCTTGCCGGAAAAATTACGCTCACCCGTGTTGATGCCGATGGTTCGGGAACGATCGATCCGGAGGCTGTTCGACAAGCCATTACGCCCAATACGAAGTTGATCGCCATCACCCACGCGAGTAACGTCCTGGGAACGATCCAACCGGTTCCTGAAATTGGTGCCATCGCACGCGAGCACGATGTCCTCTTCCTGGTCGATGCGGCTCAAACGGTAGGCGTCATACCCATAGACATCCAAGCCGCGAAGATTGACCTTCTAGCGTTCCCCGGCCACAAGAGTCTGATGGGACCAACGGGGACAGGCGCACTTTATGTGGGACCAAGAGCCCAAGTCATGCCTTGGCGGGAAGGTGGGACCGGCGGGGATTCGTCGAGCGAGACCCAACCCACCGAGTTCCCGTACTATCTGGAAGGCGGGACGCCCAACGTCCTCGGTGTGGCGGGCCTAACGGCAGGAATTCATTTCGTCCAAGAGCAGGGTTTGGAAAGCCTTCACACCAAGGAGATGAAACTCCTTGAACGCCTCTGGCACCGCCTCGACGACAACCCATTGTTTGAAGTATTCGGTCATCGCGACGTAACGAAACACGTAGCCACGACGAGCATTCGGTGTCTAGCTCTGGACGCGACGGAACTGGGCGGAGTTCTTGACGAAGCCTTTGACATCGCCGTGCGTCCTGGTTTGCATTGTGCTCCTTACGTCCACAAGGCTGTTGGGACGTTTCCCGAGGGGACAATCCGAGTGAGCCCCGGCCCCTTTAACACCCAAGACGACATAGACGCGTTGTGCGACGCGCTCTCCGAAATTGTCCTCTAAAATCTCCGCGCTGCAACGAGCCATAGCTTCCAACGAACCTGCCGATGAAAGCCCACTACTTCCATTGGACCGACCCGCTCCGTCTCGGAATCCAGGGGTGTGCGCTGACCATCGGTAATTTCGATGGCGTCCACCTCGGACACCAAGCGCTGCTTGCGGAACTTCGCTGCCAAGCCGACGCCCTGTCGCGACCGGCGGTCGTCCTGACATTCGATCCGCACCCTCGCGACTTACTGATGACCACGACTCCTCCTCCGTTGTTGACAACGATGGACTATCGGGCCGACCTCCTCCAAATGGCGGGAGCTAACCACGTTTTGGTTTTGCACACGACCCACGATTTGCTGGAACTTCGGGCGAAGGAATTTTTTGACGTCGTCATCCGTGACAAGATTCAACCAAAGGCGATCGTACCGGGGTTCAACTTTGGCTTCGGCAAAAACCGTGAGGGCGACATCAACACGTTGAAGGCATACTGCGACGAAGCGGGAATGAAATTTGATCTCGTGCAGCCGCTGCAAATGGCCGACCTTCCAGTCTCGAGCAGTCGGATTCGAGGCGCCCTCGGCAAGGGAGATGTCCGGACGGCCTGGAATCTTCTCGGTCGGACGTATCGTTTGTCGGGCAAGGTCTGCGTTGGGCAACGACGGGGCAACACGATTGGCTTTCCGACCGCGAACCTGGACGAAGTCCAGACGATGATTCCAGGAGTTGGTGTGTACGCAGTGCGAGCAGTCGTGAAAGGAGCCTCCTGGGCAGGTGCGGCCAATATTGGGCCGAACCCAACGTTCGGCGAAGATGCCTTGAAAATCGAAATCCACATCATTGGTTTCGACGGGGACATCTACGGCGAAACCATCGAAATCGATTTCTTGGACAAACTCCGCGACACTCGGCCTTTCTCTGGGGTGGAAGAACTCAAGGCCCAACTCAACCAAGACGTGGCACTCGCCCAAAAGGTCTTCGACGGAGAAGTCAGCTCGGCCGACCTCAGGTCCGAGCCTTGATCGGAACAGTTGGTTGGGGAGTCGTCGTACCCGTTACTTTTCTCGCGCAGTTCTGAATAGAATTTAGCCTCGATGCGGGAAGAATCCCAAGGCATCATTTCAAGTCGAAATTGACAGTCATGGGGCTACTCCTCAATTCGACTCGCAACGGAGATGTCTTGACATCGGCATACTTGGCTGGGATTTTGGACTTACCATTGTTGGACAAGGCAATCGTTACCACGTGCCCTCCCGCCCGTGGAGTGCCAGTGGTTCGTCCTCCGGTAGGCTTGATCTGAAAAGAGCCATCAGCTTCTGTGGTGTCTTGGGCCAGCGTTTTGTACGCTACATTGTCTGATCGATGGAACGTCACAACAGCGCCCGGGACAGGTTTTCCTTGATAGGTTAGGCGACCATTGACACTCGATCGGTCGGACTTCAGTTTCACGACCTCACGAGTCTTCTTCGGTGGCAAAGAATTCCTCTGAAGGGGGAAGTTCTTCGGACGAGGAGTTTCTGAACGCCAATCGTTGGGTACGAGCATGCCGTCATTGTACTCGATGAGGGCGCGCAACGTTTTCGCCGGGATATTGAGTTTCGCCGGCAACACAGAACCATCCAAGAAGCACACGTGGGCAATGCCCTCTTCGCGGAACGGCCCACCAATTTTCGGAAGGGGTCCTTGCGGGTCGTAAGGAATATCTGCCGGTTTCGTCCATTCAACAGGGGTGGCGGCTTCCACGATAGCCAAGGTATTGCTTGTCCCGTCAGTAATCCGCCCTAACTTGAGGCGGTCAACACGACCGAAGCGATTTTTCCGGAGACTTGGTGGTTCGAATGCTGTCTTGGGGCCGACAATGGCTTGGTAACAGGTCACGCCCTTCGCACCCTTGTTTGGTCCCCACGGAATTTCGTAGACTTCGGGCATTTTGGCCAAGAGTTTCTTGTTGTGAGGACTGTCCCACGGCTCGTTCAAACGAAACTGGTGATAAAGGGGTTGCAGGCCAGGGTCAAGGTATGGCAAAAGTTTGACCCGCCAACTCAAGAGAGGTCGGCCGGTCTGTTTGTCGTAGACAGCCGGAAAAGGAAGTCCCAGAATCGTGTCATGGTAACCATGCAGAGCGAGTCCGATATGTCTCAAATTATTCGTGCTCGTGACCTTGGCGGACTCCAGTTGTATCTGTTTGATGGTCTCGATAACTCCGCTCCCTCTATTCTCGGCAGTCGTCTTACCGCTGTCAACGACAGGTGGTTGAGGGACTTCACGCTTTGGCCCAAGAACACTCAAGGCAATCACAAGGCCAATCACGCCCAGAGCAGCCACGCTGCCGATCGCGAGATAAGCTATCTCCTTTCGTTTCCGCAGCCAGCGGGTGAAAGACTCGAATGTCCCTTGAGGTCGGGCTTTGATGGGTTGGCCATCCAGGTGACGATCCAAATCGTCGGCCAACTCTTTGGCCGTTTGGTAGCGTTTTTTGGGCTCCTTCTGGAGACATTTCAGACAGATCGTTTCCAGGTCCCGCGGAGTGTCTGGAGCGAGTTGTCGGGGTGGGACAGGATCTTCGTTCGTGACTTTGAGCAACACATCAATCGTCTTTCCACCCTGGAACGGGGGGTTACCCGTTAGCAACTCATACAAGATCGCTCCCAAGGCATAAATGTCAGTCTCCGGACCGATCATCTTGGTTTTTCCGGCGGCTTGCTCGGGTGCCATGTAACTAGGCGTCCCCATGATCGCACCCGATTGGGTTTTCGGTCCGGCAGGCGCCACGCTGGCCATGCCTTCGAGTTGTTTGGCCAAACCGAAGTCGGCCACCTTCGGCTGAAACGGTAATGCTTCGTCTGAGTTTTCTGTGCTCAACAAGATGTTGGCAGGCTTCAAGTCCCGGTGGATGATTCCTTTTTTGTGGGCCTTGTGAATAGCATCAGCCAGCGTAAGGACTAACAGAGCCGCCTGTCTTGGTCCCAGTTGTGTCTCTTTCAGATACTGGGCCAAGTTCCCACCATCGACGTATTCCAATGTCAAATAGGGGTGACCCTGGTGTTCGGCAACTTGGTGGACTTTAACGATGTTGGGGTGTTGGATTTTCGCCACCGCCTCGGCTTCCGCCTGAAAGCGAGCTAGTTCGTCCGAGTTGGCGTATTCGCCGGTGAGAATCATCTTCAACGCGACAAACCGACGGGGTTGATGTTGGCGAGCCTTGTAGATGACACCCATCCCACCCCGACCGAGTTCGGACAGGATTTCGTATCCCGGAATCGACAGCGTTGTCCCGCCCGGCAGAGTTTCCTCTCTTGGATGTTTCAAGGCGTCTTGCGTGACGGCTTGGCTTGAAGGAGAGGATTCGGGAGGGAGAGTCTCTGGTTCTTGCGGATGCGTTCGTGGAGGCGTTGTGTTCGGTGGGAGGGTGGGTTGCTCAGCTTGGCCGCCCGACATCACACTTTGAGTCATTGCTTCCGGGACCCGCACAACGTGAGCGCATCCAGGACATCGGATGGATTTCCCCGAGAGATGATCTTTGGTTCGTAGTTTCCGCGCACACCCTTTGCACTCGAATACAATCATGTCTCACCCGGTTGATGGAGTGTAGGAAGAATTAAGTAGATTATAACTGGTCATCAGAAGCGTCACAACCAGAGAGGTGAACAACGGAAGGATGACGATAGACAATGGAGGGTTGTTGTCTTTGCGTAGTTTCAAAGCCGCAGGAACGCGAAATGGATACGTGTCCGGTTTTTTGCGTTCCACGTCTGCAAGCGTCACCTGGCTAGAATCTGGGGCCTTTCGGAGCTTCAAAACCTTTCAGGTACAGCACCTATTTCTCCGATGGCCCTTGTGGACAGGATTCCTTCCGACCTCTGTTCGCGAACAGGGTTACGCCAAGTCAAGAACTTACGTTGACCAATGGCACGCAGTTTCAACCCATTTCCAAAATCCCCTGAGCACTCCTCCAGTTGACCCGTTCGGCTGCTGTTGGTACACACTGTCTGGAAGAAAGTAGAAGTCGGATGGATGAAGGCGGAGTTTGTCTCTGCCCTCGTCATTCCGTTTTGTGCGTTGGAAGGATGACATCGGCAACCCAATAGCAGGGATGCGTTCATGCCGCTAAAATTATCTCACAGGCCGACACGCGAACTTCCACTCCTGGTGTTGACGGTCGTGATCGTAGGAGCCATTTGCGTTCCCATCTGGCAAGGGTTGTCGCCCAACTTGGGGGCGGCAATGTGGTCGAGTTGGTCCCCGGAACGTTGGGGCCGTCTGTTGTTTGGTCCGGAACAAATAGCCTGTTACTGCTGTTTTACCTGGGGATGCCTGATCCTGTTTAGCCGTTACGCAGAAGTCCGACGACAGCGGCGTTCTTTCAAGTTCAACTTGTTGCCGACGAAAGAAGGAGACCGGATCCTTGTCGAAGATGCTCGGCCGCTCCAACGTAAGTCCGAGCAAGTGATGCAAGATAAGGGACCGTTCATCCTTGGAAACATGATTCGTCTTGCTCTTGGAAAATTCATTTTGATGCGTTCGAGTAAGGATGCAAGTGAGGCCGTCCGTACTCAAGCAGAAGTGGATTTAGGACGTCTGGTGTCAACGATGGCGACTGTGCATTATCTAGCTTGGGCGATACCTGCTATTGGCTTTCTTGGGACCGTTCGCGGGTTGGCTGGAAGTCTGACGATGGCCGGTCACACGGACCTCGAAACCGCCCAACTCATCCACGGGGCGACCGAACATCTCAATGTGGCTTTTGATAGTACGCTGATCGCGTTAGTGCTGAGTTTAGGCATGATGTTTCTACTCCACTCCGTGCAACGAGAAGAAGAGGCTCTCGTCATCGATTGCCAGTCGTATTGCACCGAACACCTCGTCAACCGTTTGTACGAACCTGAGGCGCTGCTCACCGAATCGTCGTCGGGCCATGGTTCGAACGAAGTCGATTACTCCCGTCGTACTGCTCCGTTGGGCAGTCGGGGAACGAAGCTAACACCCTAGAAGGGGACAAGAGACAAGGGTTAAGCGTCATGAACCAGAGTTTGGTTTTCTCTGGCACTTGACTGTTGACTCAGGTCTCTTGACTTGTGCAATATGAGTTTTTTGAGTCTGGACATCGACGCGAGCCGGGTTCGCGCAGTCGCCGGTTTGCCTGGCGACTTTCCGTGTGCGCTCTCGCTGGAACCCCCGGACAAAGAACTCGCCATGGTCTTGAGCTTGGAGGGTGCCGAGGCGAATGTGGGGAGGGCCGCCAGGTTAGTTTGCCGAGAACGTCCGCAATGTGCCCACGCCAACTTTTTGCACGAAATCCCGGAAGACATTCCGGTGGCTCGTCTTCAGCGTCCGCAGGTCGTTGGCCATCAAGCGAAGCGTCTGCACTCGTCTGGGACCATATTGACCCCGGACCCGAGCGCCTCGGTCCGACGAATATTGCGTCGGATTGCGGGCTTGACTCCCAATCCCTCGGGAGTGACCTATGCCATTCCGCCGTACCTCACCACGAGACAACTCGAGGTGTTTGTCCATCTCTCAGTCGAGTCAGGTTTGCCGGTCGCCGGGGTCATTTCGAGTCCCTTGGCGCTTACTCTGAGCGCCTATGCCGAGCATCCCTGGACAGGACCGGCAATATTGCTCGACCTGGACGAGCACATGTTCTGGGTCTCGCTACTCAAAGCCGAGGAAGGGCATGCCAAGGTCCTCGATACATTTGGGTACGAACATCTGGGCCTGCGTCATTGGCACCAAAGAGTGCTCGACGGCGTTGCCGACCACTGCATCCAACACACGCGCCGAGACCCGAGGGATTGTCCTGCAGCCGAGCAAGCGCTTTACATGCAGCTCCAACCGATCATGGAACAGTGCGTCCACGGACACGTTGCGAACGTGACGTTCCAAACGCATGAACAGTTTCATCACCTCGTATTACTTCCCGAGCATACCGAAGGTTTTTGTGCGTCGTTGACCCAAGAAGTCCTGGCGGAAACGATAAGTGCGATCGACCACCTCCGCGAAGGAGGTCATCCCACACCGGTCCTTCTGGTGAGCCACCAAACGTCGTTCCTTCCCGGCTTGGTTGACGGCCTCGATCGATATTTCCAATCCGGCACGCTGGAGCGGGGTCGCAAGCTCCCCCACTCGGCGTGCTACGCGGATTTTGGCGAAAAAGCAGAGGCCGACGTTTCTCATGGTGACGAGACGAACACGGACTTCCACCCGCCTCCTTCGGCTTTGATTCTGTTGCCACCTGACGCAGGTTGTCGGGGAGCGTTCTCGCTCGCGCCGCAGTTTTTGAGCGAACAGTTGCCATCGTGGTTTCTTCAGCTCCAAGCTCCGCTTCCCATTCCGCAAGCGATCGACCGTGGCCCAGCTCGACTCCATTTTCAGGGCCAAGACTATCTCATCCCAGATGCTCCATTTTTAATTGGATACGCTCCAGAATGCCACTTGGCGTTGGATCAGAATCGGTATCCCGAAGTTGCAGCCCAACACTGCGAAATTTTTCACGAGCAACAAAAATATCTGTTGCAGAGTTTGACACGGGACGGGACCTGGGTCAACGAACGGTCAGCAACGAACGTCGTCTGGCTTCAGTCTGGCGACTGGATTCGTCTTGGACCTCAGGGACCTATCTTGCGTTTTCTCGGGGAAGTTGAGAGCTGAAGGAGGAAGGGGTCAAGAGACAAGAGACAAAAGTCAAAAGACAAAAATATAGCGAACGACCTCAGACGACTCGGATAGCACAGCTTGGTGCACTCTTGTTGGCACTTCGGGTCTTCATTTGAGGTAGTCTTGGGGTTCGTCTCTTGTCTCCTTCTCCCTTCCACCTTTCAAGGAGCAGACATGGCCAACCGACATCGAGTTCCGACGATCTTCAATCTGTCGATGGTGGACGTGCTCAGCTGCGCTCTGGGTTGTGTCGTGTTGTTGTGGTTGGTCAACTCCCACGAGGCTCGGCGCAAGGCGGCAGCCAACGCCAAGGCCGAGAAGGAGCTTTCTCAGAAGACGAAGGCTCTCGATGAAATTACCAAGCTGCTGGCAGCCATGACGAGCAAATACAAAGCCACCAAGACCGACCTGGCCGATCTCCAAGTCCGGGAACAATCGCTGCAGGCGACCAAGAACACATTGCTATCGGACCTCAAAGAAGCCAAGAAGAAGCAAACCGACATCCTGACGAGCTGGGAGAAGACAAAAGGTCAGGAGAAAAAACTCACCGACCAATTGCTTGCCAGTGCCCAGCGGATCGCCGCCCTGGAAGACCTTTTGAACCGGAAGGCTTTGGCTTTGGCGGCGGTCGAAAAGGAACTCAAGGACCAGGGAATCGAGCTACGTTCGACACGAGCCGACGTCATGAAACTGAGTGCCAACCTTGCAAAGGCGGAGTCCGATTACCAAGCCAACCTCACCAAACTGACGTCCAATCTCACGAAGGCCAAGTCCGACTACAAGGACGTTTTCGAGGCCGTCAAACTCGCCAAAAAGGTCAACAGCGAACTCTGGACGAGAATCAAATCCTCCAAAAAAACGAACGCCCAACTCACCGGGAAGCTTCAGCTTTCGGCCGAAGAAATGGCGAAGGTGCGAAAAGAACTCGAACAAGCGACAACGGATCGAGGAGAACTGAAATTGGTCGTCGCGATGCTGCGCAAAAAGGCCAAGGATTACGCCGAAAAACTTGGCAAATTCAAAGCCGAGGTAGCCACGTCCGGACAAGAGATGGGCGTGAAGGAAAAGACCATTGCTAAACTCAATGCCGAGATCGAGTCGTTGTTGACAGAAAACAACTTTTTCAAACTACAGGCCGCGGCGTCCCAGAAATCGTTGACCAAAGCGGGAAAACAAATCGATCGCCTTCAATCCGCCCAGAACGTCCTCGCTGCAGAGCAAAAACGCCTGCGGGCTGCGGTCACGAATCGATTTGCGGGTATTCAACTTACTGGCAAGAAAGTCCTGTTCCTTGTCGATGTCTCGGGCAGTATGCGTATGAAAGATACGAAAACCGAAGCCTCCCAAAAGTGGGACGAAGTGTGCGGGACGCTGGGGAAGCTGATGAAAAGCCTGCCGGACTTGACACACTACCAAGTCATTGCCTTCGCCGAGAACCTGGTTTATCCTCTTGGCAAAACGGGAAAATGGATACCCTATAACCCATTGGTCAGTCCGGGCGAGATGACGAAGGCGTTGCGATCGATCGAGCCTGATGGTGGGACGAAAATGCGACCAGCTTTTCAGGAAGCTTTCACCTATCGCAAGAGCGGACTGGATACGATTTATCTCGTTTCGGATGGGCTGCCCACCGATGATAATTTACCGCAAAAATATGCCGATCATCTCAAGACTCTCAGGGGCGTTCAGCGGACGACCTACCTCACCACCCTCGTTCGAGAATCCCTCAAACAACTTTGGAATCCCCCGGAAAACGGCAAAGTTCCCGTTCGGATCAACGCCATCGGTTACTTTTTCGAAAGCCCGGAGGTCGGTGCGTTTCTCTGGGCGTTGGCTCGGGAAAACGATGGCAATTTCGTTGGCATGAGTCGCCCGTAGGATCACCGCGGAAATGAGCTTGCGGGCCTACGGCAGCCGACACACCAACTGTCACGGACAGCCTAGCGGCTGCTCGAGCGCGGCGGATGGCTGCCCGCGACCTCCGAGCTGTCGCCACATGGAGTTCTCCAGCGGTAGCCCGAGCGTTCCCTAGCGGACCAGTATGAACGACACGCTCCTTACCTCCTTGCCTCCTTCCACGGAGTGGGCCAAAACCCATGACTCTTAAGGCTTGTCCCTTAGCTCTCAACTTTTACGCAAGGCCTTGAAAATACTGATTTGCGGATTGTGGTGTTGCGAGCTAAAGTTAATTCGATTGGAGGATCACGAATTTCGTATCCTCAAATCGGAGTGGAGGTTTTCTGGTGTCCCGGAGCAACCAGGTAGCGCTCGGTAGCCCCAGAAACACCCACCGGACAGGCGAAACGAACCTCAATCAGAAGGTAGAAAACGCCCGAGCCAGCTCGGACCTTCTTTCGCCTTCGAAGCTTCCTCGGCGAGAAAAGGCAAACTCGTCCAGGAACCTTCTCGAAGAGAAATGCTTAGTTTCCCAAGTTTGCATTCGCCTGCAGCGATTCCTTCCGGACGTATTGCGAGGACCTGCGATCGGCAGGCGGAAAGCCTGCAGGCAAAGTGCCTGCACTCGTGCAATACCGAACGTGTTTTCTTTGATGTATTTGGCACCCTCTGTGGTGCCTGGGGAGCCCGCCGGGGTATGCTAGGCAGTCCAAAGGGACAGGCGAACCAAAACCGAAAAGAAGACCGTTTCCTCGATAACAAGCAAGCAGACTGCCGCGGTGCTTAGTATTGTTCCGCTGCGACCGATAACCTCAACTATTACCCCCTGGTTCTCATGGCGATAAGAGTACAGAGCCAGGCCGAACCCATTCCTGGGTACAGGCTGATTGAACGCTTGGGCGGTGGCGGCTTCGGCGAAGTTTGGAAAGCCGAGGCTCCGGGTGGGCTCTTTAAAGCGATCAAATTCGTCTACGGCGACATTGAAGGAGCCGACGACGAAGGGGCCCGCGCCGATCAAGAACTCAAGGCGCTCAAACGCGTCCAGTCCGTTCACCATCCCTACATTCTCTCTCTAGAGCGGTACGATATTATCGATGGCCAGCTCATCATCGTGATGGAGTTGGCCGACAAAACACTCTGGGACCGTTACAAGGAATTCCGTCGGCTTGGAAAGAAAGGGATTCCACGAGACGAATTGCTTGGCTATCTGAAAGAGACGGCCGAGGCGCTGGACTTGATGAATAACCAGTACCAGCTGCAGCACTTGGACATCAAGCCACAGAACTTGTTCTTGGTCCACAACCACGTCAAGGTGGCCGATTTCGGGTTGGTCAAAGACCTCGAAGGTTGGGTTGCGTCGGTCACTGGAGGGGTCACTCCGGTCTACGCGGCACCGGAAACGTTCGATGGGTGGGTCAGTCGCTACAGCGATCAGTACAGCCTGGCGATCGTCTATCAAGAAATTTTGACAGGTAAACGGCCGTTTGCTGGAACGACGGTTCGTCAACTGATCGTCCAGCACCTGCAAGCGACTCCCGACTTATCGTCTCTGCCAGAGGAAGATAGGCCGGCTATTGCTCGTGCCCTGAGCAAAACTCCGGAACAGCGTTTCCCAACGTGTGCGGAGTTTGTGGACGAGTTGATCGATGCTTCTGGAGACAATTTTGATTCTTTGATCTTGTCTGGCGATTCTTTGCCGGACCCGTCCCGATGCGGGTCACGCACGAAAGGTCTGGCCAGCCAAAATTCGGAAGGACTTCCATCGACGGGGTCTTTGGCCACCGAACTTCCTCCCGCTCCGAAATCTTTGGGGCCATCGAAAGAAAACCGTTCGAACGAACAAGGGAGAGTTTCCGGCGAACCTACCCGAAGTCCTGGGCATCCTGAGGAAGACCGGGCGGAAAACCCGTCTTCGAATCAATCCGGATTCTTTCCACCTCCCCTGCCATGGGAAGAGGACGACTCCGACTCTGACGACGAGATCGCCCGCTCCGGGGCAAGCAGGGGCGGACCGGAGGACGCGGAGTTCTTCCGAGACGAGGACTCAAATTCTTCGCAGGTCCTGACAGGCACACCAACCAAGCTGGCCGGTGACGAGCTTGGCCTCGCCGGAAAAAACGACCTGGGTGGTGTTGGGCCAAGACCCGGCCCGGAAGGTGGTGCGGGCGGCGCAGGACCGGCTGGGCACCAAGAGTTCGGAAAGGACGCGGCCGTCAGTAAAACCCCCACGGTGGGTGGCAGTTCGACGGCAGATCGGTTGCAGATGCAAAGCAATCTGCGGACCGACTCCGACGGTGTCTTGATGCCGACGTTGGTCATCGGTCTTGGTTCGTTGGGCCAGAAAGCTCTGCAAGAATACCGCGGACAGATGCTTGATGTTTATGGGGGCCTTAGCCATCTGCCCCATCTACGGTTCCTCTATCTTGACGCCGATTCGGAGAACCTGAAGCGTAGCACCAAAGGTGACAGGGCAGCTTTGTTACAAACGGAGACTTTCTACGTCGGACTTCACCGCGTGAGTCATTATTTGAAGCCGGGAGCTAAGGGGGACTTGGAGAAATGGCTTCCTCCCAAAATGCTTTACCGGATTCCGCGAACGGGCGTTCCCGATGGTTGGCGAGCCCTCGGCCGCCTTGCGTTCATTGACAACTATCGAGCCCTTGTTCGTCGGTTGGAGGCTGAACTCCAGGGGTGTCTCGATCCGGAAGCATTAAAGCTGGCCAGTCACCGGACGTCACTAGGCATACGTAGTGCATTGCCTCGTGTGTATGTCATCACGAGTTTGGGCGGTGGAACGGGCAGCGGAATGTTTATCGACTTGGGCTACGTGGTCCAATCGATCCTTCGTCGGCTGGGGGTTCCTCGTCCCGACGTCGTTGGCATGTTTTTGTTGCCCTCCCAGAACACCTCTCGGCAGACCCAAACGACCCCAGCCCAGCCGAATTCGCTGGCCGCCTTGACGGAACTACAGCACTTCAGCCACCCCGAAAACACGTTTTCGGCTTTCTATGACAAACGCGACGAGACTCTTCAGAACGGGATGCTCATTGACACCGGTCCACCGTACCAAAGGGCCGTGTTGCTGCCATTGGACCAAGGTTCTGCTCGAAAGTCTCGAACAACCCCACAGAGCCGACCGGGCCAATTGCTACCGGGACCGGAACTGGCCGCGAAGTTGATCTTTACCGAGAGCCTGACGCCGCTTGGTCGCAAAGCCGAGGACAACAGACACGCTTGGGCCGAGGCCCATTTCCGTCGGATCAAAGATTCGAGTCAACGCGCGATCTTCCAGACCTGTGGGCTGCATCGCATTCACTGGCCAAGGCGTCGTTTATTGAGGCGAGCTTCGGAATTGTTGTGCCGCCGTTTGGTGGAAGGGTGGATGAACAAAGACGCCAAGGCTCTCGCCGATGGGATCAAGCAATGGGTCGAGCAACAGTGGGAAGATCTTGACCTTGCTCCTGAAAGCTTGATCGAACGAGCACGAGATCGGTGTGCCGAGATTCTTGGAGAGGATCCGCAAACGACGATCACAGGCATCACGGGACCATTGGTCAAACTCACCACTCGATTTACGGAGCTTCAAGGGAGTTCAGCAAAAAGCGGATCGACCGGCGTTTCCCCCGTCCGGGGGCGAGGTGAGAAAAACGGCGCTGCAAAAGCCCCGAGGTTGCCGCTTGCCAAAGTCGCCGCTGCGACTCACGAATTCGAGGCTTTGCTCGGAGTTCCCGAAGGCCAGGAAGCCGTTGGCGTTGGTCCGCAAAATCAACACAACACCGGACAAGTGGGCAGGGCATTGAAAAAGTTCCTGGGGAAATTTGCCAACGAATGTGAGATCAAGTTGGCGGAACTGTTCGTGCGTCTGATCGAGGCTCCTCAATATCGCTTGGCCGCCGCCGAGGAAACCATCCGACAGTTTTCCCAACTCGTCTGTGATGCCATCGAGCACCAAGAAGAGTTGGCCAAGGAACTCACCGAGAAAGCCCTCAACCAATACCACGAATTAAACGATTTGCTCGAAAACCCAGACGCGACACCGCCAAAAGAAACGAGCGGCTGGCTCTCGTTCACACGCCGACAGGCCGAAGTCAATGTCGAATTGGCTCACCGGCTGGGGAATCTACTCCAGTCGTATCCCAAAATACGATACCAGTCCCTGGTTCTCGCCGAATTGGGCGAGTTCTATGTCGCGATGCGGGGATTACTCTCCGATCAACTTCGGGAGATCGACTTCTGTCGCCATCGGTTACGAGAACTGTGCGGTAAATTTCAGACGTTCGCACTGGAGGAGAGTCGAGAGGGCACGTCCGAAGCTCCGGACCGTGCCCTATCCCTTTCGCACTCCTCGCAAGGTGAGGTGTCTTCGGGCGAGCAGCACGGACACTTTGGCCAGTTCATCTTTCCCGAGCGAGTGGATTCGCTTTCCGACGCCGTTCGTCGATTGGACCGTGGGTTGACGCCGGAAGACATCACTGACTTTGATGCCAAGATCCAGAAGCTCATCCGCAAGAAATTCAAGGCGCTGGTTCAAGTCTGTATGACCTCGACGTCGGTTTTGAGAAGTTTGACCCCTGCCATGTTGATCGAGGCCGAGGCGTTTTTGGAGCGTTGGATCGAGACCGAAGACGTCGTGCAGATGTACTTTGCCCATCTCGGATGGACCTCGGAAGAAGCAAGTGAACTGGAAGAATTCATCTCCACTGATTTGATCCGATTGTTCGAAGAGGCGAATCCTCAAATCCAATCGACTTCGGGACAGGAATTCTGCTGGCTCGCCGTCCCGGAGGCTCCGGACGAACCTCAACTCCGAGAAATTGCCAAGAAGATCTTGAATCCTCGCCTTCCGCATCTGACTGCGGAAGGCAGGATCGAATCGTCCAAGGCGGTCGATGAAATCGTGCTGTACCGCGAACGGCTGCACAAGTCCCTGGATGGTTTCCAAGGTCTTTCCGCGGCCACAGAACTCTACAACGAGATGGCGCAGAGTGACATCATGACACCCCATACGCGAATTGATGTCCCATCCTGGAATCGAATAGGGAACAGGGAATAGGGAACAACCACGACGACTCGGATAGCACAGCTTTGTGTACTCTTGTTAGCACTTCGGGCCTTCATTTGAGGTAGTCTTTGGGTTTATCTCTAAACTCCTGAACTCTTTCATCCTTTCCGAAGTTTCTCACCCAGGGCTGCGATCCGTCGTTTACATTCTTTGTGTGCCTCTGCAAATCCCTCCGGACTCACCTTTCCAGACTTCACGTAATCGAGGACGACCGTTTCGGCATCCATGAACTCGCCGCAGGCATGAGCCACAGCCGAGGCGATTTCGTTCGGAATTGTCGTCACTCCGTTGAGGTCTCCGTGGAGAACATCGCCAGGATAAATGACCACGCCGCCGACTCGCACGGGAACATTGATTTGTTCGATGTGGCAGTAGCCGTGAGCCGAGATGGTTCCACCCGTGAAACACGGAAAGCCGAGTTCTTCCACTTGGTCCAGGTCACGACCGGCTCCACTCGTGATCAACCCCACGGCCCCAAACGCCTTGTACGTCGTACACATCACTTCACCAAATGTGGCACTGACGGCTGGATCGTCCAAATCTTGAAACACAACAACTGGTGATCCCGGCAACTTGGCGAACGACGCTACTTGTTCGGCCAGTCCAGAATAGACATCGCCCGCCCGAGGCGCGGACGAGGACCGAAACGTTGCGGTACTCGCATACCCCACCATCGGCGGCAATTTCCGATAACAAGCCCGGATGCGAGCATCCATGTAGCCAGCGGTCCGGGGCCGGATATCCAACAACTCCACGACGTTGCAAACCGTCGGCGTGTCGTATTTTCGCAACAACTCCAAGTCATCGTTCGGAATGGCCTGAAACTCAGACATCGTAGCTCCTTGATAGGGAACAGAGACACAGAAAGGGAACAGAATATGGGGAATAGGGGTTAGGGAACAGAATAAAGGGAACAAGAACCGGGACCACAGCGGTCCTCTCGGATTGGTTGCTTTCTGTGACATCTGTGTGACCCGTGGTTGGGCTGTTGTTGCTTCCCTGACCCTTGTTACCTCCTCTCGTTAGTCCTCCTCGAGAATTTCAGGCTCACTTTTCCCCCAGCGTTTGAGAAGGTCGTGTTCGACGCCGAGTTGGTCGCACACTCGTCCGACGATGAAATCGAGACAATCGCGTATCGTCCGAGGGTTGGTGTAAAGTCCTGGCATGGCCGGGAGGACGACGGCACCGACTTCGGCGCAGGTTGTGAGGTTTCGTAGGCCCACAACGCTGAGTGGGGTTTCCCTTGGAACGAGGATCAGTTTTCGGCGTTCTTTTAGATGTACGTCGGCGGCTCGATGAATCAAGTTTTGAGAAAGCCCGTGGGCGATCGCTGCGACGGTTCCCATGCTGCACGGGCAGATCGCCATTCCCCCGGTTAAGAAGGAACCGCTCGCGATGCCGGCTTGGTAGTTTCGGAAGTGGTGATATTGGACTTGGCCCGGCTTGGCCAGGTCGGCCTGTTCGCCAAGAAGGTCGGACAGCTGAAAGTTCTCCAGATCGATCTGTTTGCCGAGTTCCTGTTTGAAGACTTCTGTGGCTGCTGGACTGATGCTCAAGTGGACTGAGCGGCCTGCACGAATTACTGTCTTGAGCAGTTCCACTCCATAGGGAGCACCGCTGGCTCCCGTGATGGCTATGACCAGGTCAGAGAGGGCCATGTGTATTGCCTTTCTTGTCTCTGTGAGACCGGGGGTTTTGACGAGGATCTGTCGGAGCAAAACCGACCAGACACCGCGGCTTTCCGGTGGTTTCTGGTCGGCTGTTCACTTGTTGAGGATTGCACGGCTAATGAACCCAAGTAGTAGGCACAGTTTGTGTGCCGTCCGCCTCTTTTTTCTATCGCGGCAACGGCACACGGAGTGCGCCTGGTACTTTAACGGCGTAGTGCACCTAATGTGAGAACGCAATCGTTTCTCTCTGCAATAATATGGTAGTCCGCAAGTTGGCATTTCTACTGGCGAAAGACCAATCGTCTCACTCTCGGGCTGAATTTTGAGCGGGCTGACCTCAAGAAAAGCCAAATCATATTACGCAAAAGGTGCTTGACAATCCCTCGAATGATCAGACAATAGGCTTAGGCAAGGTGAAACGCACACCTTCATCTTGCCTGATGGCCTCTTCTCTGTTCCGGCCTCGCTGACGTCCCTTATGGGGCTCAGCGAGGTATTTTTTTGCGCTTTTTCTACGGGTAACCAACTTGTCTTCTTCTCCGTCCAGAGGATGAGGGAGAGCTGGGAATTGGAGGTGCTGTCCCAGTTGAGAGCGATTCAGGGATGTGTTGGAAACATCGCAGCCTGCCGTCACACTTCGAGACCGATCGCTCGCATGAGAGCCAGAGCGTTACTGTGGGGCACGACGCCTTCGCGAAGTTTGTAGTCGAAATACATTTCGCCATTGACCCACTCGTCGGCAAAGTGGACGTTTTGGGCTTGGTCACCCAGTTCGCCAGCAACCTTCGTCAATGTCAAGTCATGAGTCGTGAGCAACCCAATGGAGTTCCGGTTGAGTAATTGTTTGAGAAGCGCTTCGGCACCCAGACAGCGATCGTGCGAATTGGTCCCGTGGAATAACTCATCCAACAAGAACAATACAGATCGTGGGCTAGTAGCTTGTTCCAAAATGTGACGAATTCGGGTAATCTCTGCAAAGAACCGAGAGCGGCCTTCGAGCAGCGAATCTTGAACGCGTAACGTTGCTCCAATGGCAAGTGGGGTGAGCCGCAGTTTCTGGGCACGGACAGGGGCTCCCGCCAGAGCCAAAACGGAATTGGTGCCAACCGTCCGAAGCAACGTGCTTTTGCCGGACATGTTCGAGCCACTTACCAGAAGGACACGTGTGTTCTCCCCGAGCGAAACGTCGTTCCGGACACACCGATCGCTGGGGAGTAGGGGATGGCCAAGGGCGATTCCCTCGTATAGGACGCCTTCTTCGGCGATTTCGGGAAACGGATCGTCGGGATTTTCGTAGGCATAGCTTGCGATCGAATCGAGAGCTTCGATTTCGCTGATGGCCTCAAGCCAGTCTGCGATCACCGGGCCCGAATGCTCTCGCCAGCGTTCCAACGCGAAGGCAATTTGCGTTCGCCAAAGGAGCAGCAGAGCGATGGGTAAAAAGACTTGATTGCGAATCGCGTCGAGCCAGTCCACAAGGAATGCCAGGCGGGCTATTTGGTCCGATGGGGCTTGGCCTTGGGCTATGAGTTTCTTTTGGAGTTCTTGGAGTCGTGGGGCGGTGAACTGTTCTCGTTCGATGCGGGCAAGAATCCCTGAGAGCAACAGCAACTCCCGTCCGATCGACTCGATTGGTTTGACGATCTGAAAAACACGTGGTGCAAGGGGCAACGCAACGAACAACGAGAGTCCGACCGCTCCCAGGAACAGGTACAACGCAGGAAACGGAAGCACACCGACCAACGCTGGTGCCCCGAGTCTCTCGCCGACCCAAAGCAAAGCCGAGATCACGTTCAGAGTCGCGCAAGCCACGATGGGCCACCGGAGCCACTGGGCCGACAACAACGGCGAGGCTTGGCCCCACTCGACAAGCTCTCCCACATCGATGGGCGGCAATTCTCCACTCAGGACAGCGACATCCTCCCGAAGGTCAACTCGGTTTCGGAGGTCATCGACAGCGGCTTGGCGTGTCCGGATTTCGTCGTGTTCGGCAGGGGCTTTGAGCCAGCGAGCGAGTGTATCTTCCCCAGATCGCGTCTTGGCTAGGCAGATTCGCTCGAATAATGAACCAACGCCAAACACGTCCAGATCGAGAGCATAGAGGTGATGTTCGTCGAGGAATCGTTCGCCCGAATTCCCCTGACCGTGCCAGCAATGATCTAACCGAATAAGTCCCTGGTCATAAAATCGAACGGCCCGCTCGGCGCGGCGTTTTTTTCGCCGAACTCGGTCGAACCGCACCAACAAAGCCACGAAGATGACGACCGGGACCAATAGCCACCACAGCGAGACAGTTTGGGTGTTGGCACCGGCGAAAGCCACTGCCAACACCACCAGGAAAACGACCACCCGACCTTGGCCGATGCGGTCGAGTTGCTTTTCCAGTTCTTCGGCGGTCCGGTGTCGTTCGTCTCGTCTCTGGGCGTAGAGCGCCCTGGGGACTGATCGCTCTGTTGGAAAATTTGTTGCTGGGGAGGACGTTTCGGTCGCCAAGCTCAGGCTCCTGCAAAGAAGAATTGGGGGAATGGGGAACAGAGTACAAGCAGTCAGGAATAGAAAGCGACGAGAGCCTAACCATAAGTCGCACAAATGTCATAGATGGCAACCAATCCTAAACCGCGCTTCAATTGAAACTGTCCCTTCTTCCCTCATTCTCTGCGTTTCCCGCTTTGCTTGGATCTGTCCTTCTGCCCGCAAGCAGGGAGAAGGACTTTGAGTATCGCACGAGTGGGTTCGAAGTTTCTCTCCACTCGAGAAAGGGCCAAACCTGAGCGAAGCGTGAATGACAGCGGGTGAGGTGTTCGAAAACTTGCGGTCTTAATCGGAACGGAGTTTAGATGGCCGCGGTTTCTGTTCCCTGTTGCCTATTGCCTGTGCTGTGTTCCCAGTTTCCTGTTCTCTATTCCACAAATTGGCTTTTCAACGAGGCCATCACTTGGGCGAGTTTTTCGATCGCCCGCATCCATAACATCTGGGTAGCCGGTCGAGACCGATTCATCTGTTGGGCGACCTCGTCGAACGGTAGTTTTTGCAAATTTCGCAACACGATGACTTGTTGGTGGTCCTGACTGAGTTGGGTGAGGGCATCGGCCACGATCATCTCATTTTCTTTGCGTATGACCGACTTGCTTGGTGTTTCCACATCGTCGGCCAGTTGTCGGATGCCAGTGCTCCGGTTGGGATCGCCAGCGGGATCGTAGCGAATTTCCTTGGCAACGGCACGTTTTGCAGTCCCTCGATAATGGCGGATGGCATTCAACAAATTCCGGCGGAGAATTTGTCGCAACCAACCAATCCACTCCGCTTCGCTCTGGCCACGGAAATTCGAAAAATCCCGATACGCCTCAAGGAGGGTTTGTTGAACGATATCGGACGCATCGACTTTTGATTGGACTCCTGTTCCCAATTGAGCCTTGGCAGCAATGACCAGATAATTTCGACAAGCAGCGAACAACTGATCCAGAGCAGGAACGCGTTTCTCCCCTCGTGCCCGTTCCAGGAGATCGGTCAAGCTCATGGAGTGACCTTGTGTTCGTTCGACGGGGTTCCAATCGACGTTCGGGTAGTCGATGCTCGAGGCGTCGGAGTTCACGATGTTGCCTTTGCGAAATTTATCAGTCGCTATGGTTCGTTGGTCGAAGTTCACCCGGAATCAAGTGATTGTTCGAATAGTCAAATCGATTATGCTGCATCCTCTTAGTGGCAGTTGACCATGCTTTTGCTTTATGGAGTACTTGTCGTCTCCTGAACGATAGTACCAGAGGCATTCGGACCGGGGAAAGAAATTCCTGCTGGGTTTGTGTGGGAGTGAATTTCGGACGGACGACAGAACCCAACGGACCAAAGTGCCGGGAAGCCACCGCAATCCAAAAGAACAACCGCCCCCTTATTCGGTTCGCGTTCCCCGTTGGCTTGCTCCTTTATCAGGGCAGAGATCACTAAAGCGAAAACGTGTCATCTAATGTTATAAGATCCAGAGTTAAGGCTCAAGGATGAACTTCATTGCGATCAGCGTTGTTCATCGTGACCTATTGAGGACTACGCAGCTAATGAACCAAAGTAGCGGGCACACTCCTCGTTGACTCGTCGACCCAAGGCTCACGAATTAGACCAAATCCGACACTTGTTTATCCAACAGCCCAAGGGGAGAAGGATTTAGGATGAGCGGAAAAGTGGCGGTCTCAAAATTAACGGAGTTTAGAATTGTTGCAGGCTGTGCGATTCGACCTTTGGAAAGAAACGCGTATCCGAGTTTTTTGCTTATCTGCCTTGCCTAATACTACAGCGCGAGGTCTTGCTTTCTGGTGCTCCTTAACTCCTACAATC
>CAYRFQ010000069.1:0-41364 GCA_964423615.1 uncultured Alcaligenaceae bacterium | reverse complement strand
ACCGAAGCGAGTACGTCGCTTCTCTGTTCCGCTCCAATTATACCTGGCAGACAAGGCGGCGGCGGCGAAGGGACCTTTTCTGCAAGGGGGAATTAGTGAAACAAATACACCATCTTACGTTTGAAGCGATTTTGTGAGCCTTGCACACTTTGGGGAACATCCGAAGCAAGCAAATCGGCAGGATTTTCGACAGGATTCGTACTAAGAGGACATGTTCAGTTGGAAAGATTCTCTTGCAACGGAGGTAACACTTGGGACACCCAACGTTGTAAGTCCTCCATCAGCTGTGGACTGATGTAGTGACCCATACGATACGTCCGATATTCCGGCTGATATCCCTGTCCTTGCAAGAACTGGTTGACCTGATGTCCCACCTCGACCCGAACGACCTGATCGAGCAGACCATGGGCCAGAAAGATGGGATATCCCTGGCGAGCTGGTCGAGGAGGCAATCGAGGTAACAGGTCCTCCGTCTTTCGCAACGACCCGCTCAGGACCACCAACCCACAAAACACCTCCGGACGTGACAGTCCATATCGGAGGGTCATCGCACCTCCCTGGGAGAATCCCAACAGAACGACACGACCATCGACAAAATGATGTCTCTGCTGTGCCTCCGTGTAGAACCCCTCCAAAGCCGACACAGCTTCCGCAACTTCCTCAGGTGTCTCGGCACCTCCACGAGTGTACCAAGCGCGTGCCGTCGGATCCGCCTCGTCGTAGGCAAGCTGAGGCGCATCCGGAAAGAGCCACAAATAGCCCTCAAGTCCGAGACTCTCTGCAAGACCCGTGAGGTTCGATTTTTCGACACCGAACCCGTGGAGACAAATGATGGTCGGGTAAGATGTCCCGTCTTTGTATTCCTGCGGGAACAAAGCAATGTAGTCGAGGTAAGGGCTTTTGTATTCTTGTTGTGTCATTGTCAGTCTGGGAAACAGAGGACAGGGAATAGAGGACAGAAAAGATCGGTGGGCCATGGCCCACCTCGAGAACCCGGAGGGAGTCAAACCATGTCGTTGGAATTAGGGCCTTTGTATTCGGGTCTTGTCATCGTCAGAAAGTGGTGGTTTTCCTGTGAGGTCCTGAATCGCTTCTTTGGCTTCTTCCGGTGAGAGTTGGTTGTTAACATCGCCGGTGTCCGTCGGTCGCGGTTTCCCACGACACGCGAGCCACCCAATGATGCCAACCAGACAGACCAGTCCCAAGAAACTCTTGGTCGGATCCCACCAGTCTGGGAAGCCCAAATCAAGTGTCAACGGAATCAATTTCTGCCCTGACACAAGGACAACGAGAGCAATACCCACACCAAGGAGGCCCTCACCTCCCACGAGTCCCGAACCAAACAGAATACCCTGCTCCCGCCGATGGTCCGCCACAGCTTTGGGTTGTTTCCTCGTCAAAAAGTAACGCACCATCCCTCCCAAAAAAACCGGAGCCATGGTCGAAAGGGGCAAATACACCCCCACGGCAAACGCCAACGCGGGCAATCGCAACAAGAACGCAGCAAACGCGAGCCCGACACCAATAAAGATCCACCCCCACGGAAGATTTTGTTCGATGACCCCATCGATCACCAATTTCATCAACTGACCCTGAGGAGCCGGAAGGTCTTTACTTCCAATCGTGAGACTCGCGTTCAAGGCTTGAATGGCCATACAGACAAAGACGGCCGAACTGATCGCCCCAAGCAATTCTCCAACCTGCTGCCACTTGGGAGTCGCTCCCAGAAGGAAACCGGTCTTGAGATCCTGCGAGGTGTCTCCCGAAATCGACGCCGCAACACAGACACACATCCCGACCATCAGGGCGGTGGCTTTGGCAGCCAACGCAGTGCTCTCGGTGTCCGTCGGAAAGATCAGATATATGATGAAGCTCGTTCCGAGTAACGTCGCGATGGTCATTCCTGATACTGGGTTCGAAGTAGACCCCACGAGCCCAACTATTCTTGATGCCACCGTCACAAAGAAGAAGGCAAAGATGACGATCAAAACTCCCGCCAGGGCTTTCATCCAAAGAACGTCGAGGCTACCAAGACTCCCCCGCACAAAGACAAGCAACCCAATGACCACAGTCACACCTACCCCAACGACAAAAAGGGGAAGGTCCTGGTCTCTTCGGGGTGTTTCCTCTCCGTCACCTTTTACCCCCAGACGAGACAAGCCAAGGCGAAACGACTCCAACATGGTTGGAATCGAACGAATGAGGGTGATGATCCCCGCAGTCGCGACAGCACCTGCTCCGATATACCGTATGTACCTATTCCAAAGGTCCTCCGGAGCCATTTCGCTGATGAGCTTTTCTGTTTCCGGAGCATAAGGAGCCGTGAATTCATTGCCCCACCACGCGATCAACGGAATGATGACGAACGAAGACAACGCCGCACCGCCAACCATCACGGAAGCAACACGCGGTCCAAGAATGTATCCCACCCCCATCAACGCAGGCGAAACTTTGGCCGCGACGACCATCTTGTTCACGCCAACCAGATTCGAGGACAGGTTGGTAAAGTCGAACACCTTGCCGACCTGAAACTGAAATGTCTTACCAACGACCTGGATGCCATCGGTGATGAACTTGAACAGTGCCCCCACGCCGAGACCCCAGAACAGATTCGAAGCCTGGGAAGCTCCCCGTTCTGAAGCAACAAGAACTTCAGCACACGCGAGTCCCTCTGGATAAGGGAGCTTTCCGTGTTCGGATTTGATCAGATAGCTTCGGAGAGGAATCATGAACAAGATGCCAACAACACCCCCGACCAACGCGAGAACAGTGAGCTGGCCGAGCGGCGGATTCAACCCCCAAAGATACAAAGCCGGGACCGTAAACAAAACGCCCGAGGCAATCGAAGAACTGGCCGACCCAACGGTCTGGGATATGTTGCTTTCGAGAATGCTACTCTTCACGCCGGAGTTACTCAACACCCGAAAGACCACGACCGTCAACACGGCCACTGGAATCGAGGTACTAATCGTCAAACCAGCCACCAAACCGAGGTAGGCATTCGCCGCCCCAAACATAACTCCGAGCACCATCCCCGACAAAACCGCCTTGAGCGTGAATTCCGACATGGTCTCGCTGCGCACGTACGGAACGTAGTCCTGACCTTCCTCGATCTCGTAAGCGGTCGGATGTAATCCTCGATTTTCCACATTACGCCTCCGTCGTCGCAATTTCTTGACACGTTACCTTCTGAGCAGGATACTGCGCTGGAGAAGATTGACAACTGGAGTGTTTGCGATGGGTGAATTGGATATCGGAATTTGTTTTGCCCGGACAAAGTAGCAGCCACACTCCGTGTGCCATGGCCGTATGAGCGAAACAAGTGGACGGCACGACTGTCCAAAACAAACAAACGGCACGGACGGCCATCTCTTGGGTCGCCGTGCCAGCTACCTTCTCCAAAATCTACAGTAGCACCCTTTACGATTACATCCCGAACACGACCTCGCACAGAAAACCCCTCACTTTAAACTCCCTTTCAAGGGCAGAGAGATCTTAAGGTGAGGGTTTCCGAAACCCGGAGAATTCACCATGACCTTTCCCACCCGATGTACCTTGACCGTCATTGTCATCACTCTGGCAGCGACCATCACAAAAGCCGACGTTCCCACCGATAACCCCGTCGCCAAATATGACTTGAAATGGACCGATGCCATCGCCTGGAATCAGGTCATCGACATTTCGAATGTCAAAGGCGATTCGTTGGAAGCTCGCTTTGACGACGCTCAGAAACGACTTCCCAAAGGCGGCGTTGTCTATTTTCCCGCGGGCGTCTATCGCTTCCAAAACTCACTCAAGATTCAGGACGGCATTGTCATCCGAGGTGCAAACCCCAAGCGTGTAACAGAAGCTCGCAAGGATGGCTACAGTCCACCAACCAGTTTCGAGTTCCCCAGGTACATCCCCAAGGTGAAAGGGAATGGGACACCCACAGACACCGCCTTCAAGGGCATCTACCTGGCTGACCCCACGATCGCGAGTCACTGTGGCGTGGTCAACGTCGCGATCAATCGAGGACACATCGACTTCGACGAATCGGAGGAAAGGAAATGTGGCAAGAATCGTTTGGTCTTCGGATGTGTCCTTCGCAACGCTGCTGTCGCTGACCCCAACGTCCCGAGCAAAAAGATAGGACAACACCCCTGGCAACGATTCACCGCACGACACCACGCCGCCATCCACGTCAACAGTGCCGAGAACGCCCTCATCGCCAACAACCGACTCCCCAAGTCCGGCGACGATAATTTTTTGCAGAAGGGATACATTCTCCAAAAAGCAAGACGTCGAGGTGAGAAACTTGTCGTGACAACCGGAGTCTTGTTCGACTACGACAACCGACCTGGAATCTACGTCAACGACTACGGCATCGGAGCTGGTGGCGGCAATGGCCCGGCAGGGACACCCAAATCACACCCATGGGGATTCCGAAAGGGTGTCGAGATTCGGGACAACTACATTTACTGCAGTGGTCGGGGTGCCATTGCGTTCACTGGAGACGGGACCATCTGTGCCAACAACGTCGTGAGGTTCCCCAAGGGACTGATGCGGTGGACGACAACAGGTCTCCGTCAAGTCACCGGTTCGGGCACCAACGACAATCGGGCCGTCCAGATGCGAGGGTATCGCTGGACCGTCGAGGGCAACGACTACGTCGTCCACAGCAACCTCGTCGCTCCCAACGGCAGCTACCGCATCAACGACGGTGAAGGACTCATGCACGAAGCTCACGTCAACAGCTCCATCAAGGATAGCAAGCTCATCAACAACAAGGGCAACGCCTACATCTCACTGTACCGAGTTCACGGAGTCGATGGTCTCATCGTTCGTGGCAACGAAATCCATTCGAAGGGCAAGCTCGCGGCCATCTTCGTACTGTCCGGATACTTCGAGAAGAAGTTCCCGTGTCGCGGTGTCGTCATCGAGAATAACGTCACCAAGAACAGCGGCATCCTCATCCAGGGTGACCCTGCGAGGAACAACGTTGTGCGGAATAACCGACACATCGGGCCTGGTGGTGTCATCCAGAACAAAGCCAATGCGAAACTGAATGACAATCGTGGATATAAGGTAGAGAATCGGTAAACTGTCGAGTGACAAAGTGTCGCCTGTGCCCTGGGCAGAGTCGGCCCCAAAGGCAAGAAAAATCTCTGTCTCAGCCTTAGTCCGAACTTCCCAAGGCAAATGACTCTCGGTCGTCACCTACGGCGACCATAAGAGTTGCTCCGTCAATCGTCCGCAAGAAGCTGGTCAAGCATCTTCTGCGTCCGCGTTAGAAACATCTTCGTCACCCGATAATGTTCTGTATCCTCATACAAAATCTCGTTCACTCCCTGGTCGCTGAGGTGATAGATCAGGGCATCGGGGTAGGCCAAGATGATCGGCGAGTGGGTCGCGATTATGAACTGCGAGCCTTGTCGGCAATAATCATGCATCAGCGTCAACAGACTCATCTGCCGGTTCGGAGACAACGCGGCCTCGGGCTCATCAAGAAGATAAAGCCCATCTCCGCGAAACCGATTCGTAAAAAGCGAGAAGAAGGACTCGCCGTGCGACTGCTCATGCAACAAACCACCATACGCCGCAAACATTCCGATGTTCTCGACTTCGGTGGCCACGTTGTAAAACGACTCGGCTCGGAGAAAGAAACGGTCGAGAGGAGTTCGCCGCCAAGCCAATTCGAGAAAGCGATACAGCTCCGAATGAGAGGACCGTGTTCGGAAGCGAAAATTGTTGCTCCCTCCCTCGGGATTGAGATGACTGGCAATCGCGACAGCTTCCAATAGGGTCGATTTCCCCGAGCCATTTTCGCCGACCAAGAACGTCACCTTGGGATGAAACGCCAGTTCTTCCAACTCCTTTACGGCAGGCAAGCAAAACGGATAGCCTACAAAAGAGGCTACCATTTCTCGCTTCAACCGCATCGACCGCAAGTAGGGACCTGCCAGTTTGTTGCCCATGAAAAGGAGTCCTTTCTTGTACAAACTTCCTGGACTTTCGGCTCTGAGACGTCTCACGGTTCTGGAACCAACGGAACAGAAATCCGCTCCACAACATCCCTCGCCCTCTCCACACTCACAACGAAATTCGATTGGTTTGGTGTCAACGGAGTAAACCGAATCAAGTCACACTCCTCGATCACCTCACGCACTGCGAACACTCCCTCATCCGACACTCCCTCCGCACCCTCCAACCACTGAAGAACCTCGGCCGACGTCTGGTAGTCCTTAGGTATCTCGAAGTGTTCACGGAGGAAGCCACAGAACAGTACCATCAGTTGCGAGTACCGCTCCCGTAACTCCGCTTCCGACAAGGAGGACTCACCTGCCAGACGATCGAGTTGTTCGAGTATGCCCTCGGATGGAGGTTCCTCGACCTTCCGCTGGTTGAAACGCTTTACCAGAAGAACTAGGACCACAGATAACACAAGGATCGTTCCCAGAGACGTTCCTATCGTGACCCAAGGAACCGTGGGAGGTGGTGGGCGTGGAGGAAGTGTCTCGATAGCTGGAATGTCTTCGATGGCGTCGAGGGTGGGATCCAGAATGATCGTGGTAACCTTGACCGAGACAGTTTTCCAGTCAAGCGTCTGCGACTCTTCTGAGTTCGATTGATATTGCAGCTTCGGAAAGGCTAAAGAGAATTCACCGGGCTTTCGAGGTTCGATCCGGAGCTGCTGCTGCCAAGTCACAGTGTCCCTGCTTTTCGATGTGGTAGGTGGTTGCGGATATACCTCCCACACCTCTCGCTTGAGAGGAGTCAGGTCGAGCTTGGCCTTGAGAGGAGCTTTGTCGTTGAGGGTGTAGGTCAGTGTGAGGACACCCGACAGACGAAGTGTTGCCGTGTCGTCTTTGTAATCCTTGAAATCTGCGTAGAGGGTAGCTGGTCCTTTCCTGACGTGGAAGGAGTCTGCGACGACCTTGATAGGATACACAAAGGAACACCCAACGAGGATCAAGATAGCCAGAAGTGATGTTTGGGGAGACTGCATGGATTGGTGACGGTGGTTTGAGCTGTGTCGGTCTTGGGCCAAGAACCAGGACCTCAATATGCATCATTTTGGTCACCACCTCGTCACTCCTCAAGGTCGTTTCAAGCGCCGTTCCCGTAATTTAAAAAACCTCACAAGCGCATCCAGGTGTTCGCCATCAGTCGACACTTCAACAAGATCCACCTGACTGGCTTGGGTTAGCTGACGAAACGCTTCTTTTCGTTGGTGAGCAGCCTTGGCATACTGATGACGGACTTTTTTACTCGAAGTATCAATCAACATCTGCTGCCCGGTTTCCGAGTCTTCAATCTGAACCAGTCCGACATTGGGGAGCTCTTCTTCGCGTGGGTCACTGAGGCGAATGGCAACAAGGTCATGTCTTGCCGATGTTCTTTTGAAAGCTGCCTCGTACCCGACATCGAAGAAGTCACTCACGAGGAAGATGATTGCTCGACGGTGGAGGATCTTGTTGACAAAGTCGAGTCCCTTCTGAATCGATGTCCCAACGTTCTCGGGTCGAAACAAAAGAACTTCGCGTATGAGTCGGAGGACATGACGCGAACCTTTCCTGGGCGGCACGAACTTTTCGACGCCATCGGTGAAGTTGATGAGCCCAACCCGGTCGTTGTTGGCGATCGCCGTGAACGCCAAGATCGCCGCAATTTCCGAAGCCACCTCACGTTTACTCTGAAGTCTTGTCCCGAACTGTTGACTGCCACTCCCATCAACCAGGAGCATGACTGTCAATTCTCGTTCTTCGACAAACCGTTTAATGAACGGATGTCCCATCCTCGCCGTCACGTTCCAATCGATCGCCCGGACATCATCACCCGGTTGATACTCACGGACCTCTTCGAAAGCAATTCCAGCCCCCTTGAAGACACTGTGATACTCGCCACCCAAAAGGTCCTCGACGGCTCGCTTGGCTCGCAACTGTAAACGTCGGACTTGTCGGCTTATCTCGCGCGGAATCATGGAAGGGGGACTCGAGTCTTTGAATTTCTCCGCATCATGTCCGCACCACCGCCTCGGGCGTCACCACACAGCCACCTTCCGCGACGTCCCAATTCTTACCTCGGTTCCCTTCAACAGAACACGCAGCGATGCGGACCTTCGCCCTCGATTGTAACACGATTCCAACTTCGTTGTCTTGTACCTTGGTGTCTTTGAGATACGCCCGGCACCGTTCTTCGAGTTGCAGACCCACAGTTTGGTTGTCGGTCATCTGACAACTCAGCACCGCCCCAATCGTTCCGCTCCCAAACTTCACACCAATCGAATGTCCGGTGAATTGGCACTTCCGTAGCATCGTTTGTCCACCGGTGATCATTATCCCATCTCCGATGTTATCACGGACATGGCAACCGTGGAGGAACACACGACTGCCACGATGTGCAACCACCCCGTCATTTCCATTCTCCGCGATAACACATTCGCGGAGTCGCACCCAAGCACCAGTCCCGACACGAACACCTTCACCTTCATTGTTGATAATGGCACATCGCGTCATCCGCACACTCGTCCCATAGTGGGTGGTGAGACCAACGTCCGCTGCCCTTTCGATTCGACACCCCTCAAACAACACCCGGCTCGTTCCCCCCGAAATTTGGACACCGCTCGCAGACCCTGACTGAAACCGACAATTGCGAAACCGAATCTTCCCGTGATGAATTTTCACCGAACCCTGAAACGTAATCCCGTCGATTCGCAACTTGCTTCCTTCGATCTCGACGGGCCCTTTGACGATGACCGAGCCAGGAGGGCCTTCGCCGACCAACGTCAACTTCCGCGTTTGGATCGATTCGGAAAAATTGTACGTCCCCGGTTTCAATATCAGAAGACCATTTTCGCAGACGCGTCGCAGACCTGAGTCCAGATTGGCTCGGAAATTTCCAGGCTCGTCCGGAGAGAGAACACATCGTCTTCGGCCTCTGTTCGCTAGAGTCGCTTCGTGGCCGAAGAAGACATCGCACAAATCAGCATCGAAATCGATGGCTCCGCATTCTCGGCATTCGTAAAATCCACCGCCCAACGCCAAAACGCAGTCACGTTCGCACTCGTCCCACTGGACTTGGCAGTGCGGACAATATTCTTCCACGTCGTAGTGCTCTCCATAGGGATCAAAATCTTCCCAAAGGTATCTTTCTTCGTAAACCAACCAAGGCGGAACGGAAGGTTCCCGCGTGGCTTCGAAAACACAGTGGCAGCGAGGACAAGTCACTTCTCCGTACTCCCCAGCTTCGACGGGTCGGGAACATCGCGGACAACGAAGTTGCTGAAGATAGGTGTCGTCGCATAACTCGCCCGACTCGTCGACTTCGAGATTGCCATCATCATCGACGTCGTCTTCCACGACGTCCCCGTTCTCGTCGACGCAAAATTGACACTCGCAACACCAACATTGCACTTCGCAGCAGTCTCCGAGGGCACAAGTCTCGTGGCATTCCGGACAGGTGACGGAAAACGGTTCCACCACAACGTCTCCGTTCGAGTCAACCGAGAATTCGCACCCACACAAAAAGCACTTCTCGATAGCGTTTTCTTCGAGATGGGACTGCTTTTCGCAGCCAGGACACAAGACCAAAAAGGTATCCGCGATCATGTCTGTTCTCCTGTTCAGTAGTACATGAGATAGGATACCGCTCTTCAAACGACGATGATATGTCGGCAGAGTACCATACCCAAAAAATCTCGCAACGGTGATTCCTGGCGATCATCCCCAACGGGCGATAGAATGCACCCATTGGTTCCGATCCGTCAAAGTGGATGAGGTGCGTCGATGAATAGACTTTGGATTTTAGCGGTTGTACTGTTTGTCGCAATTACGGCTCCTGGGTGGGCCGGAGAAACAAAAGAGCGACGAAAGCCAAACATTATTTTCATCATGGCCGACGACTTGGGTTTTGCCGAACTTGGTTGCTATGGACAAAAGAAAATCCGGACACCCTTTCTCGATCAAATGGCCAAGGAAGGCATTCGCTTCACCCAGCATTATGCCGGGAATGCCGTGTGTGCGCCTTCACGGTGTGTGCTCATGACAGGACTCCACTCGGGTCACACATACATCCGAAACAACAAAGAAGTTCGACCCGAGGGACAAGCACCGATTCCAGATCATGTGCTGACAGTGGCCGAGATACTCAAACAAGCTGGCTACGTCACCGGTTGCTTCGGCAAGTGGGGACTCGGTCCGCCGAACTCAGAAGGCGATCCACTCAACCAAGGTTTCGACGAGTTCTATGGTTATAACTGTCAGCGACACGCACATAACTTCTATCCTCGCTATCTGTATAAGAATCGCAAGAAAATCACCCTCAAAGGAAATAACCGTGGCTTGACCGGGAAGCAATACTCCCACGATTTATTAGAAGAAGAAGCTCTCGGTTTCATCCGCCGACATCAGAAAAAATCATTCTTCTTGTATGTCCCTTTTACGATTCCACACCTCGCCCTCCAAGTTCCCGAAGATTCCCTCAAGGAGTACAAAGGCAAATGGGAAGATCCACCGTACAAAGGCGGGAAAGGATATCTACCACATCCACATCCGCGAGCTGCGTATGCCGCCATGGTCACACGAATGGACCGAAGTGTCGGTCGCATCCTCGCCTTGTTACGAGATTTGAACCTCGACGAGGATACGATCATCTTCTTCACGAGCGATAACGGAGCGACGTATAACCGTCTCGGTGGTTCCGATTCGTATTTCTTCTTCTCGAATGGTTTGCTGCGAGAGTTCAAAGGAAGTCTCCACGAGGGAGGCATCCGCGTTCCGATGATCGTCCGTTGGAAAGGCAAGATCAAACCGGAGACCAAGACCGATCTGATCAGTGCGTTCTATGACGTGATGCCAACGTTGTGCGACATCGCCGGCGCGAAGACTCCCAAGAAAACCGACGGCATCAGTTTCTTGCCCACGTTACTCGGCAAGACCGCGAAGCAAAAACGACACGAATATCTTTACTGGGAATTTTCTGGCTACGGTGGCCAGCAAGCCGTTCGAATGGACAAGTGGAAAGCCATTCGGAAGAAACTTCGCCGCGGGAAGTTGCAAGTCTATCTGTACGATCTGGAAAAGGACATCAGCGAAAAAACTGACGTAGCCCAACAACATCCGAAGATCGTACAGCGCATCGAACAAATCATGCGCGAGAACCATACCCCGTCGAAGTTATTCCCGATTCCGGCGTTGGACAAACTATCGAAACGATAGCCCTGAATCACAGGGAGATAATAGCGTCTTCCGGTGTGCCATGGCCATAATAACACGATGGAGTGGAGACCTCCTACTCCACACCACCGGGATTACTGACCGGATTCAACGCCTGATCACCACGTCTTTGGTCGATCTCAAAGCGAGTGATTTTCTCTGAGGCTTCGCGTAACTTCTCGGTCAAGTTGCGCAAGACGCTGGCGACTGGGACCTCGTTTCCGCCAGCCGACTCAAGGAGTTGTTCGAGGCTCATTCCGTAGATCGTTGTCCTCGTAATAGGCGTCGCAGTCACAAATTGAGCCGTTCCCTGGACCACCGCGAGAATCCCCAACACGTCACCCGGTCCGGCCACAGTCAAGGGGACAACCTCACCATCGACCTCACGGGAAAGCTGGACCTGACCTTCTTTGATGATGTACACCTGATCAATGAGTTCGCCCTGCCGCATCATGATCTCTCCCGGTTCGAATCGCAGCAACCGACTGCGAACGTCCATCAACGATATTTCCGTTCGGAGATTGGCGTACCCGATGCGGAGCAACAAACCCACCATGGCTCCGACGACAAGCCCAACTCCATTGGCGACCGCATCGTAAAGATCGTAGGTCCGACCAAAAGAGGGTTGGATGAATTCGATCGCCAACCCCATGAGACCTAACCCGACCAACATCGGAACGTAAAGGATCGGTCTCAGACTGAGGGTAAAGATCAACGCAAGTGTAGCGTAACCCCCAAAATGGAGCATTTTATCGATCGGGATACTGGATTGTTCGTCGCCGCTCACAAGGCTTTCGACGATAATGATCACAATCCCTGCCAAGCCCGCCGTGAGCAACAACGCACGGATTCGCTGAGGGATATCCAATACCTGTTGGGAAATCAACGCGAGTTGAAAGCTGTTGAGAGTTTGAGGTTTGGTCCCGTTGGGCGAACGGTGTCCGTCCGAAGTCTGGGGATGGTTCATGAAGGGCCAACCTGAGTTGTGAGCTAGAGTATTCTCGAGTAACTTCAAAGATACGATAGCAATCCCCGTTTCCAAGGCCATTCCTCGGACCGTGGAAACACAAAATCAGCAACGCAATCCCAACCGAGTTGGTTCTACGTCTGTTGTTGAAGTCCGTCGCTTGTATACTGACTAACAGACTGGAGTAGTAGCGAAAGGACTTTTCTTGTCACGACGGCCGCTTGTTTTCAAAAAAATCGTCAGGAGCTTATTGCCATGGAGACCGAATACATCGACGAGCCGCTCATGGACGGCGAAGACAGCAACATGTTCCAACAATTCCTGGCACAAGGAGGTTCCCCCGCGTTCGTCAGCCGCGGGGCTCAGGTCGAGGAAAGTTTCCAGAGGTTATTGAGAAAGTGCCAAAAGCAACGCAGAGAGTGGCTCGAAATGTTTTGTCTGCGACTCGCGACGGTCAAAGCCCTCGCCGGATCATTCGACGCGTTTCGACTTTGGTTGAGTGAAGACCAGGTCAATTCGCTCCAAGAACTTCACGACGAACTGCGACCACGGTTGCGCATACCTCGCGACCAAACGGATTCGCCCAAGGTCATCGAGAAAGCTCTGAAAGAGTTGCAGGAAGCGATTCATTTTTTCAACAATCGTTGGAAACGATTTCTTCACGAACTCGATCTAAGCAAAGTCAATGATCTCCGAGAGAAATATAACGCCTATTACCTCATCGAGAAAGAATGCGTCGTACGTTCTCCCGTTGTTGCTCGCCGACAGTTCGAAGAGTTGAAGCCGGTAACAATGGTCGATTTGCTGTCACACTTTCCATTGTTGCCGGAGTTGGATCAAATTTAACTCGCGTGTAGTTCGAACACATTTCGAAGCTGGGGTTTTTCGACTCCAAAATCCAGAGGCGCATTTTTCCTCTTTCGTTCTGGTCGTCAGTCGTTCTGGATGGCATCGTAAGGCTCATCTTATCCAAACAGGTGCCGTGTATCTTTGTCAGATAGACGGAAAATGTCGAGGAGAATTGCTTTCTGGACCCGCCATCGAACGGGTTTCCGACAGCCCACTTCCGTCATTCGGGTGTGGCGATCGCGGCCTTCCTCGATGGCCCATCGAATCGCAAACGTCCACCAAAGGGAACTACAACGCGTGATGGACGACCGAAGGAAAAGAGTTGAGTCGGAAGGAAAAGATTCACGACATCGGAAGCACGGATGAACTGTTTGACCGAAGGTAAGCGACCGGACAAAGAACGGTCCTGGTAAAACCTTGACCCAGGAAAGATCTCTTCACTTGGAGTTACGGTCGTGTTGCCTCGGTCGTAGCACAAGGTTTCGCTTGTGCTACGATCCTCCAAATTCTCTCCAGTACCATCCGTCAGTTGTGTGGCATTTTTCCATTAAGGTCAATCGCGTGCCGCTTCAACTCTTCTAACGAAAGGACTTCCAAAGCGGCCTCATGTGTCGCGTGGAGAACGACGGGAGCAACCACACCCGAATCGACAGCCTCTTTCCAGCGTGCGGCGCACAAGCACCAACGGTCTCCGGGCTTGAGGCCGGGAAAACCAAACTCGGGGATCGGAGTGCTCAAGTCATTCCCTTGGGCTTTCGTGTACTCCAAAAACTCTTCGGTGAGTTGGGCACAAACTACGTGAGCGCCAACGTCCTCAGGACCGGTGTTGCATTTTCCGTCACGGTAAAAACCAGTCATCGGCGAGGTGCAACACGTTTCCAGCATCCCTCCCAAGACGTTGCGGGCTTCCAACTGCGAATCAGACATGGATCGCTCCAAGGATGAGTCCGAGATTTACTTCTTCTCTTCATAGATTCCCAAATGACGTTGAATCTTCTCAAGGGCGATCTGAGCCGTCGTGACGACGTCGTGCGACTCGTCCTCGACCAAGTCCGAAAGCACGTCAATGGCTTTTTGCACGGGAAAGAAAGCCAAAGCCTCCGCCGACTCGTGACGAACAACGATGGACGGATCGTTTTGGCTGCTTTCACAAAGGGTATCCAAAGCCTGGCTCCCCTCGATGGCTTCTAGTGAATAGAGCAAACCGAGCACAAAGGCTGCTTCATGCCGAACGACAGGATCGCCATCGTGCAAGCATACTTGGCACAACACTTCTTCCAGCGGTTGGGGTACCGGTTTCGTGACTTGCTCCCCGATCCACGTCACACACAACATCCGTTGAGCTGGCGTTTTCTCAATAGACTGCATACCTCGCAGCCATTCGGCGACGTCAGTAGTTCCTTCGATAGCAATCGACTCGAATTGATTCGTGGTGCTCATCGCGATCCCATACATTGTAACTTTGGTGCCTTCACGAACGAATGTCGTCTCACTGGTCCGCAAAACCTTGGCTCGGGCAAAACACAAACTCTATGAGACGAAACGACAATCTCTGTTGTTGGATCGAGTCCAAATAGAGGATTAAATTGTATGAATTTCAAGGACGAGAAGACAACCCGTTTGAGGAAAAGACAACAGATCGGAAGTTCGGAAAATCGCGTCCCGGCCACTGGAAAAGAACTCGTCTCTTCTTTCTCCCCTTCGGAGCAACGGGATGAGTAGAAATTCGTTCGGTCCTGTCTCTTACATGGGTTACTCTCGTCGAGGCGATCTCATACCATACAGAGGGTAAGCAATCCTGCCAAGCAAATGCAAAATACTTCTTTATCTTGGTTAGAATGGCAAAGTCAATCGAAGAAATCAACGCACCGATCCGCGAGTTGCGGGCCAGGCTCGATCCCCTCTACGAAGAGCTTGGAAAGATCATCATCGGCCAAACTCACATGGTGGATCGGCTCTTGATTGGCCTGTTGACAGGTGGGCACCTCTTGCTCGAAGGCGTTCCCGGCCTGGCCAAGACTCTCGCCGCTTCCACCCTTGCGCGAGGTCTCGAGTTATCGTTTCGGAGAATCCAGTTCACACCCGACCTTCTTCCGGCTGACGTCATCGGGACGCAAATCTACAATCCCCGGACCGGTGATTTCTCGATCAAGAAAGGTCCCATCTTCGCGAACTTTGTCTTGGCCGACGAAATCAACCGAGCTCCAGCTAAAGTCCAAAGCGCCCTGTTAGAAGCGATGCAGGAACGGCAGGTTACCATCGGTGATCAAAGCTACCAACTCAACGAACCCTTTCTTGTGTTGGCCACCCAAAACCCGATCGAACAAGAAGGGACTTACCCACTTCCCGAAGCCGAAGTCGATCGCTTCATGCTCAAGGTCAAGATTTCCTATCCCTCGAAAGAGGAAGAACTCGCCATCCTCAATCGAATGGGGAACGTGGCTCCCAAACTCAAGATCAAACCCATCCTTTCCTCCGAGGACATCTTCGAACTCCGGGCCGGAATCGACCAAGTCTATATGGATGAGAAAATCAAACAGTACATCGTCGAGATCGTTCACGCCACGCGATACCCCGAAGAGTATAAACTCGACATCAAGCTCTATATCCAACACGGGGCCAGCCCTCGAGGTACAATCGCGCTGGCGTTGGCCTCACGCGGACACGCCCTTCTGGCTGGCCGCGGTTACGTCACTCCTGAGGACGTCAAAGCAATTGGGTACGACGTTTTACGCCATCGGGTGTCGATTACCTACGAGGCCGAAGCCGAGGACAAGACCTCGGATGATCTGATCAAACATATTTTCGACAACGTCAAGATTCCGTGATGTATGGCAAAAGGGCACAGAGCCTGGCGGTCACTTTCGATTGTTTCGGCCAAGGGAAATCTATACCCTGACAATGACATTTAACACGATATTGTGTTCTCTTTCTTGCCAAGGTTGATTATGCGCCAGATTTTATTCGAGATCCCCACACCTTTCGGCACGTTTCCCATCTTCGGTTACGGCTTCATGCTATTTTTGGCGTTTGTATTTTGTACGCTGTTAGCCGCGCGAATGGCCAAACGACAAGGGATCAAACCCGAGTACGTGCAAGATTTGGCGATCTGGATTTTCGTTTGTGGGATTGCCGGAGCGAGAATTGCTTACGTGACGAACCCAGAATATTGGCACCAGTTCACGTCTATCTGGCAACTATTCAAAGTCTGGGATGGTGGGCTTATCTTTTTCGGATCGGCAATCGGAGGGCTCGTCGGATTTCTGGGAGCGTACTTTTTCATATTGAAAAAACACAACATCTCGGCGTGGAAAATGGTCGACATCGTGGCCCCTTGTGTGGCATTGGGATTATGCATCGGACGGTTCGGATGCATGCTCAACGGTTGTTGCTTTGGTGGAGTAGCGTGTCCTCCGAATCCGGGAATTGTTTTTCCGCTTCCAACGGCTCCTCGTTCCCAGTTGACCGATAGCGGCCACCAAACAGCCGCCGGGTTCACCATCGAAGATCGGGAAGAAAATGTCATTGAACAAATCATTCCAGGTTCCGCCGCAGCCGAGGCTGGATTGCAAGGAGGCGACTCCATTCTCGAAATTAATGGAAACCCCATTAATAGTTATGCCGACATAGAAACTCAGTTCTATAAGTGGCCACGTGGGGAAAACACAATTACTTTGAAGATACGGCGCGGGAACCAAACCAAATCTTTCACGTTTGTACCCTCGACAATTCCCCTGCATCCCACACAACTTTATGAGTCGATCAGTTGTGGTTTGCTCTTTGCGCTACTACTTGCTTATTATCCCCTCCGACGCCGTGATGGCGAAGTTGTCGTTTTGTTAATGATGGGCTACTCCGCACATCGCTTCATCAACGAAGCATTACGAAATGACACCGCGCCCTTCCCTCCATTCGGGTTTACGTACTCCCAAAACATCAGCTTGATTTTGTTCATGGCTGGCCTTGGGCTCGGAATCTTTCTCCGATTGCAACTGGCCCAGTACAGCCCAGGAAGTCAGACGAAAATGGCGAACGAACCCGAGTCATCGGAACCAAAAGACAAACCATCAGACGAACTTCCGCCGGAAGAAAGCGTCCCGGACGAAACAAAACAGAAAGAGACAAAACCGTCTGCAACCCCGTTGCAAGATTGAAACACTCGAAGCGTCGCGGCCGAGAAATGCAGTTTTCCAATTATCCTCCGCGACGCTAGCGCTCTGTGATTAAAAATTTGCCACAATCTTTCCAAACGTTTGACACATCTCCCAACTTCTCATAACATCAGATTCAATTCAATTCCTGGTTCCAGCACGCAAGGAGGTGCAACGTGCGTATCTTCACTCCCCAAGTCAACCAGAAGATCGTTATCGGTGACTCGATCACTATCACGATCCTTGAAGTGACCGAGGACGAAGTTTGCTTTGGGATCGACGCACCACCCGGCACTAATGTTGTTCCCGCGGAACACTTGCAGCTGGCTCTTGACGCCTGCCAATCCGTGGCGAACGCCCCCCAAACAAGTGTGGAAAAAACCACCCCATTCCTCACCCGAGAGCAGTAAACAGACTCCCGAATGCCCTCAGGGAGGGAATTCCACAGACCAACCACCGTTGCGCAACCGCAACACAACAAGCCCTTGCACGCGACTTCCGTAAACTTCAATCTCGATTGGAACAGACTGCTCGACGTCTCTGGGAAGGCTTCCTTCGTAGATACCTCCATCCCATTGGACCACAGAGCCACGATTCCCACTAATGGGACCTTCGTAATCGAGATACTTCACGCGATGATCGAAAGAAAGCTCACCCGGAATGGTCGCGCCAGGGGTCGGAATCTCGAAAAGCCGCCACGTTTTCAATACGTCACCCTGTTCGAGCATGAAATCCCAATGCAACTCGGGATGGTCGTGTTCGAGAATCACGAAACGTGGCATGGAAATTGGTGACGAAGGAGAGAGAACGGAAAAATTACCAAACGTGAGGCTGCCATTACTCCAAAAACCAAACAGACCAACGGCAACGACGGACAGCCGTCGCCGTTAGAAACAATTCCATCAACGCGGCAGATGATTGATGAAATAGGCTTGCCACTCTTGGATATGGGCAACCATCGCCTCGGCAGCGCCTTCGGGGTCACGGCCTTCGAGCGCGTCGAGAATGCGGATGTGTTCTTGGAGAGCTTGTTGGAGACAATCGACAGTAGTTGTCGATAGATTGAAGCCTCGGTGAAGCAAACGATACCGGGAGATGTCTTGGCAAAGACGTTTACTCCCACTGGCTCGGGCAATTGTCTCGTGAAAATCTTCGTCGAAGTCCGTCCAACGGGCTACCCACTCCGAGTGGTCACGGTCGGCCCCGAGTGTATCGGCAAGACCACGGAGACGATTCAACGACAGACGGTCCAAACGCGTCGCAGCTCGACGGGCCGCTTCACCCTCGAGTAGTTTACGCATTTCGAAAATGTCGTGGATATCGTCAGGCGAGAACGTAGCAATTATCGCCCTTCGGCCCGGACGCTGCTCCACGAGTCCGTCGCTCGCAAGTTGACGTAGCGCATCGTGCACTGGCGTCCGGCTGACATCAAGTTGTTTCGCCAAGTTGACTTCGCTGACAACTTCTCCCGGTCGTAGTTCGCCAGAGAGAATTTTCTGAAGCACTTTCTCGTACACGTCATCGGCCAGAGTCCCACGAGGTTCCTCTTGCTGATCCACGGAGTTGCTCATGAACCGCTTTACCTTCATTGAGAAATGAAACGATCAACAGCCTCTTCTGTTACGCAAGCCTTCCTCGTCAGAGGTCAAGCCCACCACGAATGCCTTTTCGATACTTGGAGTGAATTACCGCCGTGGCTCGAACCGCCGTTTCTATCGCATCGGATGTGTGGGCGGTTACGCGCCCAAATGCGACAAACTTTGCGTCCACCCAAGCACGAAGATTCGATATCAGCATTGTACAAAAAGACAAGTTTTGCAAGAGATGAAAGTCTGGCGAAAACAAGGAAAAAATGACGTCAACCGGGAATTATTTCTTTTGGAGAATTAAATCTAGCACCCAGCACCCTTTGACATGGACGGGCCTTTTTGACCACTTCGTCACCAACCGGCTTTCCATATCGTAGCCAACCTGCTGATAAAAGGAGCGAGGGTTTGGCAACCGGCAGTGTTCGAGAATCCACTGGTTAGTACATCCGGCTTCTTCAAGGGCGTCAGCAAGAATCGGCATTTGTTCAAACCGATCGTTGTCGTAGATCGCTTGAGCCACAGAAAGGACATCGCTCGTGCGCCAACTCTTGAGAAACGAGGTCATCCGAAAAGGATTCCCAAACAGTTCATGAAGCAGATACCCATGATACGACTGTTCTTCGCTGACGTACTGTTGGTAAGTCGACGAAAACTCCTCCAAGGTCTCCGAATCGACTTCCGTACGCCATTGGTCGGCCCATCGGTACCAACTATCCATGTCGGACACAGAAACGAGATGTTCGGCGGCCTTTTGCGAAAGATCCTCAGTCTCCTCTCGCTTCAATTTCCATCGATCGATGAAATCCACCATTCGGAACAAAGCAACGGCCATCCCTGTTTCGCTAGAATACATCTGACACAACTCGCGACGAAGCTCGTGGGGACTCCTATCGAGCAAGCCATAAACGGATTGGAAACACCCATGGATCAGTTGAGAAGCGCGGTGAACGGCATCCGAAGTCATCTGACGCGGTATGTCGAGAGGGTCGAGCGGAGCCAGATTTTTTTGGTCGGCGCTCCTCTCGGTGATTTCCACCGCCGTGCGGTAGACCTCTCCCGAAAGGATAGGCAAGACACGACGAGTACACGCACAAATAAACAGTCGAGTTTTTCGTGGCGTCAATTTCTGCTCGACCTGACGAAGCATCTCGTCCGGCTTGGGGTAATCCCGCTCGGTCACGCAATTACGAAAGCAATGAGCCAGCGTCCAGGGGGACAAACACTCCAACCATTCTCGTTCGGTCACGGCAGTCACCCCTTTCCGAGAATCAAATCAAGCACCCAACAACCGGGAACGTGGTTGCACTTCTCACGACAGTGATCGAGCAGTTCGCCATCGTTGCATCCGGATTCTTCGAGAGCATCGGCCAAAATCGGCAAGTGGTCGAATCGACTTTCGTCAAAGATCGTTTTCGCAATCGCCAGCACGTCGTGTGATAAGGATTGCGCGTCAAATTCGGTTGTGCGAGTCGGATTGGCGAAGACACACCGCAACAAGCGACGCTGCCATTTCCGGCCACGAGTCGTTGACGTCCCACCGTTGCAACGACGCACGACTTCGTGCGTATCCAGGTCTTCTTTCGTGACAGTGATGGCGATTTCCAACGAAGACACCACAGCAAGATCGTCTTCGGTTGGCCGATGAGTGGAACCTGGAGAAACGCGAACGACATAAGCCCAATTCGAGACCATCGCGCGATGTGCCGCCTGAATTTGGCGATGGGTTTGGACAAGTTCCTTCAATGACACCACGCCGTCAGCGTACTTCTTGGCGATCGACAAACCGTGGGTTGCCATTTCGTGAGCGTTTGTCGGCCAGAAGTGTTTGCAGCAAGCAACAGCAAAAAGTCTCCATTTCCGGTCGTGACCTCGAAACGAGAATTGTCGCATCATCTGGTGCAAGTCTTTGCACTGGTACCACTCGGCCTCGGTCATTTTCCTCCCCTTTGGGAAACGGAGAACCGTCTCACTCGCCTTTTTGTGCATCGTAGTGGAAAATGGGATGGAGCCAAAGCTTTCTCAAGGACAAAAGACGTTTTTCCGAGGCGTGGTGGTCGCAGAAACAGAATGACTCCTTGATCAACCAGGGTCAATTTGTCGGGTTTCGCGAACACGGAAGCCAACTCGAACTCCGCACAACAACGCACTCTCGAAAGGAACCCCGCATGCTGTTTTACGATCCCCGAGATGATAACTACCACGAAAAACGCGGGAGTCAAATTCTCTACTGGCTCGATGACCTTGGGGCCAAACCTCTCGACGAAGCAAACACCCAGGACGAAGGATTCGTCTTTGCCGGAGCGCGTTCCATCGAGGACTACGAAGAGTTAATGGACCCGTATCCCAAGGTCCGAGACCAACCCGATGAGCGAGCCCCTCTGTTACGATTGGATAGCATTCTGAGCCGCATGACCGAAAATGGCATCGACGTCCCCATGCCTCAGACGTGGACACTCCACCTCGACACGGACGTACCAAAAGAAATCACTTATCCTGTGTTCGTTCGAACCGCTTCCACTTCCTGGAAGCTGGGAGGACACGTCAGCCGAGCCAACAACCAGACAGAACTCGTTGAGGAAGCCGAGGCGCTCCGACGAGCTATCCAATGGGACGCCGTCATTCTCGTTAGATCAGCCGTACCCAATTCCTCAGACCGAACGAGTGGACCCCTGTAACAGAGGACAAATCTAACCAAATCAAATATCTAAACCGTATGGAGTAATGTAGAATCAATAATCCAGCAACTTAATTTTAGCTTCAATGCTGTCGCAACCGGGGGGAATCCTTATGAAGTCTAAGACCTGTCGATTCCAATTTGCGAACGCCGCAGTTCTCGCAGCCACCTTACTCGTCCCCCTCGGTTTGCGCTGGGGTGGTGCGGAAGCTCGTGCGGGAGAGAAGGACTCCTCTCCAAAAACCCAACGACTCCAACAAAAGGCTCGGAAAGACATTCATGGCGATGCCCTGCCCGAAGGAGCCGTGGCTCGGCTCGGAACTGTTCGTTGGCGTGGGCCGACCGACATGAACTTTGTGGTGTTTGCTCCCGGTGGGAAATCACTGATTACAACCAAAGCCAACGGACGCTGTACGGTTTGGGATCGCTCAACGGGTCGACCAACAAAACAGTTTGGCCCCACTTATCCAACCACCCCAAACACGACCGATGTTCGTAGACTGCGAACACGTTTCCCGACCGAACCTCTGTGCGTTGCCACGACCAATGACCAAAAAACCATTGCCATCGCCAAGGGCAAGAAAATCACCTTGTGGAACACCTCCACGGGCAAAGAAATCAATCGCTTCGAAAACCTCACACAAAACATCCAGGCATTAGCCATTTCGAGTTCGGCCAAACTCCTTGCCTGGCAAGAATCCTCCGGACAAATCCACTTACTGAACCTGAAAACCGGAAAAAAAATCTCAACACTTGGGCAACAAAATCAGACAGGCAATAGCTCCTTCCGAATCAGTCCGTACGGGAACAAAATGGGAGCGTTGCTTCGATTCTCCCCAGACGGCAATATGTTGTGCGCCGGTGCGTTCAAGGTAACGACTAGCGGCCGGCGAACTTACGGATACCTGGAACTTCTGGAACTCTGGAACACGAAAACGGGCAAGAAGCTTTATCAAATTGGCGGGAACGGACCGGGACGAAATGTGCCTTTGGCGGTGACTTTTTCGACCAATTCGAAGTTAATCGCGTGTCGATTTAGCACTGGATTCATCGAATTATTCAACTCCGAAACCGGAAAGAAAATCCGGCAATTGCAATCCAACACAACAGTCATCAACCGTAACTCCGACCTGCAACAACTGTTTACACCGGACGGAAAGTCGTTCGTGGAGTGGGAACCCAACGGCGGCAATCTCAACGTTTATCAGGTAAGGACCGGGAAAAAAATACATGGACATGCACTGGGGTCAACCACCACGACACGCATCTACTACCCCACCTATGCCCAGGGGGAAGCCACTGTCAAGTTGGCTGTTTCACCAAACAGTCGAACAGTCGCCCTCCTGAAGTCATCTGGCACGATCCATTGCATCGACCTCGCCACCGGCAAAGACGCTCAACAATTCGCAGGCCATTTGACCAAGGTTGCTTCCGTTTCGTATCCTCCAGATGGAAAAACAATCGTGACCCAGAGCAGCACAGGCTCGGTCCGATTCTGGGACGCGAAGTCAGGACAACCCATTCGCCACTTTGTTCCTCCCAGTACAACCACGGCAAACCAACGTTTGTATTCCCGATCCTATCGAATCTCTGAAGACGGAAGCACGTTGGCGATTGCTGAGATGGGTTACGCTGTCGGAGGGGTCTTCCGAAATATCACTCTCTATGACACCAAGACCAAGAAAAAGTTACCTCTCCTCGAACTTCCCAAAAATGACCCCCAGGCTGGCCGATCGATTTACAATCAAAGTACCTTGGTGGCCCTCTCCCACGACGGCAAACGACTGGCCCTTGTGGTCAATAACGGGGGAATAACGGGGCACATTTACGAAACCAGAACCGGCAAACGCATCCAGGAATTGTTTGTGCGTCCTGCTCCAAACCAAAACCCAAATCGAGGTGGGTTTATCAGCCGGTCGCGGAACGCCAGTGCTGCGTTCCTGGGATTTTCGCCCAACGGCAACTACCTGGCCATTCCCGAAGATGGGCAAATCGGCATCTGGGACCTAGCCCAAGCCAAAAAACTGTCGACCATCCCTGTCCCCAAGATACCGACCCGAACGACCCGAACGACTGCCCCTCCCAATACCGTCGAAGGAGCCAAGTTCTCCCCCGACGGGCGAATGTTTGGACTCGTGTTGACCAACGGCGAAGCGCGAGTTTACGAAGCCCTCACGGGCGAAAAACGGATTGTCTTCCCGGCTCGGAAGGCTCAACCATCTCCAAAGACTCCTATCACTTCTGTTCCGACTGTCGCCTTCTACGCGGCCTTGTTGCGGATGGCTTCCGAGTACAACGCTCTCGCGTTTTCTCCGGACAGTCGAATCGTTGCTTTCCGTAATGGCACCGATTCGACAATTCAGTTTGCGGATCTCCGGACCGGAAAAAAACTCAGCCAAATCACGGGCCATACAGGTAAAATTCTTGCCATAGCATTCTCGCCCACGAACGACCGATTCGTCACGACAAGCGAAGACACAACCGGGTTAGTGTGGGACCTGGAAACCGTTCGCAAGCAATTGGAAAACTCCATCGAGCCATTGACCGCTGCACAATTGCAACAGTCGTGGAGCAGTTTGCTAAACATCAACGGGGAAATAGCTTTCCTTGCGAGGAACACCTTGATCAAGAACGCGCCAGGAACCGTCAAGCTGTTGGAAAACGAACTCCGACCCACTCCGGCAATCAGCCCCAAAGAAATCGCCAAACTCATCGAACAACTTGACGCCCAACGCTTCCGAACTCGAATCGCGGCCTACACAAAACTCCAAAAGTTGGGAATCAAGGCACGTTCGCAACTGGAAGAAGCCCAAAAAGGAAATCGACCCCTGGAAGTCCAAACTCGAATCAAACTTTTACTCGACGCCATCTCCGAACGACCACTGGACAAAAACCAATTACGTGTCTGGCGAGCGATCGAAGTTTTGGAGCGAATCAATACATCACAGTCACGAGGATTATTGACCAAACTTGCCCGTGGAGCGCCGGGTGTTTTTCCCACGAACGTGGCCAAGCAGGCTTTGGAGCGACTGAACCGTTAACCCAGACGACAAAAGAGAGAACCCAGAGTCGTCTTCCTCCAACGAAAGACGACTCTTCCCCTTGACCTCAAAGCGGACGATTCATCCGTCCGCCCGATCGGAGCCTCCGGCAAGGATAGCCCGTCCAAACCTCACCAACCCATCCTTTTTCTCTAATCTGTTCTCTGGGTCTTGACAAATTGGCTCTCATTGCCCCTAATTAGGGTAGATTATTGTTTAATGGTAAAAGTTGAGAATGCTTCCCCACATGCTCAACAAACCAGATAGTCTCCAACAATTCCACTCCCCTCTCACACCACTTTTGGTAATTTTCCTTGTTGGACATTGCCAAAGAGGTTCGTTTGCAGACAACAACCCTTCTCCTCGGGGATATCGATGAAGACTGCCTTTTCGCGATTGATGGCTTGGCTTTTTGTAAGTTTGTTTGTGTTTCTGTCATGCGCCAGCGCGAAAACATACGCAGATAGTTTGTCACGTTTTACAGGCTTCACCCGACCAGGGACTCCCAACGATGACCTCGGCGGCGGAGAAATTCGTCTCGTCGCCGATACCGAAGAAGGGCGACAGAACGGTATCGGTACAACGGTTTACTTCACAGTGTTGGAACGAACGGAAAACGTCGACGATGTCTGGGGAACGAACTTGCCTGAGTTTGCTTCGGCCTTCAAACCAGGTCTGGACTTCAGCGGCACGTCCTCGCCTGGTTTGGACACGTCGGCCCAATACCTTTACCTCTATCAAACTGTCAACGACCGCGGTACGCTCAGCCCCATCCGAAGCACTTCCATCAAACTGATCGTGGAAATGAAAGACATCACGTCGTGGGGGTACTTCTCAGGCGTCGGTTTTGCTACCGAGGGAACTGCCAACGTCAAACGAAACGTTCGGAAGGTTCGGCCAGTCTCTTACGGCAACATCGTGGCCCGTGAACGTGCCGACCGCATTTATCGAGACAAGGCCCCTTTCATCCCAATCAACAAGCGATTCTTTCTCACTCAAGTCCCAACTCGTCGGGGCCAACAAGCACCCGGAGATGAAAACGGAAACAAGATTCTTCGGATTCAGTGGGATCCGCTCGACCCAGCCATTAATCCAGACTATGTCATTTTGTTGAATCGCTCGGACTTCAAAGACAAACGACCAAGTTTCCGGGCCATTTGGTCCGAAAAAAACGCCATCGAGAAAGACCGACGAAGTACCGTCTTTGGGTTTACGTCAAACTTGCCACCCACCCTGGAACCGGTTCGCGTTCGCGGCCAGCGAGTTCAGATTCAAGATGGAAAGATTGTGCCCGTTTTACTCGACGAAACGCCCGTGAACATTTCGCAACAACTCAAAGGCCTCGCCGACGGAGTAGCTCCAACACCCCAACCGAATGAATACGTTCCAGCGCCGGACGAAAACAAAGCCGATCCTGGATTTCAAAACCCAGGTGCGCGTTCTCTATCTTCGGGCATCCAACAAGTAGGTGGGGTTCCGCTTTCCGGTGGACAAAGCCTACTGCCGATTGGTAACAATGATAATGATAATACCCCGCCCATCATCCCCGGCGGAACTGGTGGAACGCAGACGGTCCAAGAACCTGCCTCAGAATCGGAATTGAGCGTTGAAGTTTCGCAAGAACAAAACGTCAACCAAGCACAAAGGCAGAGACAACGGAACCGCCAAAAACAAGGCCAAAAGGGAGGCACACCCGCCGTGGTCCCGGCACCACCGAGCCTTCTGCTTGCGGGATTAGGTCTTCCCTTGCTCGTTTTCCTTCAACGCAGAAAATTCGGTCGTCAAAAATAACGTCTCCCAACCTACTTCGCATGTTCACCTCGAAAAAGCCTGTCTGCGTTCCAAATGCGATTCGAAAGGGCAGGGCCGTTTGATTGTCGGTTTCTGATGGATTCTTTGGGAGTCGAGGAAACTTGAGCAGCTACCTATTTTCCCCAAACCGTTTTCTGATCGGGAAAACTCGGACAATCAAACGGCCCTGTTCGAAAGGGAAATCACTACCCGCCAAAAGGCCACAGCATACCATAATCAACAAAGTGAGCGCATTGCCCAGACCGTTGGCTGTGCCCTCGGTGTCTTTTCTCTTCCAGAACCAACAATACGACCATGACCAACGAAACCAGAAAAAGGCCGTGGCGAAAGTACGTCCGTCGCAGCTTGCTTGGCCTGGGTGTTGTGACTATGTTGTGGCTCTTTTCCTCCTTCGCCACAGCGTACTATTTCACTCGCCGCATTGGAGGTCCGACAGCCAAGGAGCCTGCCCCCCAATTTGGCAGTCGGAATGTCGAGCCCCATCGTCTTATGACTGCGGACGGAGAAGAACTTGGTGCTTGGTTCGTCGAGGGAAAACCGAACAAACCAATCGTCCTACTCCTGCACGGATATCGAGATCGCCGAGGAGCCATGACCAAGCACGCTCGTTTCTTTGCTGACGAAGGCTGTCCCGTCCTGATGCTCACGTTTCGGGCTCACGGGGATTCTTCGGGAAATTTGAACGATGTCGGATTTTCAGCGAAACATGACGTCATTGCGGGTGTCAAATGGCTTCGCGAAAAATGTCCGGATCGCCCCCTCATAGTCTACGGTCGATCAATGGGAGCCGCAGCGGCCATGTTCGCAGCCAAAGACCTTGGCAATCAAGTCGCTGGTTACATTTGGGAAGTTCCGTATCGCGATCTTTACTCGGCTTTGCAAAATCGGACCGAGTTGTATTTGCCTCCGGTCCTTTCTTGGATTGGTTATGCTGGCCTTCGCCTGACAGCTCCCGTCGTCTTGCCTTACGCTGGAGACATTGCTCCAGTACGCTACGTCGACGACATTCCCGAGAGCATCCCCATCTTGCTCCTTTCTGGCAAAAAGGACCGCCGGACTAAACCCGAAGAAACTCGGGACATTTATCAACGAGTCCAATCGCACGCGACACACGTTGTTTTCGAAAAGGCAGGGCACGTTGACATCCGACAAAGCAACCCCGAAAAATACGCGAAGGTCGTTCGAGATTTTTTGGGTACGATCGCAAGGGAGAAATGACCAACGAGAGCTGCGTAGCTAAAGTACCAGGGGCACTCGAAACGACTGTCGCACGGCTCGGCTGAATAATACACATTCACACTACCGCACGCCGATTTCCAGTCTCGATTCGAGTACCTCTTGACCCATTCTCCTCGGCACACTAGAACACGGTCCTTCCATTTAGCACCCGAGAAATCACGCCAGTCAGACGGAAGAGTCGCACAACCGCCATTCCGTTAGGGACGTGGAAAATGACCAAACAAGCCGAGCGTGAATATCCGCTCAAAATCGACCAAAGTCACCTGTTCCAAAAACCCTACAACTGCCCTCGAGTTTTCCGAGAATTCGGTTTGGTGTTGGAATTATTCCAAACCTATCTCAGCGGCGGTTCGATTTTGGACATGGGTTGCGGTCCCGGATGGACAACTTTGTTGTTGGCTCGTGCCGGTTATGAGATGACGGGGATCGACATTTCGGAAAGGATGATCGAGATCGCTCGCGAGCGAACGCTTCTCGAAAACGTCGAAGCGGATTTTCACGTCGCCGATATGGAAGAATTCGAACTGGAGAAACGCGATTTCAATGGCGTTTTGCTCTTCGATTGTCTCCACCATTGCCCTCAATACGAAAAAGTCCTCCAACGAGCTGCCCAACACCTCCAACCAGGTGGCGTGCTGCTGATGATGGAAACGACTTGGCTCCATCGATACTCGCCTCACGCCCGCGAACACTCACGCCAATTTGGGGTCACGGAACAGGGCTTTACAAGAGGACAAATCCGTCGAGGATTGCAAAAGGCCGGATTCCACGGAATTAAACAATTCCATGATCCCGGCCCTCTCTATCGCGGTTTTGGAGGTTTTCTTTGGGCAACGATGCGGCTGTGGTTTGGGTATGCCTCCTGCTTTCCACAGTCAAAAAACATCTTCCTGGCTGTCCGATGACTGCTCCATCGACTTCCGAGGCACCGCACCGACGATCGGTTAATCCCTTTTGCGTTGACGGATGAAGTTTGGTTTTGCCTGAACTCAAAACGAGAGACTCTTACACGAATCCGAAGCGCAAGCATAGAGTTTTGTTCGGACCTTCTCTTGCGTTTTTTTAAGTTAGTGCTGGAGGGATGGATAGTTGTTGTGTCTCTGTTTTGAGCCGCGAAGCGACGCCAGATATTAGTCCCGGGCGTGCGAGAAAAACGTCCCAAGAAACCTTCCTGGGGCCTTTTTTTCCCTCAGTCCGGACAAGGCTCAAGCTCTACCCACGGTCGCGTACAGCCACTTTGCTTGCAAGGTTACGCCTGCGACCGCGACCTGGCTCGAATCGGCCACTTCTCGTTTGATAAAAGAGAAAAACAACAACTATTCGTTCGGCCAGCACAAACTGGCAACTCGCGTTTCGGGTTCGTGTCGACCGACCCCAACGTATTACTCGCAAACGTGTACTACTTGAGTTTGTACTTTTCTTTCAGTTTCTTGAGAGCGGTCGAAGCCTCTTCGATCGCCGTGTCGGCATCACCCTTCAAGGCTTCCCAATTCTTGACGTCGGCATCCCGTACTGCTTGGAGTTTGGCCTCGGCACTCTTTTGTTTGTCGGAAACTTCTTTGAGGTCTGCGTAAAACTTGAGCTTTTCTTCAAAGTCAGCGAATTTTGGAGACTTCTCACCGAAACCGCGAATCGCCCCCCCGACTTCGCTTAAAGTATTTTCTTTGGGCGTGAGGTAGCGTTTGCGTTCGTCTTTCTTTTTCTGAATGACACCACCCTTGATCGTGACCAAAACCTTTTTCGTTGGAAGAACGGCTTTGAAATCCTTGATGTCCGCACCCCTCACAGTCACGACGAGGACCTCTGGAGAGCCTTCTTTCGTTGAGCTTGCGGTTGGTTCGGCGATAAGAGTGTAATCTGCCGAATTTTTCCCAGGTTTGATGGTCCGAGTTGTTTCCTCTTCGTCCACATAAACGGAAGGAGCCTTTGAGCGATCGAATTTGACAACCACTACTCCTTCGTAGCCTTTACGATCGACTTCGACCGTGATCGTCGTGCTCTTGCCAGGGGCCAGAGTAACTTCAGATGGGGTAACTGAGCCGTACTCGACCGGCCCGCCCTTGTCCTTGGGATCAGCCCCACACCCGGTGAGCCCGATCACCACAATTCCAACAACTAACGAAATCCACTTCTGCACTGTTGACTCCTCTTGGAACAGACTTCGAATGCAAGCCAGGTTGTTTTGGAGAGATTATACTGGTAAAAAGTGTATTCACCAACGATAGGAGGGCGGGAAAAACACGATAGAGGACTCCGTTCGTCCGCCAATTTGCGCATTTCACCCAACCAATCACCTTCGCGTTTTGGAAAATCCTTCGAACGAAGGAAATGCACGACCTTCCTGCGTCAACTACTCTCATAAATCCTGGTTCGCACAGCTTCCTTGTTTGGTTCACTCCGGCCAACCAAACAGCCATAAAAGCGTCCGCATAGTGTCCCAAAACCAGCATCTCATTTCCACGAGTCCACCAGGAAAAACTGGAGACAAACCGTTTTGTTAGAAAGTATTACCTTCGCAAGAACTACATCCCACAAGCATGACACAGGAAAAAGGCCTAGACGGACGACCCGTGGGTTGGCATTTCCAAGAAGACCGAATCCGAAAACTCGAGAGACCGAACTTGACTTCTTTGGGCATCTTGGCCCTTCCTTCTTGCAGCTGAGATCTTCTTGAGTTACAAAAGGATCACAGTCTCGACAAGACACAGCCCGTGCTTGTTTTTCGACCAACAAGGAGAGACCTCAATGACGCTGAACACATCGAGATGGCTCGCAAGCTGTCTCACGTTGCTGTTTTTCGTGGCCAGCAACGTGCCCGCCCAAACTTTGAAAGTCGGCGACACGGCTCCTGACTTTGAGTTGCCTGGCAGTGACGGAAAGACCTACAAATTGTCCGACTTCAAAGGTAAAAAAGCTGTAGTCGTGGCGTGGTTCCCCAAAGCCTTCACTGGTGGCTGAACACGCGAATGTAAGTCGCTCCGTGCGAGCGGCGATGCCATCCGCAAATTCAACGTGGCCTATTTCGCAGCCAGTTGTGACACACCTGAACTCAACAAGAAGTTCGCGAAGAAGCTCGAGTTGGATTATCCAATCCTCAGTGATCCATCTCGCACGACTGCCACGGCCTACGGGCTCGTCACCGAAAACCGAAGATTTCCTTTCCGAAAGACAATCTTCGTCGGAAAAGACGGCAAGATTCTTTTCATTTTGACGAACGTCAACACCGGAGATCACGGGAACCAAATCGCAAAACAACTGAAAAAACTCAAGGTCGAAGCCAAGTAGTCACGGGACAAAACTCGAACCACGGTTTTCCCAACAACGAGCCTGGTGATTGTCGGAATCACCAGGCTCTCTTCGTCTGCCGTTGCCATAAGCTGGCTTTAACTGGACGGCATACTGAGACTGGTGGGAACCCAAAAAGACAAGGTTCCGTATTTTGTTTGTTGTGTCTGTGTTGGGATGGAAATTTGACTGTTGTGCAGTCTGTCTGGCTTGGAAATCGCGAATCTGTAAGAGATTCTGGCCGCTTCCAACAGGATGACTTCTTCGGCGGAGGACTGCCTTTTTCTACTGTCGCGTGCAGGCACCTTGCTTTCAGGTTACACCTGTAGCCGTTGCGTGGCTGCAAACCTGAAGTCTAAAACACCGTTTGTTCCGACAATCTTTAGCCTGTCCAAGAAAGTAGAGACAGGTTGAAAATCCGAATGCGAAACAATTCTTCGCAAACCAATCAAGACGGAACAAGGCACGAGAAGAAGTTCGCGCCGATCTTCAACACGGTATTACCCTTTCGACCGACTCGCAATCTTCTGAATAGCACGGAGCCGCGCTTGTTTGCCAAGACGTTCTTCGATAGTCTCGTCGGTAGTGGCAGGCTGGGTGGCCTCAGCTTCCGCGTTAGCAATGACGTCCGCCGAGATGTCGGTGCCGAACAACGCTCTTTGGGTCAACACAGTGACAACGTTGTCCCGAATCTCGACGAACCCTCCGTCGATGTAGTACCTGTTGACGGAATCACCAGTTCGCGTGCGCAACTCTCCGTACCCAACACGCCCGATCAACGGTGTCCGTCCGGGGGCAACCCCGAGTTCTCCGTCGAACATGGGTATGGCCACGAAATCGACGGTCTCGTCCAGAACGGACGTTTCAGGAGTCACAACGACACATCGGATTGTTGCCATATTTACACCAGAAATTGTTCGAGTCATCATTTCCCCAGAGCGCTCGCTGCCCCAGGCTACGATAAGATTGACTTTCGGCCAATCACGGTGGATTAACTTTCCGCCGCCAGTTCTTCCGCTCGTTGGGCCGCTTCTTCAATTCCGCCGACGTACAGGAACGCGTTTTCTGGCAAGTGGTCCCATTTCCCCTCGCACAATTCTTTAAAGCTGCGGATAGTATCCTGGGTCGAGGTGAATCGACCGGGACGACCAGTGAACGGTTCGGCGACGAAGAACGGCTGAGACAAGAATTTCTCGATACGGCGAGCACGAGATACTGTTTGCTTGTCTTCCTCGCTCAATTCTTCGACACCCAAGATAGCGATGATGTCTTGGAGGTCGCTATATCTCTGGAGAATTTGCTGCACCTGACGAGCGACTTGGTAATGTTCCTCACCGACGTATTGGGGGTCAAGAATACGACTGTTCGAGGCGAGCGGGTTGATGGCCGGGTAGATCCCTTTCTCGGCAATCGACCTTTCGAGATAAATAAACGCGTCGAGGTGTTGGAACGCATTCGCCGGTGCTGGGTCGGTCGGGTCATCGGCGGGAACGTACACGGCTTGCACCGAGGTAATGGCCCCGCGGTCGGTACTGGTGATGCGTTCTTGCAACTCGCCCATCTCGGTCGCGAGCGTGGGCTGGTATCCCACCGCACTAGGCATCCGCCCGAGCAACGCGGACACTTCGGAACCAGCTTGCGAAAATCGGAAAATGTTGTCGACGAACAAAAGCGTATCACCGCCTTGGTCGCGGAACCACTCGCACATCGTCAACGCACTCAACGCGACACGCAAGCGAGCGCCCGGCGGTTCGTTCATTTGGCCGAACACCATCACGGTGTTGTCAATGACGTGGCGACCGTCACCCATTTCGGTCTCTTGCATCTCGAGCCAAAGGTCGTTTCCTTCACGAGTCCGCTCGCCGACGCCAGCGAATACCGAGTAGCCACCAAACTCACGGGCAATACGGGCAATAAGTTCGGTCAGAATGACAGTCTTACCCAAACCGGCACCACCGAACAAACCAGCCTTACCACCACGGACAAGAGGCGTGAGCAAATCAACAACCTTGATGCCCGTTTCGAAGACCTCGGTCTTTGGCGAAAGTTGAGCGAACTCGGGTGGGTCTTGGTGGATGCCTCGAAATTCCTGAGCTTCGACAGGTCCACGACCATCGATCGGCTGACCGAGTAAGTTAAAAACGCGACCCAACGTTTGAGGACCTACGGGCACGGCCACGGGAGCACTCGTGTCGATGACGTCCATCCCTCGAACCAAACCGTCGGTCGATCCAAGAGCGACTGCACGCACGCGGTTACCACCGAGGTGTTGTTGGACTTCTCCCACGAGTTGAAATTTCCTGCCCAGGACTTCCACGTCGACGCGGAGGGCGTTGTAAATTTCTGGAAGATTTCCTTCGGAAAACTGGGCGTCGAACGTCGAACCGATCACCTGGATGATCTTACCGATTTTTTGATTCTCTGCGATCATGGTGGCCTCGAGTATATGTCTTCGGTATGTTGTGGTTTGGCTTTCTACTTCAAGGCTTCCGCACCACCGATGATCTCCATGATCTCGGTAGTAATCTGGCCCTGGCGGACACGGTTGTACTTCTGGCTGATGGCTTTGATCAAGTCACCGGCGTTCTCAGTTGCGGCCTTCATGGCAACGCGGCGTGCGATCTGTTCGCTCACGGCGGCATCAAGAAAACACTTGAACAACCGTACCTTGAACGACACCGGAAGGATTTCTTCGAGAATCTCTTTCGGGCTCGGGAGAAACTCATATTCAACAGAAAAGGGCAAATTCCCGTTTCGTTCCGTCGGGGTTTCTTTTTTCTCGGACGTTACCGACGAGAGAGGCAACAACGTCTCGACCACAGGAACTTGCCGCCCGGCGTTAAAGAACTTCATATACGCGACTTCGACTCGATCGATTTGCTTGTTCACGTAAGCACGGATGTATCGCTCGGCAATGTGGTTTACGTCCTCGAAGGCGGGTTTGTCTTCGAATTGAGTGTACGTGGTTTCGACAGGCACCCGTTGGTAGCGGTAATAACTAATACCCCGTCGGCCAGATACTTCCAGATGCAGTTCAGCTTCGTCCTGGATTTCGCGAATGCGTGAACCGGCTTCGCGTAGGACGGAAGTATTGTAGCCTCCACACAATCCTCGATTCGAGCAAAGGACCAGCAGGACACTATTGTTGATCTCTTCGTGTTCTTCAAGAAGGGGATGTTGGATGCTCGTCGCACTGGCGCTGAGATTAGCCGACAGTTCGGCAATCTTCTGCGTATAAGCTTCGGCCTCGGAGGCTCGATCGAGGGCTTTCTTGAAGCGGGCCGTGGCGATTAACTCCATCGTCCGCGTGATCTTGCGGATATTTCGTATCGCTTTGCGGCGTTTGACAAGAGCTCGTGTCTTGGCCATGAGTGGGTCTCAGTCAAAGTTTGGTGAGCGACGTTGGTATCGCTCCCGGAGAGCCTAGTTTCGTTTTCCTTGGACCTTCGCGACTACGCGTTGACTACGCGTAGTCACTCCCGTGTTGGGATCTACGACGTAAGTCACTTCCAGGACACTAATCATGTCGCTGACCCCGAAGTCCCCGTACACCACAAAAGTCGTAAACAGGCGAATCGTAAGTTTTCCGTCGTGCTTGTCTGCCTCGGACTTGAGGACCTTGGCCCCGCCGAGGTTGTAAAATCGCACCAACCAGTGGTACTCGGCAAACTCTTTCGCAGCAGCCAGAGTGACTGGCCGATTTGCGAATTTACCGATGGTCACGTTCGTTTGTTTTTGGGCTCCGAAAGGAACCTTCCCGCCGACACGAGGACCAGCCCAAACAAAATACCTCGGATTGTGGATGCGGTACCAAATACGACCGGCTTTGAAGTCGAAGAATTTCTTGGTTTTGCGTGTTTTCGTGATCTTCGGACTGTTTTTTCGTTTCGACTTGGCGAGGAACTTTTCGACGATCTTCCTCGCATCTTTTTCGTTCGTGGCGAACCAACGAGGTTGGTGGTAGTAGAGCGAAACGTTTTTGGCCTTCAACGTCGGGTCTTGGTAGAAACCGGTCGGAGTTTTGTAAGACTTATCATAAACCTTCTTCAAGACCTCCTGTTTCGATGGCGTTTCCTTCCTTTGCGCATTGGCGGCAGGGATAATAACAAGAAACGCAATGATGAGGAGGGTGTGGTTCATGGTGATTTAGTGGGCCTAAGCCCACCGTTGATAAAGGCCTCAAGAGAGTATTTCTCGCTGACGCTTCGCGTTGGTAGTAAACCATCAGGCTGCGGAACAAGGTGAGCCTTGGCCCACCCGACGACACTTACGCTGGTGCAACCCCGGTCGACTTTTCTTGGATGCCGGTCCCCTGGGAACCTTCCGTCGATCCGACCCCGCCCGCAGTCTCAGCCATCGTCGTCCTTGGCGGTTGGTATTGTCCTTGAAACAATTGGAGGGCGTCGCGGAGTTGCTCTTGGAGTTCATCGGTCAATTTTCTGGCCGAGCGAATAGCGTCTCGAAGCTCGGGCTTCTGTTCCAGCAAGAACGCGAGGAACTGTTGCTCCCATCCGGGAACTTCCGAAACCGGGATCTTGTCGAGATATCCCTTAGTCCCGGCGAAAATTACAGCCACCTGGTCAGCCACGTTCATCGGTTGGAACTGCGGTTGCTTGAGGATCTCGACCATGCGGTATCCGCGATCGAGTTGAGATTGCGTCGCCTTGTCGAGTTCGGTACCGAGTTGGGCAAAGGCTTCCAACGCTCGGAACGCGGCGAGGTCCAAACGCAAGCTCCCGGCGATCTTTTTCATTGGCGGGATTTGGGCCTTTCCACCCACCCGCGACACACTGATTCCGACGTCAACGGCAGGACGAACGCCAGCAAAGAACAAATCCGGTTGCAAGTAAATCTGACCGTCGGTAATCGAAATGACGTTCGTCGGAATGTAGGCCGACACTTCACCTTCCTGCGTCTCGATGATCGGCAAGGCGGTCAACGACCCACCCGTTCCGGCAACTTTGGCGACTTTGTGATCCGGAAAGTTAGCGACGTCCTTTGCGGCTTTCTCTTTATCGAGCGGACCGACATAGACCTTTCCGGCTTCACCCGGTTGTCGCATCTCGCCTTTCTCGTTGTTCACGCCCCAATCTTCTTTGACTTCGGCATCGTTGACGTGGTTGGGGACAATGACCCATTTGTCGGCTAACCTGGCCGACCGTTCGAGCAGACGTGAATGGGCATAGAAGACGTCTCCCGGATACGCTTCGCGACCCGGCGGACGACGCATGAGCAACGACAACTGACGATAAGCCGCGGCTTGTTTGGTCAAGTCGTCGTAAACGACGAGGGTGTCACGGCCCTGGTGCATGTAGTGTTCGGCCATCGCACACCCGGCGTAGGGAGCGATGTACTGTAACGGTGCCGGGTCGGACGAAGCCGCCGAAACAACAATCGTGTAATCCATCGCGCCGTAATGTTCGAGGGACTGGACGAGCGACGCCACCGACGATTGCTTCTGGCCAACGGCGACATAAACGCAGATCACCCGTTCGTCGGGGGGTGCGTCCTTCTGGTTGATGATGGCGTCGATGGCGATGGCCGTCTTTCCTGTCTTACGGTCACCAATGATCAACTCGCGCTGGCCACGACCGATGGGAATCATCGCGTCGATGGCCTTGATTCCGGTTTGCAGAGGCGTCTCGACCGGTTGGCGGTCGGCGACACCAGGGGCGGCCGTTTCGATGTAGCGTTTTTCGGTGGTGACGATTTCGCCCTTGCCGTCGAGCGGTTGGCCGAGCGGGTTCACGACGCGACCGACCAAAGCGTCCCCAACGGGGACTTCCAAAAGCTGGCTCGTCGAACGGACTTCGTCGCCTTCTTTGATCTCGAGATATTCCCCGAGAATAATGATCCCGACCGAGTTTTCTTCCAAGTTGAAGGCCAGTCCGTTGGTTCCGGTCCGGGTGAACTCGACCATCTCCCCAGCCATCACGCCACCGAGCCCGTAGACGCGAGCGATGCCGTCTCCGACCTCGATCACGCGGCCAATTTCCTGGGCACGAATGCCCTCGCTGAACTGTTGAATTTCACCCGTGAGTAACGATACGATCTCGCCGGTGTTCATGGCATTCACCCATCAGTTGGAAAGATACGGTCTCGAATTTGTTCGATCCCGTAGCTGCTTCGTGACTTTACGTGTTTTCGAATTTTCTCAATCTCACCGCGGACAGAGGCGTCGAAGACGAAGTCGGCAACTTGCAAAATGAGTCCGCCGAGGAGTTCGGGTTTGACGACCTCTTCGAGCATTGGCTCGAGTTGGAAACCTTCTCGCAGGTCGTTAGCAAGCCGTCCTTTTTGGTCGTCCGAGAGCGGTACAGCGCTTTCGACACGAACCGGGATTCGCCGCATGCGTTTATTTTGCAGATCAACCAACGCTTCGTAAACGGCCCGAAGGAGGGGCAAACGGTCACGTTCGGCAAGGACTTGGAGAAAGTTATAAACCAGGGGATGACTGCGATTCTGGAAGGTATTCTGGAGTACGCGTTTCTTGGCACTCAGATCGATTGCGGCGCTGGCCAGGAATTCTTCGAACTGAGGTTGCTGTTGGAACACATCGTGAACGAGTGCAGCGAATTCGTCTTTGACCTGGTCAACACTGTTGTCGGCTTCCGCCGCCTTGAACAAGGCCTCAGCGTACACCTTGGCGACGCGTTGTTCATCCAGCGAGATCACGTGCGTGAACTCTTGCGGTGAATCGGTGGCATCCATAATGGTGGTGCTCTCGTTTCTTCAGGACAAGGTCCCGAAGGTATTAGAATTTAGGATGGGTCTTGGCCCATCGTGTCTCTTTCGTTGTTCAGATTTCTCTCAGCATTTGGTGAACGAAGCCCACCAAATGATCGCCAAAAACCGAGACCCTATTTTCCTCAGCACCCTCGAGGGCTCCTCCTTCTCAATCTGCTTTCTTTCGAGGTGAGAAGGAAAGTTGTGGTTCCAAATGGAACGAGGTCTAATTCTGGCTCGCTCCCTGGTTGGCCCACTCCATGGCGAACTGTCGCATTTGATCGCGAGATCGTTCTTGGTTTTGCTTCAGTTCAGCGAGAGATTCTTCAACGAGCCTCTGGTGATCTTCGTGTGAGAGAGTGTTGCGAATCACTTTCGTCGAAATCAACGTGGCGAGGTCACCAGCTTGGTTGATGACTTCTTGAAGAATATGGTCTCGAGCCGTCTTGATCTCACGTCGGAGCCGTTCGCGTTCGGCCCCAATTTCAGTCTCGGCATCGGCCTTCATCTTCGCCTTGAGGGCTTCGGCGTCACGCCGAGCCTCTTCCATCATCTGAACGACTTCTTTGTTCTTTTGGGCCAATCCTTCCTGGAACTCTTGCTGCTTTTGGTTGATCTCGGCTTGCAAGGTTTCGGCCCGCTGCATGGCTTCGGCAATCTTCTCCTCACGTTGTTTCAGTTGCCCGAGGATGACCGGCCAGGCGTACTTTTGCAAGATGAAGAACATCGCCAGGAACACCACCAATGTCCAGATGGTCAGGTCTGCCGCCCATCTGAGCGGACTCTCGTCGTGTGTCCCGTGGTCATCTCCCTTACCGTGGTCTTCTCCCTTACTATGTTTATCCCCTTCCTCGTGCTCGGCGGCGTGGACTACTGGAGTCGGACTCGTCACCGGACAAGTGAGGTAAGCAAAACACAACGCAAGAACGAGGTACCGTAGACGGAGAATCATGAACCACCTCCTGGAATGTATCGGTGACCAAGCGATGCCGGTCGCGGTCAACACGACCGGTTCGATCTGGGGTTGTTAGCTAGCCTGACCGATCCCAACGGTGAGTAACACGACCAGGATGGCAAACAGGGTCGCTCCTTCGAGGAGGGCCGCGACGATGATCATGCCCCCGTTGATCGTTCCGGCTGTCTCGGGCTGGCGAGACATGCTTTCGAATGCGGCGGAGCCAATCTTGCCAAAACCGTAGCCAGCACCGATGATGATTGCGCCCAATCCGATTCCCAGTCCGATGCCGGAGCCTGTCAAAACTTCCGTTTGCGAAACGCCCTTCTCTGCCGCTTTCTCACCTCCAGTTTGAGCCAAAGCTGGGGCTGCACAAAGGAACAGAGTTACCAAAGCCAAGCCCAAAAATTTAACAAATTTCATCGTCGGAATCACTCCTGGGTAGTTTGTGGGAGCCGAACGGACACAACCGCCAGACATTCTCACGAGGTCAAAAGGTCGTTGCCAATTGGAAACGTAGTTTTCTCTTGAGTTTGAACAACCCCATGCAGACTAACTCAAAAGTTAGTGCGACGGGTTGGTTTGCAGTCCTATATAAATCGCTGTCAGGTATGTGAAGATATATGCTTGAAGGAACGCAACGAACAGTTCCAAAAAGCTAATCGCCAAAACTCCGAACACGCTGGCGATCGTAATCCCAATTCGCGGCCCGAAACTGAGGCTTGCGGCGTTAGCGATGAAGAACAAAACGGTTGCCAGGACGAGGTGACCGGCGAACAAGTTTGCGAACAAACGGATGGCTAACACGCTACTCTTGATGATCGGACCGACAATAACTTCAAGGAAAAAAAGCAAAGGCTTGACAAAAATGGCAAGGGCTAAAGGCATGTCCATGGGAGGCCAAAGGCTCTGGATGTAGCCAACAAACCCCTTGTTGTAGATTCCTAACCCGTGTTGAATGAAGAAGCTCATCAAGGCCAAGGCAGCGGTCACGTAGAGGCTCGAGGTCGGAGAACCCAACATAGGAACTAACCCGAACAAGTTGCACAGCAGGATGAACAAAAAGACCGTCCAGAGGAACGGTACCGCTTGGTCCATGATTTTGACAGGATCGACCTGATGGTGGCCGTCATGGCCGTGGCCTTCATGCCCGTGATCGTCATGGCCTTCGCCGTGGTGCGAGCTTCCGCCCTCTCCGACGATGGCCGGACGGGCTATTTTGTCGCGGACGAACGTTAATAACTCTTCGAAGAAATTCCACCAGGCCCCCTTGGGAGGCTTGCCCGTCGCGATTCGCCTCGCGAGCGGAACGTAAATGGCAATGATCACGACGGCAACCAGGACCTCAATGAGCATGTATCGCGTCAATGCGAACGGAATTCCGTAGCCATCCAAGCTGAACAACGGAATCGAAAGGCCTTCTTCCCCAAACAGATGCGTGAACAGGGGAAACTCCGGCTTACTCGGCGTCGTCGTGTCGAGAACATGCTCGATTGCGTTGTGTGCCATGATTCTTCTCCGATTATCGCCTGTCCCAAAGTGCTTCGCTCAGGACGTTCCGCCTTGTTCGATTGGATGAGTGACGTCGTTACCCTTTTCGTTGTCGCTGGATAACTCGGTTGCTCGTATTTTGATTTCGTCTTGTGGTGGAGTATTTGATACCGGAACGACCGTCAAGGGGATAAGGTTCGTCCCAATGAGAACGCCGATTTCCAAAAATAGCGTCCCCAGATAATAAAAACTGATCCACAGTAAGAATGGGCGAATGTGAAGCTGGAAGTAGGGATGTAAAAACGCCAACAAGATCGCAGTCCCGAGGATGAAGAAAATACGAACAGCCATTGAGCCAAAAACGGCCTGGAACTGGTGTGCCGGTGTCCGGTTCACGCTCCACGAGAGCCACAGGATCGTCGTGAACGCTGGAAGAGCACATAAGCCGCTTGCGACTGAGATGAGCACCAAATGGGTTTGGAATTGCCGTACCCAAGCGACAGAAGCAATCGCGAGTCCTGCTCCCCATAAGGCAACCAAACTAACTACGAGCAACCCGAAACGACGTATCACAACAAATCCTACTGTTTCTCTGCTCTTTCTACCGACATTTCCGCCTACATTCCTTCTCGTTGCTTTCACAAAGATGTACTTAAGTGTTTGATATCACTACCAGGTCGACATGGCCAATTTATCCTTTGGACTCTCGGCTTTCTTGCTGTTCGACCTGTTCGCTCTTCAACGAAATGGAGCCATTTTGTTGAAGATTATTGTGGTCTTTTTCTGCATCAAGTTTGGCCTTTTGTTGGTTGTTGAGGAAGGTAGTTATGTGATAAAGCCCACCTACAAAACCCAACACAAGTCCAATGGTCACCCCCCAGAAACCCCACTGTAAATAGTAGTCCAGGACGGCCCCCAAAGCTGCTGGGATGACCATCTCCAAACCTATCTGGGAAAGCGAATAGTACAGGCCAATATTTGATTGTTTCGACATCGTGACCTTTTCCGTGGGCGTTGTCAAAGGAGTTTGTCGAGTGTGGCGAGGGGAAATGTTTACGTTTGGCTGTTGGGAAGAATGCTAAAAGCGAGTACTCAACTGCATCAACAACCTGAACTTCTTGCCCACTTTACCCCTTCCTTGCCTTGCGGAGTCATTGTGCGAGGCCAAAGAAGAAAGTCAACGGTCTTTGTGAAACTTTTCCTTAAGTCGCGAATAGGCAATTTTCTGCACCTAAGATGCAGGCTTGTCAAAGACTTATGACAACGTAACAAAGAGAAATTGTAGCTATCGTTCAGAAAAGTTCCCGGGATCGACTTCTGGGTGTGTCGAGAATTGGGAGATTACGTGAATTTATTGTTGACAATGACTTACGGATTTTTGTATGATCCC
>CAYRFQ010000068.1:0-41766 GCA_964423615.1 uncultured Alcaligenaceae bacterium | reverse complement strand
AGTTACGTCAACGCCCAAAAGGAAAAAGCTCGGGCTCGCCAACAAACGCTCGTCGCTCAACACATCTCGGGCCCACTGGCAGGTTGGCTCATCGAGTGGCCAGCAACGGGTGGATCGGAATTCCAGCGTTTGCGAAAGGCGTTACACCAAATTCCGCTGTCATTGCACGAACTCAACACGGCCGTCAACACTGAGATCAACGAGCGGGGCGAAATCCCTCTCGATCCTTCGAAAACGGCGGTCCAATCGCAAAACGAGAATCCACACCAGGCAACTGGTGTCGAAGCTCGACCAGCGAATTCCGAGAGTGAGCACTAAATGGACTTGGGACTCTCTTTCCAAGCTATATACTTCGATCGTCCCTTCGGGACTCGAGAAAATTGGTTTTGGGATGGCATTTGTCCAGTCCCGAAGAGACCTCATAACACAGCTTGGGACGATAGTCCCAAGAGGAATTCAAACCAACTTTGCACATGGAAACTGCACCGGTCACCGACGAACCATTGTTGCGAACACTGGCCCCGGCGTTGCGAGCGTTGCACACGTCGCTGCGGGCGTGGCTCGACGTCCCGCATTATCATCCCCTCTCGACGATTACACGAGCGACCCTGGACGGGATCGCCACGGACCTCGGTCGCAAGGCCGAGTCGTTCGACCAGGAAAAACCCTTGTTGGTTGTGATGTTGATGGGGGGTACAGGGGTCGGAAAATCGACTTTACTCAATGCCTTGGCGGGTGGCGTTCCGATCGCCCAAGCGTCGTTTGCCCGACCGACAACGCGTGATCCTGTCGTTTACTACCACCAATCGGTCCAGTCGCACACGCTTGATCCGGCCCTCCAACATTGCCGTCTGGTGCATCACGACCGCCCGGAGCTACGCCAAAAAGTCATCGTGGATACGCCCGACCTGGACAGCAACGACCTCGCGAACCGCGATACGATGATGCGTGTGATGCCCGTCGCCGATATTGTCCTGTACGTCGGGTCCCAGGAAAAATATCACGACAAGCTCGGCTGGGAACTCTTCCTGCAGCAACGTAAACGGCGAGCCTTCGCGTTCGTGTTGAACAAGTGGGATCGATGCTCGCAAGCCTACACCCACGGCGTCCGGCCCGACGAGGATTTGCTCGCCGACCTGCAGAACGAAGGTTTCGAAAAACCATTGTTGTTCCGAACGTGTGCCCAGTATTGGGTCGATAGAGCCCAAAACAACGGCCAATCGACAGAGGAGTTGACCGAAGGGGAACAGTTCGAAGAACTCGTCCACTGGTTGGAACTGGGCCTGACACGGCTCGAAATCGAAGCGATCAAAGCGCGAGGTGTGAGTCAGGCACTCAACCAACTGCAACGGTCGCTGCAAAACGCCATGCCTCCGGACGTGGCCAAAGCCGCCGAAAGAACGAAGGTCATCTGGACCAAACGAATCCGCGAAGCCGCGACACAAGACGCCGAGATCTTGCTCGACACTCTCGAGCCTTATCAGAAAGAACTCGAGCACCACTTCGCGAACCAACGACAAGGGTACTTCTGGGGAGTGACGGCGTGGTATCTCGCTCTGGTCAACAAGATCAAGTATGCCGGGAGTTCGTTGCGTGACCACATTCCCTTGATGCCCAAGTCGCAAACGCAATCGGCTGCCCCGGTGAATTGGAATTTGGAAACGTTCACTTCGGCGTGTGCCCAGGCCGCCGGAGAGAAACACATCGATTCGAGCATGCACGCCCTTTCCGACAAGTTACTGGTCCAGGCCAGCGAGCAAGGCTTTCCTCTCAACTTGTTGAACGAGCCGACCGAAGAAGCTGCGAAACTCGACTGGCGCTCACGCTACTCCCAGGCCCTCATCGAGGTACTCGGGCAGGTCGAGCACCAATGGACCAAGCCAACCGGTTGGCGAAAAGGAATTCGGAACACCGTCGTGATTCTGGCCAACTTTTTACCACCACTCGTTTTGGTTGTCACAGTCGGGTTGTTGGTCATGCAGATTTTGCAACTCAAAAGGACGCCCTATCTCTCAGACTTCCTTGTCCCGGTTGCCGCAATGGCAGCGACGATGTTCCTGATGCACGTACTCATCGTGTTGTTCTTACCGCTTCGGTGGAGCGCGATCCGCAGTCAGTTCCGCAAACTCCTCGAGAAACGATTGAACACCGAACTCGAAAAGGTTTACACCGGAATTCCTGGAGAGGTTGTGCAACAACTCGCCAAGGAACGCAAACAAATCGAGAAAATGCAAGCCGAAGTTCGCGAAGTCACCGAGTGGCTCGAATCCAGGGAGAAAGCTGCGAGCATTGTTGGGCTTTATGGCAATGAAGAAGAGTAATGCCGTGGCTGCAATAACCCAGAAGGGACTTTGTTCGGCACAGTTTGAAACACCAACTCGAAGGGCCGTTGTTTAGGCTCCCCAGGACGGAAGACTCTGTGAAGTTGAAGAGGTTTGCGTTGCCGTTTTTGTCCGACCGGAAGCGACTTGCGAGAGCCTGGTTTCCCGGCTGGCGCTGAATTTGATTTGGGTGTCCGCTTCCTTGGGTGTTTCTGGAAGAACTCCCACATCATGTCGTTGGCCGAAATGTCCATCGTGGACTTTCCAAGAAAGGCCCTGAGCGGCTTTTGGCCCGGCCATGTGTGACCGCCTCCTTTGATCTCGATCAAGACAACTTCGCTGCCCTCCTTCCCGTTGCCCCAACTCTTTTTGGTGACCGTCAGGCCGTCTTTGGCCTTGTCGGGCAACGCCACAACTTTTGGTTTTTCGTCGCAGCCGTTGGCCTTCACCCAGTTTTGGATGGAGTGATCGACGGAGTAAAACTTGGGCCGCAAGAACGATGGGACCTTGGACGTTCCCTTGCCCTGGCCGCCCTTGAAGGGAGCGAGTTGGTCGGCCGTGCCGTGGAAGTGCATGACCGCCACCGGTCGCTTTGGGGTGCAGGTGTCCGTTCCCATTGGGCCACCCACAGGAGCAACGGCGGCAATGCGGTCGGAAAGTTCGGACGCCACGAGATAGGTCATGATGGCTCCGTTGGACATGCCCGTTGCGAACACACGATCTGCGTCGACGTTCACGGCCTTTGCCAGGTCGTCGAGCAAGGCACGGACAAATCCAACGTCGTCGATCTTCCTGAGCCTGGCGTAGCCGCAGCAGTTTCCTCCGTTGAAGGTGAGGGAGCGATCTTTGTTCAGGCCACTCCCATAGGGATAGACGACGATGAATCCAGCCTCGTCGGCCTTCTTGTTCAACCCGCTCAGCAGCATCATGCTTGTCGGATTGCCACCGCCACCGTGGAATGCCACTATCACTGGCGTAGCTCGTTCCGGTTTATATTTGGCTGGGACATAGACTTGGTAACGACGCTCCAACTCTCCCACGCGGATAACACGAAGGTGGTTGCCAGCCCCGAGCTTGCCGGTCTTGGTTGCTGGCGATTTGAGCGTTCGAATGATCTGCGTTCGGAATTCGGCGAACGTAATCGATCCGTCGCCGTCCTTGTCGGCCCCTTTCAAGCGGGTCTTGAGCTTCGAAAAACGGTTCACTTCTTTCGCCGAGAGTTTCCCATCGTCGTTTTCGTCGACACGCTGGAAAGCCTTCTGGAGCTTGGAGCCAGACTGTCCGAGCACCGCCGTGCTGGCCAACATGGTAAGAATGATTGTTACTCCGAAACGCATAATGGGTTTCCTTTTGGAAATGGAAGATAAAATGATGGGCCGGTGGCCGAACGGGGACGAAGAATGGCCATGATTTCGGTTGTTCTTAATAACACCGGAATACGGAAATTGTTCCGAGACAAGGAAATCAGAGCGTTCCAAGGGTTGCTTAATCGTGGATGGTCCGCCGTTCCGGGAAAACTCGCTGGGGTTTCGGGTTGGCCTCGAACTTTCCATGTTCCCATTCCGGACCACTGACAAGAGTCAGACTTGCGCGAATGTGGCAATCAAAAGGGATTTATCAAAGATGCCACTGATGACTTGCCGATAAGAATCCTCGTCGGCAAGTGTTTGTAGGTACGTGTTCAAAGTTTCAGACCGAAAAGGATGGAGCCGACCGTGAAGAGGTATCTCCTCCCGCTCGTGTTGTTAGTCGTTGTGGGTTGTTCCTCGGAACAAGACGTTCCGGAGTTGACCAACGTTGAAGGTTTCGTTGTGCCTCAGGAGAGAAGCCCGACGAACGTTCCGGCTTCTCTGGAAACACTGTCTGCGGCCATTGCCTCGAATCCGAATGACCACATTGCACTCCGCCAACGAGGCCTTCTTTATCACAAAAAGGGCATGACGCAAGAAGCCCTCCAAGATCTCAATCACTCAATCGCGGTGAAACCGACTCCCAAGGCTTACTTCCATCGCGGACTGATCCATACGCAAATCGAGCAGTTTCCCGAGGCCGTTGCCGATTACACCGACACGATACGCCTCGATCTTGCTTCTGCGGCAGCTTACTTCAACCGAGCGTGTTGTCATCTGACAATGGGAGCGCTGGACAAAAGCCTTGCCGATCTCAACAAGGCTGTGGAACTGAACAATCGGGATGCCCAGGCGTACTTACAACGGGCAACCGTTTGGCTCTACAAAAATGATTTGGAAAAAGCACTGACGGACCTGGATCGGGCACTCAAGTTGGACATTACCTTGATCGAAGGGTATGCCAAACGGGGACACGTTTACTACATGAATGGGGACTTTCCCGAGGCCCTGGCGGACTTCCAACAAGTGACCAAGCTCGACCCCACGAACCCCAAAGGTTACGCCAACTTGGGGACTGCGTATTTTCAACGGAAACAATATCGCAAGGCTCTCACCAATTTGAACAAGGCCATCCATCTCGATGCCCAGGACGCGGAAGCTTATAACAACAGAGGAGCCATCTACGGCGAGATCAACAAACACAAGGACGCCCTGGCAGACTTCTCGAGAGCTATCGAACTGGACCCAAAATTTGCTCGTGCTTACTGTAACCGCGGACACAACTATTTTCAGACTGGAGAATATGGTAAAGCCAGGAAGGATTACGAAACGTTCCTGGAACTCGATCCAGCTGGTGGTCCTCTGGTCTCTCCGGAAGTTCGTCGAAAGCTGTCGATGGAAGTGAACTCCGTTGTTGATACGCCTTCGCAACCCTGATCTTCGTTCTGATGTTGTCGAACCATGCTTTCGAACAGATTTGCATCATCTCTCTCGCGTCCCGGAATCACCCGATTGGAAGTTGTTGCGGTGGGTGTCTTGGTCGTTGCCGTCAGCGGATTGGTGGTGGTCGGTTTGCAGCACTACTGGGAAACGTCGGCTCGATTGAGGTGTACGAATAATCTGAAGTTAGTCGGCGACGGCATCCAAACATACCATCAGCAAAACGACAACTATCCACCAAGTCACATTGCGCCGGGCTATGCGAGCTGGGCCGTCGTCCTCGTCCCCATGCTTCCCACGACCGAACGCGAACTCCTCAACAAATGGGACTTATCGAAGCCCTATGTCCAACAACCCAAGCAGCCTCGCCAAGCCGTACTGAGCATCTACTTCTGTCCGACTCGCAAGCGTCCATCGCTGGTGAGTGTGGAAGGGGACGGCGAGAACGCCAAACAGACGCACGTTCCGGGTGGTCTCGGGGATTACGGAGTCTGTATGGGTGATGGGTCTTTGGAGAAGTTGTGGGCGACGGATAGCGCCAACGGAGCCATCATTCCTGCGAAAGTTCTTGAGCGAAAGGACGATCGAATCCTCAAATGGAAATCTCGAACGGCACAAAATGATCTTGTTCGCGGCCAGAGCAATACCTTGCTCGTGGGCGAAAAACACCTCGTGCATGAAGAGACTTGTAAGGCGTCGACGGGTGATGGGTCGTTATACAACGGCGACAATCCTTCCAGTTATGCCCGCGTTGCCGGGTCAAGTCACGAACTTGCGGCATCTCGACTCGACCCGTTCCGGAACAATTTCGGAAGCTACCACGGCAATCAAGTCTGTTTGTTCCTCAAGGCCGATGGCTCCATTCATCCCTTTACCCCATCCGTTTCCCCTTTGCTCCTTGCCCAACTGGCGAAGCGTGGAAAATAGAGGATGTGCGGCGGATTGACGAAAGAAGGCTATGTCGGCAATAACACGAAGAAGAGGACGGGCACACGGGGAACGCGGAATGTAGAGCGGTTTACGGTTATGTTGGGTGCGGTTCGAAGTTCCGCGACGTCGTCAGCCCTAAAACCCTTCTCGCCGGATCATCTTCCTTCCGGTTCCGGTGCGTTTCCCGCTTCGCTCGCTATGTTTTCCGCTTCGCTCGCTATGTTTCCCGCTTCGCTCGGGTTGGAGGCCTTGTCCCCGCAAGCGGGACCCAGGACTTTGAAAACGAAAAACCTGTACGCAATACAAGCGTGAACCGGTCTATTGATGTCCGATTTTTGTGTTTGTCGCAGGTAGACGAGGCTCGCGTGTACACTGCAAACTCAATCCAAACAAACTACACGCGAGCCGCGTGTACCTACGAACCGGACAAGCACTTATTGAGAACTGCGCGGATAATGTAGCAGCCACACAGATCAATAGTAACCGGAAAGATATCCTTCGAGCCCTGTCTCGAGAAGGAAGCCAGCGACTTGCGAAACTTGCGTCTTCAAATGCCACGCGGTTTAGGCTAGAAAACTCGTTGTCGTGGCCGTGCGAGAAAACTTGATTGAACTTTTCTCATCGGGTCTGCCGATGGTAAAAGCACACTGATTGAGCAAAGTTTCCGCGCGACCAATCGACGCAGGCTACCTTGCGCTTGACGGGGGATGATTCTCGATGGACTTGACTCGCTTTGGATTACACAGACGGCCATTCCCGCCAACACCTGACACGGCTTCCTACTATCCAGCATCAAGCCACGAAGAGGTTTTGTCGCGATTGACTCAGGCATTCGGAAACGAAGAAGGGCTCGCCTTGCTCGTGGGTGGCGTGGGCACGGGCAAAACGCTGCTCTGTCACTGCCTGCTTGAGCGTCTCTGTCCCAACGCAGCGACTGTATTCCTGACGAACATGCACATCAGTACTCGCAAAGATTTGTTGCAAGCCATTTTGTATGATCTCTCGCTCCCTTATGAGAAAACGTCCGAGCAAGAACTCCGTTTGCGGTTAACGGACTTCGTCATCGACACGTTCGCGGGTGGTACGCGGACGTTGTTGGTTCTTGACGAAGCTCAGTCTCTCAGCGCCGAAGCTCTCGAAGAATTGCGATTGTTGGGGAATCTGGAAGCCAGCCAAAAGAAAGCTGTCCAGATTTTGATTGTGTCGCTTCCAAGTATCCTCGATCAGATGTCCAAACCCCAGCTCGATTCGTTCGACCAACGCCTCTCGGTTCGCGAAACGATCCAACCACTCGGGTTGGAAGAAGCCATCGACTACCTCCATCACCAAATTCGGGTGGCTGGGGGACAACCCCAGGAGGTGTTCACCGAGGAATCGTTGGAAATGATCGCCAGAGCTACTGCCGGGATCCCACGGCTGTTGAATCAGGTGGGGTTTCAAGCGTTGCTCGTCGCCGAGAACTGCGAGGCCGGGAAAGTCGATGCCGAAATTGCTTTGGAAGCGATTGCCGAGATCGGCTTGGATTTGAAAGGCGAATTGCTGACTGACGAAATCCCCAACCAAGATCCGATCGCTGGTCATGGGGACACGCTGTTTACAGTCGCCATGCCACCCCAAGAACACGAAGTACCTGGCCAGGAATTGAATGAAGAACTCGTTACGTATCGATTGTTCGAAACCCCTCCCAAACGGGGTGCTTAGCGGCCAGGTCCTTGTACGACTCACCCCCACAAGGCATAAGACCGAAGTCACAAGAATGAAACGAAGTCTCCCTTCATCCTTGTCACCTCATCCTTCACCCTTTTGCCTTTAAGAAGACACACCCCCAGCAAGATCAACCCACGGAGGCCACCGATGGCGAAGATGCTCAAGGCGTTACGGACTGGAGATGCTACTCCTTTTACCCAACCCAATGCGGCACCTTCCGTTCCCTCGCCAACACCAGACGTCCTTCCATTGAATCTCGACGATGCGCCGGTCTCGCTCTTGGTGGAGAAGGAAGTCGAAGAAGCCTTCCCATTCATCGAAGTTGGTTCCAATCGGCAGGTCGAAGGGTCTCCTGATGTAATGGCGATCCCGGTCCTCCGTGGAGGTCGGAGCGAACAAGCCAAAAGCGAAGAGCCTGCCTCCAAGCAACAAGAGGCTGACGGCGACCAAGACCAATCGGGTCCGATCGTTTTCGAACCCTGGGACGATGCCTGCGGACAAGAGATGTCGTCAGCTTTGGTGGTTCACCACGAACCCGACAGCCTTGCGACCCAAAGATATCACGAGATCGTCGATCGGTTCGTCGAGCGTTACACTTCGGCTCGAGTTCTGTTGTTTCCGACGTGGACTGATTCCCGTGCGGCTGTGACTGTCCTCAATTTGGCACTGGCAGCCTGTTACAAGCACGGTAAGAAAGTGGCCGTCGTGGACTTGCACTTGTCCCAACCGGAACTGGCGAGTTACCTGGGGCTGCCCAACGCACCTGGGCTTGCTGATGTGTTGGCCGGCAGATTGGCCCTCCAGCAAGCCTTTCGGGCGAGTTCTGTTGAAAATTTCTATGCCCTGCCGACAGGACACCTTGAGAGTGACGAAGAACTGCAGTGGTCCGGTGACGTCTTGCCTTGGATAACGAGTTGGCTCCAGTCGCAGTTCGACCTGAGCTTCCTCTATGCACCCCAACTTTCGACCGAAGGCCATCAAGGGGCTCTCGCGTCTTTGTGTGATGCGGTGTTTCCTATCCTGGGACAAGCAGATCAAAGCAACCTGGACATTTCGAAGCAACTTCGAACGATGCAACAAGGCGGTGCGTGTATCGCGGGCTTGTTGTACGCTCGGGCTCATGTTTCAGCGGGTGTTTAGGACACACCGACTCGATTTTGTGGTCGGATGGGCACAGTTAGGTCTCCGTTCGCTTTCTTTTCCCGTCTCGATTCCGATTCTTCGTCGACGCTTCTGGTTTCCAAAGCGAGAGGGCCAACGACGTTTACGAACAACCTTCGGACATGCTTGATCCACTGAAACCAGCTCGGGGTCTCTGTCAAGACTCGGAGGCCAGTGGGCTCTACCCAGCCGAGTCTTGACAGAGACTCCGAGCTGGTGGGTGACGAGCGAGCATGTGACGAGCGAGAAGCACGGAAGCCTGCGCGGCGTGGCACCGCACGGATGGCTAAACAAGTGTCGTGAAAGCCCCCTCGCATCGGAAACGAGGATGCTGTTAAAGAGAGATTGTATCACAGATTTGGTATGATCAAAAGTGGGCCGTGAGGCCACGCTTTCGACACTCAATGTCTTGTTCTGGGCGACGCGGAATTGCCATCGAGCCACCATATGAAGACACCATTTGTCATCGGCATCGCAGGGGGATCAGGTTCCGGAAAAACGACTCTCGTGAGCCACCTCACATCAAGACTCGGCCCGAAGGAAGTGGCCGTGCTCCACCACGATGCCTATTACCACACTCGGGACAACATGCCCGAATCCGTCCGAAGTACCAATAACTGGGATCATCCCGACGCCCTCGACAATCAATTCTTCGTGGAGCACCTCGGTGCGCTTACCGCAGGGAAACCCATCGAACGACCTGTTTATGACTTCGCAACCCATACACGCACCGACAACACGGTATCGGTCAAAGCCACCGCTGTATTGATCGTGGAAGGGATTTTGCTCTTGGCGATTCCCGAAATCCGGGAACACATTGATTTGCGGGTCTTTGTGGATACTCCGGGAGACATCCGATTTGTTCGACGTCTCCGTCGGGACATCCAGGAACGTGGTCGAACCCATGCCGAAGTCTGTCACCAATACGAAGCCACTGTCCGTCCGATGCACGAGGCCCACGTCGAGCCAAGTCGTCATCACGCTCACGTCATCGTCCCGCTCCTGCGAGAAAACGAACCTGCGGTTGAAGTTCTGACGGCTCGGATTCGAGTGGCCTTGGGTGAGAGCTAAGAGTTCAGCGACTGGACCATACGCGAGGGCAACAATCCGACCCGACTTCGTGGGGCCTGCGGCGATTGTCCATCGACTCTCTTCCACCCAACTCTGTCCTATCGGCTCTCGCCCATTTTCGCTTTGAAATCCCAGGCGTAGATCATTCCGTCCTCGGTGGCCGAGATGATTCGTGTCGAGTTCTTGGTGAAGATTACGTCACGAATCGGAGCCGAATCCGGTTTTGATTGTTTGAGGATGAATTGTTTGTGGCGGACGCTCCAAATGTAGATGGTTTTGTCATTGGCTCCACAACCCACGATGAACCGATTGTCGTGGGAGAGAGAAATTCGACCGCCTGGAGGCTGATCGGGCATCTTCGGGCGGGTGAAGTGATGATACAGTTCGCCCGTTTTTGTCGCGTACAGTCGAAATCCGTCCGAGGTGGATACGTAGTAATATTTCCCCTTGCGGATAAGTCCACCCCAGGCTGCGGTCGCATCCTTCTCAGGGGTGACCTTGATTTGGTGGAGTATTTTCCACGTCTTGGGTTCCCACCGGATGACCTTGTCACGAGAGAGGGACACGAGACTACCTTCCTCGTCGAAGACGATCTCTCGGATTGGTTCGTCGTGTCCTTTTAATGTCTTCGTTCCGCCAGCACTCAAGTCGAAGACGAGCAGGGGAGTTTTTTGGCCATCGGCGAGTTCTCCGACCTTTTCCCCGACAACCAGGTATTTTTCGTCTTTGGAGAACGCGACGGTTGCCTCTTTCATCTGTATGACATTCCGATATTTCTTGTTTGCCTGGAAGTCCATCACAGTGATTGTTCTTTCTTTGCGTGTCGCGTAAACGTCACCACCCGGAGAAAACCCGATCACAGAGGTGCCAAGAGGACGGAGCACATCAGCAGCTAGCGAGGTCGTGTTGATCAACCGGGCTTCCAGTATCTTCTCTCCGTTCGCTCCGTAGACATAGTCTTGTTGGTCCGTCGGGTAGAAAAACAAGACGGGTTGCTTGGCCTTGTCCGCGAGACGGAGGGTCACTGTTATCCTCGTCGCTTTGGTGTTTTTGGAAGGGAGGGCCTTTGCGTTCAGGCGCACGGAGTCGATGAACATCATGGCGTCTTGATTGTCGGCCCCCTTGGGGTACTCGGCGGAGAGGCGCAAGACATGATCCTTGCCCACGAGATAGAAGATCGTGTCCTTGGTTACGTTGGAAACGACTTGACGGACCTGAAGCCCGGGTAATCCGTCCCGTGTGACTTTTGTAACTTGGGTGTTCTTGTCTTTGGTGAAGGCTTGGGTCAGGGCACCGAGTAGCTCATCCGGAACCTTCTTATTTGTTAACTTTTCAGGAACTTTGTAATACCTGATCAGATATTTTGTATTGGTAGCTGGGTCCTCGTGTTTTCGTACGAGCGGCATTTCGTTGCCGGTATCCGGCGCGAGTTTCGCAGGAACGCGAACGGAGAATTGGCCCATCTGACCCCGGAACACAACCCAAGTCCGCTCCTCGGGAGGTTCGGTCGTCATGCTGGGCTTCTTGGGGCTTGAGTCCTTGGGTTCTTTTTTCGCGGGAGGAGTTGGTGGTTCGGCTTTTTTGGACGGGTTGAGAGTCGCAAATTGAGCCAAAGCCAATTGATCGGCCTTGAGCTTCCGAGGACTGACCTTTCCCCATACTTCCATACTCAGTCGAAGCTCTCGTCGGCTGGCGTTGAGTGCGTCCCAATGACCCACGTTGACCTTGCCAGTCTCGTCGATAAACCCCTCGACTGTCTTGAAATACATCTCCCACGCCTGGAATTTTCTCTTCGTTGCGGCGAACAAAGTCTTGATCGTTTTCATCTCAGCGGCTTGCTCATGGAGTTGCTTGGACTCGCTGTTGTCCTCCTTGCCAAGGTCTGCCAGTGCTTTCTGGGTCTGGTTCAACACGGCGACGGCCGTTTGCTGAACGTTTTCCGCTGTGCTTATGTTGGCTTGGACGTTGGGGCGTATATCCTTTTCGATCTGGGTTCGCCACGTCATCGCTTCGTTAGGGGAGACGAACTGGTCTTGAGCCAGTTTACTGAGGAACTCGTCTTCCAACCTCTTATTGAACTCAAGCGTCAAAGCATCACCCACCTCAAAGGCCTTGAGAGCCTTGAGGTACCCTTCGCTCTCGGAAAACTTGGAACGCTTGGCTATCTTGTTCGGTTTACGAATCTTCTCGGTTTTCTTCGGAGGTAAAGCCTCCGTATTTTCTCTCGTTGGTGTATTCTGCTTTTTCTTCGTGAGTAGTTTGTCCAGAGTATCTTGACTTGGTCCCGCCAACGTGAACCCGAGGATCCCAGCCAGGATCATGACTCCGAAGAACAGTCCGAGGACGGCAGCCAACATCGTGGGATTTTGTCCGTGCGTGTGGACAAACTCGTCATGTCTCTTCTCGTCCGAAAGACGATTGGCCGAGGAGTTTGCTGAGGTGGGAGCAGATCTGGTTGGTTTGGGACGTCTTTCCGATTTTCCCGGACCAGGATTGTCTGGAGGGAGAATGTTTGGTACGAGTGCGCCGCGTGTTGGGTCATAAGGGAAGGTGTGTTTGCACTTCCGACATGCGACGAGTTGGCCGGCAGGAAGTTCTTTGGCAGAGCTCAAGACTGCCGAGCACTTTGGACATGGGATCTTCAAGGCGCTCATGGCGAACCTCTTGGTGATGACGCGAGAGAGCGTTTCGGGAGACCCGAAAACGGAGCAGCTGGCAAACAGGACAATCTGTGACAGCTAGTAAGATACCGGAACGAAATCGGGCTGTCACGTCGTGGGAGAAAACAACAAGGCATTTTTCCACGTCAATTCCGTTTCGGTGCTTGTTGACCTGTGAGTTCCGCGTCCGAAAGTGGTCGTTTTTGAAAACTTGAGAAAAATTTGAGGATCCTTCAAAATTCATCAAATTTTTTCTGGCAAAATGCCGATGACCTAAAAGACCCGACGAACCAGAAACATTTTCTCTAAGCCCCAATTCTCTCAGGCTACCAACTGCGACACCAAAAAGCCGCATCGGTAGGTAGGACAGAGGGAACAGTTCATGGGCGTTCCACGCGAGCAAATGGAATTGCTCGGCCTCAACACCGGCGAAACCAAGAAGGAGCTGTTGCCGATGACTTTCTTCTCGATGCTCTTCTACCACCTCTATCGCAAGAAGCGGAAATCCAAGAGTCAGCAGACGGCTTCGACCGCACACAGCGCCGACCAACTCGCTCATCGTCCGCAGATTGACTCGCTCGAAGATCGATGGATGCCCAGTTGTAACACGATCAGTGGACATGTCTACGAAGACTTGAACAACAACGGGGTCTTCGACGTCGGGGAGACCGTCATCGCCAACAGCGAGATCGAACTGCAAGACGCTGCTGGTAATGTGATTGCGACGACAACGACGGACGCGAATGGGTACTACGAATTCACCGAGGACCCCACCCTCGACCAGAGCATTACAACGTTGGAACATGCCGTCACCATTCCCGAGATGCTTGCAGGCTTCAGCGTGACCAGATCCGTCGCCCAGTTCGACCCAGATTTGGGAGAGTTGGTCGAGGTCGAGATCATCACCAACGGCGAGATCACCAGCGCCATCGAGGCAGAAAACACAAGTACCATGGTCACGTCCGGCATCACCGGGCTGGTGTCAGGGACCATGACCCTGAGTGGTCCTGGATTTAACCTCCGAAGCATCGTCCAGGAAAACGCTGGAAGCTTCAATGCCAGCGCGTTCGACGGTGTCCTGGACTTTGCCGGGACCAGTGGAGAGACTTTTGATCCGAAGACTGCCGTTGCCCCTACTGAGTCCGTTCAACTCACAGGCAATCAGTTGTTGGCATTCATCGGAACCGGGGAGGTGGACCTCACGAAGACGGTGGAAGTCAATTCGAGTGCCACTGGTGGTGGGAATCTGCTCGTCGGGATCAACAGTACCGCAGAAGCCAACTTCGTCGTTCGGTACAAATACATTCCCAAGAATTGTCTGCAACCTGGTGAATACACCATCGTTCAGAAGGACCAACCACCTGGGTTGATGGACGGGCAGGAGTCTCGCAACGGAACACCGATTCCAAACTCCGTGGGAACAGACACGATTGGGGTGACTCTCACGGACACCGACATTACAGGCAATAACTTTGGGGAAACTCCTCCGGCAAGTCTCGCAGGGAATGTCTACTTCGACCAAAACGGAAATGGCATTCGTGAGACGTCGGGGTCACTGGCTGAACCGGGCATTGGTGGAGTCGCCATCACGTTGACTGGTGTCAACGACATAGGAGAGTCGATCAACCAGACAGTGACCACAGCCAGTAATGGAGCCTACAAGTTTGACAACCTACGGCCTGGAACTTATCGCATAACGGAGCAACAGCCATCGAACTTTCTCGACGGCAGAGACACCATCGGGACGCAGGGTGGAGCAGTCGGGGACGATGAATTCTCGAACATCAATTTGCAGGCTGGGGTCCAAGGCGTCGAGAATAATTTTGGGGAAGTGCAGCGGAGCAGTCTCTCCGGTTTCGTTTACCACGACGTGGATAACGATGGATCGAAGGACAGCGGGGAAGCGGGTATCGCTGGCGTCATGGTCGAGTTGTCGGGGACCGACGAATTTGGGACATCCGTCAGCAGGACGATAACGACCGGTTCGGACGGACATTATGTTTTTGAAGACTTACGGGCTGGCGTCTATACCATCCGTGAAGTCCAGCAGCCAGCCACGTTCCTCGACGGCAAGGACACTATCGGGACGCCGGGAGGGATAGCGAGCAACGACCGATTCTCGAACATCATGCTCGGTCAAGGCGTCACCGGGATGAATAATAATTTCGGTGAGATCAAAGATTCCAGCCTCAGTGGTCATGTATGGGAAGACAATAACAATAACGGGTTCCGAGACCCCGGCGAAGCTGGGATTGCGGGCACTGCTATCACCCTGACCGGGAGCGACGATCAGGGGACTGTCAATCGGACGACGACGACTGATGCGGATGGTGGTTACTCCTTCGATAACTTGAGACCTGGCAACTATACCATCCGCGAAACACAGCCGACTGGGTTTTTGGATGGCAAGGATAATGTCGGGATACCGTCTGGCATATTGGGTAACGATCAGATCAGCAACATCAATCTGCCTCAAGGGGTCGATGGAATCAACCACGACTTCGGTGAACTCGAGCCATCGAGTTTGTCCGGTCGGGTTTGGGTCGATGACAACGACAATGGGAACCTCGATGCTGGCGAAAGTCCCATTGCCGGTGTTCTGATTTCCCTCACCGGTACTGACGATCTCGGCAACGTCGTCAACCGAACGATGACCACCGACTCCACAGGGAGCTACCGATTCGACAACCTGCGTCCAGGTACTTACAACCTCGCCGAGACGCAGCCACCGGAGTTCCTCGACGGCAAGGACTCGGTCGGAACAGCGGGTGGGTCCGTCACCAATGACAGGATCAACAACATCGTTCTGGAAGGTGGCGTTGATGGGATCAACAACGACTTCGGTGAGCTTCGACCTGCAAGTTTGTCAGGATTCGTATACCGAGATAGCAATGACGATGGTATCCGAGGGATCTCAGAGCAGGGCCTGGCTGGTGTCATAGTTCGTCTAACGGGGACGAGTCGTAATGGTCCCGTCGATTTGACGACGTTGACGCTCGCCGATGGGTCGTACCGCTTCGAGAACCTGGCCCCTGGTACGTACACGCTGACGGAGACACAGCCCCAGGGTTTCCTCGACGGCAAGGACACCATTGGAACACCTGGTGGGACGACGAGTAACGACCGGTTCAGCAATATTCAACTTCAGTCTGGGGTCGATGGAACTGAGAACAACTTCGGGGAGCGAGGACAAACGAGCATCTCCGGATTCGTTTATAACGACGTCAACAATAACGGCGTGAAGGATCCAGGTGAGCCGGGCATCCAGGGAGCGGAAGTCCGCCTGAACTGGAGCACGAGCGACGGAGCGTTTACCCTCACGGAAACGACAGACGCCAACGGGGCTTACTCATTCGAAGGCCTCCTCCCCGGCACCTATAACATCCGCGAGGAACAACCAACTGGGTACCTGGATGGACAGGAGAGCCTGGGGTCGCAGGGTGGCATCGTCGAGAATGATCACTTCCGAAATGTCCAAGTCGATGACGGTGAAGCCGGGATGAACTATAATTTCGGCGAACTTCTGCCCTCCAGTCTTGCGGGTACTGTTTATGAAGACCTCAACGACAATGGGTTCCAGGATGCAGGAGAACAAGGGATCGGTGGGGTCGAGATCCGCTTGACCGGGACCGCACAAGATGGCTCGGTCAATACCACTGTGACGACGGCTCCGAACGGTTCCTACCGCTTCGACAATCTTGCCCCCGGCACTTACTCGATCCAGGAAAGTCAACCCGCTGGGTATGCCGATGGAAAGGACACGATCGGCACACCGGGAGGAACCACGACGAACGACCGATTCAGCAACATCCAGCTCCAACAGGGTGTGAATGGTGTCAATAACAACTTCGGGGAAAACCCCTTTGGGACCCTCTCCGGATGGGTGTTCGAAGACGTCAACAGCAATGGAATCCGTGACGCTGGTGAACCCGGTATCGGTGGAGTCCGAGTTGACTTGACGGGTCTCGCGGGACCAGGCGAATCCGTCGCTCGAACGACCACGACGAACGTCGATGGATCGTACTCGTTCGATCAGCTGGCACCAGGGACCTACGCCCTTCGAGAGACCCAGCCCGTCGATTTCGTCGATGGTCAAGATCGGGTCGGGTCACTTGGTGGAACCGCTTCGAATGATTTCCTCAGCAACATCGTTCTGGGGGGTGGACAGAGCGGTACGGACTACAACTTCGGAGAAGAGAGATCCGGTGGACTCTCAGGCTTTGTCTACGAAGATTCGAACGACAACGGAGTCAAGGACGTCGGAGAAAATGGCATTGCCGGAGTCCGTCTCGACCTGACGGGTGTCACGAACAACGGCCAGTCCGTGAGCCGCACGGTGACAACGAATGCGAATGGTTCGTATCACTTTGCGGACCTGGCTCCGGGGACGTACACCATCACCGAGACTCAGCCACCGGAGTATATCGACGGCCAGGACCGCGCGGGTTCCCTCGGTGGTATCGCAGGGAACGACGTCATCCGATCCATCTCGTTGGGTGCTTCGCAGCTCGGTACGGACTACAACTTTGGTGAACTACGGCAGGGTGGTCTGTCCGGTTTCGTCTACGAAGACTCCAATGGAAATGGAATCAAGGATTCCGCAGAAGCCGGTATTGCTGGAGTGCGTGTCGATCTCACTGGTCTGACGAACAGCGGCAATTCGGTGAATCGAACGACGACAACTGGGTCAGACGGTTCGTATCGATTCGAGGGGCTGGTGCCAGGGACGTACACCATCACCGAGACTCAACCGACGGATTATGTCGATGGTCAAGATCGTGCAGGTTCTCTCGGTGGCGTTGCTGGAAACGACGTCATCAACTCGATCCCATTGACGTCGGGACAAATGGGTACCGACTACAATTTCGGTGAGCAAAGAATCGGTAGCCTGTCTGGTTTTGTTTACGAGGATGTCAACGGGAATGGAACCAAGGACGCTGGTGAAAACGGCATCGCAGGAACGCAAGTCGACCTCACTGGTGTCACGAACAACGGTACGTCGGTGACCCAAACTACGATAACAAATGCCGATGGGTCTTACCAGTTTCAAGATTTGGCACCGGGAACGTACACCATCACCGAAACTCAGCCTGCCGGATTCCTGGATGGTCAGGACCGCGCGGGGTCTCTCGGTGGTGTTGCTGGCAACGATGTGATCAACTCGATTCCATTGGCTGCCGGTCAAATGGGTACGGACTACAACTTCGGTGAGGTTCGCGAAGGTGGTTTGTCCGGTTTCGTGTACGAAGATGCCAACGGGAACGGCGTCAAGGACGTCAGTGACTCCGGCATCGCTGGCGTTCGCGTTGATCTCTCGGGTACGACGACGACAGGCGTGACCGTCACTCGCACGACCACGACCGGAGCTGACGGATCGTACCGATTCGAAAACCTGGCACCGGGGACATATGCCATCACCGAAACTCAGCCTACAGGTTTCGTCGATGGACAGGACCAGGTGGGTTCACTGGGTGGGAATCTTGGGAACGATGTCATTAACGCCATTACAGTGACGTCAGGCCAGATGGGAACCAACTACAACTTCGGGGAGGAGCGTGTCGGTAGCCTCTCTGGATTCGTCTACGCCGACTCGAACGGCAACGGCATCAAGGATGCAGGAGAGTCGGGCATTTCTGGTGTTCAGATCGATCTCACAGGGACAACGACGAACGGAATTCCGGTCACACAAACGACGTTTACGGCGACCGACGGGTCCTACTCCTTTACGGATTTGAGTGCTGGGACGTACACAATCCTTGAAACCCAGCCGAGTGAGTATGCCGACGGCCAGGAATCGCTCGGTTCGCTGGGTGGGTCTGTTGCCAACGACGTGTTCAGCGGGGTGGTGTTGGGTCCGGGCCAAAATGGAATCGATTACAACTTTGGTGAACTCGAAGCGACTGATGTTGAGATTACCAAGACAGGAAATCCCGACCCAGTTCTGGCCGGGGGGACGGTGACCTGGACGTTGACGGTTACCAATAATGGTCCTGGTGTTGCCCAAGGCATTGAAGTCGTCGACACTCTTCCGGCTGGGATGACATTCGTTGCTGCGGACATCCCCGATGGGTGGACGACCGAGAACAACGGGCAAGCAGTGATATTCCGAACGAATTCCCTGGCGGTTGCCCAATCGGCGACGATTACGTTTACCACGGTCGCGCCTCTCGATGCAGGTGATTACCAGAACAACGTGGTGGTAACGATGACTACCATCGACACCAACCCGGACAACAATGAAGCTTCCGATGTTGTGACGGTGCCTCCAACCGTGGTGAGTGGCCCTGTTGATCCCGTCCACGACTGCACTTCGCTCATCGTGACGTCGCATACTCATACGTGGCAGGGTATGCTGCGTGCCATGTTGGGCATGTAGAAGTTTGGTCGGGCAACGAAGTGGAATAGTTGGATGATAGAGCAAGCTGCTGGAGCCAAAGCAAGGTACCTTGTGTTGGTGTCGGGAGCTTGCTTTTTCGTTGGTGTAAGAGGAAAGGTCGTCCAGAGGTATGGAGTGAGTTTGGTGGGAACTCACTTTTTTCCACGGTCGTCTTCCACGGTCTTTTTCCACGGTCGTCATGTCGAGGCAGGCATCTGCCATCGCTTCAGCGTTTGTGAAACAACCGCTACAAACTCAGCGAGGCGACATCGGGTGTGCTCCTGAATTTGGTCAAAGTATCAGGCACGACGGAGCGTCATCCCGAGCTGGCGGACGGCACGACGGAGCGTACCTGATACTTTCTTCGAACAAAAAACAAGGGTGCCCCTCTGGATTTAGGAATTTGTATTTGGCGGCAAAGCGTAGGTACATGCGAGCCGCGTGTACCTAAGACGAACATCGAATTCCAAAAACAAATTGCAATGTCCAGGCACGACCTCTTCGTCGATTTTTTCCCTTGACACCCTTGCACAATTGGGGCATAAGGCTCCTCCCTCTGAGATCCGATAGAACTGTTTTGCAAGGTAACCAGCGTATCGACTTGATTGTGGTACGCGCAGCGTCAGGGTGGGCGCGATGTGGCGAACGCTGTGGATTGGACTTTTCCTGACACTGCTTGTTGGCTGTGCGACGGGTCCCCTGCTGGACAACCCAAACATGGTGACGGGGCCGGACGGTCCTGAAGACTGTAACAACCCTTTGCTGGTGACATGGGAGTTCAAGCGGTATCCTGTTCTGTTTGACAACGTTCTGCAGGTGCTTAACGATACAAACTTTCGCGTCCGGGAAGCGAATATGTATGACGGGCGGATCGAGACATTCCCCCGGACCGCGCCTGGCGTTGGTCTACCGTTCAAGCCAGGGAGCCCAGATCTTGCTGAACGCGTTCTGGCGACATTTCAATCGTATCGTCACCGAGCTTCGATCCGGATTATCCCCACGGAGAATCGGGACTTCTTTATCCACGTCACTGTGTTGAAGGAACTCGAAGATTTGCCGCGTCCAGTTCGGGCGACGGCGGGTGGTGCTGTGTTCCTCGAAGACAGCAACAACGTAGCTCGGCAGTTCGAGTTAGTCGATCCAACGCAATTTGAGTCGAACTGGATTCCTAAAGGACGTGACATTTACCTTGAGCAAGAAATCATCAGCCGGCTGCGTGAGAAGATGTAGTCGGCCAATTCCCTGTTCTACATGAGGCCTTTCGAGGTCGTTAATTCGGCATTAAAGGATTCCTGTTCGTGTTGGGTATGGTTCGCAGTCGCCGAACTCCTGAGCCCAACTGCGCCCTTCTCGAGATAGGATTCCGGAGGAATCCTTCCGGTTCCGCTGCGTTTCCCGCTTCGCTCGCTATGATTCTCGCTTCGCTCGGGTTTGGAGTCTTCTCTCCGCAACGGAGAGTAGGACTTTGAGGACGAAATAACTGTACCCAATACAAGCGTGACTCTCTCTAACGCGAAAAAGATGCACGAATCCTTTTCGTATTCTTCGCTCACACGCTCGCTCTGTTGCTTTTCTGCATTTCCTGCTTGCAATTCAATCTCCCATCGTTGATCTTTGAACTGCTTTCCCCATGACCTCGCTCCTACACCTTCGAGAATTCAATCAAAGGGTTGGTGGATCGATGAGATTGACAATCACTTGCGCTTGTTTGCTGGCGACGCTACTGGGATTAGCTCCCGACTTTGCCTGGAGCGCTGACACAATCGTTGATGTCCAGATTCCACTGAAAACGCCCCGTCGCAAGAAACCAAGGATGGGAGGACCGTTGGACAAGGTGGAGCTGCGCATCTGGATTCCCAATGGAGTGCAAAAGGTGCGGGGCGTCATCGTCAACCCTTACTACCTCAAGGCCGTGGGGCAACGGCACTGGCAGGCTGCAGCCCGACAGTGGAACTTTGGAATAGTCGCCGCCAATTATTTCGGGGTAAAGAATAATGAGTTTGGTCCCACGCTTCTGACTGCGATGAAAGTCTTTGGCGAAAAGGCAAACCATCCCGAACTTGCGGACGCCTACTTTTGTTTCGTGGGAATGTCGGCTGGTGGAGGGATGTCCACACGATTTGCCGAGGCGTTACCCGAACGGACAATTGCAGTGGCCCCGGTGTGCCTAGAAGTTGGACCTCGCTCGGAAGCTGCTCGGAAGATACCCCACCTCACGATCTTTGGCGAACGAGATGGAAGGCAGATGGAAAAACTGAACAAACGACTGCCCGAACAGCGGATGCTCGGTGCGTTATACGCAACCGCCGTCCAGTGGCGAAAGCGACATGAGTTTGCTCTTGCGAACAACTTGATCTTTCCCTACTTCGACCACGTGATCCGGGCGAGATTGAGTCGCCCAAAGAAGAAGCTGGCAGGGATGTCACTCGAACAAGGTTGGCTCGGAGACCGAACCACCTGGGAGACCAACTTCCCGCAGGTCAGGCCCTGGAAGGAGTACAAAAGCGACAAGGACTCGGCGTGCTGGTTGCCAGATGCGTACGTCGCCTCTGTATGGCGAGCCTTCGTGAGTAAGGCTCCGTCGATCAAGGTCGCCTCGCCGCCAGGGTTGGGTGGTGGACAGGAATTGGTCTTCCACGCACCTGGTAAAGACATCGCGGTCAAGCTGACTCTACGCGGAAAGAAACCCGTCAAACAAGTAACGTTATTTGATGGCAACAAAGAGATAGCGAAAGCCGTAACCTTGCCAACGACTGTGACCGTGAGGTTTGGTCCGGGAATCCACGCCTTGATTGCTGAAGTGACCTACGCGGACGGACAACAAGAAGTTTCGCGCCCTTCCACCATTCTCGTCAAAGCCAACACCTCCGCTGGGCAATAATCATGTCTCAAGTGTCGCGTACTGAACCACAGTGGCAAGACGACCCATCCATGCAACGGAGTCGTCGCGAAGCGATTTTCATACTCGTCCTATGGGGACTATGCTTCCTTTACACGGTGCCATACTGTTACTTCAATGGCTACCTCTCCCACGAACCCATGCCAGAGAAGTTGTCGACGGGTCCAGCCATCGGAAAGCTCTTGGGACCACTCGAAGGACATGACCGCAAGCACGAACTACCCGACATGCCCTACGACCTGGGGATTCCGGATTGGGTGTTTTGGGGAGTCGCACTTCCCTGGGGGCTGTGCCTTGTTGTTACCTTCGTGTTCTGTCTCTTTTTCTATTCGGAGGAAGACCTCGGACAGGATCCGGCTACTACGAATGGAGAAGCTTGACCGATGACAGCGACGAATACCGTCACGTGGGTGACGTTCACGCTCTACATTATGGGGACGTTCCTACTGGCTTGGTTGTCTCACCGGATCATTTCCAAGAGGGCGTTCCTCGGAGAATATTACCTCGGTAGTCGTGGACTTGGGAGCTGGACTCTGGCCTTCACGTTTGCAGCGACGAGTGCCTCAGGCGGGAGTTTCACGGGATATCCATCGTTGATTTACTCTCACGGCTGGGTTCTGGCGCTCTGGATCGGAAGTTATATGATCTTCCCGCTGTGTACCATGGGTGTCCTTGGGAAACGGCTCAATCAGGTCGCTCGCAAGACAGGGGCGATCACCGTTCCGGACATCCTGCGGGACCGTTTTCGTGCTCCCGAGTTGGGCCTTTTTGCGACGTGTGTGATGATTTTTTTCCTCGTCGCGAACCTCGTTGGTCAGTTTCGCGCTGGGGCATTGATCCTCGCGACCACGTTTAACTTACCAACGACAACTTCAGTCATTCGGGACGTCAACGACGGAGAACTCATTGGTTTGCTCGTTTTTGCCGTGGTCGTCATTTTCTACACTTCGTACGGTGGGTTTCGGGCTGTTGTCTGGACCGACGTGATGCAGGGGGTCGTCATGGGTGTGGGGGTCCTGATCCTGGTTCCCCTCATCCTGTACAAGGCAGGTGGGCTCCAACAAGTCAACAAAACACTCGCCACCCAGTCGCCGACGGTGGTGACTTCTCTCTCCGGAGGGAATAACGATCTGGCGTTCCTACTCAAGAAACCGCCCGCGAGCGAGCTTCCCGTCGAAGGAGTTCGGTATGTCATTCCAAAGCAGAACCCAACAGCATTAACCGTGCAGCTGGTCCCCGATGACAGTGAGAATTATCAGTGGCTCGAAATTCGAGTGGTGCGAAACGCCGAAGGAAATGTGACAACAACGGCCAATGAGGTAGCGGCCAGTATACGCAATGATCCCGAACTGGATGAGATGTTCGACGTCAAGTATGCCTACGAGAACGACGGGGATGGAACCTGGCAAGAGATCGTCACGGAATCGACTCAGTTCCCCGTCCAGTCGGAGTGGACCTTTCTCCGTGGGACGGATTTTTTATATGGTCCCGGCCGACGACCCAATGGGCTCCCCTTCCACACTTTTGGGATGATCATTTCGTTCTTCGTGATGTGGGCCATCACGGGCATGGCGCAACCGGGAAACTTGGTGCGGTTGATCGCCTTCAAGGACAGTAAGACACTGAAGCGTGCTATTCTCACGGTGACGGTGTACTTTGGACTAATCTACCTGCCGTTGGTGTTTGTTTTTGTGTCAGCTCGGCTTCTGCTGCCGTACTTGCCCCAGGAGAATTCTGACAAGGCAATGGCCTTGATCGCTACGCGAGTGGTGGCTGCGGATGGTAGCTGGCTGACGTCTATCCTTGCGGCTTTGTTGGTGGCAGCTCCGTTTGCAGCGGTCATGTCAACGGTCGATAGCTTTCTGCTCATGGTCAGTTCGGGGATGGTCCGCGATGTCTACCAGCGCAACGTCAATCCCCATGCCAACGAAGAGACTCTCAAACGGGCGAGTTATACGACCACGGTCATTGCAGGCATTCTGGTCGCTGGATTTGCGATCCGGCGGATCGACTTCTTACAGTACATCATCGTGTTCACGAGTATCGGTTTGGCGTGCACACTCATTTGGCCGATCTTTCTGGGACTGTACTGGAAGGGCATGACGCGGGCGGGGGCGGGCGCTGCGATGGTTGTCGGATCGACCACCATCGTCGGTTTGTTCTTGCCTACGTTCTTTGGAGGTGAGACGATCTATCTGTTTGGATTTTATCCGGTCGTTTGGGGACTGCTTGGATCGTTGGCCGCAGCGATCCTTGTGAGCTATCTCACAGGACCACCACCGGAAGACCTCGTCAACTTTTACTTTCGTGTCCCGAAGGATGACCCCTCGACGGAAGCCGTTACGGGACCAATATCTTTTTCACCTCCAGAAGTCGTTGCAAACTCGGCTGCAATCCAAGGGAAACCCGATGGAATCTCCGATCGCTTATCGTGATGGTCAGTTCCTCCCTCAAGACGAACTGATGCTCTCCATCCATGACGCCGGTTTTGTTTGGGGTGCAACGATCACCGACCGATGTCGTACGGTCCATCACAAGTTGTATCGTTGGGCGGACCACCTCGATCGATTCCGAAGGAGTTGTCGAGCAACGGAGATTTATCCCGCGCTCTCCCAGGACGAAATCGACCAGGCTGCCAGGGAGTTGGTGAAGCAAAACGTGGCGGACCTTCCGACGCATTTGGACCTGACCTTGGTGATGATTACGACGCCTGGCGAGGTGCGTTACCCCACGGAACGAGAAGTCGCATCGACGTTTTTCATGTATACGCAGCCGTTGCCGTTGACGACGTACAAACCGTTGTTCGAACAAGGAGCACGGTTGGTGATCCCGACCACACGTCATGTTCCCAACGAGAGCATTGACCCGAGAATCAAACAACGCAGCCGACTGCATTGGTGGTTGGCGGAACAAGAGGCTCGGCGTGCCGATACGGATGCTTCGGCCTTGCTCCTCGACAAGGACGGCTACGTCACAGAAACGGTTTGGGCTAACGTGTTACTCGTCAAGGAAGATGTTGTGTATTCTCCACCGAGACACACGATTCTCGAGGGGGTGAGTTTACAAGTCGTCACAGAACTTTGTGAACGAGTTGGCATCCCCTTCCAGGAAAAGCCGATGACTGGGTACGATGCCATCAACGCTGACGAAGCCATGTTGACGTGTACCTCGTATTGTTTGGCTGGCGTCAGTCGGATCAACCACATTCCTCTGACGTGGCCCGGACCTGTCTTCGCAAAGTTACTCGAAGCTTGGAGCTTCGACCTGGGGTTGGATATCCGGGGGCAGTTTGTGAGTTCTGGTTGATTCAACGTCGTTCGTCGAAGTGTCGTGGGCTACTCGGCCAGGTCGATCAAGTGCTCGACCACGAACCAGGTCGTTCCGCCATCGATCAATTCGACTTGCCCCAGGAGTGTCGACGCGCCGTCTGGCAACGAAAGTCCCTTCGTGAACTGAAAGTCGGTTCCCTCTTCGCTCGGTACGACCGTGGTGTGATCCACTGCCTGATTGTTGATCACCACGTCGAGGTCAAGCGGTCGTGGACTGGTTCCGACGACCTTTCCAGTGACCTCGAGCGTAGGCCCTTCGCTGAGTCGGAAGCTTACAGCGTCCAAATACGCAGTTGCTCGGATTTCGAGTGCAACTTCACCCCAGAGACCAGCCTGGGGACTGACGGATTCGATTTCGACGAGTAGTTCGTTGTTCGGCCGCAGTAATGACGTTATGTCGAAGGCGCATGGGGCTCCCTCGTGTTCTTCGATTAAGGATTGGCCATTTACGGAAACGTTTCCGGTACCGGTCCAGCCGACAAAAGTGAGCCAGACGCGTTCGTCTTCGTCGATCTGTCCGGGATATCCGAATCGTCGATGGAAACGGACAAGACCTCGGAAATTCTCCAGACCGCCCTCATGCCAGTGACAGGGCATTGTCATTCGGAACCGACCGGGGACGGTTGATTCGGATACTTCGACTTGGCCATCGGGCCTTTCCACGAACGCGCCCAAGGGTTCGCATTCCCAGGGACCGCGAAGACGAATTCGGTGAGGGTAGGATACTGCCATCGTTCAAATTCCGGATGAGATTTCGTGCAAGAGGGAAGAGCAATCTTGGTACGGCGTTTCGTTGGGTGGTCCGTGGGCGTGCAAGTAGAGACTGTGGTTGAGTGAATTCGTGAGCGACAAGACTGTACTTGACACCGTCCCAGAGGCTTTTCCGCGTAAGCAAACGGGTGGACTTCCGTTTCCCGGGAATGCGCAAACATGTCGCAAAGCACTAACACAATCGCGTGCCGTTTCGCAGCCATAGCTGCCAAGCCAGTCGACAACGAAAGCTAAACGAGGGTCGTTGGTGTCGTTGACATCTTCGTTGGTGATGACGTGGAGTCCTGGGGGTAACGGTTTGATTCGAAGCCAGTCTCCCGCCTGGAACACGATCAATCGGTCGGCATCGCCGCAGATGACGTTGCAACCGGCGTACCGATGGAGGTCGAGTTCTTGGGTGGCAATCTGGATGGCTTGTTCGATCGTACGGCAACTGAGCATCTCGCGAGCGAGGAGGCCACGACTACGAGGATTGACGACGTGTCGGGTCTTGGGCCGGTTGGTGACGGCGACGAAGAATCCTGTTTCGTTCACTCCGAGCCAAGTTCCCCCCGCTTCGAGGTCCATGCCTGCGAGGGCGCGGGCCGGGCCGTCCAGAATTTGTGGCGGCGCAGAAGCCCGACTGTAGGATTCTTCGCGGTTGGCTCCCACGATGAGGTGGGCGTCGTCGACCGCTCGATAAAAAATAGCGAGTAAACACATGGTCCCGTCTTTCTCCTTGACGAGTAGGCAGTGGCCAGAGCCGAATGATCTCCTATTGTAGCGAGTGGACGGGCAGCTTGCTTGGTCGTTTTCCGGTCGAGACTCGAGCGGACGTTCGGAAGTCAATGCCACCGTGTGCTGTCTGATCTATTGATGTCTGCGTGGCTAATGAAACGGTCCTGGATTGCTTTTGGCGCAAGACGCTCAAGCTTACCTGGCCATTGTGACCAGGCTACGATGAGGTTGGCCTTGGAACGCGAAATTTCTAGTTGTCCGGTTTTTCGGCCAAAAGAAAAAGACGACCTGGCTTGATTCGCTGTCGTGGGCGAAAGGGCAATATCCTCATCTTTCCACTGGCTGGTCGGAAGATTCATTACCTGCGTAGTTCTCAATAAGAGGGTTAGGGCATGCAGGAGCGTGCCTCGTTTTTGGAACCATCGCAAACCTCTCTCTCGAGACTTCAACATGAGCCAGAACATCATTCGCTGGGGCGTGCTCGGCGTGGCCAAGATCAACAACCGCATTTTTCCATCGTTTACGCGGACCAAATTGGCGAAGCTCCACGGGATCGCGAGCCGTTCGTTGGTGAAGGCCCAGCACGCCGCGAAGCAGGACAACATCCCCAAAGCCTATGGTAGCTACGACGAATTGTTGGCCGATCCAGAAATCGATGTGGTCTACAACCCGTTGCCGAATACCCTCCACGCCGAGTGGACGAAAAAGGCCGCCGACGCCGGCAAACACATCCTTTGCGAGAAGCCGCTCACGCCAACCGCCGCGGGAGCGCAGGAAGTGGTCGACTACTGTGCGTCCAAGGGTGTTCGATTGCTGGACGGGTTCATGTGGCCACACCATCCGCGCACGGTCAAGCTCCGTGAAATCATCGATGCTGGAACGATTGGCGAAGTCCAGAGAGTCACCGGAGCTTTTACGTTCAAGATGGAACCACTCGACACGTCGAACATTCGACTGAAGCCCGAACTCGGTGGCGGGAGCCTGCTCGACGTGGGCTGTTATCCGGTGTACGGGATTCGTTGGGCCTTGGGAGCTGAGCCGGTAAAGGCGTTTGCTCAGGCCAAGTACGTGAACGATGTTGACGTCGAGATGACGGGACAACTTACGTTCGCCGATGGTCGAATGGCGTCTTTTGATTGTGGGTTTACGTTGCCCATGCGAATGACGATGGAGATCACCGGGACGGAGGGCTTCATTCGCATTCCGGAAATGTGGTTGCCACTTCCGTCTGCGACGTTCACGATTCATCGGTGGAGTACGGGAGGAGTCGAAACCATTAGCATCGATGGCCAAGACCAGATCGCCCACATGCTCGACAACATGAGTAGTTCTGTTCGGGACGACCAACCTGTGAAACCTGAGCCGCACGAAGCGGTGAAGACGTTGCGGGTACTCGATGCATTGGCGAAGTCGGCGAAAAGCGGAAAGATTGAGGACGTGGCTGGGTAGGCCAGACGTGGGACGGGTTTCGCCTCGGGAGTTGTTCCCGGTTCGAGAGAAACTTGACGGAACTACTTTCCAAAATTCTGAGCGGCGGTCCGATTACGTTAAGCAGGTTGTCATTGGGTCCAGCTTTCTGGAACTGGGCGTCGAATCATTCCACACCGACTTCCTGTCATGAGGATCGTGGATGTTGAGGAATCATTGGAGGCCAAATGACAACGAGTGCAGCGGACGATTTGCTCCACTTGGTTGGAGATCGAAAATTTTCGACGGTTCTGGCCGACCCGCCCTGGCAATTTCAAAACCGCACGGGAAAAATGGCTCCCGAACACAAGCGACTTTCTCGCTATTCCACGCTGACGTTCCAGGAAGTACGCGAATTGCCGGTCCAGGCGATCGTTGACCAACCGGCCCACTTGTATCTTTGGGTTCCGAATGCTTTGTTGGCCGAAGGGTTGCAGGTAATGGAAGCGTGGGGCTTTACTTATAAGACCAATCTGATTTGGTACAAGATTCGGAAAGATGGAGGGCCGGATCGAAGGGGAGTCGGCTTTTATTTCCGAAATGTTACCGAGATAATTCTGTTCGGTGTGAGAGGAAAAAAGGCTCGCACTTTGGCTCCTGGACGGACACAAGAGAACATCATTTCGACACAGAAACGAGAACACAGTCGGAAACCAGATGAACTGTACGAGATCATTGAGGCTTGTAGTTCCGGCCCGTACATCGAACTCTTTGCTCGTGGCCCCAGAGAAGGGTGGTGTGTTTGGGGCAACCAAGCGGACGAATACTCACCAACTTGGAAAACTTACGCGAATCATTCGTAGGCCAAATCCCGTCAAAGAGCAGGTGAGGGGAAAATAATTTCGGAAGAGTGACGATTTTTGTGAAAATGAGCTGGCGTTCGATCCTATTGTATTATGAGGGGATGCGCCCAAGGACGGTCCAAAATCTCGAAAATGAACCAAAACGGCGATTTTTCGAGAGTCGTTTTCCATAAGCGATTGATATATTTAGACATATGGAAATCGAGACGTGTCAAAAAGGTGCAAGTTTAGTGCAAGTTTAGTGCAAGTTAGGTACAGGTTTACTACAAGTTTACTGCAGTTTTAGCGCAGTTTTCTGTCATTTTTGGACCGGTTTTTGTCGGAACGTGGTGGGTTTTTGGCCTGGAAGAGATTGGGAGTGAAAGATTTGGCACGTTTTTTACAAGAAAAATTGGACGGTCATTTCGTTCGCGTTTCGAGTGTGCCTGCTACTTTGGTTCAGAAGCTGCGCAGTCCTCAATAGAACTGCGGAACCGGACACGCCAGGTCGTCACGCCAGGCTAAATCGTCACTGCTGGTAAAGACGCCAAAGACGACTTAACTTCGCCGGTTGAACTGCCCGAATGGCTTGAAAATGCGAAGATTCGGCCATACACGGCTTCCGTGAGTTTTTGACTCTCGTCCTCGGTCAGGTCCAAAGGCATTGCATTCACGATGAACTCGATTTGGCGTCGGACTTGGTCCTTTTTCTGCAGCAACTCGGCCGGTTTGAGGTTCCAGCCTCCAACGACTTTCAAAACGTCCTGCAGGACGATGCGTTGCAGGTTTTCGTCTCGGACGGTGGCTTTTGTCGAGTCTTTGCGGAAGGCGAGGTCCTGCTGCATCTTGAGTTGAGATTGGAGGGCGGGAACGGCACTCAACACGGTTTCGGTGAGTTGCTCAGCTTCGGTTTCGGTGAGGCCTTCGGTTTCTTTGTCGATGATGGTTCGAACGAGTAAACGAATTTCGTTGATGGTTGGAGACTTGGGCAATTCTCCTGCCTGAGTCTTGGCATAAAGTTCTTCTCCAACGCGAACCGGAACGAGTTCACGGAGGGTTTCTAGATAACTCTTGCCCGAATCGGGATTCCACTGACGTTTTCCCAAAGGCGTGATGCGAGAGCGACGAGTTGCATTCTTTTCAGTCCGAACACGGTATTCGAACCAGAAGAGGAAGGCGATCAAGACAACTACCAGAACATAAAAAACAAGATCTTCTGTCGTCGGAGAAGACACAATGAAAATACGCATGATGTTCCTGCTCGGATGTTCTGGCTCGACTTCTCTCCCGTCTGGAGAGCACGAAACCTCGTGTCCAACGTTCTGCTCTGCCCTGGACGCCCCTCTGGGTTAGTTTCCGTTGGCAATCACACTACTCCAAAGAATAGCTTACGTTTCCTGGGCGTGCAGCAAGACTCGAGACTAGTCGCAACCAGACTTGTGTCTGCCCTCAACACCTCAATTCGTTTTTTGGGCAAGACAAACTTTTTTAGGTGGTAAGCCGTCTATAAGATAATGGAAGAAATCTATGGGTCCCGTTCTGGATCTTGGAAAAGTCGAGCGATGCAGGATGCTTCGATGTCACCCCGAAACGCCGTCGAGGGATTCCTACTAAGCTCACGCTGGCGTTTCGGATTGGCGCCAAGAACCAATTTCAATATCCAGAGCCGGATCGAAAGACTCTGCACGACGAGGGGCTGTTGTCGTAATGAGAACACACGTACACGCCAACACCGAAGTCAATTCTTGACGAAGAGAGAACACCGGTTCGAAGGCTTGGGTCCAAATAATTCAACAAATTCATGATTCTTGACTGAGACTGATGCAAAGTGAAGGAGGCAACGCAGATGCGGGATTGCTTGTTAGTGGTGGGTTTGTTTGTGGTGTTAGGGTTGGTGGCTCCTGGCCAAGCTCAACAATCCGAAACCGCTCAAAAGAAGAAAACAGTTAAGGCGACTCCAACGCAAATCGAAAAATGGATTCGCGACCTGAGCAGCAAAAGATACGTCACTCGCGAAAAGGCAAAGTTTCAGCTCGAAAAACTCGGAACGGCTGCCCTGGAAGGACTCAAGCAGGCGACCAAGAGCGAGGACATGCAGACACGCCAAGTGGCGAATCAGCTCATCGAAAAGATCGAGCAAAGTCTCGCGACTGACAAACTGCTCGCCCCCACGATGGTCCGAGTCGTCTGCCAGGATACCCCTGTCAACGAAGCGATAGCCCAACTCGCCAAACAAAGCGGATACAAGATTGCGCTTCAAGGCAACCCGAAGGACTTGGCGTCCCGTAAAATCACTCTCGACACGGGCAAGACTACCTTCTGGAAAGCCTTCGACCAAATTTGTCAGGCGGGAGGACTTGTTGAAGTCGATCCGAAGCAAGGTCCTGCTGGTGCCGAAACACCCGGCTTTCCAGGGGGTGGTATTCCGGGCGGCGTTGCCCCAGGAATCGGACCAGTGCCTGTGCCTGTTCCAGCCATTCGTCCCAACATCTTCCAAGGAGTGAAAAAACCGGCGCAGATGAAAAAAGCCTTGGAGAGGATCGAGAAACTTCTCCAACAACGCATGAAGGCCATGCAGTTGCAGCCCGGAGTTCCGGCAAACGCCGCACAGTTCCAAAAAATGATCCAGGAGATGCAGAAGAAGCAAGTCCAGGAAATGAAAAAGATGGTGGATCAACTTCGAAAGGAAGCGATTCAGCAACGACAGAAAGCAGAGAAGGACCAACGAAAGGCCATCCAGCGACAACAACAGCCCAAAGCCCAACCCAAAAAGCCAGAGAACGGCCCGCCCGCGGTGGCTGCTCCAGCGCAAATCAAGTTTAATGTTGGCGGGATTCAACTGCAAGGCAAGAACTTTCCGCAGTTCCCAGTTGCCCAGGTTGTTGCTCCTGGATTCCCGGGCCGCCAAATCGGGTCGCCATCCGGGTCGAGTTCGAGCATTCGATTGAAAGTCGGAAAAGCCCCCAAGTATCCCACTTCCTACATCGGTGCAGTTCGCATCCAGGCTATCTCGGCGAAGGCTGAGAAGGACGCGTATGTCGTTTCGCTGCGGTGCACGGCCGAACCTCGACTTGGGGACCTCAACGTTCTTCCGACTCCCGTCATCGACAAAGCCATCGATGATCTCGGTCAGGAACTCCGACTGGCAAAGGTGAAAGCCAAAACCGAACCAGCTGCCATCGAGGACCCAAGGATTGGCGGCAGCATAATACCTTCACCACCCCGAGGGGTGGCGAACAACGATCTCTTAATTCGATTCGAGAAAGCCGAGAAGGCTTCCAAATCGTTGGCCAAGTTGACCGGCAAGATCAAGGTCAAGGTGTGGCGACCAGCCCAGCCGCTCGTTGTCGTCAAGGACGTCATGAAGTCTTCGGGCAAAACTTTCGCTGCCAAGGACGGGCGAAAGATGACCATTACCAGGGTCTCCGAGGTTAGGAACAACCGAGTCAGCATCACCGCCGAACTCCCACCCACCCAAGGGGCGAATAACGGTGGCATTAACGGCGTCGTGTTTGGTGGAGGTCGTGTCGTCATCCGAGGGGGAGCCAACGTAATCATCAACGGACGACGCTTGAATATCGGGGCCGGAAACAAAGATACCCTTGACGTCTATGATGCGCAAGGGAACAAACTCCAGATCGTTGGACGTGGGACCTACACAACCATCCGAAACAACCAGGTCTCTATGGGACAATCGCTAACGGTTTCCGTAGGAAATGGCCAAGGTATGCCGACGAAACTGGTCTGGAGTGGTCGAAGCCAAGACGCTCTGGAAATTCCATTTACCTTGAAAACCATTCCGCTGGACTAATCGTTTCAATTCGAGCATGGCACCAGCAAAGCAACTAAAAAAGGCTACCAAAACTGGTAGCCTTTTTTAGTTCCAAAACGATGGTCTTATAGTCGGCACGCGTGGTTCACGTGTGCTTTTTGTTTTTCACGTTTTTCGCGTAGGCAAGCACGGCTCGCGTATGCTTTTTCTTGGCGTAGGTGCACGCGGTTCACGTTTATTCCAAGCAATGATCAACTGCTTTAAGAACTGGCACCAATCATTTCCTGCGTCTTCTCGACGACCTGATCTTGGTCCAATGTATTTGCAGCGATCCAACCGGACATCAACACCATTGGCATGCCGGGACCAGGGTGGGCAGAGCCACCCGCGAAGTACAACCCGTTCACGTCGGGGCTGCGGTTGGCCGGCTTGAACGCTCCCATGTAGCGTCCGTGGCTAGCGAGTCCATAGATCGCACCATTGTAGACGTGGTAGCGGTCATGAATATCCTGTGGCGTCAAGTAACTTTCATACCGTATGCGGCTTTCGAGATCAGTCATCCCAGCCGTGTTCGCGAGTTTATCAAATATAACCTGGCGGTATTCCGGATACAGCTTCTTCCAATCGTGGTGAGGGCGTAAATACGGTGTGTGAACCAGAATGTACAAGGCTTCGCCACCTTCGGGTGCGACTTCCGGCTCACTAATGGCCGGAGCACAGAGGTAGGCGGTCGGATCAGGGGCAGGTTCGCCCTTGCGATAGATGGCGTCGAATTCTTCTTGGTGATCTCGTGAAAAAACGAAGTTATGGTGCAACAACTGGTCATAACGCCGATCGAGTCCGAGGTAGATTACCACGCCCGAGCAGGCTGGTTCGTGATTGCGTTTTTCGAATCGTTGGCGAGCTTTGCCGTTGATGAGTTCATGATGGGTTCGGTGGGTGTCGGCATTACAGACGACTGCGGCCAGAGATACTTGTTCTCCCGAATCCGTTTCGATGCCTTCGACCTCTCCCGAGTCGGAGACCAGAATTCGACGGATGCCCGTTTCTGTACGAACTTCGACGCCCAGTTCTTGACACAATTTCTCGAGGAAGACGGGAACAGCTCGGGTCCCGCCTTTCGGATACCAAATGCCCTCTTCGGTCTGCATGTGGGCGATGCTACACAGAACAGCTGGCGATTGATCTGGTGCCGAACCCACGTACTGTGTGAAGTGATCAAGCATCTGAGCGACTCGCTCGTCAGGCACGTGGGACCGGATCGCTTCGGCAACCGTTTTACCCATTCGCATGCTCAGCACGTCGGCCAACATCGACGGCTTGAACATCGACTTGAAGTCGAACATGTCCCAGATCGATCCAAGGCTTCGCCAGAAAAAGAATTTGTCGGAAATGTTGTGTAAGCGATGCGAGAACTTGATGAAGTCTCTGTAGCCTTCGGCACTCTTGCCGTCTTTGGCATATTCCCCGATCTTACCGACCATGTCGTCGACGTTGGAGACGAGATCCAACACAGTCTGGTCGGAGTAGAAACATCGCCACTGGGGATCGAGGGGAATGAGGTCCAATTCTTGATCAAGATCCTTGCCAGCTTCCTCGGCAATCTTTCGCAGGACCGACGGGAGCGTCAAAATCGTCGGTCCCATGTCGAACCGGTATCCGTGTTCCTGATGGGCGGCCGCTTTTCCGCCAAGCCACGAACTTTTTTCAAACAGGACGACCTCGTAACCACGAGCAGCCAACGTCACCGTTGCGGCCAATCCACCAAGACCACTGCCGATGACACCGATTTTTCCAGTTCGTCGCTCATTCATTACTTTTTGTCTCCATCCGACTGCCCAAGTGCTCGTTTCCACAGAAAACGCATGAACGCAAGACCTTCGCGGCAACGTTTCCATGCACTCGAACTATGGACCGTTTGCAAATATCTGTGAAATAATTCCGCATCTGTTGGATCTGGCTGTTCCAAATGACGACACAAACCACGCCGTCGGGAAATAACCTTCACCGTTGTCATTTCTAACAACCCTTCGGCACCTCGCGTGATGCCGAATCCACTCCGTCCTCGCCCACCAAACGGCATTCGCGGGTCTGCCGTGGGAACGATAATATCATTGATTAACACGATGCCTGCATCTATATCTTTTGCCAATTCACGAGCCTGCCGTTCCTCGCCGAAGATTGTCGCTCCCAAGGCATAAGGACATTGCTTCGATGCCGCCAGAGCCTCTTCCATACTTTCGACAGCAACGATGGAGACTACCGGAGCAAAGACATCTTCCTGAAGCAACGAACACTCTTTCGGGACGTCCGTCAAAATGGTTGGAGTAATTCCTGAATCGCCAGGAAGCACGTCGCCGATGATTTTCCGAGCACCGCGGTTTAAGGCTTCACGAAGCAATGGAATGGCTCGAACCGAACCACTTGTTGATTCCCAGTCTTGAGTAATTTTGCCAACAGCTTCAGCTAGAAGTCTCTCGAGTTTGCTTGCAATGCGGCGATCAACGAAAACTCTACGAGCAGCAATGCACGTTTCACTCCGATTCCAACGCATCGAAAATGTCAGTGCACGCACGACTCGATCGAGATCGGCGCTCCCCAATACAAACGCAGCATCACACCCCGACAACTCGGCAACGACGGGAACGATATGCTCGGCAGCCATCCTCAACACAACTTGACCCGTGTGAGCAGAACCCGTCATGACGATTTTATCGACACCAGCATCAATGGCTCTCTCAACCGAATTCTTTGGTTCCGGCAGAATCGTGATAAGGTCGTCGTCAAGGCCAGCTTGGTTCAACAGTTTGGCAAGCAGTTCGAGAGCTTCGGTTCCTCCGATTCCTGGTTTTACCAATACAGCATTCCCAGCGACGAGAGCTTGGAGCACCTGGCACGCCGGTAGAAAGAGAGGATAATTACTCGGACCAATCACGAGCACGACACCAAAGGGCTCTTTGTGAACCTCAGTCCAAACGCCCGATAGCCAAATCGGACGACCTTTTCGTCCGAGTTTGCGTGGCTTTAAAATGGATTTCGCTTTTCGCTCCAAAAACTCGCACGCTTCGGCCAGAGGCAAAATCTCAGCAGCCATGATCTCGGCCAAGGGAGTCCTGCGGTGTTGTTGGATACTCTTGGCAAGATCGTAATCATTCTCGGCGATTAAATGGCGAAGGTGCCGGATAACTTTCAGTCGTTCTCTAACTGATCTACTGGACCAAGTCGATTGAGCAGTGCGAATCAGACCAATTTTGGTTGGTGTCAACACAACCTGTGTGTTGCTTGAAAGTGGCGAGTCTTGCTGTTCGCTGAGAGTTTGTACCAGCGTACGCGTTTGGGTCATGCGGGAACCTCGACCAAAGCGGACTGGTTCGTTGTTGGCGAGAAGTCACTCATCCAATCCGTTTCCAAGTCAAAGTCTTCGAGAAGGAGTTTCGAAGTAATCCTCGCCGATTCGTAGATGACCGGAAGGCCGCTTCCGGGATGTGTTCCCCCACCAACAAGGTACACCGAGTCCAGATCCTCGAAACGATTGCGTGGTCGAAGGTGGAGCATTTGCCCCAAATTATGCGCCAAATTGAACGTGGCTCCACGATAGATTTCGTAACCGTTTTCCCAATCGTCGGGCGTAATAATGTGCTCCAGGCGAATTCGTTCTTCGACATTGTCAATTCCAATTTTGGATAGACATTTCAAAAGCCGATGGCGGAATCTATCTTTTTCCACAGACCAGTCAACGTTCTTGTGTTGGTGTGTCACCGGTGCCAAAACATAAAGTGTACTATGTCCTTCCGGAGCAAGAGTCGAATCTGTGACGCTTGCATTTTGGACGTAGAAAGAAGGGTCTTCTGGCAACGTATGGAGGGTTTCTATCTCCTGTAGGTTTCGTTGATAGTCTTCAGCGATGTAAATGGTGTGGTGAGCGACGTCATCGTACAATCCTTCTATGCCGAGGTACATCATGAACGTCGAACAAGAAAATCGCTTTTTGGCGATTTTCTTGTCTTTCCACCGAGACCGAAGGCTATCAGGCACAAGCTTTGTCATTGCCCTTGCGAAATCGGCATTGATGACGATGGCATCCGCACGATGTTCTCCTTGGTTGGTCCGGACGCCCACGGCTTTTCGACCTTCGAACAGGATTTCCTGTACCTCCTCTCCCAACCGAACTTGTCCACCCAAATCCTGGACGACGTCAGACATGGCTTGGCTCACGGCTCCACAGCCACCTGTCGGATGCCAAACTCCGAAATCATACTCGAGATAGGACAGTATAGAAAACAGACTTGGGCAATTGTAAGGAGACATGCCGAGATATTTCGACTGAAACGAAAAGGCGAGCCTCACCCGTGGATCGCTGAAGTATCGTTTCAGTTCCTGGTCCAACGATAGCCACGGACGTAACATCGGAACGAGTTTCATGAGTTTCAGGTCAAACATGTCTCGCCAGCTTTGGAAGGGTTTTTCCAAAGCATAACGGAACTCTTGTAATTTGACTCTGTTTTCTTCAATGAACCGACGAACGTTTTTGGCGTCGTGCTCAGAGAGTTTGGCTACTTCGTGCTCCATCTGAGCCAGATTTGGGGTGGCCAGGAGATCTCCTCCCGCACCAAATCGAATGTGGTACTGTGGATCGAGTTTCGCCAACTCGACCTCGGATCGTAAATTGCGACCGACGGAACCAAAGATTTCTTCTAGCACCCGTGGATAGAGAAAGAACGTCGGACCCAGGTCAAAACGATAATCGCCCAACGGGATCGTCGAGCATCGTCCGCCCACGCGAGGCAATCGTTCGATAACTGTAACGGAAACACCAGACCGGGCCAGCAACATAGCACTGGCCAACCCTCCCGGTCCTGCACCGATCACAATAACGTTTTTTGACTTGTCTGTGTTCACCGAGCCTAACCTCTAACGATCATATGGATCAAAGATACAATTCATCCGTAGTCCCTTCCAACGGGATTTTCAACCCGAGAGACAAGCTCGGAATGAGAATAGGTTTATGATACTAATTTATGGATAACAAAAGTAGCTAATCAATACGAATCCGAAAGGTTTGGGAAATTGGTTGGTATTGTGGAAGGGTCGAACAATTTGGAGAACCTATTGTCCTCTCAAGCAAAAGATGACGGTCAATTCATGAACCAGAACGAACGTGTTCTCGGGCTTTTCGCGAAATGGCCATCTCCAGGCCTGGTCAAGTCGCGGCTCGCTGCGGACACGAATCCGGAGTGGGCAGCTGACGTTGCCATGGCCTTTCTACAAGATATTATCGACCGATGCTGTCAACTCGTAGTCCGTAGGATTCTTGTTTTTTCTCCGGACAATTCCGAGAAGGCGTTTCGAAAGATGCTTGACGGAAAATTCGAGTTGATGCCACAACTCGGAGGCGATCTGGGAACGCGGCTTTCAACATTTGTTGCTCATTGGTTCGAAAAGAAAGTGAGTTCCGTCGTATTAATTGGAATGGATAGCCCAACCCTTCCATTGGCATTTCTCGAGCAAGCTTTCGATGCGTTAGAAGAGTCTGAAGTTGTGCTCGGACCGGCAACGGACGGAGGTTACTACTTGATCGGATTCAACAAATTCATCCCCAAGCTCTTCGAGGGTATCGCGTGGAGCACCGAAAACGTTTTACTCGAAACGGTCAACAAAGTGCGAGATCTGAACCTAAAATTGACGATGTTGCCGCCTTGGTATGATGTAGACACATTAGTTGATTGGAAGATGTTGAAGGGGCATCTGGCTGGAATGAGGCATTCCGGAAAAACGCTCGAGAGCCCCAGAACTGACAAACTGGTACAAGACGGTCAATTCTGACGGGTTTCGGAACGTCACATTTCAAAGACAAAGCCGCCCAGGTAAGGCGGCTTTGAATGGACATTCTTCGTTGAAATGAATCTTATTTGTCCGCTTGCTGATGAGCCTCAACGAACCAGAGGTCTTTATCGACTGCTCGAGAAACTTCTGTGAACAGGTCCGCAGTGTCCATGTCCTCAAGTTCTTCCGATTTCGCGATCGCCTCTCGGACGTGTTTCCCAAAAGTAGCCAATGCTGTCGAGAAAGCATCGACATGGTCTGCACCATTCTTGATATCGGTCGGGTAAGCTGGCAAATTCGTACCGCTTGCGACCGTCTGCGGCGTACCATCGACGGTCCCCCCAAGGATGACGGCTCGCTCAGCAATCAAGTCAACCCAATCTTCAGCGTGGTCGTGCACCTGGTCGAACAACTCGTGCAATCCAATGAAATGCGGACCCTTTACATTCCAGTGAGCTTGCTTGGATTGGAGTTGAACATCGATGGCATCAACGAGACGAGCTTGAAGCAGTTCTACAAGCGCCTCACGTTTATCTTCAACGATGTCAATTTTCGTTTTATGTAGTTGGGTAGTGGCCGTTGCCATGTTAACTTCTCCTTAATGTTGAATTGTCAATTGTCATCATCTTTATTATATGAGGCGTTTCCACTTGATTTCGAGTCCAGACTCCCTGCACCTGATCCGTTTGCCATGATGAATAACAAACCACCGAAAAGGCCGAGATTCTTCATGAAATTGAGCATTTGCATCTGAAATTCTTTCGATTCCGGATCGAACGTCCAGAAATCATGGAAGAAATAGGTGGCAAGCCCAAGAAACACCAAAAGCAAGAAAGCGCCTATTCGGGCCCAATAACCGGCTATGATCGAAACGCTTCCCAGAATCAAGAACGCGATGGCACCCACAAGAAGGATTCGCAAAACATCGACTGAAAATGGCATCTCGCCTTCCATGTATTCGACTGTGCCATTGAAGTCCGGAATTTTCTTCCCGACCGCACTCATCAAGAAGATCACGCACAGACACACACGGCCAAACACCGACAACACGTTTTGCAACAGGGACATACTTCACTCCATTTCGTTGCTTAAGGTTGAACAACAATACTTCAGGTTCCCAGTCCCCCCGCAGCATTATTGCATCCTCGTCTGAAATGGCAGCGCCAGCTTCGGTGGAAAGTTTTATCCAACGAGTTCAATTGTCCCAGTCCAAGCTGGTGTTCAACCAGTAGAGCAGTATTCACTGATTCCAGGAGACAGGGAAGCATTCAGCTGACGTCAAGAGAGTAGATTTCGCTCGATCCGTTCGATGGCATCACGAACGCGAACGTTACTAGAGGTGAGTTTCAGACTGTGGTCATCGTCGATCCATTTGCGGACCTTCTTCTCGGCAGCAACGACAGTACTGTGGCTGTATTTACCAAAGTATTTGCCAACTTCGATGTGTGTAGCGGAGGTGTGCTTTCGAGCCAGATACATGGCCAACATGCGAGGATGACTAAAGGCCCAACTCCGGTTTTTGGTCTGCAACGAACCCGATTGCATGTGAAGGATTTCGCAAACAGCGTCGTCCACGTCGCAAAGCTGGATCACGCGGACGCTATGTCGTAGCAACTCACCGAGGGCTTCTTGGGCAAGGCGGATGTCGATGGTACGGTTTGCTACTTTCGAGTAGTGATAAAGACTGTTGACGGCCCCTTCCAGTTCCCGGACATTCCCTTTGAGTTTCTCCGCGACGAACATCAATACGTCCTCGTCGATGGGTTTCGCATCAGGACGGACTGATTTAGCCCGGAGCAATCGCAAACGAGTGTCGAAGTCGGGAGGCATCAACCCCCACATCCCACCACCCAGGAGCCGATCGACCAGTTCGGGCAAAAAGTCATCATTGAGCCGGGGATGACAATCGCACGTCACAACGATTTGGCGGGCTTCGGAATGCAGCACGTCAAAGGTATGGAGGAATTCTTCCTGGGTCGCCTTTTTCGATGCCAAAAAATGTAAGTCATCTACCAAAAGTGCATCGCAGTCCCGGAAGTATTTTCGGAACGACACCAATTTGCCAAAGCGCATGGCTTGGACAAATCGGTTGGTGAAGTCCTCGGCCGTGATGTAGCGCACGTTGAGGTCACCGATCTGCCTCTTGAGACCGACGTAAATTCCTTCGAGTAAGTGAGTTTTACCCGTACCCACGGGTCCATGAACGACGAGTGGATTGGCTTCCAAACCTGGGTTTCCGGCGACTGCAAGGGCCGACGCATGGGCCACACGGTTGCACGGACCAACTACAAAATCGTCCAAGGTGTGCCAACGACGTTTCCGAGTTGCTTTCCGGCGGGCTGTAGGATTTTTCTTCTTCGGTTTTGGTTTCGGTTCGGCCTGAGGAACCGACTTGCGCTCGTCCGCTGGCGTCGCCGGAGATTCTTCGGTGGGACTAGCTTGGGCTTCCCGACTGGCTTGGAACAGCTGCGGAACAATCACGAAAGAAATGGGGACGGCTTCCCCGAGGATTTCGCTGGCCGCCGCAGCGACTTCCTCGGTAAAAGTCTTCTGGTAGTACTTTTGAGTGAATCGATTGGGAACCCCAACGGTGATTCCCTCTTCGGTCCAGCTGAGGTGCGTTCGGTCTCGGAACCAAAGGTCGTAACTTTTGGACCCGATGCGTTCAGCGATGGCTCGTTCCAAAAGAGAGACGAGTTCGCTCATGCTAGCCTGTAACGGACTCTCCAGTAACACGTCCATAGAATCTCAACCATTCCGAGAGCTATCCACAGACGAAAAAAGACTGAGGACAGACCGAGGGCGAATAGTTATGTTGCAAAGACTACCAATCGTACCTGATGGGGGTTTCTTTGCAACGACTTGACAGCCGAAAATCAGGACCGACTTCAGCTGCACCTCGCCCTCATCTGTATGACGATTACTGGTTGGGTACTCTTTGCAACAAGGAGATTCCGTGCGGCAACTACAGCCATGGAAAAACTATCCAATTTGCCAAAATCGTCCCTATTTTGGGTAAATGAATTAAAGGGATAGAGTTGGCAGGAGTGGGTCATCGTTCGGATGAGGCACTCCTGGAAATTTTGCAATCGTCTTGTTCCAACAACGGCATGTGCCAGCGAGGAGCGGATTCTTTGTAGCTGTCCAATCTGTGCGCAGCATCAAGCGGGCCAAGAGGCGCCCTCGCGGGC
>CAYRFQ010000067.1:0-41803 GCA_964423615.1 uncultured Alcaligenaceae bacterium | reverse complement strand
GAAGACAACCCGTCCAATTAACGCGTGATTTAATGGAAGAAGCCGCAGCATCGTTTATTGCGGAATTTTCGTAAAAGATGGACAGGGGACAGGAAACAGGGAACGGGGAGCAACAACAGAGGAAAAATTCAATTTCTTCTGTTGTTGCTCCCTGTCACCTGTTCCCTCTGTTGACTCTTTCACCAGGGAAGGTGAGACAATGGGAAATCTAAAGGGTAAGTTGCTCCTGCTCGTTTTGGGTCTATGTCTTCAGGCTGTTGGGTGTGCCACCACCTCCAAGCCAGTGACGCGGGGAGCCATTCCATCTCCCGAGGCTCGACGCTCTGGTGGTTTCGGGTGGTTCAAGAAGTCCGATAAAAAGAAACCGATTCCCCCAAGGGTCCTCATCGCCCTGGGAAAATTGCGAGAAGACCAATCCCAGGCGCCGAAACTGACGACTCTGGAGAAAGAGGGATTGCTCGCTGACGCCCAGAAGGCCTATAGTCAAGCACTCGAGCAAACCCCCGATAACGTCGAAGGCTATCTTGGGTTGGGACGAGTTCACGCCAAGTTGCAAGAGTATCCTCGGGCCTTCGAAATGTATAAAGAAGCCCTCAAGAAGCATCCGCAAAACGCTAAAGTTTGGTATGACTACGGAATGACGAATTGCCGTGCCAAGAACTTCGACCTCGCTATCTCGTGCTTCCGGAAAGCCGAAAAAGCCAACCCCAATGACCGATCCATAACAGCCACGCTGGGGCATTGTCTGGCTCGGGCCGGTCGCGCGAGTGAGGCTCTCGATGTCCTGATCCGGATTCAAGGGCCAGCCCAAGCTCACTATAACGTGGCCCGAATGCTCAAGCACACACACCGCTATGAGGAGGCGAAACAGCACGCCATCCTCGCCCTGCGACACGATCGTCAGATGAGTGAAGCCCAGGCTCTGTTGGCGACACTGAACAACGAATCTCCACAGCCAAATCACCTTTTCCGGCAAGAAGCTACCTCTAACAACGCCACATTTCCAATTCCGCCGCATTCTCTCCAACTCGGGCAACCAGGGGCCTAGGCGGGCGCAGAAAGCTGCCAGAACGTCGAGGGACAACAGGCAAGAGAGAGAACAGGGAAAAGAAGAGAGGGAACAGAAAACAAAGTCTGTTCTTTTCCCTGTTCTGTGTTCCCTTCTGAGCTAGGCGCGTCGTTGGCCAGAGCCGTATACTGCGGACATGGACGACAGCCAAAACATTTTTCTAGAACAAATTCACCACCGACTCCTGGAAGGGATTTTGCTGCGGTTGGCGCGACTCCCAGAAGCTCATCAATTCATTCTTCGAGGTGGGATGTTGATGCGGCTGTGGTTTCGCCCGCTTCTCCGTTTGGCCAACGACGTCGATGTGGTCGCCACCTTTCCGTTCAGTGTCGACGAGACCGCAAGACGGTTTGTCCCTCTTCTTTCCGATCGTGGGTTCGACGACGGAGTAATCCTCGACCACGAAAGGTTCCGGGCCGAGGGCATTTGGTTGCACACCAACTTTCCCGGCGTGCGGTTGTTCGGCGCCGGTGAAGTCGATGGAATCGAAGAGGAGTTCAGCGTCGACGTTACGTTCGGGGAACCTCTCGTTCCGGAACCGGAGCTTGGTGAGTACCCGATGTTGGGTTGTGGATTGACTGCGTCTCTTTGGATGTGCCGACCGGAGACGATCCTGGGCCGAAAACTCCATGCCCTGTTGCAGATGGGAAGACGGCACTGGCGGCCCAAGGATATTAACGATATCCGTTTGCTCCTGCGGCACATGCCGATGAATCTCGACGATCTTACGGCCGCAATTGAAGTTTCTTTCACCAGCCGCGGGGACACAATCGACGACGCTCGCTCGCTCTTTCGCCAGCATTCCTGGTGGACGACGAAAACGTCCGCGGCGCGGTGGCACGATTTTGTCCGAACGTCGAACGACCAGGAAGTACCACCAGATCTCTTGGGAGTCGTCGCCAACATCTCCGAAAGACTCGACCCCATTTTGGAGCAACTACCGTGAGCGAAACGAAGGGACGAGGGCTGTTGGAATCCGTCCTTCAACACCCCGACGATGATGCAAAACGTCTGATCTACGCCGACTGGCTTGAAGAGGAAGGTGACGCCGAACGCGCGGAGTTCATTCGTGTACAGATCGAGCAAGCCCAACTCCCAGAATGGGACTCCCGACGAGTCCGGCTCGAGATTCGCGCCGACCAGTTGATCCAGAAAAACGGGAACGAGTGGAAAGCGGAATTACCTCAAATTCCGGGGATCACTTGGGGCATGTTTCGTAGAGGTTTTATCGCGACGGCCATTTTTTCCAACATGGCCGTCTTTCGAAAAGAGCGTGAAGCCTGTTGGGACGCTGCCCCGATTGAAGCCGTGAAAACGCGATGGCCACGGGGCTCGGAAGCCATCGAAAGGACCGAACCCATACCCGGATTACGAGAACTGTCGATCCAGAAAAACCTCGTTGCCCTTCCAGAAGTCGAACGATTGGCCGACGCGCCGTTGCTGACGACTCTCCGAGTCCTGAACTTGCCAAAATGTAGCCTTGGCCCCGAAGGCTTTCAGAGGTTGGTCCTATCTCCTCATCTGGGTCATTTGACGACCCTGGGAGTGCCGCATAATTCCATCGGCAACACCGGCGTTGCAGCGCTCCTCCGTGCGCCTTCGCTCACGAATTTGGAAGAACTCGACCTGTCGGAATCCGGAAGCTGGAGTCGCTACGCTGAGGACCCGATCATGGATACTGCCGGGGTGAAGGCCTTGGTTGCCTGGAAGGGAATGCCGAAGCTGCGGTCGTTGAAGTTGTCTGGTAATAACGTGAAGCGAGAAGGCGTCCAGGCCCTGCTTCGCTCGCCCAACACGCGAGGCTTACGCAAACTGTATTTGCGTGATAACGATCTTGATGGACAAGTCATGCAGGAATTTGGGTCGGCTCACCAGGACCTCAGGCTGGATGTTCTGGACCTCGGGGAAAACTGGCTTCAGACACTCGGGATGGCAGATCTGAGGAGGGCGAATTGTCTTGCCGAACTCAAGGTTTTGGAGATCGACCGGTGCGAGATGGACCTCAGTGCAGCACACGAACTGGCAAAAGCACCGTTTCTCGATAGCCTACGCAAGCTCAATGTGAACGAGAACTCGTTCGGTCCCGATGGATTGATGGTTCTGCTTGAGGCAAGCCCCAGGCACTTACACACACTCCAATTAGATAACAACAATCTCGGCGACGAGGGATTGGGGCGTTTGGGGCTTTCTCCGTCTTCCAACACTTTACTGAAATTAGACCTGAGCACGAATCAAGTGAAGGCTCCTGGGACGAAGGCGTTGGCCAGTTCGAAACACTTGCAGAACCTCATGTGCTTGCGGCTTCAATACAACCATATCGGTCAAGATGGTGTGGCGGTCTTGAAAAAATCTCCGTTGGGGAAACGACTGGCTTTCCTGGACGTGAAAGACCAATGGTTTCCGGAGGATGAGTCCTCCATTCCCTTTTAATTTCCAGAGAACCAAGACCAACCTTCGGCCCCACCTTGATAGAGCCAATGAGTAACCAAACCAACACCAACTACGAAGGTCGAGTCGGTTTCTGCGTTGGGACCGGACGATGTGGGACGACCTTTCTTGCCGAAGTCGTCGACCGCGAGCCAGAAGTGGCGGCTGCACACGAGCGAGAGCGCCTTGCTGCGACATTTCACATGTTTTGCAAATGGCACAACATTCCCATCGATTCGGAAGGCTTCCTCCACGCCAAGGAATCCGAGATCCGTCCTGACCTCGAAACGCATCGGTTTTCTTTCGAGAGCAGCGCCTTGTTGTCGCATTCGCTGGAAGAGCTTTATGACCGATTTCGGGCTCGCTTCCTTTTGCTGGTGCGGAGCCCCGCCGAAACGGTCGCCTCGTTTGCGGTGCGGGGATGGTTCTTACGGACACCAGTTCGCTCCGACACAACGCTCCCACCGAGCCACGCGGGGAGTGAGGAAGCTCGCCATTTTCTTGGCCGAAACATTCCGAACGGGCCGGAATTCGAACGATGGGCCGGTCTCACACAGATCGGGCGTCTTGCCTGGTTTTGGCAAGCCCGTAACCGCGCGATCCTGGAACAATTCCATCGATTGCCGAAGTCCCATTGCCGAGTCGTACGGTTGGAAGAGCTCGATTTCGACGAGTATCAAGAAATCGCTCACCATTTTGGTTGGCGTTCCCAGGTCGATCGCGACACCTTTTCCGAGCTGGTACAAACACGTCCGAACGCGGGGCCCAATACTCCGAGACTGTTCATGGATTGGACTCCAAAAGAGTCCGCGGAATTTGAAGCCGAAGTGGCTCCGGTGGCAACAGCATTAGGGTACGAATATCAGGTGGGTATCCTCGCAAAGCAGCCCGGTCTCGGAGTCCACAAAGAGAGACCTCCACTGCCGGCGATTCTCGCACATTTATTTTGATCAGGGCGTCGCGCAGTAGTCCATCGACTCTCAAACCCTCGGGCTAACCCGCAGTTGAGGTCGTGTGTTGTTGGTTTTTTCGGCATACGAAAAAGCTTGTGTTCGTTAGACCGTTTCGGATGGAGTCAAGATTCAGTCCGGTCAGGCCACAGGAAGCATTGGCCGAGTTACAAAACGCGGTGATCGGTTGGCTGCTTGATCTGGGTGTCAACAACATCGCCCAAGCATTACGAGCGAATCCCTGTTACGGGGTCGAACTTTGAACTATTGCTCCAGCGTCTCCAAAGAAGCAACCAACCAGACCCGACGAAAGTTGTCCTGGACGTTGGTTTACAGGTACAACTGATGCATGGAGATGTCACGAGATTGGTTTGAGCGGGGCGTAGTCCAACGCCTTCACGAGGAATTCGGCCGCGAAGAACGCGGCCGAAAGTTGGATCGAGATTTGGTGGCGAGCACCGAATCTCGATGAGCACACAATGGGTTCGGCTTACGCCAAGATATCTCGAATCAAATTGCCACCCACGTCCGTCAGCCGGAAATCCCGTCCTTGATATCGATGCGTCAAACGCAAGTGGTTCAACCCGAGCAGGTGCAAGATGGTCGCCTGCAGATCGTGCGGGTGGACGGGGTTTTCGCCGACTTCGAATCCAAATTCGTCGGACTCGCCATAACTCATTCCGGGTTTCAGACCACCACCAGCCATCCACATTGTGAAACAATGAGGGTGATGGTCCCGACCCATGCGGTTGCTACGGGCCGTTCGTCCTTCTTGGAATGGAGTGCGGCCAAACTCGCCACCCCATACGACCAATGTTTCTTCGAGGAGTCCGCGTCGCTTCAAGTCCCGAAGCAATGCGGCAACGGGCTTATCCATCGTCGCACACTTGTTCCGAAGTCCTGGCCCAAGAGCCGTTGCGTTACTCGTGCCGTGGAAGTCCCAACCCCAGTCGAATAACTGAACGAATCGAACGCCCCGCTCGACGAGTCGACGGGCCAACAAACAATTGTTGGCTAGGCTCGCACCACCCGGTTGAGCGCCGTATTCATCGAGGACGTTACGCGGTTCGCGGCCGATGTTCATCACATCCGGAACGGCCGCCTGCATCCGGTAAGCCAGTTCGTATTGGGCGATTCGCGTTTGCGTCTCCGGATGGCCGAGTTCACTCCCTTGCATCTCGTTGAGGTCGCGCAGGGCATCGAGGCTGAGTCGCCGCATTTGTCGATTCATGCCACGAGGGTTCGACACGTAGAGCACAGGATCACCCTGCGAACGACACTGAACCCCTTGATAAATCGAAGGCAAGAATGCGCTGTTCCAAAGAGCATTTCCGGCACTCGGATTCGTCCCGCCCGAAATCAAGACGATGAAGCCGGGTAAATTCTGACTTTCCGACCCGAGACCGTAGGTGACCCACGAACCCATCGATGGTCGGCCGAATTGAGGCCCGCCAGTGTAGAGCAAAAGTTGAGCAGGAGCGTGATTGAACTGGTCGCTGTGCATCGACTTGATGAACGTCAGTTCGTCTGCAACGCTGGCCAGGTTCGGACACACATCCGACACCCAAGCACCACTCTGGCCGTGCTGGCTAAAGTTGTGGGGCGTGCCGAGTAACTTCGGAACGCCTCGAGTGAACGCAAACCGTCGGCCACGGATGTACTCGTCCGGACAATTCTGCCCGTTCCGTTCTGACAGGATCGGTTTGTGATCGAACATGTCCAGATGCGGAGGCGATCCGGCCATGTGCAAGTAGATAACGTTTTTGACCTTGGGCGGAAAGTCCGGTCGCTTTGGTTCCTGCGGATTGACGGACTGTTGTCGCTGGCGATTGGCCGCGCTGGTCTCGCCGTTGAGCATGGCGAAAGCCAAAGCTCCCAACCCAATGGGACAATCCCGCAGAAAATGTCGGCGGGTGATGTTCGTTAGGTAGTTCGTATGTGCGGTCACCAGATCACCTCTTGAGTACCATTTCGTCGAGATTGAGCAACACATTTCCAACAACGGTGAACGCCGCCGCTTCGACGGCGTCGGTCCCTTGGGGAAGCGCCCCAAGCGGTTCGGTCGCCATGGCGACCGCGTCTTTTGGATTCTCGGCGAAAGCCGATTTCGCACGCTCGTACAACTGGACGAGTCTTTCGGTTTCTTTCTTCTGCGGAGGACGAACGAGGGCCAAGCGGAAGCCGTGATGGAGTTTCTCGCGGATCGTTTTGCCTTCCGCCTTCATCATCCGACGTCCCAAAGCCTGGGCCGCTTCGACGTAAACCGGGTCGTTAAGGACCACAAGCGCCTGGAGCGGAGTGTTCGTCCTGGGACGTTTGACGGAGCAAACATTTCGATCCGGAGCGTCAAACGTCGTCATCGAAGGATAAGGGGTTGTGCGTCGCCATTTGGTGTAGATGGCCCGACGATATCTGTCTGCTCCCTGACTCGTTTGCCAATCCGTTCCACCACCGAAGGCCGCACGCAGGCCGAGCTTCGGACGAGGCGGTCGGACGGGTGGCCCGTACATCTTGTTGCTCAAAAGCCCACTGACGAACAAGGCCTGGTCGCGAATCGCTTCGGCAGGTACACGGAAGCGAGGTCCGCGAGCATAGTAGTCGTTGGTCGGATCGGCGTTCAGAATGGCGGAAGTCATGCGTGACGATTGGCGATACGTCGCGGACGTGACGATGAGCTTGAGCAAACGGCGAACGTCCCAGGGCGTTGGCGTCTTGGCTTCCCCGGTCTGTTTTGTCGGCTTCATGAATTCAACGGCAAGCCAGTCGAGTAACTTCGGATGCGTCGGCAGTTTTCCGCGGACGCCGAAGTCTTCGCTGCTCGTCACGAGCCCTTGGCCGAAGATGTGTTCCCAGTAGCGATTCACCGCGACCCTCGCTGTCAGGGGATTCTTCTCATCGACCAGCCAACGCGCGAGCGTCATACGGTTGACAGCTTTGTCTTTCGGAAGATCGTGGAACAACTCGGGGACGCCTGGTTGTACTTGCTTCCCTTTATTGAGGAAGTTTCCACGAACCAGGATGTGCGTCTTTCGCCGTCGATTCGCAGGCAACTCTCGCATGATCGGGGTTGGAATGCCACGAATCCGGGAGACTTGTTTGTTGAGCTTGGTGATCTGCCCGCGGATCTCTTTGGCTTTCTTTTTGTCCTTCTTCGCTTGTCCTTCGAGCGTGGCAATGCGTTGTTGGAGTTTCTGCCTCTGAGTCTTTTGCTTGGCGGTAAACTCGACCAAGTTAGGCCGGTTGTCCCCCGCATCGTTATCCTCGGTATTATTGAAGATCGCAAAGACTTGAAAGTACTCTTCCTGGCTGAGTGGATCGTACTTGTGGTTGTGGCACTGAGCACACGCCATTGTCATTCCCATCCAGACTTGGAAGGTCGTGTTCGTACGATCGACGACCGCTGCCACTCGGAACTCTTCGTTGTCGGTCCCGCCTTCGTCGTTGCTTAACGTGTTGCGGTGGAAGGCCGTGGCGATGAGTTGGTCTTTCGTCGGATTCGAAAGCATGTCCCCGGCGAGCTGTTCGATCGTAAATTGATCGAACGGCATGTTCTTGTTGATCGCCTCGATCACCCAGTCGCGATAACGCCAGATGGTCCTCGGGTTGTCGTTGGCATAACCATTCGAATCGGCATAGCGAGCAAGATCGAGCCAAACGACGGCCCAACGTTCTCCAAAAGCAGGCAAACCCATCAACTCGTCGACGTATCGCTCGTAGGCCTTTGGACGTTTGTCATTGACGAACCGATCGACCATTTCCATCGGCGGGGGAAGCCCATTCAGATCGAGAGCTACGCGACGAGCGAGCGTATACCTGTCGGCCTCGGGGGATGGATTGAGCCCAGCCTTCTGCATCTTTGCGAGGATAAAACGGTCGATCGGATTGTTGGCCCACTTGGCATTTTTCGGATTCGGAACCGCTGGTCGTTTCGGAGCGTCGAAAGCCCAGTGCTCCTCGTATTCGGCGCCTTGAGCGATCCATTGTTTGAGGAGCACCTTTTCCGATTCTTTGAGAGTGTGATTGCTCTCCGGTGGGGGCATCAACTCGTCGTCAAACTTCGAATAGATACGCTCCACCAGGTCGCTCTTTTCGGGATGGCCGGGTACGATCGGAGTGAACCCACTTCGAAGTCTCTTGGTGGCGCCTTCGGAAGTGTCCAAGCGAAGCCGAGCTTTCCGATTTTCGCTATCCGGACCGTGGCAGGTAAAACAGTTCGTCGAAAGGATCGGTTTGATTTCTTTGGTGTAAGAAATCTTCCGAGTGTCGCCTGAGATTGTTTTTTTCTGGGGCTTGTTGGGTTGTTGTTGGGTTTGTGAGATGCCACTCGCCCATACGACACCAACCAAAGCAAGCACCATTGGAAAAACGAGAATTCGTTTCATGGTACTTCGTGGCTCTTCTAGAGTAAGACTCGAATCGAGAGAGGTCGGGCTCTCGGATATAAGTGAGGAAACTGAGGCAGGTTAAATACATACCTTTATCATTCTCTCACGAAGTCACGGGTGTGAGCAAGAGAAATTGCGTGTCGGTGGCGATTTTGGACACATAGTGCAGGCTTCCTTGGTCTTGCAGGATTTCCCGAACTCAGTACTCTTTGGAGTGTCCTCGTTTCCCCCACTTACCCGCGTCATCGTGAACACAGGATCTCCGATGCTCTCAAAGAAACGAAGCCCTCGGCAAGTATGCCTGCACTGGATCAAAATCTTCCTCGCGACCTACTTGGTTGCGAGCGTTGTTGCACCGCCTTTACTTGCCTACGCCCAAGATGACACGGCCGTCGAGGCCAAAGAGGAAGCTGCCGAAGGAGAAGACACGAATTTCGTGTGGGACGTTCTGAAACAACTCTTCACGCTCAACACACAAGGGCTCATGAAGGTTCTAAGTCGTCCGCAATACCTGATTGCTGCGTTCATTACTCTGAACCTTATTATCTTCACCGAAACAGGTTTACTGGTTGGTTTCTTCCTTCCAGGAGATTCGTTGTTGGTCCTTGTCGGTTTGATCTGCGCGAATCCCGACGCGGGTTGGGGCTGGCAGTTTCTAGTCGCGTTGATGGTATCCCTGAGTGTATCCGCGATAGTCGGAGACACAGTGGGCTACAGCATCGGGTACAAAGCTGGTCAGAAACTCTTTACCCGCGAGGATTCTCTGTTCTTCCACAAAAATCACTTACTCAAAGCCCAGGAATTCTACGACAAGCACGGTGGCAAGACGATCATCATTGCCCGTTTTGTTCCGATCATAAGGACCTTTGCTCCCGTCGTTGCCGGAATTGGCCGCATGTATTATCCCAGGTTCGTTGCCTATAACGTCTTCGGAGGTATCGGTTGGGTCGTCGGCATGTTAGCCGTTGGCTATTTCTTGCCCTCGGCCCTGAATCCTGTTTTACAACCGATATTTGGCGAAGACTTTCACGTCGAAAAACATGTCGAGAAGGTCATCATCCTCGTCGTCTTTCTGTCCGTACTGCCGATGATTTTGGCGTGGGCACAAAACAAATTCTCAGGCAAGAAACAAGCTCCGGAACTTCCCTCCAGAGAAGACGCAACCACCCCATCACCGACACCTGCGGCCGCAAGTGACCAGGCGGCCATCAAAGAAAATGCTTCTCCGATCGAGCGGTCGGTGTAGGTTGATTTGATGTTGGATTGCGGCGGTTCGCCGCCGCGGTCTTCTTTTCGGACTCGGGTCGTTCGTTTATCCTCATCCCGTCCTCTTACTCAACCCTACTGCTCTGCTGGCCTTCTTGGCGCACTCCAATTTTGCTTCGAACTGTTTATCAGGGTTCGGAGACTCCGCCGGGGTATCTCCTTCCAAAATCGAATTCCGCTGCCGACTATTGCCAAACTACGTGAGGAATGAAGGAAAGAAGAGCAGAGGCTATTGTTGCGTCTTCTTCTGGCAACGGCACACAGGGAACGCGAAAGAAATGTTTGTCCGGTTTGTGCTGAGAGTAAAACTGATCTTCTGGCCGAGTCACGAGGTTCCACAAATGCGCATGTAGATCGTGTGAAGTGATTCGAACCAGAGCGTCTCTCGATCGTGGTTGATTTCGGTCCCTGGATGGTCTTGGCTAGCCCGTACCGGTTGATGTGACTCAACCGGCCCAGCCAAGCTCATCCAGGAGGATACCCAATCAGCTCAGGACTCTATTTATCGAAGAAACTGTTGGGAGAGTTAAGTTTGCTGAGGCGAGTTTTGCACGCTTGCCGCAAGTTCTGAACCTGTCGTGACCATTGGCCCGATCGAACACCCTGTCCCAAATTTTGTTGTGCTTGTTCGAGCATGTAGGCGTCGTCGCACTGAGAGATTAACCCAGTCAGCCTGCCTTGCAGAGCTATGATCGGGCAACTGGCACGCATCTCGGCAGCCGTGTTGACGCCTTCGACCATGAAGGGAATGGACTCGACTCCCAACGCGTTGAACTGCAGATGGACGTTGGCGGCCTCGGCTCCTCGAATCCGACCAATATCGGCCAAGATAAAACGAGCAACAATGTTTCGGGTCCGAATGGCTTCTGGTGGCTCTTGTTTCCGTTTCAAATCCGTCGGATTCTCATCGTCTTTTGCCTTGGCATCGCCATTGTTCTCCGGCTGATTGTTGAAGGGTAGGAGGATGTGCTGACCCTTGTTTGGCTCGTTCAAAGCTGCCATCACGAGGGCTTTCGTCTTGTTCTTGCCTCCCCTCTGACCCACTGGATCGCCGTTTTCTGGTGCCAGGTTTCCCGGTGCCACTTGTTGCCAAACGTTTTGAGGTGCGTTGTTTCGAGGAGGCTGCACGGACAACAGCCAGACGAACAAAAACGCTCCGCAGAGGACTGTGAGAACACCAGCCCCAAGGATCGCCGGAAGCAACCAAGGATAGCGATTTGTCAAAGGGACTTTCCGCAAACCGTAATACGGAGTTTCCAGCCGAGAGGAGGAAAACGTAGTGCCGCAAGATGCACAATGGATTTGATTTTGGTGCGTCGGCCGTCGAATCTGATTACTACAGTTGGGACAGCTGTACTGGATCATTTGCTTTTCCTGAAAGATGGACAACGGCGGTTACGTAGGCAGTCCCATATACAATACTGACCTGATTGCAAAAAATCACCGTTTTTCCATCCGTAAATTGACCAAACTACTGGATGGCCTGTCAGAATGCCCATCGTAGATGTGGAGTTACAATAGTCTCTCCAAGGCATGTGGCCATGACCACAAGAATTCGAAATGTTAAGGCCGACCTCGGAACTCGGGCTTCGAGTGCGTTAAACACCCTTCATTTCCCAGCCAACAAGTCGACAGGCGTACCAAAAGGCAATACCCCACTGGTTCCGAGTCCAGTGGCTGTGGATCTCGTGAAGATACCAATGCTTCAAGGTCAGCGTTGGTGGTATCTGGGCATTTTGCTTTAGTTGTCGGGCCTGACCGTGAGCGAGCTTCTCAACTCGGTCGTATTCCTTTGCGGCCTTCTCGAGTAACCTCGCTCGGGCGTACGCACGACCGCGACGGGCGTAGAGTTGCCAATCCTCAGGTCTTAATCGAATCAGTTGTGTCAGGTGCCACAGTTCGCCACGGACATCCGAATCCTCCTGGGCGTCCAGCGCTCGTCGTTGATGCCAGGTCGCTTTGGTAGGTGGCACGGCACAAGCTGGGTCAGGCTTGTCGGCGAGTTGTTGCCATTGTCGGCGGAGTTTGTTCCAGGAAGGAAGGTCGATGAATTCGAGTTGGGTCTGGGATCGCGTGACATCAATCGTTGGACTGGCCTCGGAACAGAGTTGCATGCCCGATACGACCTTGAGCCAAAGTTCGATGGCCGAAGTGTTCCCACGAATCGGTGTTGGCACCGTCCAGGTTCGCGAACGTCCGGTTCGGGTCGTCACGACAAGACGGTCACCTTCAGGCGAGAAAACGAGTCCCAGAATCTTTCCCCGATGGTGCAACGGTGGGCCGATCTGCTGGTCGGTCTGCAAGTCCCACAAACGCACGGATTTGTCCTCCAATGCCAAAGCGAGGATTGGGTCGGTGGGGCTCTGCGCCGAGGCCACGAGCTGACTCGGGTGACGCAGAGGTGGTGCCATTCGTTGAGCTCTCTTGAGTTTTCTCCGTTTCCCGCCCGGACGAACGGCTTCCCACCCCATCTCTTTTCGGACCGGACCGCCAATAGGTTGGTTTGTCGTCGTAGCGACAAGTCGGCCGTACTTTTCTTGTGTCTTGCTCAAAAAAACCAACCGGGCCTCCGGGCTGTAGATTATCTGATCGTAATCGGAGTGCGGTGCCCGGTTGGTCGCTGGAGTGATTCGTTGGTTGGCGGTAAAAGTGAATTGTGGTGAGTTCGTGGTCAAGCGCCATACCCGCAAAGTTCCGCCGTCGGTCGGACAAGTCACGAACCTGCTGGCATCGGGAGTAACTTTGATCCATCCAGGAGGTCCCCACACGTCTCCGCCCCATTGTAATCCCGTTATGAGGTCATAAAGGCGTATAGTGTCGGTCCCACGGGTCAGCAGCATTCGTCCAAGACCCGTCAAGAAAGCGGCGTTGGCTCGAAGTCGAGGAGACCAAGGTTCGGGGGCGGGCTCCCCGGTCTCCGATTTCCACCAACGCACCGAACCGTCGAACCGACTCGAAATCAGAACTTTTTCGTCCCATCGCACCCAGGAGTCCTCGGAAAGGAGGGAAGGCGGAAAGGTTTCGAGACGCTTGTTTCCCCAAACATCCCAGAATTCGGCACGCGGGCGTTTTCCAAACGGCATCTCCGTACTTTGGCGGAAGACAACGAGCCCGATTTGGTCGGTCATGGTCTGGACGAAGGAGAACTCGTCCCCTCGATTCAAAGTCAGTTCGGGACCAACGGACTGTCCTGAAAAATTCCAAAGCCGACAAATTCGGTGTTTGCGTACATCGGCACCCCCGCTCACGAGGAAGGGAAATCGCCCAGCAAATCGCAGGGCTTCGTTCCTGTACGAATATTGGCCAGCTTCGTCGAACTTGGCCAATACTCGACCATCCTTCGTCGAACGAAGAAAGGCCAGGCGGTCGGTCGAGATGAATCGCGTCTCGTCGGGGCTCAGATCGCCGAACGTCCCAATGGTGTTGTCCTGTAATCTTGGCGGGGCGATGGGCGTCAAAGTGGTCGTTTTCCAGCGCTGCAGTTCGTTGTTGTTATGAGTCAGAAATGTTTCACCCGCCCGATCGTGTATCCACACCATCGTCGGGCCTCTTTTCAAGTGGATGGCGTTTTCTAAAACGGGTAACTGACGGCTCCACGCAGCCAGATTCAATCGGATGAGCCGTCCCCAATCTTTCTCTTGCGCAGGGACCGATTTCAGGGCATCGAGCATGGTGAACAGCCCCACCGCGACCTCTCCGCTTTGAGCCAAACGAATGCCCGTTTGGAATTGCAATTTTCCTACCTGAAGATCGGCTTGGCTTTTTTCCAACAGAGTTTTTCGTTTCGCACTTTGAGCTTCTTGCTCGGCACCCAGGGCTCTCCTTTCGCTTTGTCGTGCGTCCCGCGTGCTTTTCTCCGCATCGATTTTCAGCCGTCTGGCGACCTGTTCCCGCTCGATCGCTCTCTGCGTGTTTCGAGTGGCGGTGACCGAAATATAGATTGAGGTGCTCATTCCGATTACGAAAGTCAACAAGACCAACAACTCCAACCCAGCGATGGTCGGATGGCGCCGGACCCACTTCCAGGCTCGTTCGAGAGGACTCGTCGGACGAGCTTCGATCGATTGGCCAGTGAGGAATCGTTCGAGGTCTTCGGCCAGCGTCTTCGCCGTTGGGTAGCGCCCGTTCGGAGACTTCTCCAAACACTTCATACAAATCGTTTCGAGGTCTCGAGGGACATGACGAGACGAACGCCGGATGCGTTCGGGTTCCTTGTTGGTGACTTGCCCGAGCGTGTGCAACGCTGTATCGCTCCGGAATGGGGGCTTTCCGGTGATCATTTCGTAAAGCATCACTCCAAGGGCGTAGACGTCGGTGTGTCTGCCGATTTCCTTCTTGTCTTCGGAAGCTTGCTCGGGAGCCATGTATTCCGGCGTGCCCAGGATGACTCCGGTTTCGGTGAGGCCGCTCCCGGTTTGGATCGACGTGGCCAGCCCGAAATCGACGATCTTGAGGATTCGAGTGGTTTCGTTACTGGGCTGGCGAGCACCACTGTTGTTTTGTGTCTTATCCAGAGCATACGACGACAAGAGATAATGGGCGCCTGAGTCATTGTCGTTCGATACCGGTTGCGAGCCAATCAAGACGTTGGACGGTTTCAAGTCCCGATGAATGATCCCTCGGGAGTGAGCCGCGTGGACCGCATGGGCCAAGGTGGCCACTGTTTGAGCGGCTTGCTGGGACGTCAGAGGGCCGGAGGTCTTGAGTTCTTCGGCCAGCGTTGTGCCTTCGACCCATTCCATGACCATGAATAGCAAATCTTCGTAAGCACCGACTTCGTAGACTTCCACGATGTTTGGGTGCTGGACCTGTGCGGCCATTTCGCCTTCCAAGCGAAATCGGACCAGTTGCTCGGCCGTGGCGAACTCGTTGCGAAGGATCAACTTCACGGCAACGTAGCGATTCAAAGCCAGGTGTCGGGCCTTGTAGACAACGCCCATTCCGCCTCGGCCTTTTTCTTCGAGAAATTCGTAACCAGGAATCGAGGGTAGCCGTGCAGTTCGATCGGGTAGGGTCTTTTCCATTCGCGAAATGCGGTTTTGGCCACTCCCTTCACCAAAATGCTCGGCTAAATTTTTCTTGAGACGCTGACGGAATTTGGCAGTCAGGGTAACGGGCTCGTCCAAGTCGGACGTTTGTACTTGTTGGTCCGGCTGGGGTAACTCTCGTCGGTCTCCTTCCGCCGGATTCGATGGTATTGTCGATCCTCGAAACAGAGCTGAGGTAGCCGTCATTCTATCGAGACGTTGTTGGCAATTGGGGCAGACCTCCACATGGGATTCGAGCCTGTGGGATTGGGCATCATCGAGTTCCCCCACCAAGAGAGAGCCCAAAGTCTCGACCGAGGGGCAAGGGTTTGTCACGAGGCTTGTCCTTCCATCTTCTCCACTTCTTCTCGAATCATTTGAAGAAGGCGGCTCTTGGCTTTGTAAACAGCGGAAACAGTCATGTTCAATCGCCCGGCCACCTGAGTGCTCGAAACGTGTTCCCGAGCAGTCAATCGAAAAGCTTCCCAGGACTGGACATCCACACGAGCCTGAACGCGACTGCTGGCAAGTTCCAACACCTCCAGATCGAATAGACTTTCGAGATGGGAAACCAAATGTTCACTGGCTTCGACGTTGCCCAACAGTTCCTCGACCTCTTGGTGGCCGGCCCCTTGGACTGCCCGTTGCTGACTCTTGACGAAATCATTCCAGGCGTTGCGGGTGACAGTCTTGAGCCAAGCTCGAAAGCTGCCGGTGGCGTCGTATTCGAACGATCGCATTTTCTCCGCCAATTTGACCAGCACATTTTGGGTAATGTCCTGGGCGTCGGCGTCTTGCAAGCGCCATTGCCGACACCAGGCGTACAACTGCGGGGCGTAACGATCCACAAATTCGTCCCAGGCGGAGTGATCTTCGGGCTGGTCGCGGAGCCGCTTGAGCAAACTGACGCGTGTGTTAGCCGTTGAGTCGTTCTCCATGCCGAATACTCCTTTGGGATTTGGACCCATGGTCTCGGGTCGCCGAAAAACAGGTGAAAGGTACCAATCGGTTCGTCGGGTGGCTCTTCCGCCATCTGAAACTTGTGTTTTGGGTTGGTGTCAACCGCACCTCACCGAGCCCGTTTGTTAGGTCCACTATGAACTGGATCAAGGAACCGATCAAAAAAATGAAAAAAATGAGTCCGTGGTGTCAGGAATCCCTGGGATCGACAGTACCATCTATTGCAACGAACATTACAAACCATCAACGAGCCAACCGGACAACACGCCAGGGCTCGAATGAATACTCACTAAGAATCCATTATGGGAGAGACCGATGCCAATTCAAATGCTCGGAGAGGCCGTTGTGCATACTGGTAGCGTCATTCAATCGATCTTGATCTCTCCAATGTTTCTGATCGTGTTGGCCGCTTTTGTTGTCGGGATGATGATCGTGGCCATCATTCACCCAGCCAAAGAATCTCAAAAACAACTCGCACCTAACCCCCGTTTGTCAGCTGGTGCGTTTCTGTGCCAATCCGATAACGGAAGCGTCTTTCTGCGGCGATCCTGAGAGCCCCAAGCGGCACCTCAAATAGGGTGCCGAGCTTTCTGCGTCGTATCGCTCGGCCAGGCGTGACCCCGTCCCACGCCCGACCCGATGTGCTCATCATTCCGCCCCCCCTCTTGACCCATTACGTCCCAATGTGCGAAAGGTCGTATCGTCGCCCGACGACGATGCGACCGCGCCAACGAAATCTGATTCTTCCAACTCCTAGCTCTTCGGAGGAGATTTCAAATATGTGTCAACTTGTCGATACCAAACAACTGTCTCAATATTCTTTTGACTGGCGGCAATTGCAAGGTTGCTGGCGGATGACATCGATGCGGCTGGGCGACGAACTCGTCCCTTCCCAGATTGTGGGCAACTCTACGGTCGTTGTTGACGGCGACGTTTGGGAGTTAGAATTTCGCAACCGCTTCACGGCTTACGACTTTCGCCTCGACCCAAGCCGGAACCATTTGGACCTGATCTCCGACGTCGGTGGGATTCGAAAAGTGATCCGTTGTTTGTACGAATGGGATGGGGACCGTCTCGTTATTTGCCGACCATTTCGAAATACCTCGCGCCGCCCCGAACGAATCGAATCCGCCGAAGGCGTCGGCGTTTCAGTCTGGGAGCGTCAGCCCGAAACTAAACCGATCACCCGTCCGGTCGAAGCAATTCAGTACGACAGCGTAAATAACTCCCAATCGGAGGTTGCTTCTCCGGCGTGAAGTCGCTGCTAAGCGTGTCAGCAAATGGCACGATGAGGATGCTCCTGTTTTTTGTTAGAAGGGCCAACTCCACCTGTTTGGGGACTTCAGAAGAGTGTTGGTGGGTTAGGCCCTCTAACAAAAAAGCCAGGTCGATCTGCCAATCACATCGTAATCATCAAAGCCAAGCCGTTCGACAACAACGCGCTGTCACGAAATCACAACTGCACTTCTTTTCCGACGCCTTTCAACAACCGCTAGTTCCCTCAGTAGAATCTCCGCCCAAAATGGGATGCGCAACCCAGGGAATCTTATCGAAATCCGTGCCAAATCCACTACCACAAGCCAACAACCTTGTACTCAAGATCGATACTGCAAAAGGACAAGAACAAATCATGAAAAGACTGTTTATAGCGCTCCTGTGTCTGGTGCTCTTAGGAACGCCCAACCTGGGTTGCGGCGGTAAACCCGGTGGTGGTGCCGGTGGTGCCGACATCGGAGAAGACGGCGGAGATGATGGGTATGGTGGTGGCGGCAGTGGAGATGGCGGCGGTGGAGATGGCGGCGGTGGAGATTGACGCGAAGTCTCCAATGGCTTGGATGCAGATTACTGATCACGGTTTGCTTGAGAAACGAAAAAGGTACGTTTACACTCGACGAACGTAAATTCACACCTTTTCGTTTCTGCATTGGGGTGCCGTTATGCGTTTCTGGTTTCTTCCAGGTCTCTTCCTGATCACCCTACCGGGCGTTGGGATTCCTCAAGCGTCTCAGGACAAACAAGATTGGGCCACGATTTTACGGGCGGAAAAGCTCGAGTTGGCCGAACCGCTGCCGCAAGTGGAATGGCGGACAGATCTCGACGCGGCGATGAAACTCGCCAAGGAGCAAAACCGTCCATTGTTTGTGACTATGCGGTGCCTTCCCTGCAAACAGTGCGCGGACTTCGATAAGAGCATTCTGACTGGGGGACCAAAACTCGATCCCTGGCTCAAACAATTCGTGACCGTCCGCGTCACCGACGCTCAGAAAATCGACTTCCGACTCTTTCCCACGGATTACCAGGATTACGACCTCTCGTGGTGGGGATATTTTCTCTCGCCGCGTGGCGAACTGTACGCCATCTTCGGCGGAAAAGACCACGTTTCGGCCAAGACACGAATTTCTGTACCGGCCCTCATCAACACGATGAAGCGAGTCCTGGCCCACCATTACGATTCTCGACGAAAACAGTGGAAGATCGATGGTCCGGTGCCCGACTTGGGTGGCCCCATCCAAAACGTGACGACGGCCAAAGGCTTTCCATCGTGGAAGACCAAGCACCTCCTCGAAAAACAAAGCTGCATCCACTGTCATCAGGTCGGCGAAGTGCTTCGGCAGCCAGCCATCGACGCCAAGACGTTCGATAAAAAACGCGATCTGCAGATGTGGCCTCTTCCCGAGAACGTTGGGATCGTTCTCGACCGAGATCATGGGCTGAAGGTCCGCAAGGTCATCGCCGAAAGTCCCGCTGCGAAACTTGGAATCGAAGCAGGAGACGTGTTGGCCGTTGCTGGGAAGAAAAAACTCTTTGGGCAGGCGGACTTCCGTGGAGTGCTCCATCGCGGGCCACTGGGCGATGGAACGATTACGGTGATGTGGAAAAACAACGGACAATTGAAGTCGGGCAAACTCAAAGTCGAAGATGGTTGGCGGAAGACCGTTATTTGGTGGCGAACGACCGTGTCCGGTGGCAACATTGGGGCGTCACCGGGCTTTTTCCCGCTGCGTCTTCCTGAAGCTCAACGACGACGATTGAAAATTCCGAAGGGAAAAATGGCCGTCCGACCGTACATGGGGAACGTCCGGGGTATCGCACGCAAAGCCGGGCTCCAACAATCCCACGCCGTTGTAGCCGTCAACGGCAAAAGTCCTGACGTTGTTGGTCGCGAGTTCACGACTTGGTTCCGGTTGCAATTCGACAGGGGAGACACCGTGCGTTTCACGATCCTCGAACGGAACGGGAAGAAGCGTGACATCTCGTACGAGTTGACAGGAGGTTGGAAGTAGGATCCAGCCCTTTCACGGTCACAACAAAGGCAGATAAACTCGTTTTTCTAAATGCTTGATTTCGAAAGACTTAGACAATCTGAGTAATTTGGATGTACCATTCATGCGATCTTAAATATCTTTAGTTTGTCACATGGTCTTTTGAACAGTACTTCTCAGAAAAACCGTATTTTCTGGGGCTTCCGATTCAGCTCTATTTTGTATCCATTTTGTAACCGTGAAAGGGCTGGAAAATCTGGGCCATCGCTGACCCCATCCAACAATTTGGGGATGCCCATAGTGCAGATCGAAACTCAGCCACGACATGCAAGCAGCCGCATCAACGGCGATTGCACTATCAACTTCCCGACACAATTCAGAAGGAATCCAGCAGAGTAGCGCAGCCGCATCTTCCTCTTGATCCAATTTCACTATCCCCAGCCATGTATCCCAACCCGGCATGCAATCATGATCTAAATAATCATACGTTTCAGGTGAGCAAGCACCGTCAAAAAGCGACAACCGCCAATTCACAAGAAGTAGAGCAAGTGGATCACCAACGTTAACACGAACTTCTTTGAGCAGTTCACGTTCTGACACTAACGTGATCCTTTTACAAAGGTACTGTGAAAAGGCTTCCGCCATACCAGTGGAAAAGGGAGTGTGGCATGATTGAGGAAAAACCTGCTGCGCAGCTTCATTCAAGACCCCACTTCGATACGACGCTGCATTCAGTTCTGCAGGCATAGTGCTTTGAACAAAATCGCAATACTGTATGCACCCCTTAACTAATGGGATCAGCTTGGCCATAGTCATCTGATTCCGAGTGTTAGGCATCCTATAATTCTTGTTCATTGTTACTCCGACAACGTGAGTCAATTTAGTGTAGAAATGTCAAGTTGGGAAATTCCTGCAACATTTGGTTGATAGTATTCCGGCCACCGGCCACTTGATCAATGAATCTCCATTTTGGTCGGTTCAATTGATTCTGGACACTTTGTGTTGCTGATTGAACAGTCCTGCCGCCTTGGATGTTGGCCCGGACCGTTGGGAGTGTGTTATTGACAACTGAACGAATATTGTCCCTCAATGCAAACGCCTCTTGAGCAGGCAGTTGATGTGTTGCTGCGGCTACGTTGTCAAGGTGCGGAAAATACTCTTGCATTCTTGTGCAACCCGCTGGCGGAGCAGGATTGTTTGCAGTCAGAGTTCGACCACGGCATCGTAACGTTTGCCAAGGGTGAAGTCTCGGGATGGTAAGGAGTTCTATTCTTCCATGTGCTGCATCGTAAGCGTTGGCTCTGGTGTGGATGGGGCTCTGGAACCACAATCGTAGAGCTGACCCACAACACAACAGAACTCACAAAGAACGTCGAACAAACATCAGATGAAATGGCAATGGTCGTTTGATAAATTGATTCACAAGTCAAATTTTCTCTGGAGTGCCTTCCACCATGCGACCCGTCTTACTTTGCGTGTCTTTGTTCGTGTCGATCTGCCCTCTTCAAGCCCAGGACATGTCGGTCGTCAAAAATGCCGACGCGATCAAGGGCTTACCCTCACGAATTGCTTTCGGTTCGTGTGCTAACCAAGACAAACCACAACCGGTCCTCCGAACCGTCGTCAGCAAGAAGCCGGACGTCTTCATCTACTTGGGCGACAACATCTATGGCGATACGCGCGACATGAAAATCCTTCGCGCCAAGTACGCCAAGCTGGCTGCCAAGCCCGAGTTCCAGGCTTTGCGGAAATCGGTACCCACACTCGCCATCTGGGATGATCACGACTACGGCGAAAACGACGCTGGCAAGGAATACCCCAAGAAAGCCGAGTCTCGGCTCATCTTCTTCGACTTTTGGAAGGTCCCGAAAAACAGTCCGCGTCGGAAACGTCCGGGAATCTACGGCTCTCATCGGTTTCGAGCCAAGGGCAAAACGCTCCAAGTCATTTTGCTCGACACACGAACGTTTCGCGATCCGCTGAAGAGGATTCCGAAGAAGTTGCCCAAGGGTTCGCCCTTCAAGAACGACTATCAACCCGATCCCAATCCCAAGAAAACGTTCCTCGGCAAGGCTCAGTGGCAATGGCTCGAGCAACGTTTCCGCGAGCCCGCTGACCTCCGCATCGTTGCCACGTCGATTCAGTTTGGACACCAGTATAACGGTTGGGAGTCGTGGACGAACTTACCGGCCCAACAAAAGAAAATGATCGCCCTCATCAAGAAGACGAAGGCGAGCGGTGTGATGTTTATCTCCGGCGATGTTCACTGGGGAGAGATTTCGCGTCGCAAAGTCCCTGGAGGCTACCCATTGTACGACGTGACTGCGAGCGGCCTCACCGAAGATTGGCCCAACACGGAACCCAATCGATACCGAGTCGGAAAGGTCGTTCGTGAGAATCACTTTGGCATGATTGACATTGATTGGACGAAGAACGATCCAGCCGTGACCCTTCAGATCGTAGATCGGAAAGGAACGGTGCGAGTTAAGCATCAGGTGAAGGCGAGCCAACTTACGTTTCCGTAAGTTCTAAAAACCATGAAAGGCCGGATGCGGATGTGTCACATTTTGAGATAAGGCGTTTTGGGGTCTGTAACGCGGTCTCAAAATGTGGCACTCGATTCAATTATCCGCTGCCGAACTACCAATCGCCGGCGATCACACTGCTTCGTAAATCGTCGCGATGCCTTGGCCAGCTCCGATGCACATTGTGGCCAGTCCGAAGTTTGCTCTGCGGTCGAGCATGGCGTGGATGAGCGTCGTCGAAATCCGTGCTCCACTGGCCCCGAGTGGGTGGCCGATGGCTATAGCTCCGCCGTTGACGTTGACCTTTTCTTGATTGGCCCGCAGTTCTTTCAGAACAGCCAATGATTGGGCCGCGAATGCCTCGTTCAACTCGATGACGTCGATGTCTTCGAGTTGGAGTCCGGCACGTTCGAGGGCTTTTTTCGTCGCTGGGACTGGACCCAAACCCATCACCGATGGGTCGACTCCAGCGACGGCCATTGATCGAATCTTGACCTTGGGCTGCAAACCTAGTACTTTCGCCTTTTCCTCCGACATGACCAGCACCGCAGCAGCTCCAACGTTCAGAGGGCTCGAATTCCCGGCCGTGACCGTTCCGCCTTCGGGCAGGAACGCGGGTTTGAGTTTCGAAAGAGCTTCCAGACTCGTGTCGCGACGTAGGCATTGGTCTTCGTGCATGATTTTCTTGCGACCTCCCTCGTCGCGTCCCCACGTCGGGACCACTTCTTTTGCGAACTTTCCGGAGTCGGTCGCGGCTGCAGTTTTTTGGTGACTCCGCAAAGCGAACTCGTCTTGTTCTTGGCGACTGATTTTGTAGCGGATGGCCAAGTTTTCGGCCGTCACTCCCATCATCATTGTGGCCTGGTTGTGACGATACCAAAGCCGAGGGCTGGCGTCGAAACCGTCTTCCATAGGTATGTGGTGCATGTGTTCGACGCCCCCGGCAATCTGGATGTCCTCGCAATTGCCGGTGATGCTCAGTGCGGCTTGATTGATCGCTTGGAGACTCGATCCGCACAGCCGGTTGACGGTGGCTCCCGGAACTTCGATCGGCAGGCCGGCGATCAGTGAAGCCATCCGGGCGATGTTGTAACCTTGCTCGCCCTGTTGCTTGACACACCCCCACAGGACGTCTTCGATTTTCTCGGCGGGGATTTTGACGCGTTCGATCAGGGCGTTTATCAAGTCCGCCGAAAGGTCGTCGGCCCGGACATCGCGAAAAATCCCGCGTTCGGCGTGGGCTCGACCAATCGGAGTACGGACGGCGTCTATGACAACGGCTTGTCTCATATCCAAAACTCCTTTCCAGTGTTTTGCCAAGTCCTGCTTGAGAAAACAGATTTGTCGGTCCAGTGTCTTTTTGCCGAGCCATTGCGAACGGTCATTCGGCAAAGAACAGGAAACCGATCGAACACACCCACGCTGTGTCAGAAACGCACAACGTGGGCATTTCAAGTGTTACCTATATTCTACGGAGTTTTGGGATGGTCAGCGCCAATCCGCTTTGGGACTTTTTTCAGAGTGGGTAGAAAACAAGAATGGGCGAAAGGTTGTTTTGGGCGAGGAATCAAACCGGTGAGGGATGTCGTTTTCGAACGTGGAAACAAAGCGAGGCATTCAGCCGCTAGTCCATTTCATGGAGTTCCCAGAATCGTTCGTAGGCGTGACCAGGAGGGCAGGTCGGTTGCTGCGGTTGTTTGGTTCCCTGGCGAGTAGGTGCCTCTTTCAGGCTTGGGCTCCAGAGCAGTTCGTGGGCGTCAATTTGGTTAGTGGTTTGTACGATGGGTTCCTGACCGTCTCGACGATTGTTCTTGGTCATTTCCTCTCTCCTAAATGGAACTAAGAACTTTCAATTGATCCACTGTACGTTACCGGCAACCGGTATGCCATTCTTTTGTGAAGAATTGAACTCGGCACTTCTCGCGCGGCCGCGAAATCTCAGAATCTTTACTGTCTGGATAAAATGCTCTGACAAGTTGAATGCCACGAGTTTGCCCACACGTGGTGCCTGTGGTCCACGCAGTTGCTTGTGTGCCGTAAGCTTTTCTTTCCTGGCAGAAGTCAAGGGTGTATTCGCCGATGCCCGAACAAAGATGCTTCAACTGTCCCATTTCGACTTCGCAAGAGCCAGAGCTCCGTGGACGACGACTTCTTCGCCGAGTGACGCTGGGACGATCTTGTAACAATCGGCGAACGGTTGAAAGACGTGGTCGGCGACTAACTTCCGCAATGGCCGAAATAGCAAGTCTTCGCCCATCAAGGAAACACCACCGCCGATGACGATTCGTTGTGGACTAAGCAACGCAATGACGTGACAGATTCCGATTGCCAGTTGAGACCAGGCGACTTGAACAATTTCGGTAGCAAGTACGTCTCCTTTGCTGGCGGCTTCGGCGACGTCGGACGCTATCAACTTGTGGGGAGACGCACCGAACGCTTTCGCCAACAACGATTCGCTGTTTTTGGGATCTTGAATGGCTAACCTGGCAGCGTTCTGAATGGCCCAACCGGACGCGGCGTGTTCGACGATGGCATCGTCGGGCTCGCAAGAGAGTTTCGGGTCGTGGAGATAGTGGCCCGGTAACTTGAGATGCCCCACTTCGGCTGCACCTTTTCCGCTACCGCGATAAATTTCTCCATCGATAATTAATCCACCACCGATTCCTGAGCCAATCGTCATGTAGAAAATCGGCGAGAGCCCTTGGCCTGCACCAAACAGGGCTTCGCCAAGCCCAGCCACGTCGGCATCATTCCCAATCGTTACTGGAAGTTGGAGAACATCCGAGGCCCATTCCGCTAGTGGAAAGTTGTCCCAACCGGCGATCTGGTGCGACTTGATGATTGTTCCCGCAGCCATGTCGATAGGACCACCGAAGCCGATTCCGGCTCCACGAAGCTGCAACCGGTCAATCGGGGCTTTGGCGAGGAGTTCGTCGAGGCCTTGAGTAATCTGCACGCGGATTCCCTCGCTCCCCCGCGTCGGATCTACGGTCGTTCGCCACAAGGCAGCAATGGTACCGTCTCCGGGACCAACGCCCAGTTGCAGCTTTGTGCCACCTATTTCGATACCTATGAACATCCCTGGATCCTGTGGGTCCTTTACTTGTTGCCGTATGAATCGAGCCGACATTTTTTTGGTCTTGCCAAGGAACTGTTTCTTTTTCAAATTATTGAAGACTTTCTGCCCACGATCGTCTATAGATGACAATTAGAACTAAATCCGTACTCTTTTTCGAATAGATTGCATGCGACTTCTTCGCCGCCACAACTCGAGACTTCCAGCCATCGCTCTGCGGTTGGTCGTCGTTGTGTGCCTCTTCCTCCCGGAAGTGACGTGGAGTGAGTGCAAGTGTAAACTATCCAATTCGTGTTCCAGTTGTGCGGTTGCGACACACACCTCACCCTTGAAACGCACACCAAAGGATTACACGGAACCAACTACATCCGATCCGAAACAGGCATCAAGTTCTCGAACAGGTGAGCCCGCTTCTGTTGATGAGAAACCCGACGACAACGGTTGCTGTTGTTGTTCTTCGAAACCGATCAACTCAGGATGTTGTTGCGTTCCTTCGAACACGGAAACGACTCCGGAAAGCAAACACGATGTCGAAAGTTCCAATAAACCTGAGTCTTCCACGCCAAGCGAGAACATTCCTACAGAAACTCGATCGTCTGGGCAATCCATAACGTCTAGTTGTTGCCACCCAACGGATGTTTCTGGTGATTCCGATCTAACTGCGGACTGTCGATCCAATTGTGGCTGTACTCATGTCGAAGTAAAAATTGCCTCAACGCCCCCCGTTGTTCTGCCGACCAAAGATTCTCCGGAACACTTGACTCATTTGACGATCGATCTCCCAACTCTCGTCGTCGACATTTCCGGCCTCTTCCAGATAACTTTCTTGACCGCGCTGGACTCCTCGCCCCCATCGCTGCGCCCTGCGCTTATTCTTCCGCTCTTGTGCAAATGGCAAAATTAGCCAACTCCTCACTTACCTAGGTTCCGTATTTGTTGCGGGGTGTTACCGCCATCGTATTGCGGGCTAAACACTTTTGCACTCGTTGTCCCTGTTGTACGTTGCTGCGCCAGTCGTTGGCGTTGGCTTCAATGCGTAATTCTTGCTTATTGTCTGTTTCCATTGTCTCTCACTATTCACACGAGGTATTTCCAATGACTAAGTACATTGCTCTCGCATCATTGTTCGCTGCTGCTCTGTTTCTCAACATTACTCCTACTCAGGCTGGCGGAGAAGGCGAGAAGAAGGTCATGTGCGTCGTCGCCAAACGAGCGATCAACAAAGCACAATTTGTCAAGTTCAACGGTGGCAAAGTTTACTTCTGCTGCGGAAACTGCAAGGCCAAGTTCATGGCGAACAACAAAAAGTTCATCGCCAAAGCTAATCACCAACTCGTGATGACTGGCCAAGCTGTCCAGAAGAAATGCCCCTACAGCGGTCGTGGTTTGAACCCAGAAACCAAAATCAGCATCGCTGGTGCCGATGTTTGCTTCTGCTGCAACAACTGCAAAGGCAAAACTGTTGATGCAAAGTTGCGGAAGCAAATCAACATGATTTTCAATAACAAATCCTTCAAAAAAGGATTCGTCGTCAAGAGTGCTGAGTAAGAGAGTTGGGAGAGGTGGCGAGCATCCATCCGGTGCTCGTTTATGACTGAAAAGTGAGGAGCCCTCACAGGTCGGTTGACCTGTTTCGCCGGACTCGCCTGACCACACAGGTGAGTTCGGTTTGTTTTATGGTTAAGCGGATGATATATCCGCGGCCCACCAAACAAACGCTTTCGCGAAGTTTAGTGAGCCGCTGGAGATGCTAACGCTAGGTGATCTAACGAACCATTTCACTAAAAATGTCAAGATAGTTATGCTTCGAGGCTCTCTCGATATCGGCGTTTTTCTTCTTCGGCTTCCCTGAGAATCATCTCTTTATCATCCACCTCGACGCCTTCCAATACATCATTATCGATATATAGATCGTCGGCTTTGTAATGATAATCTGGCCCAAGCACGTCCAACACCGTTGGATGAATCTGAGGATGGTGGTGAGGAAAGAAATAGCCTTCCACGACGACAGCTTGTTGACGGTACTCGGTGCATTCCATTAATGCTTCGTGTAGTTGTTTTAGCCGATAGTGCGGAATGCTTGCATAAAGATGGTGTGGCAAGTGATAATCTTGTCCCAGAGGAAACACTGCGAAGCGGATAAAGGGGTTGACCAAAAAGACGCGTGTATTCGTCAACCAGCCTCGTCCTCCATTACCGTGTTGAACAAGTTGCCGAAGGATCATGAAAAACGAAAATGACGTGAAGATTGGTACGATCCAAAGGAGCAAATAATAGACCGGCGTCCACGGGTCGACGAGGACACTCAACCAGGCCATGCTTACGAACAAAGCCGTTAGATAGCTAATTCGCATGAGCGTCATGGAGCGCATCGAAATGACCGGGTGCACACGGCTATGGTGATACCAGGCTGACGGAATCCTCGCATAGAAAACCATAGCAGCTGCGTAGGCCAACAGTGGAGCCACCGCGAACACGACCCTCCACCCAAAACTGTCAGAAGTGGCAGTCATCCACCCCAAACTGGACAACAGCGAAACTTGCAGGAGCAGATACAAAATGCCGACACGGACTGGAGTCTTGACTGGCTTCCAATCTTTACGCAAGTATGGATTTTTATCGGTCGGCAGCGCATTATATTTGGCTCGAATTCGCATGTAACGAATCAAGTTTGGTATCCACAATTGTTTCACCAAAACCATCAAGAACTTCAACTTGCTCAAAGGAAATTCGAGCCAGTGGCCGCTGGTTTCGAGTTGTGAAACGTCTGGATCACGTTGCGGATCGTTGACGAACTGGTGATGGGCCATGTGTTGCAACCTGTAATGTTGCGTGCAACTGTACATTGGGAACATACAGAACCAGTCGGAGGCCAGGTCATTCCAAATCCGATTTTTGAACAGGATGTGATGCGATGCTTCGTGGGCGAGGCCGGTGAGTTGGTGTTGTCCGGCTCCGATCAGGATGATCGCCATGATAGTTACCGGAATGTTCCACCAGAACGACAATTCCTGACTGGCTTGATAGTAGTAGAACCAGATCGTTCCGCCGATGACGAAAGCGAAAAAGAGGTACGTTCGGAACAAGTAATATAGATTGGTAAAGTTATCGGTTTTCCGAAGTTCTTGCAGTCGCTGTTTGAACCAGACGCCCTTTATGGACTGTGTTGTTTGCGAGGGGAGTGTTGTAGTTGCCATATCCAACTCTATTTATCTTCTGTACCCAATAAAGCCGTGAAAGAGTATTATAGTCTAATCTGAATTGTAAGCATGTTCAAATAGTGGTCTCGATCGCCTGCAATATTCTTCAGCTTCACAAATCGTTTTTTTGGGCAGTCTGTTTCGATTATGCGGATGCTACCTGGCGAACAAAATTAAGACCTGGTAACTCACACAGGCTCGAATCGATGAACAAGTGATGCCATAACTGTGTCGAAAAGATGCCTACCAATCCCATCTCGATCGAGAGGCGTTGGTTGGCGCGAGGGTTCAACTTTTTGAAGTGTTCTCGCCAGTGGAGAACGGCATCGACATCAAAATATCCGGACTTGATGAGGGAGTCCCGACTGAACAGTTGGTCAACATACTTCGGCGGATTTCCGAGGTGGAAGCTGTCGAAGGGAGCCCGAAACATCGCCTTCCGTCGGCGGGCAATCTGTTTCGGCAACCACCGTTCGGCTAACAGTCGTAAGATGTGCTTGTCGCGCTGGATGCCGCGTAATTTCCATTTGGGGTGCAACGAAGCCAGAAATCCGTAGACGTCTTCGTCGAGGAATGGATACCGTGTCTCGACGGACGAGTTCATGGCCACCCGATCTCCCTTGGCGTGAAGCAGGAGACCAGGAAGATGAATCCGACCGCCGACGTATACGGATCGGTGGAACGGGTGCCATTTTCGTAACCGTTCGGTATTGATCCCGATATCTCCAAGCGGCACTCCTTCTGCCATCACTTCACGCATGTAAGGGTTGAAGAACCGTAGCTTGGCCGCACTGACGACCCCGTAGATGTCCAACCAACCGTTGTGTCCGCCGAGGATGGCTTGTGATTCCTGCACGACTTTCTGGTCGAAGCGAGGCGAGCCGGAGAGCTTTAAATAGAGGTTGCGAACCTTCTGGCTCAATCGAATTCCAGGGATAACATCGAGATAGCTCAATAATTTATGAATCTTGAACCAAGGGTAGCTGCCCAACCATTCGTCTGCGCCTTCGCCGGTCAAGGCCACTTTTTTGTCGTCGCGGTTGACCTGTTCGGCGAGTAACAACAGGGCGGCACACGACGTATCGATGACTGGACTTTCGGCCGCACGAACGAGACGCGGGTAGGTGTTGGAGACTTCTTCGGCACCACAGCGTAGGACGGCTGGATGAGAAGCAACGTGCCGTGCGACCATCGCGGCTTCGCTCGTTTCGTCGAGTAACGGATCGTCGATTTGGATCGTAAACGTGCGGATTGGTTCGCGGCGGATTTTGTTCGCCATGGCCACGACGATACTCGAGTCGACGCCCCCGCTCAAGTAGGACACCACTGGCACGTCGGCACGAAGACGTTTTTCGACGGCTCCGAGTAACTTGTTCTCGAACTCCTGAATCAAAGTATTGCTGTCACCGGTGACTTCGTCTCCTTGTTCAGGAAAGTCGAGTTCCCAGTAGATGCGATCGTGAATGGCAGGATTCGTCTGGGTTGCCGACATCGGCCGGATGTCGAGGTAATGACCTGGTGTGAGCGCCGAAATGCCCTCAAACGCGGTGATAGGACCTGGCATTGCGAAGAAAGTGAAGACGTGATTGATGCCACGTGGATTCGGCCGTGGTTCGACCATTCCCGAGGCGAGAAGCGCCTTGATCTCTGAAGCGAACAACAACCAGTCGCCCTGTCGAGTCCAATACAACGGACAAATGCCGAACCGGTCTCGTGCCAGGATGAAGCGTTGTTGGCGACGATCCCACAGGGCAAAAGCGAATTGCCCTTTCATATGGTCGAAGCATTTCTCCCCGTATTGCTCCCAAAGATGGGGAATGAGTTCGGTGTCACAACTTGTGCGAAATTTGTGTCCTTTGGTTTCGAGTGCGTGTCGTTTCTCCCGAAAGTCAAACAGCTCGCCGTTGTATACGACGGTGACGTCTCCAGTTTCGTTGGAGATTGGTTGCTGTCCGTCTGCGAGGCCGACGATGCTCAAGCGACGAGAAGCCATTGCGACAGCATCTTGCAGAAAGAAGCCGTCTTCGTCTGGTCCTCGGTGGTAGATGGCGTCAGCCATTGATTCGAGGACGGATCGGGGCAACCTACGATTGCCTGTCAAATCGATTGCACCGGCGATTCCACACATGGACTTTCTCCGCAGCTTTCGTGAACTCAACGTACCTTTAACCTTCTCAATCTTACCCAGTCTTCCAAAGCCAAGTGGTGCAAACCGAGCAAATTCTCCAACGAAGGCCGCCGTTGCAGACGCAGGGAACGCACGTTCGGAAGAAAGCAATCTCCCCGGATAGCCAGACCAGGTCTCAAGAAGAGAGCGAGCCAAGTTCCGAGCGAATTGCGACTGGAATTTCGCTCGGGTCTGCTCCTTGCCTCTTGGTGGAAACTTGTTTATCAATGAAGGTGTTGAATTTGTTTACACCGCTTTAACCCGCGAAGACGTTAATACTGCGAAAGCAGTTTTGGAAAGGACATTGTTGTGAAGGGCGATCCCGAAGTCATCGAGTCATTGAATTGGGCCTTGACCGTCGAGTTGACAGCCATCAATCAGTATTTCTGTCAGGCAAGGATGTGTAAAAACTGGGGCTTGCACAAGCTGGCGGCCAAACAATACGAAGAATCGATGGGTGAAATGCGACACGCCACGATGCTCATCGACCACATCTTGTTTTTGGAGGGCGTGCCGGAGATCGCCAGGTACGACGTGATCCGCGTCGGCACGACCGTCGAAGAGCATTTCCAGAATGACTTGGCCCTCGAGTTGAAGGGCCAAAAGCACTACAACGAACTCATCAAATTGGCTCGCGAAAAAGGAGACAACGGCAGTCGGATGCTCGCTGAGCCGATTCTACAAGAGTCCGAGGAGCACATCGACTGGCTCGAAGCCCAACTCGATCTGATCAAAATGGTCGGACTCCAAAATTACCTTCAGGACAAAATCGGCGAGGAAACCGAGGAAGGCTGAGCGTAACGATCGATATACTTCATCAGAAGACGGTGACAGCAGTTGCACCCATTGCCTGCGTCTGTTGCTGTTCGAAGTTCCTGAAGAGACGAGACACCAAGGTTCGTGAGAGCCTCGATGATCGTCTCTTCGGTTATCTTCAAACACCGACACACCGTCCGTGCCTTACACCCTCCGCAGGATTGGTCGGAAGTGCGGCTGCATTTTGAGGTTGTGGAAATATGTGTGGCCATTGGAACCCTGCCCTACAAATTGTGCAGATTGGTTTTTGGAAGTCAATCTGCGACATTCCTGAGGACTCGTTTGCTGTAGACTCATTTTCAAGAAACCAGTTTTCAGGAAACGAGCTTGATGGTGGGTGAGGTTCAGTCGAAACCTGGAACAAGCGTCGGAAAAGTTCAAGATTAGGCAACGAACAAATCGACTTCCGAATTTCTTGTTGCATGATATTGAGACCGAATCTCAGTTTCATGTATTCTACATATCGGCCGGACTTCGTGTCAAGAACGAGATTCAGATTATTTTGGTTATTTGTGTTGGGAGATGGCTCTCAATCCGAAAACCCACGGTGACCTCGGTCTTACACAGACAGGAATGACCGCTCCACAGGCAGTTCTTGATGATCGAAGGATCAACCTAGACGCTATGTCGCCATGATCCGAAAACGTCTCAACAGAACCCAAATCAACACCAACTGATACACGACCGCCACCGACAGAAACACCCACATCGTCGGATCGCCTCGCTCGGCTCGCCAAAAACTCTCGATGATCCAATAGACCGGCGAGATTCCGAAAAACACCTCCCACCATGCTCCGAAAAAGTAGGCAGCGAATGGCGGAACTAAAAAAACGTTCGCAGCCTTCATGAGAGCGAACCCTTGGACTTTGTCGGCGGAAAAGGCCGCCATGAACAACGCCATCAACGGGGCCACGAGCGACGCCACGAGTACGACTAGCACAAAGGCCGGGCGAAACTCGATGTCGAGTCCCGTGATTGGAAAACAAACGAGCGTCATGCCCGTCGCCACGAGCATCGGCGTCGTGAGTTTGTAGAGCAGATAATGGGTCAGGGACAACGGCGAGACACGCAAGGCCAACAGAGTTCCCTCGTCGCGTTCGTCGAGCAACAACAGGCCGATCACGAATCCAACTAACAAGGGATTCAGCAGCAGAAAGAACCCCGTCATGATCAGCAGGTGCAGATCGTGGACATGCTTCGGGTCGAGAACTCCGAGTTCGACCGTGAGTTTGTGTTGGATCACAGGTAGGAATATCCGAACCAGAAAGGCCACGAACAACGGAATCACGACCATCCAACGTAGAAGCGCATCACGGCGAATGTTTCGCCAGTCGTTCGTGCCAAGCGTCTGAACCACAGCCATCCATCGCATCGAAATGGCCCCCCGATTTCTCGCTTTGAAGTGGTCTTTCGGAAAGTGAACAAAAACTACCAGGTGATCTTGCGTCAACTAGTCCAACTTGGTCTAATACGCAAACTCAATGAAACGTTCAGTTTCTCGGAATGGGACATTTTGGGATCGAATCTCGATGTCCATTGTACCCACTTTCTCTCACAAAGGATGTTCTCATGAAAAGGTGGACGACGTTCGCTGCTGCGCTTTGTTTGGGAATCGTTTTTGTCAGTCCGAGTCTCGGTCAGACCAAGGAAGACTTCGAAAAGGGTTTCCAGAAGTACGGGACACCCGGCAAAGAACATAAATACTTGCAACCTCTCGCGGGTCGCTGGAACGTCGAGGGCAAGTTCTACATGAACCCCGGTGAGGAGCCTACGACGTCGAAAGCCACGTCGACTCGGAAGTGGGTCTTTGGGAAAAGGTATCTCGTTGAAGAGTACAAGGGAGAAGTGTTTGGCAAGCCTTTCTCGGGCATGGGTATGACAGGCTACGACCGTGCCAAGAAGAAATTCGTTGGGTCCTGGGTCGATTCCATGAGCACGGCCATCATGCCAAACGAAGGAACTTACGATTCCAGCACAAAAACATTCACATATCGAGGTGTCTTATTCGACCCGTATTCCGGAAAGAAATGGAAATCCAAGGACGTTCTGACTGTAAAAGGAAAAAATCAGCACACCTTCAAAATGTATCGCCAAGACCTGAGTGGCGGACCAGAGTTCTTGATGATGGAATTGAATTACCTGCGAGCCGAAAGAAAGAAACGCAACAAAAAGAATAACTAAGGCGGTTTCCGGTCGTGTTGGGTACAGTTTGCAGTCGCCGAATTTCTGAGCCCAAGTGCGCCCTTCTCGAGATAGGATTGCAGCGGAAAATTGTACCCAATACAAGCGTGAATCGCTCTAAACAGGGTTGACGTAGAACCCGCAGCTTTTCCTTTCACAGGCAGTCTCACTTTCTAGGCTGAGGGAAGACTTCAGACCTCACAGGTGCAATACTCAAAATCCTGGATCGCCTTGGTTAGTCGGAAAATGAGTTTCGTGGTTTGGATTTTCAACCGCGCTGCGGCGAGAGATCCGAGCCGTGGCTGTAAGCCTCCGAAGCTCATTTGTCCGACGGCACCCGTGGGGAGATGGCCAAACCTCGACAAAGCAGGAAACGCCCTGGGACCGCAAACCGTACCCAACACAAACGGGAACGCTCGACTCGACCGTTTCAGGAAAACAGAAGTAACCCGTCTCCTCGTTAATCCCTTGGAACCCCTACCTCTTTGACAATCCGGATTTCTTAACCGGTTACAGTGCAATCTCCGGAGGCGCAAATATTTGCCTGTCTCCTGTATGGTCGGTACGATAGCCTCCGTGATCAAACCAATGAATGACACAGGTTTGCACAACCATTCCGGATATTCCAGCAAGTGAGGATTACCATGGCACCAACGAAGGTAGAACCAGGCAAAACAACTATTGGATGGATCGGAACAGGGGTGATGGGACGGTGGATGTGCCAACACTTGATCGAAGCAGGTTACAAAGCAACGGTCTCGACGCGTACCAAGGAAAAAGCCCAGCCCCTCATCGAGGTTGGCGCCCAATGGGCCGATACTCCCAAAGCCGTGGCCGAACAAGCCGACGTCATCTTCGCAATCGTTGGTTTTCCTCCGGACGTCCGAGAAGTTTTTCTTGGCGAGAACGGAGCCCTCGCAGGCAGTAAAGCTGGTAACATCCTTGTCGACATGACGACGAGCGAACCATCGCTGGCCGTGGAAATTAACGAAGCTGCCAAGGCCAAAGGGTGCTACAGCGTCGATGCTCCGGTTTCGGGTGGAGATGTTGGCGCTCGTGAAGCCCGTCTCTCGATCATGATCGGTGGGGAGCCGGAAGCCGTCGAAGCCGTCAAGCCGTTGTTCGAGATCATGGGCAAAACGATTGTCCACCAGGGGCCTCCTGGTAGCGGCCAACACACCAAGATGGTCAACCAAATCCTGATCGCCACCAACATGATCGGGGTTTGCGAAGCTTTGCTTTACGGCTTCAAAGCGGGGCTGGATCTCGAGGTGGTCATGCAATCGGTAGAAAAAGGCGCGGCGGGAAGTTGGTCGTTGAGCAACCTCGGTCCCCGGATCATCAAACGAAACTTCGATCCCGGTTTCTTCGTCGAGCACTTCATCAAAGATATGGGAATTGCCCTGGCCGAATCGAAACGGCTCGGACTCGCCATGCCAGGTTTAGCCCTTGCTCACCAGTTGTACATGTCGGTCCAAGCGAATGGGATGGCGAAGAACGGCACACACGCCTTGATGCTCGCACTGGAGCAAATGTCCGGCGTGAAGCGAGGCTAGGATACGGCCGAAAAGAATCAAGAGTCAATAGACAATGATCTAGAGACAGGAGACTTTCTCGTTCGCGGCTCGTTGTCCGGAGTCACACTCGATTTGGACGTGGAACGGAAAAGAGATGGTTGTCTGGCTCGCAGGTACTCGCGAGCCGAGTGTACCTGCGACGAACAGAAAAACCGGACAACTAGAATTTTCGCGTTCCTCGGCCAACAAAGCGATCTCTTGACCCTTGTCTCCGTACTCTTGACTGTCAAGTCTCGCCTGTTTCTGTGACGTTCTCTTCTGTCAGCCAAGGCATTTCATTACAATTGCTTTGTCTTATTGTTTTTTCGATCCAAACTCCAATGACCCAGGGCCTCGCCACGGGGCGGACGATCCATGAGCCGAATCGAATTCAATTGTCCAAACTGTGACCGTTTCATCAAGGTTGCAGCATCTCAGGCCGGGAAGCGGGCAAGGTGTCCGAATCCAAGTTGCCGAAAGCCGCTGACGGTTCCCAAGGCAAACGAAACCGCCAAGGGCAAAGCAAACCCGACGGCCAGCGTTGGGTCCTTGGTGGACGAGGATGACGAGGGGCCGACAACGTACGCCATTGTTGACGATGACCCTGGTGAGATCAGTTCCGAAGAAGAACGTAAACGCGAACTGGCAAAACTTTATGGTATAAGCGACGAAGAAGAAGAGGAAGAAGAGGAGAACGACGGCGAACTCACTGCCGAGGAAATCGAGAAAAGACGCGAACGCCGCAAACGACTGATCGCCTTGCGGAAAGCCCCTGTGGATCGAGAAGCGTGGGAGCGTGTACGCCTTGGCATGAGTCTGATGGTTGCTGGGGCCATCCTCGCGACCCTGGCACTCATGTTGACGAAGATACCGTTACTCATCGGCTTGTTTAGTCAAATCGTACAAGTCCCCGAGTATGGGTATCTAGCCTCGCGTGTCCTCATCGATCCCGATTCCCAATCGCTTGCTGATTATGGAGAGCACGATACCTATTACATTCGGCCCTTCATCTTCGGACTGCTAAGCCACAGTTCGATGATGACATTGACCTCGATTCTGTTCATCCTCGGCTCTATTTTGATGATCTTCCGTTTGATTGCCAATGCCGCAGCCTATGGTTTTTTCATCACCGCACCGTCGCGGCACGGAGAGCGAGGTTTGGCGATCGCCGGCGTTTCGGTGACGACCTTCAACTTGTTTGTCGTCCTGTTTTTGCAATTGTTGCCAGTCACGGGGGCCTTGACTTATTTTCCAATTCCCTTCATCACGCCGGAAATTGCTCTGGTCTCCGCGAACATCGAACGGACCCAGCCGATTCACCTGACGTGGAGTTGGGCTCCGTTCTGGGAGGTCCTCATGGCCATCATCTTGCACGTGAGCTTGCTGAGTGAAATTGCGATTTACTCGGTCTTTGTTCGGTCTTGTGGGCTTTCGTTGAAAGACGAACACATTGAAGGGAGGCCGATCGGCTTGACCCGCCTCAGTCTGGGCATCGTGTTCATGCAAGTTACTTACCTGTTGTTATTCAACACCGGAACGACGGAGGTTTTGATCAACCTTCTCCGAGTCGTGTTTTTGTTAACGGTCTGTTTTACATTTTGGCAACTGAGCTGGGTCATGCGACTAAGTTTGATGGCACGTAAGCGCATCGCTCGCATCATCAAGGAGTAGAGTCGAACGCAACCCGCCTTTACGATCGGGGACCATACTCATGTCCGAAATTACGTTTCAGTGTTATGTCTGCAGCCAGAGCATGAAGGTCGCGGCGGCCAACGCTGGAAAGAAGGCGAAGTGTTTCAATTGCGGGACGATCTTGACGATTCCGACTCAGTCCGTGGATGGAACCGCACCGGGGAAACACATTCAATCCCAACCAACCGGCCAAAAACCGGCTGGTGTGTCGCATTCGGCGGTGTCGCCTCCATTCGGCGGCGCGGTCCCTCCCGCTTTGCCCGAAGCCGTGCAGAAACAAGCCACTTACGCCGAGACACTCGACATCGACCTCACCCACGATACCGCGGTGCTCCCGGCTCATGCCGAATATCTCCCCGATGCCACCCCTTCAGATGAACGAAGAGGCGAAGAACGTGGCCGAGGCCGTGGTGATGACCATGACGACGATCGTGATCGAGGCCGAAGACGTCGTGATGATGACGATGAGGGCGTGACCGACCAGCCTCCGCGCCGAGGTCGTAGAGAGTCCGATGTGGACCCCGATCGACCGCCTCCTCGAGATGATCGTCGCAGAAGACGAGACGACGATGATGACGACGATCGACCGCGACGACGTGGACGAGAAGATGACTACGACGAAGATCGAAGGGGCCGCAGTCGTCTCGATGATGACGACGATCGACCGCGACGACGTGGACGAGAAGACGAGGACGACGAACCACCGCGCCGTCGGCGAAGGTAGCGATTAGGATAACGAGAAATACCCAATGATTAGCGAACAATGGCTTGCTCTTTTGCGGTGTCCGATGAATCCCAAGGAAACTCCTCTGTTGGCGGAGGAAAAGGCCCTCGTTTGTGAGCGATGTGCTCTGCGATTTCCGATCAAGGAGGGAATCCCGGCACTCATCGTTCAAGACGCCCAACTTCCTGAAGGTTGCGAAAGCCTCGAAGATCTTCCTTGCCAGCAAGACAAGCGAAAAGGATAAAACTCCTCGTGCGCATCTCAGCTATGCTGTCGTCCTTGCCACTCGATTTCGAGCAAGGACTGGAACAGCTCGCGGGTCTTGGGTTTTCCAATGTCGACGTCATCGCCGAAACCGAACGGCCATTGGCCCATCTGGAAGCATTGGCGTCCTCCAATTTGGTCGTGACATGTGTTGCGATCGGACGAGGCTTTCCGGAAGGTATATCTCTCGACGCGGACGATGTCAGTGTCCGTCGCGAAGCTGTTGACTTGTGCCAACGACATCTCAACGATGCTGCCCTCTTGGGGGCCACGCATTGTTACATCGTTCCAGGAGAAGACGCTTCTCCGGCAGGTTTGGCCCAGTATGCTGATGCTTGCCATTCTCTTGCTAGCTACGCCCAAGGTCGGAGGCTGCAACTTTGCGTCGAACACTTTCCGGGCAAAAGTTTGCCGAGCGTCACGGCTACTTTGGACTGGCTGGATCGATACCATTTGACGGACGTTAAATTGCTTCTCGACGTGGGACATTGTTTGATCAGCCAGGAGTCACCGACGAAAGCTATCGCACGATCCGCCCAACGACTCGGATACGTCCACTTCGACGACAACGACGGCGTGGGAGATCTGCACTGGCCGCTCTGTACAGGACGGCTCCACCCAAGAGACATCGCGAAAATTATTCAAGCGTTACGAACGATTGGTTATGACAGTGCTGTGTCACTCGAGTTGCACCCCGAAAATGACGATCCCGTCGGTGCCCTTCGCTCAGGAAAAGCGCTGTTAGAAGAATCCTGCCGTCCTTGAATTGAAAGGTTGCAGAGACTGCTTAAAGATCCTCGAACTCGTTTAGCCATGACGAAAGGATTGGAGTTTCGTCTTTGCATTGAAGGCCATCCATCACCTGTGCGAGACGACCGAGAATTTTCGCTGCGGTGTTTCTCGGCCCAAGAAAATCTCCTGGGCCGAAATTTATGGTTTCTTAGCCCTCTTTTCCTTGGCGAATTGCTCGGGCGGCTTCGACAGCAAAGTACGTGAGGATGCCATCGGCTCCCGCACGTTTGAAGGCCACCAAACTCTCGAGCATGACTTGCTGTCGGTCAAGCCATCCATTTTGACTCGCTGCACACAACATCGAGTATTCTCCACTGACCTGATACGCAAACGTCGGAACGCCAAACGTATCTTTCACTCTTCGGACGATGTCCAGATACGGCATGCCGGGCTTTACCATGATCATGTCGGCACCTTCGGCGATGTCTAACGCAACTTCGCGGAGGGCTTCGTCGCCGTTCGCAGGTGCCATCTGGTAGGTCCGTTTGTCCCCCCCGCCTAGATTCGAAAATGATCCCACGGCGTCGCGGAACGGTCCATAAAAGGCGGAGGCGTATTTGGCGGAATACGCCATGATCTGGACGTGGACAAAACCAGCTTCGTCCAGTGCCTTTCGGATGGCTCCAACGCGACCGTCCATCATGTCCGACGGAGCGATGATGTCACAACCAGCATCGGCTTGAATCACCGCTTGCTGGCAGAGGACCGCAACGGTCTCGTCATTGACCACGTAACCATCACGGACCAGGCCATCCTGGCCGTGGGTCGTGTACGGGTCGAGCGCAACGTCGCAGATGACTCCAATGTGAGGATGGAGTTGTTTGATGGCCCGGACCGTTTCGCAAACGAGGTTGTCCGGATTCAAAGCTTCGTCACCGTTGGGTGTTTTCTTGTCGGCTTCCGTCGCCGGAAATATCGCTACGGCCGGTATTCCCAGCATTTGGGCGGTGCCCACGGCCTCAACGATTAAGTCCGGAGTGAGTCTCTCGACCCCTGGCATGGATTCGACGGGAGTTCGTTTGTTTTCCCCCTCCTGTACGAACACTGGCCAAATCAGGTCGTTGACCGTCAAATGGTTTTCCGCCACAAGGCGCCGGGACCAATCCTCACGACGGTTTCGGCGAAGACGGATTAACTGGCTGCCCTCTGTCTTGGGAACATGTTGAAAGCTCATGGTTCTTCCTCGGCTCGTGAATTCTCGATCCATCCGTTCGAGTAGTCTGTCGGTGTTCGTCATCTTATGAGTGAACACCTGCAGACTCAATCGGGAGTCCATGACAGAAGCCGAAAAGTGGTCGCAGGGCGCGTAAAAAAGCCCACGGATCCTTGTGGAATCCGTGGGCCGTTCGAAAATGCGTCAGGACCGAAGTGTCAAACGTTCAACATTTTACCGAAAATTTCACGGCCCGAGGAACGGCTGGATCATCTTCATGCCTTGCTCGATGATCTCACCAGAAACCTGCCCACGAACGGACAAGGTCGTTCCTTGGCTTCCGACCTTCAAGGTGTCCACGATGTCGACGATCGGTTGGAGTGCTGGGTTGTTCAACGCCTGGTTGGCCAAGAGGGTTTTCATGAGGTCGAGGCCATTTTCCAGATCCCGACGCAAGAATTTAGCATTTTGGGCGTTGGTAGCCTCGGCACCCATCCGGAATTTCAAGTCTGTGGATAAGACCATCTCGACTGTGACGCCTTTGAGTTGTTCGACGTACCGCTTGGCCATGGCAGCTTGAGGAGGTGCATTATTCATGGCTTCGTCGAGATACTTGCGAGTCATGAGCATGCCGATGCAAGCTTTCGAATTGATGCTCTTCAGGAGGGCCTTGGTTTGAGCCGGAACCATAGGAACCTGTCGGTTCAGAGCAGCGGCCAAGTCGGCTTTGACTTTCGAAGCAATGAGCGTTTTTTTGTTCGCAACGCCGATGTAGAGGGTTTCGGCGTTGGTCGGGTTACTCATCTCGTAGACGGGAGTGTTCCCGATGGCGGTGGCCTTGATGAAATTCGGGAACTGTCCTGCCACCTTCTTGATTCTCGCAGGCTTGAAAGCACCTTCGATCACGATGCAGACATTTTCAGGATTTTTTCCTGGAGAAACGCCGAGAGTTACACGGTCCAGATCGCGGAACAAGTCGAATTCCAGAGCTTTCTGGACTTTCACGAATTGTTCGTTGCCTTCCATCTTCCCCCGGAGGAAATCCTTGATGGCGTCAACGGCATTCTTGTTGTTCGACATGACCTTAGCATCGAAGATTCGCTTCAGGTCGAACTGGAACACCATCCCGGTATTCTTGGGGAGGTATCGTGTGGCTTGTTGAGCGCTGGCGACAGAACCGGCGAACGGAGTGACCACAGCTACAGCCACAAACAGTGCCCAGCTGCGAAATTGTCGAGTCATAGATTTCGATCCCTTCAACGAAAAATAGATAGTTGTTGCGTCCGTAGTTGTCGGGACGCAAGGACTGCTGGTGCTTACTCGCCGAAACCTCCAACTCTCATCTGAACCCAGCCAAAGCTCAAGTTGCCAGTTTCTGTCGGGACCGTGAGGATCATCTTTATCCCTGGAGGCTGTGACAAAAATTGCTATCAAGTTTGGCTTTTCGAGTGGGCAGTCTCGTCTTCCTGATCGTGAGAGGTGTTTTCTCTCAGGAGCGAGTGGGAAGAAAGCGAACACTTATTCTATCGTATGAACACCAGCACGGGTTTCCTAGAACTACGTTTACAAATACCGAGGCCCTGAGTTCAAAGTTTCACGGAAGATCAGATTCTTGTGAGTGTAGATTGAACACACATTCGCTCTAACTCTTTAACTTTACTCATTGTCCCGTTATCGCCCTCTCTCGGACGTCACAGTTGACTTCGGTGAGTGTCCCAATCAAGCTCTTAAACAATCCTAGAGTGTGCCGGCAACCATACTTTCTCGCATCCGCTCAAACAGAACATTTTGTACACACTTCCCAAATTGTTATTGACTCTTTTTTTAACTAACTTTACTATCCATTGCACATGATGAATTAAGATCGACGGATACGTCCTTTTCCTTTCACGAATCTGGGAAAAAGCTTTAGCTTGCTCAGAACGTTAGACTTGTGAAATTTCAACAGACTGATGTTTTTAACGTTTGTGTACTTTGTGAGTTGTGTCTTTGCTTTTTTCGTACGATGACCCAAAGGAATGTCATCTCGAGGAGGTTTCCATGTACAGTGTTGTTTTGATGGCTGCTTTGACTGTTGGAGCCGATGCTCCTGATACTTTTGGTTGTGGAGGCCGCGGCTTCCTTGGTCGACACCGCTCCGCTGGATGCTATGGTGCAGGGTATGGTTTTAGTGGCGGCGGATATGGCGGTTGCTACGGTGGTGGTTATGGTGGCGGCTACGGCGGTTGCTACGGTGGGGGATAAGCTGGAGGATATGGTGGAGGGTAAGGATGGTGCTAGGGTGGAGGTGATGGAGGATCCTCTGAGGGT
>CAYRFQ010000066.1:0-42517 GCA_964423615.1 uncultured Alcaligenaceae bacterium | reverse complement strand
TCTTCTAGCACAAAACGACTCCTCTTTGTCCTCTGAATACCCGTAATGCTAAGCTCGCTACCGGAGAGGGTCACCTACTGTGGTCCCGAGAACGACTTCCAGGCGATTGAGGTGAAGTGGTTGGTAGAGAAGTGAGGAGGGAATGAGGTCAATGGTGTAGTTGGGTACCAACGCTGCGCTTGTTACACCAATGAAAGAAGTGTGTGACAAGCGCAGCTATTGTCACACACTACAATAGTCTAACCAGCTTAACACTGATTTGCACCGCACTACTCCAGCACGGTCACATAGAACCATTGCGTGGTTTCGGTCATGCCGTCACTCGCCGTGAGGGTTACTTTGAATGTCCCGCTGTACCCATTGGGGACGTTAAGCTCAAGGTCACCATCAGCAATGACAGCAGTAATGCCAGGAAGGCCATCCGGAGCTTTCGCGTTGGTCAACAAGGTCAAATCGTTGTGGACCTCGGTCGAGAGGGTTCCGGCGTAGTCTCCCCAGTCATTATTTCTGGTTTGGTATAAGCGGCCATCGGGTAATAGGACATGCCACTCTTGCCTTGTCCTGCTGAACAACCACTTCTCGTCGAGTTCCCAAAGATTTCGATAGGAACCGACCACAAAATCAAATCGTTGGTGCAAGTCGTAGGCCATCGAGTAGTCAGTCACCTGTGTCGTTATGGCAACGCTGTCTCCATTGGCATCTATCGCCATGATACCATCGATCGTCACCGGGACCTGATCGCCCGACACGACGATGTTTTTGACCTCCCGGTTGAATTCGGGAGCAGCGTTGGTGGACTCGACGACGAACTCGGTTTGTGTCGTTGCTCGCTCGTCGCTCGCAGTCAATTTGACCTTGAAGGCTCCGATATGTCCGTTGGCATTGTCAATGACGAGATCACTCCCGACCATCTTTGCCGTTACACCGGCGGGCCCCTCAGACATCTCGGGTTGAAGCAAGAGATCGAGTGACTCGAAAACGTCCGAGTTCACTGCCTTTCGAAAAGCACCCCAATCCCCGTCTTCGGTAGCGTAGAGGCGACCATCTTTCAGGAGGACAAACCAAGCCCGCTTGGTGACACTCCAGAGCCACTTCTCTTCAGAACCGAGGTGATTACGATAGGCGCTTTCGACGAACTGGTACTCTTGCTGGACCTCGTATTCCGGGCTATGACCGAGAATCTCCACAGAGATCGTTGGTGTCTCGCCATCCTGGTCGCTTGCAGTTACTCCCGAGATCGTGAATGGAAAGTCGGCGTGAGAAACAGAGACATTCTCGAACGAGCGATCGAACTGAGGTCCTTCGTTGGTGACGTTGACGTAGAATTCGCCGGAGTCCGTATCGACTCCGTCCGACACTGTGACGCGGGCCAAGAACTGACCAACGAATGATGTCCCTGGTGTGAAAATGACGGTTCCATTTTCCACCACGGTTGTTACGTCCACGTTGACAGAAGGCGCAAGCGCGGAAGTGAGACGGGTGACCTTTTGGAAGGCGTTCGGACCAGCCCACCCTGCGTACTTCCCAAAAGCTACTCCCTCAGTTTCATACAACCGTCCGTCCGGAAGCAGGACGTACCAGTCTGCGCGGACAGTACTCCAGAGCCACTTCTCGTTCCAATCGAGGTAGTTCTGGTGACGTGTCGAAACGAACCCGAATTGTTGGTTGAGAGTGTACAGTGAATTGTACGTGGTCAACTCAACGGTGAAGTCAAGTACATCGTTCTCGGCGTCCCTCGCAGGCAAGGCCATGCTGAACGATCCTTGAGCGTTGGCGAAGGTTTGGTTGGCAATTTCTCCCAGCTCTGGTGGCGTATTGACCCGCACGTCGAACGAGGTCGTGCGTGTTTGTCCAGCTGAATTCGAGACCGTCAAGGTAATCGTCGTTGTCCCTGACTGTCCCGAATTCGGTGTGACAGTGACTGTTCGGTTCGCTCCTGTTCCCTCCAGGAGAATCCCATCCTGGGAAATTAGAGCAGAGTCAGACGAGGTTGCCGAAACGAGCAGATCTTCCGCGGGTGTATTGACGTCGCTTACGGTGAAGGAAAGGACATCTGTATCCTGGTCGACGTGGACGATCTGGTCGGTAATGGCCGATATGCTGATTTGGTTTCCAAAAACTTCGACAGACACCTCGTTGCCACGGTCTGTATGTGTCCCATCTTCGTCGACAAGATCCACCTGGATGTTATACGTGCCCTCGGCATAAGTATGGAGCTTGACTCCTCCGCTGAGGAACACCTCGACGTTTCCGTCACCCCAATCGACTACCCACTGGGTAACCGTGTCGTCTCCAGGATCAGTGATGTCTCCAAGATTGAGTGAATAAGGTTGTTCAGCAGCCACGCTCGCATTCCCCGACAGAGCTATCGTCGGGGCCACGTTGTTGACGATGAGTTCAAACGTCGTCGTTGTGGTGTCTCCTAACCCGTCGGTGGCCGTGATCTCAACCGTCTGGCCTTCGTCAGGACCGTCAGTTGTGTCGAACGACCATGTCCAGGTCCCGTTTTCGTCTTGGCTAATCGTTCCGATTGAGGACGTGAGGGTCACCGAGTCATTTTCGAGATCTTCGAAGGTACCCTGGACCGATACAGACTCTCCTTCGTTGACCTCGACCGTCGAATTCCCGGGTTCCAAAACTGGAGCCTGATTGGAATCTCGGATGGTCAGTGTAAAGTCAGTGCTCACACTGGTCCCAAGGATGTCTGTTGCGGTGATCTCGATGGCCAACATGCCGAGGTGGTCTTCGCTTGTTGGGGTTCCCTGAAAAGTGTGATTCTCCGAGTCAAACGTGAGCCATGTCGGCAACGGCCTTCCGTCGAGTAATTTTGCGCTCAGGGTCAGTTCGTCCTCGTAGTCCACATCCGTGAAGACGTCGAGAGGTAGTACAAACTTGTACTCTTGGCCAAGTAAAGTGACCTGGTCATTGATCGTCCGAAATACCGTAGGGGTTTCATTTCGTCCCTCGATCGTGATCTCCACTTCGGCTGTGTCTGTTCCACCCTCTCCGTCACTAATCTGGTACGTAAACCGATCGATGGCAGTGTCCCCGTCGGCCAGCTGATCGAACTGTCCACTGGGGTCATACGTGAAAGACCCATCACCATTGTCTGTCACGATTCCCATCGTTGCTGCCGTGTTGACTCCAGTGACGGTGATTTGGTCATCGCCAGGGTCTTGGTCGTTGGTCAATAAATCGGGAAGTATAAAGGCGGTGTCTGCATGTGTGGTGAAGGAGGCACCAGAGTCATCTCCGGCCACAGGTGAGAGGTTGTTGATCGTGACCGTCTTGGTGGCCGTCGCAACGGTTTCGTCTCCGACCACAACCAGATCAACTTGCATCGAGTAGGTGTTGGCGCCATCCGCGTAGACGTGTGTTTTGCTTCCACCTGCTGTGAAGTTTTCGACGTTTCCGTCTCCCCAATCGACCACCCACCCGGTGACGGGGTTTTCGCCGGGGTCACCAGAGTAGGAAAGATCAAGCGAATAAGTTTGTCCTTCGTTCGCGGAACTGTTCCCGGTGAGTTGAACCACAGGACCTGTAGGAGGTTCGGCACTTGCCGTTTCGAGTTTGGCAAAGAATCCAAGGGAGCGAGTCCCAATGACGCCGACTCCTCCATCTGCCTCATAAGCCACATGGGCTCCAGACACAATGGCTTGCGTTGTGATTTCGAGGGTGTCGCCAACTTTTCCCTCGAGTACCACTTCAGCTCCGTCCGTAAGACTCAGTTGTCCCGTCTGATCGCCCAAGGTGTAGGTTAGTGTACCAGTGCTGTTCCATCCGGGGACCACTTGTTCCGCGGCAGAAGTCGTTAGGGTAATTGTCGCTGGGTCGCCGTCCTGTTCCCCTGCCGAAGCTACTACAAGCAGTTCCGTGGTGGTCGTCAGACTTACTGCTCCCTCGGCGGACGCGGTGTTGTAATCCAATACCGTATCGGCGAAGGCATCAATCTGTACACGAGAAGTCGTCGTAAGGGAATATTCAGAATCCGTGGGTTTGGAGTCTGTTACGGACATGTATGTCTGAACAGGTCCGGCATTCTTTGTGGTGTTCCCAAGTTGGTCGAGGTTCCCTGGTGCCGATTGGGTCGTGGGACTGGCTCCCACCAAGTCGGTGTGCGATGTCGCCGAGGAGGTTCCGGCGACATTGACCTCGACGACTTGAAACGTACTGGGGACGCTGCGGTCCTCAAGAACCTCGACACCCAGTCCCGGCGTAATTGAGCCGGTTTTCCGGGATCGATTGGGAGTCAGCACTTGCCGACAGGCTTGGAGTACGGTAGAGAGCATAATTTGTCGTTCCTTGACGTGGAGACTGGCTTTGCCATTTGTGACGTGTCAGGCCGCGTTTGCGGAAGGTCTGCCTTGTACAGAACCGCAAGCGGCCAATTGGTTCCTGCCTTCGAACTTGACGGGTGACATTGAGTTCCACACTCATCCGAAGCGCGAGCCAAGCTCTCAACGAAGAAGCTCCTCGCCTGCGCTATGGGTTGGTGTAAAGCTCCAACAACAACTCAACCTGGATCGAGCACCAGTTGTTTTGGTCGATAAGCAAAGGAGAAATGGCCAGAAGTGCCTTTTTTCAAGGTAGATCCTCTGCCAAAGGGAGTATCGGCATTCCTGGACGGAATCTTGAGGCTAACTTCTAAAAAGTTTTTTTTCCGATTGGAGTAAGCGCGAAGGCTTTTCTAACGTCAGAGAAGTGGGACGAACAGAACAATTCACAAAGACCTCAACTCCTTAAAAGGAATGGAATAGAATGTCGCACATCACCTACATTGCCGATGGCATCGCCAGTCAATTCGACACCGCAGTTCCGGTCAGTTCTGCCACTGATCAGGCAACACCTGTCTTGAACGGTTTCAGCCCGGTTTCGTATTTCGAGAAACGCCGCCCCGAGCGAGGTCATTCCGACTACGCCGTTACTCATCGCGGTTGCACTTATTACCTGACGTCATGGGAACAACAAGAGAAGTTTTTCAACAACCCCGACCAATACATCCCTTCGGTCGTTGGAGAAATTCCCCTCCGCGAAGCCCTACACCGTCAGTTCCAAGTCGATCACACTCGTTGGGTCATCGTCGACGATCGCCTCTTCGTTTTTGCCCGGCCGAGTGTTCGACGAACCGAGCCTCAACTGGAACTCGTTGACGGTGCTGGCATCTAAACTTTGTCTTCCGTTTGCCAACTCATCGCTCACAAGCCACATCTGAAACATTCCTCGTCATACTTTTCATTCCCAAAATCTCTCCTCGGCACCCCTGCTCACAGGGGTGTTCTTTTTCTCGATTACGGTCTGACGCTGCTCTGGTCTTTTTTGTTGTTTTGGTATTGAAAGATTCGATCCATCTTACTTCGGGAGCAAGGGGATTGGCATGCCGTCGTTAGGCATCGTCAAGAGTTGGAGTGTTTGCTCCGGAGTTGTGTTGGGGATGAATCGAACGGAACCATCGGCAAACGCCGCATTGAACCCATTGGCAAATTGGCCACCCAATTTCGGTGCGATTGGAACGGTGAACGGCACATCTTCTGGCTTCGTCCAGGGAACGGGTTTCTTGGCCTCGACGATCAACATCGTGTGCCTCGTTCCGTCTGTAATGTTGGTAAACGAGTAAGATTTGCCACTCTGGAATAAGGTCTTCGGGCCAGTCACGAGTTGGTAATACGTATGGGTTTGGTGGATGGGAATTTCCCCTGCTTTGTCGGCCTGCTTCTTGACGATACCCTTTGGTACTCGAAACACGTCGGGCATGTATTTGAGCAGCTCCTTGTTGTTTGGGCTATCCCAAGGCTCGTTTCGATGGAACTGGTGAAATAACTTTGACTGCCCGATGAAGGGCAAGATGCGTACGCGCCAGCTCAGCAACGGTTTCTTCGTTTGTTTGTCGAGGATGGCCTGCGGGGGCAGTTTTTTGGCGCTGACGTGGTAAGTGTGCAGAGCAAGGACGAGTATTTTCAAGTTGTTCTGGCTTTGTATCTGGTGAGCCGATAATGCAATCTTCGGGCCAGCATTTTTGCGGAACCATTTCGCGGTGGATGACAGTTCGCTCTCTGACCAACGCTGGTTGATCGACAACGAGAGATGTCGACCCGACTGCTTCCACTGGTTGGAGAGAGCATCGGAGAGATTCTTCACCAATAGGGGTATGGACTTGCCTCGGTCAGGTTGCAAATCGGCAAACTGTCTTTCCAAGTTTTTCCCAACGACTTTTCCCACTTCCAAAGTCCGATGAGCCTTGCGAGCTTCCTGTTCGTCGCCGAACTCAAGTTCGGTCTCTAGTCGGATGCCTGCAAAATAAGATTCCTTCTGCCCATTCTTGTCGCTAGTCTTCATCGGGAGATCGAAAACAACGCTCATCACTCGTGCTTGGAGAAACGGGGTTATCTTGACCAAGGGATCTTCTTTGGGCAGCACAGTGTTACTTAACTTTCCAATGTTCTGAGACTCTGGGCGAACTCCAACAACCAACAGGTCTCCTTCGGCCACCTTTTGGAGGACTCTTGTCAATGGGCCGCTTGACGTTGTTTTGGTCGCAAGCCTGTCCATTACTTTCTGGTTCGAACCCCAAACCAACACTCGATCGTTGAACCCCCAGATGAATTGGCCCCTGCGGTCGGTGAGGAATTTTGTCTTTTGGGTGTCTTGGCTTTCTTGAAAACGTTGGAGCTTGGCAAGCTCATGGACGACGGACCAATCGTATGGCCTGGACATGGCCACGGTGAGTCCTGCTTGTTGATAATCGCTGGTCGGGAGGAACAGCGTCACGCGTTCAATATTGTCGATCAAGCCAAAGCTCTTCTGTTCAGCTTCATTGAGATATGCTTTGAAGACGGCAAAAGCATTTCTCAATGCCATGTTGGAACCGAGGACCAAACCCACCAACCGTTCGGCGGGCCTGCGTCGTTTCCTCAACTCGGCCACGTTGATCGTAACGAACCCGACCGAATTGGCAGGCACCAAGGCCAGGTCATCCGGAAGTATTTTGGTTGCAGAGCCGCCAGTGGGCTTGGTCGTGCCCGGGTTCATCCAATACAGAACGGCCAACCCTACGCAGAGAACGACCAAAGCTCCGGTGAACAAATAGACGATCTCTTTTCGTTTCTTGAGCCACCGGAAGACCCGCTCGGCAGTCGTTTGTCGGCGCGCCAGGATGGGTTGGTCGTGCAGGTATCTGTCGAGGTCGTCGGCGAGAGCCTTGGCCGTTTCATAGCGTTTCTGAGGGTCTTTTTGGAGACACTTCAAACAGATCGTCTCGAGATCTTGCGGGATTTTGGGGTTTTGTTTTCGTGGAAGGGTGGGGTCTCCAGTCGCGACCTGGACAATGATGTCGAGCGTGGACTCACCCTCGAAAGGTACTTTTCCGGTCAACATTTCGTAGAACATCACGCCGAGCGCATACACGTCGACGGCTGGACCGAGCGGTTGGCCATCGGTCTGGATTTGTTCAGGAGCCATGTACGACGGCGTCCCGAGGATGGCTCCGGTCTGGGTCATCGGTCCCTGGGGAGCCACGCTGACCATGCCTTCGAGTTGTTTTGCCAAACCGAAATCGGCAATCTTGATGGAGAAAGGCAACGTCCCTTTCTTGTCGACTTCGTCGAAGCTCAACAGAACATTCGGTGGCTTCAAATCTCGGTGAATGATTCCCTGAGTGTGGGCATGGTGCACGGCCTTGGCGAGTTGGAGCATCAACTCCGCCATGCGCGTCCAACTCAAGCGATTGTCCCTTAGGTATTCGGCAAGGTTGCCGCCATCGACGTATTCGAGCGTCAAGTAGGCTCTGCCGTTGTGCTCACCAACTTCGTGGATCTGGACAATGCCTGGATGTTGCAACCGGGCAACGGCTTCGGCTTCGGCGCGGAAGCGGGCGAGGTGATCACTACCGGCGTGGTCGCCCGCGAGAATCATTTTGAGAGCGACCAGCCGCCTTGGTTGGAGTTGTCGAGCCAAGAAAATGACACCCATTCCTCCCCGTCCCAACTCACGCACGAATTCGTAACCAGGAATAGTTCCTACTGAATTGGAGGAAGAAAACGCCATTAGCTGGGTGAGCGAAGACACTCCAGCAGTTGCTTGCCTGCCGGCCTCAACGTTTGGGTCGGGTACGGTCTGAGGAGGCAATGTTGGCGTTTCGATTCCCGACGGTGGCGAAGTCGGTGGTAACGTTACATCGTCAGTGACTGGTGTAGGCGGAGCGGGTGGTATTGTGGCTGTGTCCGCCGCTGTTGGTGTGGGGATGGTAGTGAGGTGGGAGCACTTTGGGCATCGAGCCTTTTTTCCCGCGAGTCTCTCCGCGGCTCGGAGTTGTCTTTGGCAACCGCCACAGTAGAAGGTAATCATAGGGGGCTCCCGTCGCGGTCATGCTCTGATTAAGGAATTGCGCGAGAAAAGTTGCGGGCACACTCGGAAGACAAAATAAATAACAGTCCATTTCTGGTGTTCGGCTTTCTTGTAGATAGGAGGAAAGCTTTTTTTGCCCTGATGGTACACCAGTTCGGATGGTCAGTCCACATGGCTCACCCAGGATGCGTTGCCAACACCAACAAGACCGACTACTAGACCAAGCTCTTGACAGCCAAGCTGAGGCGGCGATGGCATACACTTTTTCTTTGTTGGTGTACCTTTGCTTCCGCTCGCGCTCAAGCTGGTGACGCCCTACGCAATAATCGGACAGCAATACGTTTCACGTTCGGGTGTCCCTACTTACTTTTTCAAAATCCAAAGGCACTTTCCACCGAAAATCCGTCTAGACATCCTCCCCCGAATTTGGCATAGACGGACCTCTCATTCTCACAACCACAAAAGCGCCCACGCCCAACTGAGGTTTTTCGTTGGGGCGTGCGGCCTATTGCCGGGTTTCATTGAGGTTGTTCATCGACCACACATGAACTCGGGCAAAAACTCGGTTATCCGATAACCGGCGACGTCCGATTCGTGGGTTGTCATTCGGGGGAAGTCTCATGCGCAAACAGGTAGTCCTTGCCTTAACCGTGGTCGTCTTGGCCATCGGGCCTGGTGGCTGGGTTCGTGCTCAAGAGGGTACGAAGAGTGCCAAAACCGCGAATCCCTCCAGTTGGTTCGGCAGGCTCAACCCATTCCAACGAGACAAGTCCAAGACAAGTGAAAACTCTGAAGCTGTGAAGAAACAACCAAAAGGCAAGGAAATGACTCCGGAAATGCGCCGGACCATGTTCGCCGGAATCGTCGAGGCCCGAGAGCGAAAGGCGTGGGAACGTCGAGTAGCTTGCTGCATGAAAATTCGCGAAATCGCCGAACAACTTGGAGACACGAAACTTCTCCAACGAGTCGAAATGTTGGACCAACGGGCCTGGCGAATTTACATGGAGCGTACTTCGAACATTCCAGTCGGTTCTCCTCCGAGTGGAAGTAACTCTCCCCCTCGAAACGGTGAGTCTGGGTGGCCCGCTTCTTTCACCGATGGCGATCACTCGAGCCCCGCAGGAACTAAGCGCCGCTAACGACCCCAACTTCCGGACCAGAAAGGAACGATCATGAAATACTTTCTTGCGCTGTCAGTAATCGCACCATTAGTGTGTTCGGGCTGTGTGTGGTCAACGGGCTCACTTTTTCCCGATGAAAACCTCGCGCTAACAGCGAGCCAAAAAGGCACGGCTCCCCCGATCCCACCGAAGACGCCTCCAAAATCAACTTCCCCAGGTACTCGAGACACGACCGCGAAATCGTCCTCGACTGCCCAAGACACGACTTCGAAGAAAAGTTATGTCCGAGGTACTCCACCTCGCCGACAACAAATGCCTGCTAACGGAACCGGGCTAGGGTTGCATTGGCGACGGAACGGTCCGATCGATCCCGATTCGATCACCAAATCGAACGTCCACCTGAAAACGGACCAACTCGAAGCAGAAATGGACCGAGTCGAAAGTTCTGGATCGAGTTTATCCCCGAGTGCCGATTCGAGAAGGTCAATGGAACCTGGGCCTGTAGATGACATCGGAGCACTTCGTCGATAAAACAACTGTAATGAGAATCTGCGCGGGTCTGGTGCAAGACCGGAGGTTTCTGTCGCAGGGTAAGCCTTGGCCCGCCGCAAGAACTGGCCGATGAGAGATGGCGGGCCCGCCGCACCAAACAATCTTAGCCCCTCAGGTCTGAGACTCTCCACAGATTACGTCACTACGTTCCGCTTAAGTCGAGCCTGCCCCATGACTACTTCAGAGACGATGCATCGTCAGTGCGTGGACTATTTTCGCGATCTCCAAGACCGAATTTGTAATGCCCTCACACGACTCGATGGAGTCAAACAATTCCACGAAGATACGTGGGATCGTGAAGGCGGAGGAGGCGGGCGAACTCGTGTGATGATTGATGGTCCATTCCTTGAGAAGGGTGGCGTCAATTTTTCCGAAGTCTTTGGAGAGATGTCTGAAGAATTTGCGTCGTCGGTTCCGGGTGAAGGACAGAAGTTCACAGCAACAGGGATTTCGCTCGTGTTGCACCCACGCAACCCCAAGGTTCCGACAGTCCACGCGAACTTTCGATTTTTGACCAAAGGCGAACAAGCGTGGTTTGGTGGAGGTGCCGACCTGACGCCGTACTATCCTTGGCGTGAAGACGTCATTCATTTCCACAAAGTGTGGAAGCGAGTCTGCGAAAACCATCCCACAGTTGCCGAGTATACGAAGTTCAAGGAGTGGTGCGACGAGTACTTTTTCTTGAAGCACCGGAATGAACCTCGTGGTGTCGGCGGCATTTTCTTCGATTATCTCCAAGGCAACCTCGACGACATCTTCTCGTTCGTTCAGGAAGCCGGAGACGCATTTCTGGAATCCTATATTCCCATCGGCGAACGACGTAAAGACGAACCGTACACGGACGAACATCGGGCTTTCCAAGAATTCCGTCGTGGTCGGTATGTTGAGTTCAACTTGATCTACGACCGCGGGACGGTTTTCGGACTGAAGACAGGTGGCCGGATCGAATCCATCTTGATGTCGTTGCCTCCGGTCGTTCGATACCTCTACGATTACCATCCCGCAGCCGGAACTCCTGAAGCCGAACTGTATGAGTTCTTGAAGCCTCGCGATTGGGCGGAGCTGCCTTCTTGAGCGCCGTCAGAGAAGTCCAGGTCAACAGATCCAGAGTCAAGAGACTACTCTTTTGGCTTTGGGCTCTTGGCTGAAGATGTCCTCCCACAAAGTAAGATGATGCGCCAGCGTTGCCAGAGAGAACTCGATAAGTACACCCTCCAAAACAACTATTGCGGACATCCGTTCATTTCGTGTATTTGCCTTGCCCTCCGGTGCCCGTCTCATTAAGACAGTTAAATTGAGAGAGAGAATTCGTCTATTTTGAAGCCATCCTTCCGTCCCTCCATAACTGTCGAGGTTCACATGTATCGAAGCATTTGTTGGAAACTATCGGGCGCGGCGTGTTTCCTTGTCCTGGCGCTCAATTGCTCGGCCACGTATGCCCAGCCCGAAACGAAAGATCCCGTTTGGGTCTACGCCTTCGACTTGTCTTGCCGTAAGTTTGGCGAAGCCGACTTTACCAAAGACACCAAGAAGTTTGGTTTCGAAGTGTTCAAGGACATGAACAACGGCTATGGCGTGTACGTCAACCAAACCGGAGACATTGGAACAGCCCCGAGTTTGGGCGTCACACCCCCCATCACCGACGCCAAAGCTCCCAAGTGGACCGTGGGACTTGACCTCAAGGCCCGGAAGGCAGGGGAAATCGAATTCACAGAAAAAACAAAAACGTATGGCCTTGAAGTATTTTACGACAACGTGAGCAAGCACTGGGTCTATGTCACCCAAGAAGGCCGGTTCGCCGTCGCCTCAGGAAGGGCTCCGAAAGACGGCATGAACAAAGCACCTGTATGGCTCCACAGCGTTGATTTGAAGGTCCGAAAGGGTGGGAACGAATCCTGGGCCAAAGACAACACCATCGACTACGGCATCGAAGTTTATTATGACCCCAACGGTGGGAACCTTGTGTACGTCTGTGAAAACAGCGCGATTTCGGTCGTCCCGGTGTCCGGCACTCCCAAATCGAGCGAAAAAAGCCCTTCGTGGCTCCACGGTCAAGACCTGAAATGCCGCAAAGCCAATGAGCCCGAGTTCACTCCCAAGACCCAGGTCATCGGGGTCGAAATTTTTCGAGACAACAACAACGATAACTTGATCGTCCTCTCCGAAAACGGAAGTATCACCGTCGTCCCGGAAGCCGGTAAAGGGTTCGAAGCGCCCACGAAAGAGCCGAAAGACGCTTCCTTCAACCACGGCTTGAACCTCCAGTGCCGTCAAGCAGGCGAATTGAACTTCACCGATAAGACCAGAACGTTCGGTATCGAAGTTTTCGACGAAGTGAATCTGGGCCTGAGACTCTACGTGAGTCAGGACGGAAATATCACGGCCGCTCCGAAGTCCTAAACTTCGTCCCCCTCTGCAAATCGCGTGGCATGCACTTCGAACCCTCCGTTCCGAAGCCCTCACCCACTGGGCATCCTTCTTCGCTCCAATTTGCCTCTCCCCACAAACGGGGGGAGGGACTTTACGAGAACGTCCAAGAGTTTTCCAAGTCCTACTCCGGAGTCATTGCGACGACCTGTTGGAGCAAGAACGAACAGGGAACGAAGGGACAAGGACGCTCGGACGAACAAACCAAACAAAGCTGACGGTTTCGAATTCGCGATTCAGAAGCAACGTGGGCCGTAGAATTCGAGTTCCGTATCTCTCCGGTCTTTCCTGGTAAGACTCTTCGACCGGTCTGGCTCCACTCCTGGAAAATTGGTACAACGGCGATTCGCAAAGTGACACCTTCCTGTTCACAAGGAAGCGAATCGATGAAAATTCGTCATCCGTGGCTCATTCGTTTGATTGGATTCCTCGCCGCGTTGGCCATTCGTCTCTGGATGTCAACCTTACGCTACCGTACCTACCTCCCGGATGGAACTCCACACCCAACCGATCCCAAAAAAGAACGTTTCCTTTATGCGTTCTGGCACGAATCGATTTTGTATCCGACCCTCACTCGCACGAAGATTTACATCTTGATCAGCCACCACGCTGACGGTGAAATGATCGCTCGGGCATGCCATCATCTCGGATTCGGTGTTGTACGAGGTTCCACCACACGAGGTGGGACGAAAGCGTTGATGCAACTCATCTCGATCAGTTCTCGCTCACACTTGATGGTCACTCCCGACGGACCGCGTGGGCCTCGCCGAAAAGTACAGCTTGGATTGGTGTTTTTGGCAAGTATCACCGGTTTGCCCATTGTGCCGGTCGGCGTGGGTTACTCGTCGGCGTGGCGAGCCAAGAGTTGGGACCGTTTTGCGCTACCTCGGCCTTGGAGTACGGCGTACGGTGTCGCAGGTGAACCAATCCACATCCCTAAGAAGATGAACCGCGAGACGCTCGAACGCTATCGGGATCTGGTCGAACAAAGGATGTTGGAAACGACTCGAATCGCTGAAGAGTGGGCGTCTGGGAATCCGCAGCGAGGTAAGAAAAGTCCACCCACGACCGTTCGAGCGGCGTGATGAGAAATCGTGGTGATTGCGGGAAAGTAAGTAAGGATGCGGGGACGCGAAATGTAGGAAAAGGCATTGTTGTAGAGCGTACTCGGATCATTCTTCCAACGACGGGCGCAGCCTACAAGTGGCACTACCCTGACAAGTGACCACATAGAAATTTCGCTTTCCCTTTTGCCGTTCCGAGCGTGCCCCTCGACAATTCCAAATCCAGAGTGCGATTGAAATTCTGAGCAACGCCGTTATATATCGCCTGTCCGATGATTCTCATTGGCAAGGATGCCACATCATGACACTACAGTATCACGATCCGGCTAGCCTCCGGAGCGAATTCGATCAGCTCAACTATGCGCGAGAAGTCATACGTGCCGAGGCAGGGGCTCTACGCGAAGTCGCTAATCGTCTCGATCTTTCTTTTCTCAAGGCCGTCGACCTTCTCTACAACTGTGCCGGACGAGTCGCTGTGACTGGGACGGGTAAATCAGCCGACGTCGGTCAAAAAATTGCCGGGACCTTAAATTCCACGGGAACACGGTCGTATGTGTTGGACTCGACACGGGCCGTGCACGGCGATCTTGGCATGGTCCATCCCGATGACGTCGTGTTGGCCCTCTCGCACAGTGGAGAAAGCGAAGAAATCGTTCGCTTGATTCCGTCTCTGCGAAAGATGGCAAACGCGATCATCGGCTTGACGGGCAACGGCAACAGTTCTCTCGCGACCCAAGCGGACGCCGCGTTGATCATCGGACCGCTTGACGAAGTTTGCCCGTTGAAGCTCGCGCCGAGCACAAGCACGACGGCCATGATCGCCGTCGGAGACGCACTCGCGTTCGTCTTGATGGAACGAAGACAATTCACCAAGGAAGATTTCGCACAGTATCATCCAGCAGGAAGCCTCGGGCGAAAACTTCTGAAAGTCGAAGAAGCCATGCGAAGCGGTCCCGAACTGCGACTAGCGCGTGAAAATCAAACAGTTCGAGAGATCTTTGCGAAGAAAGTAGGATGTGGTCGACGGACGGGTGCCGTCATGGTGACCAATGAACAGGGACAGCTGAGCGGGATTTTTACCGATAGCGATTTGGCTCGCCTCTTCGAGCGGCGTCTCGATACTGCTCTCGATCGTCCGATTCGGAAAGTCATGACCCTATCCCCCACGACGGTCCAACAAGGAACGCTCCTGGCCGACGCCCTCGATATCATCCGCAACCGTAAGATCAGCGAACTACCGGTCGTGGACTCGCGAAATCATCCACTTGGCCTAATCGATATCACGGACTTGATCGGCTTAGTCTCAAAGGAAGAAGCCGAGGAGATCGCGCTTGTGGCATGACCGAAAACGAGAGGTCATTTTGCCAGAAGGAGTTGGGTCGATGCCGACCGGAGCTTGTGTTTCGGGTTGCTGTCGGCGAGCCCGACGATTCAACCCTGACGGCCCCCCAAAACATACGGTAACAAACAGTGCACCCCAACCAATCGACAGAATCGAAACCCCTTGGTCAACTTTACCAGGGGATTGAATTGTTGTTACTGGACGTCGATGGCGTATTGACCGATGGCACAATTGTGTATGCCGACAACGACGTCGAAATCAAGAAGTATCACGTTCGCGACGGGTCGGGTCTCAAATTGTGGCACAACGCAGGGAAGTCAACCGGCATCATCACGGGACGTCAATCTCGTGTCGTCGAGATTCGGGGAGCAGAACTGGGCATCAAGGTCATACGCCAGGGAGTGAAGGACAAGTTGCAAGTCTTTCGCGAAATACTGGTCGAACTCTCTGTCAAGCCGGAAGCCGTCTGCTTCGTGGGAGATGACGTGCCCGACTTACCGGTCATGAACAATTGTGGGTTGTCCATCGCTGTTGCCGACGCCTGTACCGACGTTGCTACCCGAGCCCACTACGTCACCCGAACACCTGGAGGACGTGGTGCTGTGCGAGAGGTCGTTGAGTTACTCCTAAAGAGTCAAGGGAAATGGGCCGAGGTCGTCGCGGGCTACGATTCGCAGAAGTTGATGCCAGTGGATTGAACTTCGAGGAATAGTCTTGTACGAGCGAAATGGAGATGGCCTCTCAGGAGGTGCGTAGGGTCTGACAAGCGCGTGGGCCAGGAATTCTATCGTGTGGAATGCCAGCGCTACGCTTGTCGCACCCGGCATCGTTCAAGAAGATTCATGCCGATTCGCCCGCTAAAAAGGTTTGGCGACGACCTGTCGGAGACAAACCGTAAAGAAAACACTGATCGGAGCCGGTTCATCCGGCCAGACAAGACCGTGAATATTCGAGGGTAAGGCTGTGTGGACACCAAAGCGTATCTTGCTCCTGATCGGTGGATTCGTTCTCTTTCTCGCATTCTATCTGCCCTACGCGTACTTCCTTGGTGGTATCGACGGACTACCTCCGCTGCCGAAGCGTTATTATCCGCCCGATGGTGATGGTCCTCTGATCATACTGCCGAAGACTCCCGTCTACGAAGCCGACCGAAAGCTCCGAGTGGCTTTCGGTCCCGACTGTCCGGAAGTGGAACAGAACCTTCGAGTCGAAGTTCGGAAAAAACGATTCGTATTTTCGACGAACGGATTTAATTTCGAGACGGACGGGCGAGTGAAGTTTAAGCCGTTCAGTATTGCGTTGTTTCGCGAGAAAAAGAATGGCGATCTCATCCCCGAGATCAACACCATTCGCGCCAAGGAAGCCTATCTCCAGTTCGATCGACCGATCCGGCACCTGGCCGACATTGGCAACCGGAAGATCGTTGGGGCGGAACTGCGGGGCGACATCACCATCATCAACAATCGCAAGACGCCGTACCTCCACGACGACATCGAAGTCTTCATTCCGAATGCTCCTCTCGAATACAACGAAGCCAAAAACCTGATCACGACCCGGAGCGACGTGAAACTCCTTGACAAAAAATCAGCCCCCCATCCGACGAAAATCACGGCTCGCGGAATGGACATTTTCTTGACCAAAGGTTTCCTGGACCAAGCCAAACAGTCTCGAAAGACGCTTTCGAAGCGAGGCAAGAACTCGAGCGGTGTAGAAAAAATCGTCCTGCGTCGTGCTGTCAACATGCACTTCCACATCGATGCGAAAGATGCCTTTCTGGGAGGTGCGACGAGACCGCCTGAAACGGCTTATGCGAGAGTCAGTCCGCCGACGAAGGAGGTAGGCAAGGCAGCTGCGCTAGTGAAACCTAAAAAGTCGCACGTAGCGATCATGACTCTCGGTTCGTTTGTGTATGATGTGAGCCAAGACAAGGCGACTTTCGAAAGTCCCAACGGCACGGCCAAGGGCTCCGATGGTTGGCTTGGACCACCCCAGGTCACTATTATGCGGACCCACGAGGTGGGAATCGATGGCCAACAATCGCACAAGGCAGACGAACTCGATCACGAAGTCAAAAACGATCAACTCGTTTGTGACCGCCTTGAGCTGCAATTTCGCACTCGGCGTTCCAAACATGTGCGTCCAGGTAGTTCCTTTGGGGCCGTCAGGGAAATCGCTCAAGCGATAGCGACTTGCCGAAAAGACAATCTTGTCCGCTTGGCCATTGACAACGAAGCCCTCGACGCCGAAGGGACGGAGCTGATCTACATGGCTCCAACGAAAGACCGTGGGGCTCAGACGATCCTCCGAGGAACCGCCACGCGACCCATTCGTGCCAACAAGGATGCTCACAAACTGGTCGCCCAGGAGCTTCGGCTCGTGGCGAACAACTCCCAAGGCTACGGCCAAAATGCCGTCGTCCAGGGTCCTGGACGAATCGATCTGGTCGATCGCAATAACGTGAAACAACCTCAATACCACGCCGTGTGGAAACACACTCTTGTTGTCACCAAGGACACGATCCGAGATCCCACAAGAGAAAAGCGGACGTACGACCTGCTGACGTTCACCGGAGACGCAGGGTTCATCGACGACGCCCACAAGCAACAGTTGCACGCTGAGAAAATCCAAGTGTGGGTCGAGCCTCCGGAGCGGGAAAACGCCGACGAGCTCCACAAGCAGAAAAAACACAAGGCTGTGGATGCTCCACGGCAGCAACCTCACAAGCTGCTTGCGTTCCGGTCTGTTCGGATCAATTCGCCCGATTTACATGTCGAGAAGTGCGACCGACTCCTCGTCCACTTCCGGCGCGCCAAATCGGGTGAAGTCTTGGGAGGCAAACTTCCAGAACTGGCAGACGCCGGGACGAGTTTGCCGAAAGCCCACACCACACACCGAATGCCGCCGACAGGGACAGTCGGCATCCAGGTCGGGCGGGTTTCCAAACGACCCGCTAACGGGCAGAAGAATGCTCATGGTGACATCGTGGAAGGAATGCCTAATTCGGCAAACGGGAGCTATTCCACGGACCAGGATGGATTCGGGACCTCCAAACGTCTGAAAACGCCTATTCACCTGCAGGCTCAGCAAGTCACCGTAGAAATTGTGAGGAATTTGAGGAAGCATCAACTCCAAGACGTGCTGGCCGAAGGAGAAGTGCGAGTGTGGCAAGCACCGAGTTCTCCGGAGAAGAAAGGGGTGCGGATCCTCGGGTCTATCTTGCGTCTGCTTCACCATCAAGGAGGTGAGGTCTTGACGGTGTACGGGGATGCGAAAAAGCCAGCCGAACTCAAGCTCGACGAGTTAGTGCTCGTCGGGCCGAAGGTCACGATTGATCAGGAAGACAACACAGCCAAGGTCGACGGCATAGGTGCGATGATTTTGCCGAGCAACACAACGTTCGAGGGGACCCGACCAGCCGAACCGGGAGCCAAGCTCACCGTCCAGTGGACCCAGGACATGTCGTTCACCGGGCGCGAAGCCTACTTCCGGGGAGCCGTCGTGGCTCACCAGGATTCGGCCGTCATGAAATGCCAAAACCTCCGTGTTTCTTTGGATCGGTCGGTATCGTTCAAAGAAGGTCAGGAGAAAGGCAAGGGAGCTAAGGTCGAGCGCATCATCTGTTTCAAGAAAGTGTACGTCGCCAACGTCGAACGGGACCTCAAAGATCCCAACAAAAAACTCATCCGTTACGAACGGCTGTTGGCTCGCGAACTTTCGATGAACGACGACCAGGGAGGCCTAAAGTCTCAAGTCCGTGCGTCTGGTCCCGGACAAGTCATCTTGCTTCAACACGGGACGGTTGCCATCGGCCCCCAAGCCCGACGCAAACCTCGTGGTCAAGACGGTCCTGCCGAGACAAACAACAAATCCCTCCACCGGACTCTTGTGCAATACGAGGACACCCTCCTTTCGTACAAGAAAGATGATGCCCGTTACGCCAAGTTCTTCGGAAACGTCCACGTCTACCATGGGCCAGCCAACCATCCCGAAACTCCCATCGACGCGAGCAAGCTGAAGCCCGGCGAGATGTTTCTGCGATGCGGAAACCTAACGATCTACTCGCAACCGACGAGAGACAAGAAGGTCAAGCAATACTTGAAGGCCGAGAACAAGGTTCGGTTCCGCACGGATAAGATTCAGGGGCAAGCGGCTCGGATGTTTTATGACCAACAACGGGAAGTGTTGTTTCTCTATGGGTTGGGTGGGAACGTAGTTCTCTATGAGAACGCAGCTCGTGGGAACGACCGCCGGATGATTCGAGCCAAGAGGATTCGCTACGAATTGCAGACCGGAAAATTTGTCACGGACGGGGTCGATGTGTTTGATTTGAATAACATCAATTAGATTGATTTAGAGAGCAGACATCTTGCCTGCTCTCTGCTTCTCTGGAACGGACGTGGTGGGAGTGTCACTCCGTTGTCAAAGGATACCCGTTCTCCTTCCACCCACGGACGCCTCCGTCCATCGAGATCACATTCGTGTATCCCATCTTCTGAAGGTTGTCGGCAGCCAGAGCCGAGCGGAAACCTCCGCCACAGTAAAGCACCAATGGGGCGTGTGTGTCCGTGAAGTGTTTCTCAATGTCTCGCTCGAGGACGCCTTTCCCAATGTGGAGGGCACCTGGTAGGTGTCCGTTGGCGTATTCGCTTGCCTCGCGAACATCGATCAGGTGGAACTTTTCTCCTTGTTCGAGTTTAGTCTTGACCTCATCAACGTTCGTCTCGCGAATCCGAGTCTTCGCGTCCTGGACGATTTCCAAAAATCGTGGCGAATGATTGGGTGCCATTGTTCGTTTTCTCCTTTGGTGCCAAAAGTTGGAAAAGTGGCTTCCGTCGGGTCGAAAGTCTCCCGTAACGAAAACCACAGTCCAAATCCAACGGTTGTCAACCCGTCAGTCCTTCCATTTACACTTTCGTCGGATCGGCTTTTTCGGGATCAACGCCGAGGTCTTTGATTGCCTTCTCGACGTCAACGGCGTGGAGTTGGCCGCGTTTGCAAAGTTCGTAGAGTGTTGCGATGACGATGCATTCGGCATCCACTTCGAAAAATCGTCGCAAAGCTTCGCGAGTCTCGCTTCGCCCGAAACCATCAGTCCCAAGGCTTACGATGCCACCGGGAACCCAAGGAGCGATCGAGTCGGACATGACCTTCATGTAATCGCTCGAGGCCACGTAGATGCCTTCATTCTCGCGGACCACTTTTTCGAGGTAGCTCTGGCGAGGTGGTTGGGTCGGGTGTAGTCGATTCCAACGTTCGGCATCGAGGGCTTCGCGGCGGAGTTCGGGGTAGCTGGTAACACTCCAGACGTCAGCGGCGACATTGAACCGCTCGGCAAGGATTTCCTGAGCACGGACCGCTTCGTTGAGAGTGATCGCACTACCGAGGAGATGAATCTTCTGAGAGGGACCACCGTTGGTTGGCGGCGCTGCCCGAAACTTGTACATTCCTTTGAGGATGCCCTCGACGATGTCGTGTTTCGGTCGTGCGCTTGTGGTTGGAAGTTGCAACGTATCGAGTCCGGGCATTGGCGGCATCGCGTAGTTTTCGTTTCCAACGGTGATGTAGTAGAAGACATTCTCGTCTTCCTGGTACATCCGTCGGATGCCGTCCTGGATGATCACTGCGAGTTCGTAAGCGTACGCGGGGTCGTAAGCGACGATTGTGGGAACAGTCGAGGCGACAAGATGACTGTGGCCGTCTTGGTGTTGAAGCCCTTCGCCGTTAAGAGTTGTTCGGCCAGCCGTGCCGCCTAGTAAGAACCCACGACATCGGCTATCGGCGGCAGCCCAGATCAAATCTCCTATTCGTTGGAACCCGAACATCGAGTAATAGATGAACATCGGGATCATCGGCAGTCCCTGAGTCGAATACGACGTACCTGCCGCAATGAACGAGGACATCGACCCAGCTTCCGTGATGCCCTCTTCGAGAATCTGGCCCTTCGTATCTTCGCGATACCGAGTGAGCGTTTGGTAATCGACCGGTTCGTACAACTGGCCGAGGCTGGAGTAGATTCCGAACTGCGTGAATAATCCCTCCATCCCGAATGTGCGAGCTTCGTCTGGGATGATCGGAACAATGTGTTTCCCGATTTGTTTATTTTGAAGGAGCACCTTGAGTAGGTTGACGAAGACCATCGTGGTCGATGCCTCTTTGCCTTCCGACCCCTCCAAGAACATCTTCATGCTTTCGAGTGACGGAACATCGAGCTTTGGAGACTCCTTACTTCGAGCCGGAAGGGGGCCACCAAGTTCTTGGCGTCGTTGCTTCATGTACTCGATTTCGGCGCTGTTTGCCGATGGTTTGTAGAAGGGAGCTTCGGCAATCTCGTCGTCCGAAATTGGAATCGCAAACCGAGATCGGAATTCGATAAGTTCCTTGTCGTTGAGCTTCTTGGCCTGGTGTGTGATGTTCCGTCCTTCCCCGGCTTCTCCCAGCCCGTAGCCCTTGATGGTCTTGGCCAAGATGACAGTGGGTTGCCCAGTGTGATGGACGGCTGCGCTATAGGCGGCGTAGACTTTCGCGGGGTCATGCCCGCCACGCCCGAGACGTCGGAGTTGGTCGTCCGAGAGGTGATCCACGAGTTTACGGAGTTCGGGATACTTTCCAAAGAATTGTTCTCGAACGTAATCGCCGCCTTCGACAGCCAGCCGCTGGTATTCTCCGTCAACGACTTCTTCCATCCGTCGAACAAGAATGCCATCGCGGTCGTTGGCCAGCAGGGGGTCCCAATCGCTGCCCCAGATGACCTTGATCACGTTCCAGCCGGCCCCTCGGAAGACGCCTTCGAGTTCCTGAATGATCTTCCCATTGCCTCGAACGGGACCATCGAGCCGTTGCAAGTTACAGTTGATGACCCACGTCAAATTATCGAGGCGTTCGCGGGCTGCCACGGTGACGCAACCCAGGACTTCCGGTTCGTCTGTCTCGCCGTCTCCGAGGAAAGCCCAGATTCGTTGTTTCGAAGTATCCTTCAAGCCCCGATGGTGTAAGTATCGATTGAACCGAGCTTGGTAGACGCTCTTGATCGGGCCAAGCCCCATCGAGACGGTTGGGAACTGCCAGAAGTCGGGCATGAGCCACGGATGGGGGTAGGACGAGAGCCCACCGCCATCGGTGAGTTCGCGGCGGAAATTCTCGAGATTGACTTCCGTCAACCGGCCTTCGAGGAACGCTCGGGCGTACATGCCTGGGGCCGCGTGGCCCTGGAAGTAAACGCTGTCCCCACCTCCCGGAGCTTTGGGGCCTCGGAAGAAGTGATTGAATCCCACTTCGTAAAGGGTCGCCGCAGACGCAAAGGTGGAAATGTGTCCTCCGAGCCCGGGTGTCTTCTTGTTTCCGCGAACGACCATGGCCATCGCATTCCAACGGACCAAGCTCTTGATTCGTCGTTCGACTTCGCGAGACCCAGGAAACGGCGCTTGGTTTTCGGCTGGGATCGTGTTGATGTACGGAGTCGTCGCCGTAAATGGAAGTTGGACCCCTCGCCGGACGGCCTGTTGCTCAAGTTCGTGGAGCAAGAAACTGGCTCGGCTGCGTCCGCTTGTTTGGAGGACTGCGTTCAACGATTCGAGCCATTCTCTGGTCTCGGCAACGTCGACATCTCCGTTGGGATCTGCAAAGTTGCCAAAATCCCCCATCCTCCCGCCCGGTGCGGCGAGACCTGTTTGGTCATTTCTGTTGGTGACCACATCGGTCATGTTTCTTATCCCCTGTTGGAGTGAGTATTTTTTAGGCTTTGCCTTCGAGCTGATGGCTAACGTTGCTCGCGCTCTGTCGTACTTGATTCGTTGAGTGAATTCAGCTTTTTGACTAAACCGAAGTGTCAGAGAGGGCTTTTTCTCTTAGCCCATCGCTTTCGCTTCGGGCTGGTATTCCTATCTCTCGCTCGTGCTTCGGGTAGGTGGAAAAAGCATCTGACGAATCAAATGCTGGAGATCGCTACGCTCGGCTATTCCGCTCTCTGCTATGCCCGTTCCTGGTTTTTTCCAGTTCCGCGAAGATCGCAGACGGAAAGAAGTTTTGGTTGACTCGAAGATTGTAGTTCGTCTTGGGTATTGGTTTGCGGACTCGAAGGCACCGTTGCCTGTTCGAGTAGAATCGTGTCTCCCCGTCATCCTTGCTTCAACACTCAGGCTCACGATTGCCTGAGTCCTCAGGGCAAGGCAAAGAGGGACAAAGTTGGCGTGGATTCCCAAAAGGCCCTTTCGGCCACCTCTCAACTCGAACGGTTTACCGAAACGGCAATTTTTTCGTAAAATGAAAAAAGACCCTTTGAAATCCGGTAGTAGATTTTGCCGACATATTACAAGATAATGTCATGATAGAGACTGCAAGCCTTGCCTGCCAGTGATGTTCGGCCAAGACGGGCTGCTGGATTTTTTCGGAACTGAGGACAATTTTTCGAACAGTTGACGGAAACACAAGCGGGGGACGAAAAGCTTACTCACCTGTGTTTCGATCGAGTTGTGAACATCTGCTTCGACAATCCTCAAGAGTCCCCTTACAAGAGAGGGTCGCAGCCCAAACGAGGAACTCGCGCCTCTGAGGTGACATCCTCTCGACTCGCCGAGAAACAGGCATCGGGTTGACAAGGTGTCAGGGCTGCTTTGGAATTTGCAATCGAAGTTTAAGTCCAAGGTGTAGTGAGCCGTTTGCTGCTTGGGTAGTCGGATGACCAAGCGTCGTGTTTTGCCTTCTGAGCCCCAAGCTACCGCAAGTGCGACACCTATTGATTCGACCCCCCAAACGGCAAAAGATTCGCGGAGCAACAACAGTGCGTCCAAGCGGGATGGACAGCGACAGTCGTTCACACTCACCCAAAGCTCCAATGAGGAACCGCTCCTTTGAAATCCGCGTTGGCATTTCGAGTGAGCGCTACAGAATCAACCCAGAGGAAGGAATCCAAAATTCACAGAAACACCCAGTCCCAATGTTGGCGGAAACTTTCGTTATGGGTTGCGATTGGAAGGAATCTTTCAGACTCGGAGTAACGAAAGAAACCACTCAGCACCGGTCATTCCCAGTTGTATCTTTTGAAGACCGCAAGTTGGCCAAAGTACTTCTTTGGACCTCGGAATCTGTCCTGCACGACAGTCCCGGCATCCAAAGGAACACAAGTTGGCCAGGATCAGTAACGGTACGAGACCTCTGTGCTACAATGCAAAGAGATGTAGTTTGGTACAGAGGATATGGTTTCCGAAATGAAATAGCCCTTGGTTTATCGCGGTTGATTTGGGAGTCGGGACCAAAGGGACTCGCGAGGGATGGGAATAGTCGTTCGACAGGCCAACGGCGATAAACCAGGAGTTGGCAAAACCGGGTTTTGGTGATCAGGATAGAAAATCGAAAATCCCGAATCCCCGGACCCCTCCCCTGGGTAAGACTCAAAACTACTACTTTTAACATAGACGGTATCGTATGAGCGACGGTTCGACCGCATACCTTGTCGTTCGCCACGAAGATGGGTACGGCGACGTTTACCCACTCAAGCCAACGGAACGCCTCACGCTTGGTCGGGCGAGCACCAACCGTGTCGTCTTGAAGGACGAGTTGTGCAGCCGCGAACACGCCGAAATTTTCTTCGCCGATGGTCGTTGGCGGCTTCGGGATTTGAACAGCCTCAACGGGACGCGAGTCAATGACGAGCCTCTCGAAGGCGAATGGGAGTTGTCTGTCTGCGACGAGATCAACGCTGGGCGTGCTTACCTCTTGTTCGTGGAGGACATGTCCCAGCTGCCCGTCGTGGCGGAGCCGACTGCATCGTCCGATGGCATATCGATTAAAAAACGTCTCGGCCAGACTCGCTTCTTGACAGACGAGGCTACCGGTTCCAAGTCGGCCGGAAAGGCTCCTGTGGACGACGAAGAACCGCCCGAAACGGTCTCCCGCCACAGCCTGAGCCAAGACTTGGCGATCCTGTATCGTTTATCGTTGGATATGGGTTCGGCGAACAGTTACGAAGAGTTGACTCAAATCGTGTTGAACGGTTTGCTCGAATCCATCCCCGCGGAGGTTGGAGCGATTCTCTCCGTCAAGGAAGGCGGCGACTTGGAGGTCACGGCCTTTCGTCACCGCGATTCGGATGTCAACACGTACATGAAGGTATCGGATTTCGTTTCCAACGACGTGTTGAGCCGACGAGAAGCAGTCCTGGCCGAGGACGTGGCCCGGGACCGGTATTTACGAAACCGCGAAAGCCTCTCGGACATGGGAGCGAGCAGCCTCATTTGTGCTCCTGTGATCTTCGACGACAAACTGACGGGGCTCATCCATCTCTATTGCACGAACCCGCTCAAGTCTTTGATGCCCGAAGATTTGGAATTCACCGTTGCTGTGGCCAAGCATCTGGGGGTCATCACGCACCAACTGGAAAAACAACAGTCGCTCTCGGCCGAGAATCAATCTTTGCGTGCGCAGTTACGAGTCGAAAGCGAACTCGTCGGGGAAAGCAACACGATTCAGGAGATCGAATCCCAAATCGCCCGCGTGGCACAGACGAATGCGACGGTGCTCATCCGTGGGGAAAGCGGGGTGGGCAAGGAACTCGTGGCTCGCTCGATTCATTTCAACAGTCGTCGTTCCGGCGGACCGTTCATCTGCCTCAATTGTGCCGCGATCACCGAAACGCTTCTCGAAAGCGAACTGTTTGGTCACGAAAAGGGTGCGTTTACTGGAGCAACGGAGAAGAAGGTCGGGAAGTTCGAAGCGGCCAACAACGGGACGATCTTTCTCGACGAAATCGGCGAGATGACGGTCGCAACGCAAGCGAAACTGCTGCGGGTTCTCGAAGGACACCCATTCGAACGAGTGGGAGGAGGGACACCAATCCGAGTCGACGTCCGAGTCGTTGCGGCGACCAACCAGCCTCTCGAACAGAACATTCAAGTAGGGGCGTTCCGCCAAGACTTGTTCTACCGCCTTCAAGTTGTGGAGGTTCGGGTGCCTCCGCTACGGTCGCGTAAGGAAGACGTGCCGACTTTGGCCGAGCATTTCTTGAAGCGATTTGCTCGCGAAACGGGGCGTAAAATTCGTGGATTCACGCCCGCAGCGCTCAAAGCCATGCAGCAATATCACTGGCCCGGCAACGTCCGCGAACTCCGCAATGTGGTAGAGCGAGCCGTAGCGCTTTCTCAAGGATCGACGCTCGACGTGCAGGACATTTGGCTGTCGTCCCTGGACTCCGGAAGTCCAACGCCACAAGCGAACGGGGCTGACGAATATCACCCCAAATCGCTTCGGGAAGTTGAGAAGGAACACATTGGCCAGACGCTCAAGTTTACCGAATGGAACAAGAGCCAAGCAGCGGGAATTTTGGAAATCGAACGGTCGACACTGGACCGGAAGATCAAGAGCTATTCCCTGGAGAAGGGAAGCTAGGACGCAAGTCTGATTCTTGCGAAAAGATGGTTTTGTTTCATTGGGCGATTTTTGTCGGATACTCGGAGATCAGGGCGTGAGTGGGATGTCAATTCTACCACCACCAGAAGGCACATCGTAGATGAGTTCTGTTTGGGTGTTGTATTTTGGAGGAATGACGACTGGAGGCTTTATGGTTTTTCCGTCGTCGTCTTCTTCCACAGTGTAGTAAATTTTAACCTTGTTTTTTCCGACTTTCGCACCTCGGGTATCTCGTAGATACTTCAAGTCATAGTACCCATTCTCGTCAGTTGTAGCCGTACCAGGTCGCCCACCTTCGACTGGATAGAATTCAACCGTTACTTGTTTGAGCGGTTGGCCCTCAAAGGTTACAGTTCCATAGACAGGAGCTACGTCACCAGAACCACATCCTGTGAGAAGAAAGCTCCCAAGAGCGAACAGAACCCAAACCGATAGTGCGAGCTTACGTGTCGTCCATCTCATTGTTGTCTCGCCTCAATAAAGAATCTCCCATGGAGGTGTGGGTTTTCGAAATGGAAAAGCCACACCTCCATGGGAGAATGAAACTTTGAAATACAAGTGGTAGTTCGAGAACTCAGACCAAAATCCTAGAATTCACTCACGGTCTGGCCGTCATTCCGAATGCCCAGTCGCTGATAGGTTCCGATATTCAAGTAGTTTCCGTTGAAGTTATTATTCCGGTTCAAGCCGCCGCCACCCATACCGAAGTCGATGGTGTCGGAAATGAAATGAACCGAACCGTCGACGAAGAGGAAGTTGCCTCCGCCCGTGTGTCGGGAGCTGAATCCTTCAACACAGTGGTGGTTGGCATTGTTCGGATGATTCAGAGGTCGGAAAACGGCACCGAGTGTATAGTCGTGGCCTTGAGGCCCGCCACCAGTGGGGTTTCGGTCACCAACCCACGCTCCCTGATGACAGAAATTGTCTCGTTCACCCACCATAAAGGTGTTGCTGGTACCATCTTCCCCAGTCACACCCTGAAGCGAAATCCGTGCTTGTCCGCTTTCGCGGAAGATAACGCCATTGTTCTGTCGCCATTGAACGGACTGCGAACCAGCAACAGCAACGTAGTTTGACTTCGAGACGCGGTAATTCGAAGGCAACTGTGCATTCCCTCGGAAGTGACGACCAGTACGATTGTTGAGCCGAGGTCCGCTCATGAATGGTCCACCAGTGTCCGATGGGCAGGCGAACACACTCAACTCAGTTTGCAAAAGTCGTTCGGCAAGACTTCTCTCGTTGTTGATGAACGAGTTGAGAGTTCGGTGTCGCGTGCCGACTCCCATTTGCTCGAACAAGTTCTTCTGTTCGAGGTAAGGGAGAATGCGAGCGCCCCACCCCCAGGATTCGATGTTGCCGTTTGTCGGACGTTCGCTTCCAGTGGGTAGTTGCTTGTGGACATCATGAAACGCATGAAGACCCAAACCGATTTGCTTGAGATTGTTCGTACAGGACATTCGAGACGCTGCTTCTCGCACTTTTTGGACGGCAGGCAAGAGCAACCCAATCAAGATCGCGATGATAGCAATCACAACAAGAAGTTCGATAAGTGTGAACGCTGAACGCGTCCGCGAAGACGAAGACATGGATACCTCCAGAAACACTAGAAAGACGAGAACAAGCATTATGACAGGCGTAGAGCAAACGAACTTGCATGATAAGAAGAACTCTGTCTAGAGAATTTGCCCACTATTGGGTCTTGCTTCCCAAAACTTCTCGTCCTTTGGTGTCTGTGTAATTAACTCTTCCAGACAGGTTGAAGTTTGGTTGGAAACAAGTGGTTTCAGTGGGATGTCGGCAAAGAACTTTTCGAATGCAAAGTCATTTGCTGAACCCTGTCCAAGAGAAAATAAGGTTGTTATGGTCGAGAACCAAAGAAAATGACATTCCCGGATCCTGGCAACCAAGGACAGGAGTTAATGCACTTCATCGAGCTTAGATATACTGAATACGAATCTCTTTAGCGATTGTCCATTGATGTTTCGTCGGAGGATACACCAAAGTTGGAATTGGAGATATAGAGTCAATTCCAACAAGCAGAAATCGCAAGTTGTGTCGTGAGTTCCTTTCTATAATTCATCGTTTCCCTTTTCTGTTTCCCAGAGGAACTTCCTGACAGGGTTCATCGCTCTCGCATTAACACAAGTCGAACAACACGCTGAGGTGTGTTGTTAAGAGAAGCGTCTGAAACGCACAATAGAGAGTATTTGCCGAACTGGCAGTCGTCAGAACAACCAGAGTGATGGCCCCAAGCATCTCAAATCTACCTTTCAGGAATATGTTCAGGAGCCACTTCCCCGTCTTGTGAGAATGGTGCGTGACGGTTTGAGTTGAGGCACAAATGCTTGATTTCACCAACAAACTCGTTCATCGAACGCGAGTCAACACAATCGTTTCACAAAGCAAGGTCGGATTGGTTTGAGATCGGATTCTTTCAATTGAGGTAACACTTTACTGATCTGAAGTAGCCATTTTCACAAGCTGCTACGGCTCAACAACTTGCGGAAAAATCGAACTTCTGGGCCTGCTTTTTCCTTGACAGCACAAAGTGTTGACCAGCTTACGGTTATGGAAATCTACTTCAGACCAGTAAAGTGTTACCAATTGAGGTTGAATTTTTTCAAAATTACTCAGCATTACCGAATGGAGTCTGCACAATGAGTAATTCGAATAGTATATGCGATTTTTCTCGTTTCGAAACAAAATGTCAAGCTAAAATATGAAACTGTGATGAAAAAAATTGAGAAAGTTCTGACAAAAGCCGTCTTTCAACCCGACGCGCAACGGCTCAACTGTCCTGTAGATTTTGGAAGAAGGCTTCTGAACACCAACCCGCAGTGGCACCGCGAGACTCTATCTCGCGGTAATGAAGTTTGCCAAGTCAAATCAGTAATCGGACTCGGAAAGAAACGTAGGACAGTTTTTCAACTGGTCGGTCCAAGAAAGCACAGGCAGGTTGAACAACTGTCCTACGAACAAAATCCAATCGAAGGCCGAATCTCAAACCATCGAAATCTTCGGACTCAAATCTTCGGAAGCCTCTGACTGCACATGGCTCTCGGTTCGATTTGGCTCGGGCTGCTGTCCGGGCCGATCCCAAAGCACGCCCCAATCACCATCGATCACTTGAGTTTGCATTCCGGGTAATCGAAAGGCGACCCGAAGGGCAGCCTCCGACGGGAAAAAGTGGAGGTGATAGTCGATTGTATAGCGTTTGTAGGCTTGTCGCGGAACGACGATTAATACGCGTTGACGGGCTACTCGCACCATCTCGGTGATGGTGGCCTGCAAGTCGCGTACGTGTTCGATTGTGTGTGTTGAGGCGACCGTGTCGAAGTAGCGATCAGGAAAGGGCAATTTGTATCCCCAGGCCGAAACAAAATTCAGTTGGTCGGGGTGTTCCTCGGTCCATTTTGTGGCCTCGGTTCCGAGGCCATTTTTAATATCCGACGCCGTGACGCGGTAGCCTCGTTGGGCCAGTTGCAAAGACAAGTCACCCTCACCGCAACCAACTTCCAAGACCGTTTTGCCTTGGACGTGGTCGAGAATGAAATTCTGTTGGCCTGCCAGCGATTTCCGGCACGATCTTAAGTCGTGAATTGACAAGTACTTACGAATTTGGGTTTTCGCGCTTGCAGATAGTGTACAAAATCAAGGCTTTGATAGTATATCGCAGACCTTCAGATGCACGCCACATTGATTTTGTCATGGCAGAAACCTCTTAAAACATATATTTGAGACATTAATAATGTAGTTTACAAACAAAAATCGTGCCGGGAATCGCTGTTGGCCTGCAGTGGTATCGGACCTTCGGTGTAGGTTACGTCCTAGCGCTTGGTAAGCCGCTTGAAATTCCTCGTCGGACATGAGGTCGGCCTTTTCCTTGAAATCGAGGTCGAAAGGCCGGTTGCCGTACATGATTCGGGCTAAAAGCCAGTTGAACCAGCGCGAATCACTGACGATTGGGGGGAGAAGTTTGTCGATGAACCACCGATAACGGTTCGTCATGGACCGGCTCAAAAGTCTCATAAGCTAAGTCTCTCTAAGAGGGGAAGGGGAAACAAGAAGGAAGCTCAAGACGCCTGCTGCAAACTTAGAACACCAAACATCCACGAACAAAGGATTCTTGGAGGGTCCGGTGAATTTTGGGATGGGAAGGTAGTTCGAGAAAAGAACCGTCAGGTCGCGAATGTGTCGTCCGATCAAAAGCCGTCATGTTTCTCGTCTGGTTTGCCTCTGTGCGGATCGTGAGCTAGGTTTCTGGCGATTGAAAGATTCGTTGACCAAGTGAACTCGGGCTCGTTCTCACAACAATCCCCGGAGGACCGAATGGGTTTACTTTCCAGGGCAGCCATCTTTCGACGCCGACACGTATCTCGCCTGAGAACGTTGCTGAAACTCCCCAAACCAAGTCACGAGTTGACTTCCCGAGAACCAGTCCATGACCACCACATTGCAAGAGCCGACCTGGTCCCCACAGGCTGAGCTTTCCCAATCGACGGCTACGCCTGAACAATTGGAACTCTCTGATACTTCCAAGCATGCAACCACTTTCGGTGCTCTGGCCGTGGTGGTCGTCAACCTATTGTTTTTCCTGACGTGGTGGAATCAATATCTTCCTCCCACGACGTTACCCAACATATTCTTCCACCATGCAGCCACGCATGGGGAGTATCCCTATCGAGACTACTTCCACCCAGGACAACCCGGCAGACCCGCTTTCGCGGTTTTGTTTTTCTCGCTCGTCGGCCCTCGGGTGATTTACGGGTATGTCTTGGCGATCGCTTTGCGACTGGGGGCGTTAGTTTGTCTCTACTCGCTGCTTACGCGATTTTGCAAACCGACTTTCGCAGCGCTTGCGGTGATCACGATGCACATTGTCTCCAGCGGAGACCAAGCCGACACGCCTATCGCGTACCACCATTTTCTACCGGTCTTCGCGGTCTACGCCGTCTACTTCGCGATGCGAATACTGGACAATCCGAGGGGGTGGGGCAATCTCTGGGCAGTTGTGGCCGGGATATCGTTGGGGATGTGTTTTCTTGTGAAACAACCCGCTGCGCTGTCCGTTGCGGTCCTTGGTGGGTTCCTGAGTGTAGCGATTTGGAAGAGGTATGGCTTCAAACAGTCCATGTGGTCGTCGCTTTACGGCATACTTGGCTTCTCTCTTCCGGTCGGTGGCGTGTTCCTTTGGCTTGTTTCGTTTGGGGCTTTCGGTGAGTACATCGAACAAGCCTTCTTGACTGGGCCTAGTGCCAAAGGGGGATTGCGGTTAGCGCTCGTCCGTCCCATTTCAGGACTTTGGACTCTTGGAGGCGGTCAGTTTCCGGCTACGGTGGCGTTGTTGATTGGTAGTTTTTTGTGGGGGACCAGCTTTTGGTCCCGAGTATCCCAGCAACGGAAACAGCAAATCGAAGGGAAGGATGACGAGTCGAAACGGGAGGGGAGACGATTCGGCCCTCTTTCGTTAACGGTTACCCTCAGCGTTTTGGTGCTTGGATTGTACTTCTTGTATTTGGGAGGGTTGTCTGCTCGGATGCCTGGTCTTGCCGTCACGTTGTTGGGCGAGTTTGGGTGTCTGGCAGTCTTCCTCTGGGCCTTCCGAACAATGCTCGGTGGTCAGACAGACTCGAAAACGCAGTGCTTGGCCCTCGTCAGTCTGTGTGGGTTCATAAGTGCCTTCACGTTAGGCATGTCGTGGGTAGTTTACGAACCGATGGCCGTCCCAGGGCTTGCTGTCGTGTTGGCCGTGGCATTGGGGCTCACGCCACCATCGGAGACTGTGTTCCGTCGTGTTGTCGTCGGGATGTGTTTCGTGTTGGTGGTGCTGGGGTGTGTTCGCAAGTGGGAGCGGCCCTACGGTTGGGGGGGATGGCGAGAACGTTCGGTTCGAGTGACTCACACGACCTCTCGACTTCCCGAGTTAGCGGGGTTTCGGCTCGACACAGAATCGGTCAAATTCTTCGACGGGGTGACCGAACATATCCAAAAACACACCTCTCCCGATGAACCCATCTACATCTATCCTCACCTTTCGGCTTTCTATGTCTTGTCCGATCGTCCTCGGGCCGTCTTTGCCCGACAGCACTATTGGGACGTTTGTCCAAACGGTATCGCCAAGCAAGACGCCAAACTCCTCCGCGAACATCCGCCCAAGGTCATCGTCCGTATGGAGTTTCCTGAGAGGGCGCACCGCCTTCAAGAAGAGTTGTATCGAGGAGGGGAGAAGAGCGGGCAGCGAGAATTGACCGAGACGATGGACCAAATTCTGAAATCGTATGACCTAGTCGCAACGTATCGCGACAACTTGCCTGGCTGTCCGGTCCGGGTTTACGTCCGTCGGAAATGACTGACTCGTCTGGCTTCCAGATAGATCGAACCAACAACCTTTGTGATTATCCCCTAGAACTTACAACACAGAAGAGGTAGAACTCATGGGCATCCAAGTTCCCTTCCTTGACATCCCAACGCAAAATGCTTCCTTGAAAACCGAACTCCAACAAGCCGTCGAAGAGATCATTACGAACGGCCGTTTCATTCTTGGGCCTGGCGTCGAGAGGTTCGAGAATCACTTTGCTGAGTACACCGGAGTGCAACACTGTATCGGGTTGAACAGTGGCACATCTGCTTTGCACATGGCTCTGATTGCGGCAGACGTACAAGCTGGTGACGAGGTCATTACAACCCCGGCGACGTGGATCAGCACGAGTTGGGCCGTCAGTTACGTCGGTGCGAAGCCGGTGTTCGTGGACATCGAACCAGGGACCTACGGGCTAGACCCAGAACTGGTCGAACAAGCCATCACTCCTCGGACCAAAGCGATTTTGCCGGTTCACCTCTACGGGCAAGCGGCCAACGTCAGGGCGTTGAAAGAGGTCGCCGACGGACACAGACTCGTACTGATCGAAGATGCGGCTCAATCCCACGGGGCCATGGTCGAAGGACGCAAGGTCGGAAGTATCGGCCATGCTGGGTGTTTCAGTTTCTATCCAGGTAAGAACCTAGGGGCTTTCGGAGAAGGTGGATGTGTTGTCACGAACGACGACGATTTCGCCAGTCGAGTTCGTTCGCTACGCGACCACGCCCAACGAGGCCGACACAACCATGTCGAGATCGGTTTTAACACTCGAATGGAGGGCATCCAAGGTGCGGTTCTGGACGTGAAGCTCAACCACATCGATCGTTGGAATGCAGCCCGCCGTCAAAACGCTCAGAAATACAACGAGTTACTTGCCGACGTTGCGGAGTTGGAACTTCCGACAGCAACTGACCCACTGGCTCACGTTTGGCACCTCTACGTCGTGAAGGTCAATCATCCCGACCGAGACACTTTGCGAGCCACGTTGGCCGACAAAGGAATTGCGACGGGAGTCCACTACCCCACGCCGGTTCCGTTCCAACCTGTCTACTCACACCTGGGATATCAACGCGGTGATTTTCCGGTGTCTGAAGATTTGATGTCGCGATGCCTTTCGCTACCGATGTTTCCCGAATTGACTGTGGAGCAAATCGAGTACACTTGCCAGGTTTTCAAAGAATGCTTGCAGCCTGTCTACAGCTGAGAGTTGAAAACGAAAAGTAAGAGAACTGCTCGTTAGTTTCCGATACACTATTGCGTGTACCTATTTCACACGCGGTGCGTGCTATACATTACCGAGGTTCTTTGGTCGGTTTTGTCTCCGACAGGTCGTCGCCAAAACCTTTGTTCTGGGGCATGTGTGGGGCGGAGATTTTCCACGCCCGGTCGATCTCGGCAACCGTACCGCTCACCTTCTCGGAACTCAGACGGAGTAGTTTGGCCAGTTTCTTCCGTCCACGCCCTTCGTCGGCTTGCGCATCCGAAGCCAGCTTTGCGGCTAACGATTGGAGGAACACGACCAACGCGTCGTAACGTAAATCTCCAACGTCCGTGGCCAGCTCGTCGAGAGTGCCAGGATAGCGAAGGACCGTCTCGGGATGATTCGCCATGGGAAGGTCTTCCTTTCAAAGACAAAGAGCCCAGGATCAAGAGCACCGATGTTGAACCATCGGTGCTACGTCCAGTCGCCAACCGCTTCAGTTCTCCCAAACTTGCTTTTCTGGAGGACAGAAACCGGTAACGAAATCCAAAACTTCGAGAATTCGGTCTTCCTCGGATTCGGTGAGACTCTCTTTTCGGATGTCTTCCAATGTACTTCTCACAACTTCTTGCTCGAAGCCCTCATCCTTCATGTGTCGTAATTCTTCAAGGACAGAAAGTAAAGTCGTGTCGGACGAGGTGAGGTTTTTGAGGCGTTGGTTGAGTGATGTGTCCATATCGTAACCTAACTTATCTTCGTCCAGTTGAATGCGGTCTCTGCAAGTGATTGCTGGAACTCAGCAAGTGTCATTTTCATTGCTGGAAGAATCGTCCCATGCTTCGAATTATCTCGCCGGTATTTGAGTTTCGGTCCAAGTTGGTTTGTATCGATTGACCAAACAGGGTCTCTGCCAGTGCCTCCAAGAGAAGGGTGACGTCTATGGGTTGTGGACTTCCCCGGGAAGGCAACTGAGGACAAGAGGCAGACCACAGATAGCCCAGGTGCCAGATAGAAGTGGCAATCTGGGCTTCGAGCCATCCGTGGTTTCTGTCTTGTCTGTTGTTTTCGACTACTTCAACTCTTTAATCTTCACGTTTCGGAACCACATGGGTAGGCCGTGATCTTGGAGGCCAATAAAACCGCTTGGTGGGCATACCTTGGTGGCGTTGTGTTCGTCGAGTTGGATGTTGATGATCTGCTCACCGTTGAGTTTGACCATCATGTGGTTGTCTTTGCACATGACGATCATGCGGTTCCATTCGCCAGCGGGCTTGGACATATTTTTGCTCGCGGGCATCGTCTTGATCACGCCGCCGTTGTCGTGGTGGATGAGTTTCTTTTTCTTGCCGTACGAGTCGTAAATCTGTACTTCGATTCCGGTCGTGACGGGCTTCTTACGATCTCCCACGCGAATGAACACACCGCTGTTGCCCTTCGTGGGGATTTTGAATTCCAGGTCGAGAATGAAGTTCTCGAACTTCTTTTCGCTCCAGAGATACGCGTCATAGCGTTGCCATCCCCTTTCGCCTTTGCGGGGTTTGAGGGAGACCATTCCCTTGTCGGTGACCTTCCAGTTGCCTTTCGTGGTCCAGGCTGTTTTGTTCTGGCTGCTGAAGAGAAGGTGGAAACCTTCGTGGGCGAATGCGGTGCCCGTGCCAAGGACGAATGCGACTGCGACGGCCCCCATGATGGAGGCTTTTTGGACGTTGTTCATCTTCGTTGCTCCTACGAGTTACGTTCTCACCAGGGACTCCTCCCATTATCTTTGACAACGCCGCGGAAACAACAAAGAAGTTGAGAGGTGAGAAAGAGTTGAAAGTCGACAGACGAAAGTTGAGAGTCAGATAGAATTTCACGCGAAGACGCAAAGACACGAATGAATACCAACTACGGATAACACGGATATCCTGGATCAAAGGAATAGGTTTATCCGTGGCATCCGTGGTTGGTGCTTTTCTCGACTCTCAACTCTTCCTTACAGAGTAATCCGTCCCCCTTGGGCCCGAATGCTCCGTTGGGCCGCGTCTAGAATTCGGACAACGCGGAGTCCGGCTTCGCCGTCAGTCAGAGGTGTTCGTTTTTCCTGGATACACTCGATGAAATGGCGAGCGACGTTCTGCAAAGGTTCAGCGCGCCCGACGTGGGGCGAGTGGATGTCGCCAGTTCGGTAACTGATCAAGATACCCCGGCGGTCTTCGGTTGTCGGGTTCACCTGGACGCCGTGGTCATAAATCTTGATCGGCTCCCACGGATTCAGATCGTTGTAGACCAGTCCCTTCTTGCTTCCGCCGACAATGAGGTGTCGGATTTTCACAGGGCTGAGCCAGTTCAGGTGGAACGATGCGAGGAGGTTGTTGCCGAAATCCATGTTCAGGTAGGCCACGTCTTCGAGTTGTGGATCGATGTGACGACTTCCCATGGCCGCAATGCTCTTGGGCAACTTGCCAAGTAGATAATCGACGATGGAAAGGTCGTGGGGAGCCAAATCCCAGACAACGTTGACGTCCGTTTGGAATAGTCCCAAGTTAATACGCACGCTGTCGATGTAGAATAATTCGCCAAGTTCGCCTGTATCCACGAGGGCCTTGACCTTGCGAATGGCGGGACTGTAGATGAACGTATGGTCGACCATCAACACGCGGTCAAGTTTTTTGGCCAAGGCCACCATCTCTTCGGCTTCTTGTACCGACATCGCCATGGGTTTTTCGACGATGACGTGCTTGCCAGCTTGCAGAGCGGTCAGGCTCAACGGGGCATGTGTCGCAACGGGCGTGGCGATCGAGACGGCCTGGACATCGGGGTGATTCAGCACGTCCTCGAAGTCTCGAGTGGGGAGTGCCGTGGGGCAAACCTTCTGACAGTGTTCCAGGCGTGCGGGATCTCGGTCACAGATCATGACAACTCGACTGGTCGGGCAGGCGTTGAAGTTCCGGATCAGGTTGGGACCCCAGTAACCACACCCAACGACGGCGACTCCGACCAGGTGAGAGTCCTGTTGTAATTCGTCCCCGATGGACTCAATTTGTTCTGACATAACTCGGTACTCACATCGGAATGACAAAGGCACCGCTGGGACCGTTCCCCAACGACGTGATCCATTTAGCTGTTTCAAGACCAACAAAAGTGGCTGCCGAAGTGGTGTTGATCTTGGGCCTGGAAACTCGAAGATCTGACCCGTTTTGTTCGCGTCACACGGAAAAGTATTCTATAGTTGCCCCAGACGAAGTAAAGCAATTCGAGCCGCTCAGGCAGGAAATCTTCGACCATGACACTACTATCCCCTACATCTCCCATGACCCACGAATCAGTAACTCCCCAAGTTGGTTCGGAGGGTCCGGAGGCAACGAAAAACGATCCAAACTCGACCATCGAAATCGTTCCCTACTCCGACACTCTTCTCCAGGAATGGGACGAATTCGTCGATAATTCGCGTAACGGAACAATTTTCCATAAGCAACAATTCCTGGGGTATCATCCCGTAGGACGATTTGACAACGCCAGCTTGATGCTCCGGAAAAAAGGAAAGCTCGTGGCTGTCTTCCCAGCCGCGTGGGTGGACGACGAGGAACTCGGCCGTGTCTTCAATTCCTACCCCGGAAGTTCTTACGGGGGGCCGGTCTTCTGTCCTAAGACTCGGACGTCAACCATCGAATCGATTCTCGAAGCCATCGAACAGTACGTTCGAGCCAAGGGAGGCACGGCCATCCAGATGCGACTGCCGCCCCACGTTTTCCACAACCCGCCTTTGGAAGAACTTGAGTTTCTGCTCCACCTGTACGGGTACCGAATTTGTCGAGCTGAACTCTCGAACTTTGTGACGCTGGAAGGCACCAACGAGGACCTGCTGGCGCGGGCCGAGCCTCGCTGCCGACGCCACGTGAAGAAAGGCCTCCGACATGGGTTGACTCACAGCGAAAGCGAGGATTACGACGCGTACTGGGAGATCCTTGAGGAAAATCTCGAGTCTCGCTACGGCGTCCGGCCGACACACACGCTAGAAGAGATGAAAGATTTGGCTCAGCGGTTTCCGGACGATGTTAAACTTTTCGCCGTACACGAAGGGACTCGGATGGTTGCCGGGACGGTCGTTTTCCAGACGACCCGCTCGACAGCTCACACTTTCTACATGAGTTCGCGAGCCGACGCAAGACAGGTAGCTCCGATGAATCTAGCTCTCTACAGCGCCATGGTCACCCTCCAAAACCTGGGATTCCGTGCTGTCAACTTCGGGGTCTCGACGCCCCAAGGAAAAAGCGTTAACTGGGGATTGTTGGAGTTCAAGGAATCGTTCGGGGGCTCGGGTGTTTGTCGCAATACCTACCGAAAGTGCCTGAACGAGTCGGAATTGCAGACAAACTGAAGGGTATCGCATTGGTGTCATTGCTTTAGGGAATCGATACTCGCTCACTCCCAAGCAGAGAGATGAGTCATTTCCGGTAGCATGCTCATGAATGCTGCCAGAAGTATGTTGCTGATCGGTAAAAAAACAAGCCTTGTATCCCAACCACTCTTATTCATCGCCTCATCTGCGGAAGAAATCATGCAAATCGTGATTCATGTTGGCTTCGATCGCTCCGGCACGTCGTTCATTGCTGGAGCGATCGAACGACATCCCCAGGTTCGATACTTTTGCCAACCCGATAACAGCGCCGCGTTGCACCGAGCCCAGTGGGAATATTGGGAGGTTGGTGGAGGGGACGAGGCTTCGAATCGCTTCTTGCGAGAACTCAGCGCAGGACGTATCGATCGCGAATACGTCGTCAGCGACTGGTTCAAGAAATATGGATGTGGACTGTATGAACTGCGTCCGGATGGTATCAACCTGGTCAAAACGACAAAAGTTCATTTCAAGGTCCGGTGGCTGCAGCAACATCACAATATTAAGGTGATGGCCGTTATCCGTGATCCACGTGCCACAATTGCCTCGCTCGTCCGCAACGATTTCCACACTCGTTGGTACGCCATGAAAGATTTCGAGGCCACTCGTGCGGTCGTCGAATCGGGCAAGTTGCCGGAAACAGGGCTCGATCTCACGCCGCCTGATCCGTCCGACTGGCTTCGTGGAATCTCCTATTTGTTGTTGGTGCGGACGGCCGTTTTGTGTGCCGATCTTGGCTGGGACGAGAATAGCTTTGTGAACTACGAGATGGCATGTCAGGACCCCTCGACATATCTGTGCGAACGAATGGGGCTTCCCCGACATGACTTGGTCACGACTCCAAAGCAAGACTTCAACATCATTGGTCGTTCGTTCGAGAGCGAGTACAAGGGCTGGCATGATCTTGAGCTGGCCCAACGAGACGCCGTGGAGTCGGTTTTGCGTCCACTTTGTGAAAAGCTCGGATACCCGCGAGTTGTCTAATTTTTTCCTCCTCGAAAGTCTCCTCCTGAGGATTGCATGCCATGAGTACGTTAGTTGTCCCAGATGATCCAATCGCTCAGCCGAATGGCTCGCGACTTTCCGAAGATGTCGCAGAGAAGAAAATCGGCGTGAGCGTTTGCATTCCCGCTTTGAACGAAGAAGGCATCATCGCCGAGACGGTGGCCGAGGCGACTGAAGTCTTGTCGGCCATGCCTGGAGAGCACGAGATCCTTGTTGTCGATGACGGAAGCTGCGATCGTACGTGGGAAATCCTTCAACAAGCCGTGAAACAATTCCCCATGTTGGGGACGTTGCGACATCCGCAACGTCGAGGATTGCCGCAAGCGCAAAAGACTCTCATCGAAGCCGCCAGTGGGAAATACATCTTTCACATCGGCGCGGATCGTGAGTGGAAGATGTCGGAAATTCCACGGATGTTGGAATTGCTCGAGAACGGCAACGATATCGTGATTGGCATCCGTCGTCGAAAACAGTATTCGTTGTGGCGGAAATTCGTGAGCCTTATGTACAACGCCCTTGTCGCACTCTTTTGGGGCCGACACTTCGGTGACCTCGGGTCGATCAAGATGGCTCGGAGTGCCTTGTGGAAGCTCATCCCGATAGAAACGGATTCGGCATTCGTAAACGCCGAACGAATCCTGATCGGTTACGCCAACGGTGCCCAAGTCGCGACCATCCCGGTCGATCATGTAGCCCGCAAAACGGGAAAGAGTAGCTTCTCCGGGGTGAAACAAGCCGTGCGGGCATTCCGTGATTTGCTAAGTTTTCGCCTTTCTCCACGAAGTTGGCAACGGTTGCCCGACGGATGGCAGCTTTCCACGACGGAAGCTTTTCCGGTGCCTTCGCTCCAAGAACGGACGGGCGTTTCATGAAGATAAGAAAGTTGGCGGCGTGGTCCCTAAAAATTTGCGTTCTGGGTCTGTTGCTTTACGTTATCGCGCGACGCATCGACGTAAAATCCGTTGCCCAAACGTCTCTCGAAGTCCACGTCGAATTACTGGCTTTGGCCTTGGCTTTGAAAGTGATTGTTGTGGCGTTGAAGTCACAGCGGTGGGGGCGTGCAATCGAGGGACTCACGGGAATTCGTCCAGCGAAGCGGTTGTTTTCGAGCACGATGGTCGGAGTTGCTGGGAACCTGTTCTTGCCGGCTCGAATGGGGGAAGTTGCTCGGGTCGCGTTCTTTCGCAAGAAGAATAACACGCCTATCAGTACGATCCTGGCAAGCCTTGGCGTCATTCACTTCTTGGATCTGTTTCTTCTGAGTCTTTATTTCAGCTTGGTGACTTTTTCGGGCGGGCTTCCTATTGCTGTGAGTGCAAAAATCGCCTGGAGCGTCATGATAGGTATCCCGGCGATGATTTTGGCGGGTTGGGGAGCCCTCTTTGTGTTTCCCAAAGCCTTACGTTCTTTTATCACGGGTGTTACGAGTAGGTTGCCGCAGTCGGTGGGGCGGCCATTGGAGTCAATGGGCTCGCGTTTGCTTGAGAATCTGGAACGAATCCGGAGTTCGCCTCAACTGCCTGTGCTGGGAGTGAGCACCATCGCGGTCTGGGTGGCGGAAACGGGGGCGATTGCGTGTGCTTTGGCGGCGTTTCAAATTCCTGTGACTCCGTTGATGGCGGCGTCATTGTTGGTGATCCTCAACTTGTCTTTTGTCGTTCCGTTAACGCCAGGAAACGTGGGCATTCATCAACTCATCGCCATTCTGGTTTTAGGATCGTACGGAATCGCCGAGCAACAAGCCCTGGCGTTTAGCATCGGTTTTCAGCTGTTAGTGACCACGCTATTCGGACTTTGGGGTGGGATTGTGTTTGTCACCGATCGAGCTTCTGGTGAATCGATCGAGGCGGAAACAACCAAGTCGTTGGTTCTGCAACAAGCGAGCCGAGTTCCTGCGTAGAGGTTGATGGATTCCGGAGAGGGAAGAATTGTTTTTTCCTTCGGTCTTCCCGGATGAGTTTTGCTGCCCTACCAAAACCCCTATCCACGGGTGCACCACTCGTTATTCGAATTTGGATTTGTTAGAAAATTGTAGGTTTGCTTGGCTCGTGTGTACGTTCTCTGGACTGCAGTTGAATCCATCCATGCCGCGTATGCCTACTGCGAACGTAGAATTCTACAATCCAGAAGCATACCCGTCGCGTTCCTGCGGTTACAATTACGCCACACGGTTGTATACCGTTTCTGAATTGGTTTTGGCCGATGCCCCGTTCCGTAATTCTGTCAAGATTTCCCCGCGCAACACGGCTTCTAACTTGGCCAAGACTCTGGCCACAGTCGCTCCGTCTAACACACGATGGTCATAAACGATGCGGACATTAACATCACCTTCTGGTGAGATCACCCCATAGTTGAGTGTTGTGGTGGCGGGAGAAATCGGATGGAGGGATTCGGCTCCTAAACTTGAGTAAACACTCACCCCGAACGTGCCGAAGAAGTTGGCGCGTTGACGTCCGATATTCATTCCGAGCCACCATAGCAGTTTGCGCAGCGGCCAAGGTAGTCGGGTCACCTTCAACGCTTGACAGAAGTCTTTGTACTTATCGACGGGAACTTCTCGCATGCGGCGAATAAGGGCGGTTATTTCCTGGAGGGTTTTGATGGCGGGATCTTTGATCCGACCAACCAAAACAATGTTCTCACCCTCAAACTCCCGTTCCACAGCGATGCTCGCGACGCACTTCGGATACTCGTAGAGATGCGCCCATGGAATCTTACAATAGGCACGACGTAATTCGGGAACCTCCATTCCAACTTTGGCATAGGCCTTGGTAAAAATAGCCGTCCAGGAAGGCTTATTCTCATTGGCAGCTCTCGCTTCGACGACTTCTTTCAACCGAACTCGCCTCTGCACTGGAACGGTCGGAATCTTCGAAGCGGCATCGAGTAAATCCCGAATGAGTTTTCTTCCAACGGACAACGAGATTTTCTTACCAATCATTGGCGCAACTCCTTGGAGGGTGGTTTCGTTGCCTGGAATATATAGGCTTGGTTGGCATAACTGAGGCGATGTTGTACGTTCTGATACCCGGCCTCTCGCAGTTTCTTGTGAATCTCGGCGTGGGGTAAATAATGAAAGCGACCTCGTTGTGCTTCCTTTTTTAGCCAGGCCCCATACCGCATCATCCGATACGATTTTTTCAGGAACCGTAACGGCTTTCGGTTCGAGAATATATCAGAGAACGAGCTAAGGCCCACTTTCCACCAAGCCGGACGCGGGACATTCACCGAAAAGACGAATCGACCCCTTGGTCGAAGCACCCAGCAAACTTCACCTAGCACGCGGTCATAAGCCGATTGTGTCCACTTGGCTTCCGTCTCGTCCCATG
>CAYRFQ010000065.1:0-42713 GCA_964423615.1 uncultured Alcaligenaceae bacterium | reverse complement strand
AAGGGATTCAGCCGAAAGATCATCCACAAGTTAGCCAACTGCTTTGGTGTCGATGTGAGTATCCTGTCGGCAAACTTGTAGACCGGCAAATGATACGAAAGACCGATGGTTGTTCCAGTGGACGATTTCAATGACCCTTGTTCCATGGCGGAGCCACGGAACGCAGGCCGCACGGCTCTGCCGTGCGACACGGGAGAAAAATCCTTGGTTTATCCAACAACGATCAGCGATCAATTTCGCCCATCACGATGTCAATACTCCCAATGATCGCCGGAATATCCGCGATCAAACATCCGCGACAAATTTCGCTCGTGACGCTCAAGTTCGAGAAACTCGACGACCTAGCTCGCACTCGCAGCGGAACAGGATCTTTGGTGTTTCGACCGACAACGTAGAAACCCATTTGACCACGGGGACATTCCGTTTCGAAATAGGCTTCGCCAGGCAAGAGTGCTCGGGGTGGCTCGACGCGGTGGGAATACTTCTCGGCAAGTACTTTATTCAGTTCGGCTTCCTTGGCCTTGAGTGCTTTTTTCTCAAGCCCTTGAGACTCACGTCGGAAATCGTCGCAAACTTTGTCGTGGCCTTCTTTGAGAGGCTTGTACTTTGCTAGCCCTTGCTCGACGAGCTTGATACTCTGGAGCACTTCGAGCATCCGGACGTAAAATCGATGCCAACTGTCACCGATGACGGCCTCGGGGGGTGTGTCGTCAAACGGAGGAACAACTGCGTCAAACTCGTAGTTCTCATAACCGCTGTAAGGTTCGATCTTCCGCAAGTCCCAATCCGGGTCACCCTGTTCTTTATTGAGCGAACCTCGGAGCATCGGGCCACTACAACCAGCCGCCAAAGCCAATTCCTTGGACAAAACGCCGATGTTGGCCGTCCGCTGGATGAAAATATGGTTCCGCGTGAGGAGCGTGTGATATTCCTCGATACGAGGCTTGAGGTAATCGAGAAACTGTTGACAACGCTCGGACCAACCTTCGGGCAAGTCGTCGTGAACACCCCCGACGGTGATATAACTGTACGTCAGGCGAGCACCACAAACCTCTTCGAAGAGGTCGAGAATCATCTCCCGTTCCCGGAACGCATAAAGAAACGGACTGAAAGTCCCAAGGTCCAGGCCGTACACACCCATCCCAACGAGGTGACTCGCGATACGGCCCAACTCGCTGATGATCACCCGGATGACCTGCGCCTTCTCAGGAATTTGCATCTTGCAGAGCTTCTCGACCGCCATCGAGTAACCCAGGTTCATGTTCATGGCCGCAAGGTAGTCCATCCGATCAGTGTACGGGATGAATTGAATCGTCGTGACGTTCTCGCCGATCTTCTCGGCACACCGATGGAGATATCCCAAGTGGGGAGTCACTTCGGAAATGACCTCACCATCCGTCCGGAGAACGAGCCGTAGCACCCCGTGGGTACTCGGGTGTTGCGGACCCATGTTCACAAGCATCTCGTCGGTACGGACGTCGAACTCGACGATCGTTTGGTCTTGTTTATCTTGAACTGTGGCCATTTTCGTATTCGCAGTCAATAAAGAGGTGAAGCGTAGTTTAGAATGATCCGTTCAAGCGGCAGGCAATCAGCAATTATGATCCACTCACGATGATTTGTTGGGAGATTTACGAACCCGAATCGCAAGCGAGAGTGCTTTGTTCTTTCGTCCCTCGCTAGCACCATCGGCCTGAGGTAAAATCCAACCTCACCCAACAAACCATCCGAGGGACGATAGGAGGATTCGCGACCTTCCGGCTTGAACTCATCTCCCACGAATACCATGATATTCGAGCGGGAATTCGTAGTCCTTGCGGAGTGGATAACCTTCCCAATCTTCGGCCAACAAAATCCGACGCAAGTCCGGATGGCCGACGAAGTTAACACCATTCAAGTCATACACTTCGCGTTCGTGCCAGTCCGCCGCAACCCAAAGGTCCACGACCGAAGGCACTTCCGGAAGTTGGCCCGGAGTATCATCTTTCCAGCGAGGCAAAATCACCTTCACGACAAACCGATGTCGGTGCTTAAAGCTCGAGAGGTGATAGACGACCTCCATATGAGGATCGAACCCAGCCTTCTCGACCTTCTTGGGGTCGATCTCAAGATAATCAACTCCGCTGACGCAATTGAGAATGTCAAACTGGAGTTGTGGATCGTCTTTGAGAAACTCACAAACTTCGTAAAGCGAATCGGCACCGACAACAACAAAGGGATCCAAAGCTGCTTCGCTTTTCTCTTGAATCCGATCGCCAAACTGTTGTTCGAGACGCGCGATGATTTCGGCAGATGTCATGGGAATCAACTCGTTGGGGGCATAAGACTCATCCCTCATCCCAAGTCCTTCTCTCCCCTCGAGAGCTGAAGGATTTTGAAATCGCCACCCTTTCTGGCTTCCCTCTCCTCGTTCGCGAGGAGAGGGCACTGAGGGTGAGGGATGCTCACTATCTTCGGTGGCAGAGATGGTTTAAAGGAAAGGCATCGAAAGGCCTACCCACAGATTACTTCTTCGCCGGAGTCGAGAGTTCCTTATTCTTCTTCGCGTATGCCAAGCTCATCTCAGCGGCTTTTTGCGGGTCTGTTTCGTCACCGCCAAGTTCTGGGGGAAGCATGACGTAACCGCTTCGAGATGGAATCGGAACGTTGACGGGCTGACCTTTGGTCAACGCCTTCATGCCCCGAACTTTGTCTTGGATTCGCATCAACCCTTCGAGAAGGGCTTCTGGTCGTGGCGGGCAACCGGGAACATAGACATCAACAGGAACGACGAGATCGACTCCCTTGACGACGTTGTAACCGTATTTATAGTAAGGCCCACCACCACAAGTGCAAGCACCCATCGCTATCACAAACTTCGGATCGGGCATCTGGTTGTACAAACGGCGAACACGGCTGGCCATCTTGAAGTTGACCGTACCAGCGACAATCATCAAGTCTGCCTGTCGCGGCGTTGCCCGAAACGCACCAGCCCCAAATCGGTCGATGTCGTAACGGGAAGCTCCCGACGCCATCATCTCAATGGCGCAGCAAGCAAGCCCAAACGTCATCGGCCACATGCTTGACTCACGAGCCCAGTTAATACCCTGCTCGATGGTGGTCGTAAAAACCATATCTTCAAAGCGACCTTCGGCCCAACCCATTGGATATCTCCTCGTTGCCACCTTTTACGATGGCGTTCCGGTTTTCAGTAAAATTAGGAGCCCGCCAACGACTCTTTCTGACGCTGGAGAGCTAACGCTATTTATAACAGTCAACTCGCTCCGGAGCCAACAAGGACTCCTGGAGTTTTTGGTGATTCCTCGGGTGGTGCTTGGGCTTTCTCTTCCTGTTCTGTGGGAGCGCTCGTCATACTCCGCACCCAGTTAATGTCGCCGCGTTTCCAAAGATACGCAAAACCGACCAGAAGCACCCCAAAGAACACAAGTATGTCAAAGAAGGCAATCCACGCTAGAGTCTGCCCCTCGGCAATGACCGAGCTGGCGACTTTCTTGGCCTCCTCTGTCGCCACCATAACCCCATCGCTGTTCTCGACTTCCAAGGTCTCAGGCCACTGTGGGTTGAGCGAATCGACGTTGGGTTTTGGCAGATTCGACGGGACAAGTTGTTGACTGATCTGTTGAACCTGAGCCGCTTGCTCCGGCTTGGCCTCAGCTAAATCGTTGGCTTTCCCAAAAACGATCGCCCAGGGAAAAAAGAACGCAACTTCGACGTCGAAGATGACAAATAACAACGCGACCACGTAGTACCGAAGGTCGAACTGAATCCAAGCGCTTCCAATCGTCGGTTCACCGCATTCGTAAATCGTCAGCTTGTCTTCTTCCGGTAAGTTGGGGCGAAAGATACTCCCCAACAGAAGATGGATGAACAAGAAGAAAACGGCGAGGCCGACGAAAATGGCGATATAAGCAACAAGTGCTGGCATTGAGTTTTATCCAATGAGGAGCGGAAGTCTTTCGCAAGCAACTGATCAAGTTCCACCGAAACGATGATCCATGCAGCGTGGAGAGCCTGATCGCGATCCGTCGCTATTGGCTTGGTGGCCAAAAAGCCCAGCACGAACGACGCTTTTTTTGCAGTTCCTCGTTCGCGAGTCAAGTTTGGTGTCCAAGCCAAATCGTTCTAACAAATCAACACACCCGAACCGATTGTAGTTTACGCTTTCGCTTCTTCGGGGGCCGCCGAGGTCTCCTCTACGGGCCAAACGGGTCCAACCTGCGTTTTCGACATCGCCACAGCGGTCGGATTCAGTGTATCTTCGCCCCAAGCGGTCGCGACCGGAACTTTGGCAAAGTCAACAATACAGCCGTCCCGACTGTAGCAGCTCAAGTCGTAGTTCGACCCCATGAAAATACAGTCTACCGGGCAAGGATCGACACACAGAGCACAAAACATGCACTTGGTGTAGTCGATTACGAAAGCATTCACACGAAAGCCTTTACCGGCTGGATTTTTCATTTTGTCGATGTAGATGCAATCGACCGGACACGCTCGGGCGCATTTATCACAACCAATGCACGTCGTCAGATCGAACCGATGAAATCCTCTATACCGGGGTTTCACGGGAACCGGCAATTCGGGATACTCGAAATGTTCGGTGAACGTGCCGCGCCGAAAAGTTTGAAGGAAATACCAGGCGGTGATCCACATCCCTTGGGCAACGGTTTTGACCGCCGTCACCACGTTACGAAACCATTCACGCATTTTTGAGTGCCCCATGTATATCGTCGGAGATTTGGCCAATCTTCCCAACCACAATCTCCGCATTAGTTTACGAATAGTCCAGCAGACAACTCTTATCTCATTATAAGAACTCCCTTCAGCCCAGCAAGATACCCTAACCTCGTGTTTTCCGTTTACCAGGCCTCTTTTTACAGCCAACCGACCGCTCCATCAAAACCTTGGTGACCTCACGAGAATTTTGTTTTTTTCTGGAACTAGCTACCTCATTCTTTTTTTGAGCTATAGTTGTGTGACCTGTCGTCTCTGTGGAAACGGTATCTTCCACAAAAATGCACCTCTTTCTTGCGACGGTCTTCGGCGAATAAAGAAACTGAGTGTGCATAGCGGTCAACTCAACAGGGACGCGCCACCCGTTTCGATTAATGACTCGCCAAGAGCGTGGTGACTTCGGTGGAACATTTCCCTGTCGGGATCGACACCTGGACTTGCGTGGAACTAAATTCGCAAGGCACCCAAAGACTTTGACAACGGCCTGCTCTCGGGTCCGCCTAACGCACCCCGCGTGCAAAGGACGAACACGCGATCGTGTGCCGGAAATAGTCCCACCTAGCACACCCGTGAGGTGGACGTACGACACTCGCTATGGTGTGCCGGGTGCAAACCAGGGAACTCAAGAACTAGAGAAAACACCCGAACCCAGAGGGAAGCGGAAACCCGAAACAAATCGGAAAATACAGCTCCGCGCCGAAAGCCCATGCGAGTCTTCGAAAATGGGAATCATTTCTCGACAGTAAAACGACTGCCTTTTCGGGCCAACTCGCTTCCAGGTCGGTTTCGACGACGGACCTGACCCCAAAATGAATTGATTTTGAAAATCAGAGAATCGGTAACGGACCGACCAGAAAACCCAGAAAAAAGAAATCCGAAAAACCACGGAACGCCCCAGGACCAGGCGGACACTACATATTCACGGACCAGATCATTTATGGAGCCACCATGATCGCAAAGCCCCCCCAGAGAACAACGCTTCCCTTGCAACCTACTCTCGTGCTGCTGTACGGCAACAGCAACGCGACGAAACAGCAATGGCCGATCATTCGAGATTCTTTGATCATCGGCAAGAGCCGTGGTTGCGACCTGATTCTCGAAGCAGGTGACATCTCCAACCTGCACTGCGTCATCACGCGTAACGCGGGAGGCTTTTCCATTCGCGACTGTAACAGTCGTGCGGGCATCAAGTTAAACGGGGACAAGATCCAAGAAGCCAGTTTGTATGACGGAGCCATCATCCACGTCGGCCCGTTTTGCTTCCGTATCGATATCCCGGCAGTTCGCAACAATCTGGAAACCGAACCAAGACACCTCCGCCTCGATCGCAAACGTCGCAACCTTGCCCGTCTCGCCTTGGGTTTGCGAAAACGGATCTGTCAACAGGAAACGCGTTCTAACGGCCGAGCACCGAGCGAAGAGGAAAAACGAATCCTCGACGCCCGACGAAACGCTCTCGACGCTCGCCAAGAGGAACTCGACCAACTCATCCATGAAGCCAATGAGCGTGCTGACGACCTCGACGCCGCCGAAGCCGAAATGAAACTCGAGCGAGTCGCTTTCGAACGCGACGTCGCCGAATTCCGCGACCTCGTCGCCCAAAAAGAAGCTCAACTCGCAGAACGCGAAATCGATCTCTCCGAAACACAGACTACTCACAAGGCCGAATTCGATAAAGGGCTCGCCGAACGGAAGAAAAACTTCGAACAGGAACTTCAGGAGCGACGGGAAGTCTTTGACGAAGAACTCGCCCGGATTCATCAGGAGTTCGATAAGGAGTGCCAACAACGACGAGACGCTCTCAACCAAGAACTGAAAGCCAAACGCGAGCAGGCCGAAGAGGAAATCGCAAGGCGACTCACCCAGGTCGGTTTTGGCGACGGCCTGCCGGACCAAAACAGGCCTGAAAACAACGATGGTTTTGGCGACGGCCTGCCGGACCAAAACAGGCCTGAAAACAACGAAGACGAATTGGAGAAGACGCTTGCGTTCTTGCCCTCCGCTGCCGATTTCGACCTCCCTGATCTCACCAGCGAGACTCCTCAGGATTTGACCGAGAACATCAACAAGTTGCGAACTCGCCAGCAAGAACTGGAATCATTCGGCCGCCACCTCCGAAAGATGCGTGACGAACTCCAACAAGAACGCAACCGCCAGGAAATCGCCCACCAAAATCTGACCCGCGGAGTTTTAGAAATGCAAATGGAACAGAAAGAACACATGTTGACGCGAGAGCAGTGGGCCCAAGAGCACGCTGAGGCAACGCAGCGCTTGCTCAGGCAACGCGAGGCCATCGCCGAAGCCGAGGCCGAACTCCGCGAACAACGTGAACACATAAAGCAAATGACTACCGAACTCAAAGAGGCCCAAGAACAAGTTCGCAAACAAGGCTCCGAAGAACTCGCAGCACTCCGAAAAGAAAACGACGAACTCCGCGGGCTCATCGGGGAACTCCAGGAACACATGACCACTTTTAGTGGTCCCGAAAACGACGAACTACAAAAAGATCTGGAAAAAGCCCAGAAGGCCATTTCCCTCCTTCGCAAAGCCATGGAGGAAAAAGACCAAGAAATCGAACGACTCCAGCAACAGTCGAAAGCCGACGAACCGCCAGTCATCGAAGACGCCGATAGTTACGAAGCCGAACTGGTCCAGTTCCGTCGACAACTCGAGTCCGATCGCAACAAGCTCAACGATGAACTCCAGACCCTTCGCCAACGCAACGAAGAACTCGACGATGCCACCCGCGAAATCGAGATGGAATTGTCCCGTGAACGAGCCGACCTGGCTCGCGAACGCACTCGCCTCGACCGGCTCCGCGACGAAGTCCAGGCCGACATGCAACGCCTCGAACGTGACGCCCAAATCCGCGGCCAAATGGCCCCCGTCCAAAAACTCCGTGAAGAAATCAACGAGAAACGGACGGGTGCCGGGCAAGAAGAGACTCCACACAAGCAAGAAGCCGGAAGCGGAATCATGGGAAGCCTGCGGAACCTTCGGAATCGCTTGGGAGGCAAGTAGAGACAAGTAGAGACAAGTAGAGACAAGTAGAGACAACAGGGACGAAAGCGACGAAAGAGACGAAAGCAAAGAGACGGAAGACAAAAATGCTTCTGTCTCTTTGCTCTTTGCTCTCGTCAGCAGTTTGCGTGAAGCTCGTCCAGAGTCCGGACAACATACGGCCAACTTACTCAGCTTTTTGTTTGAACTCGTTATGGACGCCAGTTGGAACCAAGTTCAGACGCACTGAGAGTTCTCCTTGGGAAACTACCTCCCTGAAAGAACCACAGGCAATCTCAACGAACCGACTGAACTCCAAATCGGACACCCGCCCGCTTCCTTCCGCAATATTCGAATATATGGATACTGCGGCTCATCTCATCGGACTCATTAGTCCGAAGCGTTCAGTCGCTGGAAAGGTCTCGGTTACCGAATACACCAGTTCAGCAAACGCTACCGCACGATGCCAGACCTCAAGTTTTCCAAGGCGGCACATTGGCTCTTGGCTCTTGGCTCTCGTCTCTTCGCTCACAGACTCCCAGTTCGTCGTCTCAAAATCACATCCACAACCGTCCCGATCAACAACGCCACGCCCAACACGAATTCTCGCATGTCGTCCGGTATTCCCGCGAAGCTACACACGGCCCACAAAAGTGGCAAAATCACCGCTCCCATCACGATTCCGATGATATGCCCGTCCCCTCCACGAAGACTACACCCACCGAGAACGGCTCCGGTAATCGCGTACAGTTCGATCCAACTTCCAACCGTCGGGGGAGACGCAGATCCGATTCGCAACATATACTGAATTCCCGCAAATCCAGCCATGAACGAACACCACATGTACGCGAAAATCTTGTACCGATCGGTCGGGATACCAGCGTACCGGGCCGCTTGTTCGTTCGACCCGATGGCGTAGAGGTATCGCCCGAAAACCGTCCGATGTAACACCAACCCAACGACCACCGCGAGCCCCAAGAACACGAACAGCGGCATCGGCACCCCAAACACGGTTCCTTCGGCGAGGTACGCAAGAGGCTCAATCTCCCACTTCGTTTGGCCAGTACCGACGTTCCGCGACGCACCAGTGACATAACGTGTAGTCACCCGAGCAAATCCTCGCACAATAAATAGGCCACAAAGCGTCACCAGAAACGGTTGCAGATTCGTCTTCGTGATGAGAAGTCCTTGGAGAGCTCCAAGCAGCGGAAAGGCAATCAAGATCGCCATCGCAAAGAGTAACGGCGGCAGACAAAAAAGGAAATCCCGAGGAAACCAGTCTGGGACAATTGCCGTCAAAATGTAAATTGGCAAATCAAACACCCAGAAGGGAAAATCCTTGAATCCTAATAGCAATGCAAACAGGACCGCGCTGAAACCAAGCATCGACCCAATCGACAAATCGATCCCGCCGCTGATGATGACCGGAGCCACACCCAGAACCACAATCCCAGCTATCCCAATCCGCTCTCCCAAAGCCTGTTGCGCAATGGGTGACCACGCCTCCGGCCCTGTCGAGAGGAACAACGCGTAAAGCACCACCACCATCAAACTGACGCCGACTACTTTTATCACGACTGCATCTCCCGTGGAGGAAACAGAGAACAGGGATTAGGGAACAGGGAACAGCAGAATGACCAAGCCTCGTCACGTTCACACGAAGGGAGATTAGCCAATCGCCATTGACTCTCGTCTCTTGACTCTTGTGTTTGTGCGACTGTTTTCTGTTCCCTGTTCCCTGTTCCCTGTTCCCTGTTCCCTGTTCGCTAAGCCCTAATCCCTGTTCTCTGTTTCCTAAAATCTAATTCCTCCGGCCACCCGTGGCCAAACTCATCACAGCTTCTTCACTCAATTGATTTCGCGAGAGAATCCCCGCTAACCTACCCTCATGGAGCACAGCGACCCGGTCGCTCATGCCCAAGATTTCTTCCAAATCACTGGAAATCATCAGGATCGCCGTCCCCTCATCAGCCAACTGATCGAGCAGGGAATAAATCTCACTCTTGGCCCCAACATCGACTCCGCGTGTCGGTTCGTCTACGATAAGCACACGTGGCTTGCGAGCCAACCATTTCCCCAGCACGACTTTCTGTTGATTGCCACCCGACAACAAACCCACCGTTTGCAAGACACTCGGCGTTCGGACGCCCAACTTCGATCGAAGTTCCTCAGCGAGTCCTCGCTCTTGCTTTCGGTTCACGATTTGGCCGCGGCTCAGAGTGTCCAAATTCGGCAAACTGAAATTGTGTTCGATCGTGTCGTCGAGAACTAACCCATGTCGCTTGCGGTCTTCGGGAACGAGGACGAGGCCAGCGCTGATGGCTTGCTCCGGAGTCTGGAAAGCAACTAATTCTCCATCGATGCCAATCTCCCCGGAGAAGACCGATCGCAAACCAAAAAGAGTCTCAGCCAACTCGGTTCGTCCCGCACCCACCAAACCCGACATTCCCAAAATTTCTCCTTCGTGAATAGTGAAGGACATCGGCTCGGATATTCCATCCGCAACACTCGGCACGCCGGTGTACCGAACCTCGCGTAAGGTCAGTCGTTCCCGATCCGGATTCTGATTGTGTTGCCGTTGGAAAAACTGACTCGCTTCGCGTCCAACCATCAAGCGGACCATCGCGTCGTGGGTGATTTCGTCTCGTTCGTTGGTATCCAGCAGAGAGGATTGGGGTTGGTCGTTGGTCTCGCAGTGAGCGTCACGTGAAGATCGAGCAAGCTCTCCCACATAGTTGCCGTCGCGGAGAACAACAACACGATCGGCGAGAATCTCGATTTCGCCAAGCCTGTGTGAGATGTACACAATCGCCACACCGGATTCTTTCAGACCCGCAATGACCTCATACAGTTTTTCCGTCTCTTTCTGAGTCAGACTCGTCGTCGGCTCATCCATGATCAAAACGCGGACGTTCATCGACAGGGCTCGGGCAATCTCGACGAGTTGTCGATGTCCCGGCGACAGCCCACCGACGATCGTTCTCGGGAAACACTCGAGCCCAACTCGGTCCAAAAGACTCTGCGTTTCGCGGAACATGGCCGACTCACTGAGCACTCCAAAAGAGCCAACCGGCTCGCGCCCCAAGAAAACGTTCGCCGCGACCGAGAGGTCTTCACACAGGTTCAGTTCCTGGTGAATCAAACTCACGCCCAGATCCATCATCTCGTTGATGCTACCGAGACGCACGGGTGTTCCATCGAGGAGCAATCGCCCCTCATCTGGCGTATAAATCCCGGCCATGATTTTCATGAGCGTGGACTTGCCCGCGCCATTCTCGCCGACGACCGCAAGCACCTCACCCGGATAAACCGAAAGCGAAACGCCATCGAGGGCTTTGACGCCTGGAAATCGTTTGGTGACGTTTTCGACTTGCAGGAGAGGTGGTGCGTTCATCTGTGGTTCGATTTTCTTCTTTTCAGGGAACAGGGAACAGCAAAACAAGGTCCTCTCTTTCTGCTGTTATCTGTTCCCTGTTCCCTATTCTCTGTTCCCTGTTTCCTTCACCAACCGAAACACTCGATCGTTAAAACTATCGACAATGTAGAGTGTACCGTCTTTGTGAATGGTGACGCCGTGCGGTTGGCTCATTGGGACCTTGAGAGCTTCCCCGCCCTTGCCCGAGAATCCCTTCTTCCCGGTTCCAGCGATCCGAACCAACTTGTTTTCGCGTGGGTAATACACGCGGATGACGTGGTTGGCCGTGTCAGCAATGATGACGTTATCGTCGTGATCAATGCAAAGGTGTTTCGGCCCGCGGAGTCGAGCTTTGCGGGGATCACCACCATCCCCACTGTTGCCTGCCTTGCCAGCGCCGACGACCGTGCGGATCTTCCCTTCGGAATCAACCACCCGCAAAGCATGACCGCTACGCTCCAGAATATAGACATTACCTTGGCTGTCGGCTGCGACCGCTCTGGGATCGACCAACGGCGACGTTTTGGCGTCGGCACCATCCGTCGGCACACCTCGCTTTCCGTTGCCCGCAATGGTCGTCACGATCTTCGTCTTCATGTCCACCATGCGGACACGTCGGTTATTCAGGTCGGCCAGATACATCTTGCTCTTGGAAGGATTAAAAGCGATCGAATAGATGCCGCTGAACTTGGCTTTCGCAGCTGGACCACCATCACCACCGTAGGCCTTCTTGCCTGGAACCCCTGCAAACCGGGTGACCTTCTTGGTCTTCAAATCGATCCTTCGCACGCGATTATTCCAGGTATCAGCAATATACAAATGTCCTTCCGGACCAATCGCGAGGCTGTGAGCGCCGTTAAACGTGGCCATCGCAGCCGGACCACCGTCTCCGGAATCTCCCTTCTCTCCGGTTCCACCAATCGTCGTCAACATCCCTTTTGGAGTCACCTTGTGGACGCGGTTGCCACGCAACTCAACGATGTACATATTGCCGTGCTTGTCAAAATCGACACCGAACGGAGCAATCAACCGCGCTTTCTTCGCGGGACCATCACCGCCTTTTCCGCCGCCAGCTACCAAGACGAGTCTATCGGCGTACGTTGTTCCGAACGGAAAAAAGATCAACAAAGCGAACAATGCGGCATGAACGATTCGCATGGTGTATTCCTCTCAAGGTGCGAAGTCGGCGTCTCGACACCACTGTTGTCATTTCGTTTTGGAGTGTGGCGGCTTGACTAGACAACCATACCCGACAGCTTATTTATCCGTCTGTTGGTAGGCACGAGTCAATCATGAATTTGACGGAAGTTGACAGACATGAGATTGGATAATCGTTTCCAGCTTGCGAAGGAATTTCGCCGTCGGGTTTCCCGATCGTCCGGTTCCCAAATCCGGATGCATGCTCTGGGTACATTCTCGCGGACGTTATCTCGCCCGAAACGGCACCGTCAACCGCTGCGGTGGAGGGAGAGGCTTTTTCAAATCACGATCGAATGGCCGCAACGGCGTATTCCCCGCCGTATCTTCCAAACGCGGATCGACCACAAGTCGATAACGCTGAGAGCCCCACTCCTTCGTCGGAGAAAACAGCCAGGAACGTTCATCCTTACCGATGGTGATGGTCCCGTTGACTTTGCGGTTTTTGGAATCGACTATGTGCAAGAACCGGTGCAGGGAACTATAATCGATCGCCACCGGAAACGTAACCCGAATTGGTGTCTTGGTGTTGACTTGTGGACCAGCGACTTTCCATTTGGAAAGATCGACTCGATGGCGATTCTCGACAGAAGTGCGGAACGTCTTGCGATACTCTTTCGCCAATTTCTTGCCATTCGCGTCGAGCATCACCGTCCGTATGAGAAAAGTATAACTCGTGTTGGCGACGAGAACAGGCCCAAGCTGTTGTCGTAAAAACACATTCCACTTAATTCGTCCTGGATGAATGTAAAGAATCAACTTTTTATCTTTCTGGTCCCACAGTTCGTCGTGGAGCCAAGGATCGTGGACGGCCTTTCCCTTAGCATCGAGTATCTGTATTTGGCGAAATATCTCTTCACCGCCACGCATCGGCCCGGAGAAATGAATATAGAAACGTAAATGGTTCGCCGGGAGAACATTAGCCGTCGGATAAACCTTCACGATCTTTGTCGGTTTCGTCTTTTTGACGAGTGGAACAACATAGTCTTTATAACTTTGACTGAGCTCATTCGGAGTATAAATTGCGCGATACCGAAACCCTCGCTCTAATCCAACTGCGGGTCGAAAAGTCAACGTCGTTCCTCGTCGAGTATAAGTTCCGAACATCGACGGTCCGACCTTTCCTTGCCGCACTAACACGAACTTAAGCCATTGATTCCCTTCCGCTTGTGGAATCACACCTTGCGGCAACCTCGCTCGGGCGGCTTCCGGGATCATGACCCTAACAACGACACGAGTCCTGTCCTCTTTAGCCTCAATCTGCGGTCGTGTCTCCTCCGATACCAAACCCACAAGACATGTCAAAAAGGATACGAGGAACATAGACACCTCCAAGCAAATAAAAAATGGTGCCGCACAGAGAAATCCGCACGACACCACAACATTGAACTGTTAGAAGTTACGGCAGGGGTAAGACTTCGACGTCAAAAGAATCTTTCGTTTTCCGCACGACCAAGGCTTGTTTCGCATTGAGCTGATCCATGTGCGCGACGCCGTGATAAGCCTCGATGACCTCGGCTTTGTCGGTCAACTTGTTCAAGTTTCGGTCCACCCGACGAATGGCCTGGTCGTTCACCTTCTTTTCCTCACCGAGAAGATCATAATCGACGCGAACAGTCCAGTAAGGACTCGGACCAACGGGACGGCGTTTGTGGAAGAAACGATATGTGTTCATAAGAATATATTTCTTTCCATTCTTCTCGTAGACAAACATGTCTCGCGGCTTATTACCGTTACCGAGTTCGATGACGCTCGTGCCCTTCACGTTCGCACCTGCCTTGAGCCCTCCAAGGGGGTACCTCACGACTGGCGTACAAGTGAACGCACCAACCACATATTTCTTTCCCTTCTCCTCATAAGGGATCAACGTGCGAATGGGTGCTCGTGTTTCCCACCGATCGTGTGCGACGTGAAAAGTATTCGTACTGGCCACGACCGGGGTGATCTTGGAGTCGAAAGGCGTTGGAATCGAGAATAGTTTACTTGCGAATCGATCCGTCGCTTGGACAGCCACGAGCACCCGATCGTCGGCCCAAGCAACGTCCGTAATCAGTTTGACGTTCGCGTCGGCAGGCAGCGAGACACTGGCATACGTTACGTTCGTCAAATCCAACGCGTTGATCTGACCCTTCCCGTTCACAGTCACGATCATCGGCTCCTTTCCGCTCTTCTTCGTTACCGCAATGTAAGCCGTCTGGGATGCCGGGTTCACTGCCATCTTCTCGAGCTTAATGTTCTCGACCATTGTGCCGAGCCGACCGGCGATCTCACCCGCCACATTCGGAATTCGTTTTTTCGTCCAGGCATTGACCTTGGTATCGCCGGTAGCGATGGCGACGACTTGCTTCCCACGTCCGTCCCCGACAAGCAACAAACCCTCGGGACCGAACGCAATGGCCTGGACCGATTGAATCTGAGGATTCCCTTTTTGAGCCGCCTTCAATTGTTGGTGGTCGGCGTTGGCTACTTGAGTCGCAACGACCGAACCAAGGATCACCACGAACCACATGTTCCTGCGAATCATCGACGCATCTCCTGTTGGCTGGAAAAAACCGGTTTGTTTTTGAGAGCCTAATGCTAATCCAACTAACCACGGAGTGCTACTACTTATTGTGCGAACAGGGAGAACTCCACTTACATCGAACCTTCTATGTCTCTTTTGTGCGCGATCATGATAACACCCTAACCACCGCTCGCGAATCATTGACGATCTCGTTTGTCCGTTGCACATCGTTCCACAGTTCTGGAACGATCGAATCGCACTCAGACAAGACTTCCAGACTCGACACAATTACTAAGGTTGGGTCTTGTGTCTTGATCCTGCGAGTAGTAATATGGGTGAGGTTGCTATGCCATATTTTTTCATAGCAATCGGTTGAACTTGTTGCTAGAATGTTTGTTGATCGGATCACGATGAAAATTGTGAAACGTTTCACATGGTTACAACCATGTGAAATCATTCACACACTATCTGCAAATCGTGATCACGCTTTGTGAGAAATTTCACTTTATCATCGCCAATGTCGTAGTCATTGACGACCACTGCACACGTATTTTCTGGCCGTGGTCGTGACCGAGACTATCTCGGTTTCTGCCCCAGGGCTCCGTTGTACTAAATTCGGCAAGCCGAATTTCAACACACAGTATAATTCACCATATAATTCAACAAATTTTGACAAACTGCGTCTCTCCAGTTTGTCCAAACCTAAGTAACGGCCAACAGTAATCCGCCCATTTTCCGGAACTTCAGGAGATAGTTCTCTCGAATATGTTGGATTCCATTACTGAAATGGAAATCCCAACTCCGTAATGGCCTACGACAAATTGTGCGAAACGACACATCCGTGGAGTTTGCGTTACCAATATAGGTACGCTTACAGTTACGGACTACGCGCCGGTCGTCTAACCGGAACCTGTTTTACAGCGAATGAGTAACAGGGATAGTTCTCAGCAACACTCACTCAATGTACTTTTTCCAGGAGAAGGAGCCGAGTCATGCGTAAGGCCAATCAACTGATCAAACGATCTATCGTTGGATCCGGTCTCATCGCGCTGATGGTTGTGCTGTTCCCAGACCAAGCCAAACCATTGTGGGAATGGGCACAATCGATTGGAGACGGAGTTGGGTACGACCCACTCCCAGAATTTTCTTCAGGACAGGGATTCGCCCGACTGATTGTCCTCGCCCTCAGTTTGGCCGGCATTGTCTACAATGCTTGGCGAGATCGTCGTTTCGAAGTCCTCCAAGCCGAATACGAAAGCGGCACCGGGGCCAAACACACCAAGCAAAAACTCAAGGAATTGGAGAAACAGCTCCAAACGGTCAGCAATGAGCGTACCGAATGGCAGACAGCTCACGCCGAACTGAATAAGACCCTCACCGATACGTTGATTGCTGCCAAGGAACACGAAATCCACCGACAGTACGGCGAAGAAGATCGTCAGACGCTGCGACGAATTCGCGTCGAACTGGGCGAGTTGCTCGAACAGAAGGGTCACATCGAAGGGTTCCGAGAAGCCATGCAAACGCTCATGGTCAACTTCTCCGAAAGCCAGCCTGAGGTCACCTCGACGGCTGCTCACCAACCATCTGACAGTACGAGGCCAAACGGACGAAAACGCCTCGGCATGGGAATATAAACAATCGTCCGTGACTCGAACGTCTTAAGCAAGACACCAACACGGTGTTTTGGCTCATACCCGGAGCACGGCTCCCAAAGAAGGGCGAGCCATTGTTCCGCATCTCTCGGTTGTTGGGGGAAATGTTTTTGAATATCGCCCCAAAAATGTTCCCCCCAATAACTCTCTGTCGAGATTTGCAAGAAAGCACCTTGCGCGAAAGCACAAGGACAAGGAACTAGCAACAGAGGTCCTGCGTGGGCGTTGCTAACAAAAACAAGTCCTACGAGCGGTTCTCGGTTCGGGAGGTTATGGTTAACAATCCGGACGGGGCTAAAAGCACTACCCATCAGTCCACGATGTGTCCAACCAAAACTCGAACCGCTCTGACTTTGGACTCTCAACCCTCCCTGTTCCCCATTCCTTATTCAGTAAGATATCTACAACGGCATTTGCATCCCTCGACGTTGTGATAAAGATTCTTACATGATAACCCGCCGCGCGATCCTAGTTCGTGGAATCATCCAAGGTGTTGGGTTTCGCCCGTTCGTCTACCGCCTGGCCACGCAGTTGCAGATAGGCGGATTCGTCCAAAATCGGACGGGCGACGTTTTGATCGAAGCGGAAGGGCCAAGCTCGCACCTCGACCAGTTCCTCCAGGAATTGTCAACGTCGTATCCTCCCTTGGCCCACATCGACGAAATTTCCTGGGAACCATGCCCGACTCGCGGAGAAACTTCCTTCCAAATCTTGTCCAGCAATGAGGAAATCCCCAGAGGTTTTGGCGACGACCTGTCGGAGACAAAACCGACTAGAAAACAAGAACGTTCTGGCGACGATCTGCCGGAAACAAAACCGAAAAGAAACCAAAACCAAATTCTCATCAGTCCCGATGTGGCCACGTGCGATGCTTGTCTCAAAGAACTCTTCGACCCCAACGACCGCCGCTACCTTTACCCTTTTCTCAATTGCACGCACTGCGGGCCGCGATTGACGATCATCCACGCGGCTCCCTACGACCGCGAACGAACCACAATGACGAACTTTTCTTTGTGCTCGGCGTGTCTTGCCGAATACGAGGACCCGAGGAATCGCCGGTTTCATGCCCAACCAATTGCGTGTCCGGAGTGCGGACCACAACTCGAATTGTGGGACGCACACGGGAAACCGATTCATTCCGATGATCTGGCTCCAGGGACGTCGAATGCTCCTCCAGATCTGACACCATCCCGAAGCGCAAGCGAAGACTCCTTCACCAACCCGAAGCCCGGATCAGACCCAAACACACAGTCTCTCCTCGACGCCGCTATCGTTGCTCTCCGCCAAGGAAAAATTCTCGCGATCAAAGGTTTGGGCGGCTACCACCTCGTTTGCGATGCCACAAACGAAATGGCAGTCTCCGAATTGCGTCGGCGTAAACGCCGCTACGAAAAGCCGTTGGCCATAATGGTGCGTGACCTTGCAGCGGCAGAACTTCTCTGCGAAATCAATGACGCCGAAAAATACCTTTTACTTTCGCCGACTCGCCCGATTGTTCTCTTACACAGGAAGTTTTGGCGACGACCCGTCGGAGCCAAAACCGACAAGGAAACACAGAAGGTTTTGACGACGACCCGTCGCAGCAAAACCGACAAGGAAACACAGTATCCCGAAATTCAAATCGCCGAATCGGTGGCTCCTGGCAATCCCACACTCGGGGTGATGCTTCCGTATACCCCGTTACACGAACTTCTCATGCGTTGCTTACCCGAAACACCCTTGGTGATGACGAGCGGCAATCGTTCGGACGAACCGATAACGTATCAAGACACCGACGCAAGCGACCGGTTGGCCGACATTGCCGATTTCTACCTGACGAGCAATCGCCCGATTCACATCCGATGCGACGATTCGGTGACTCGCATCGTATGCGGAAAGGAAGCTCCCATTCGCCGGTCGCGGGGAAAAGCACCGACTCCGTTGCGGCTTCCGCGGAAGTGTCCTCGCCCGATTCTGGCTCTGGGCGGACAGCAAAAAAACACGTTCGCCTTGGGGACCGAATGGAACGCTTTGTTGAGCCACCACCTCGGTGATTTGGAGCACTTCGAGGCGTACGCCGCGTATCGCGAAACGGTACGCCATTACGAAAAGCTCTTCGACGTCCGACCGGAAATCATCGTTCGCGACTTGCACCCAGATTACGCGACGACACATTACGCGCGAGAACGCGAGGAAGACGCGAACGTGCTAGAGGTCCAACACCACCACGCTCATTTGGCAAGTTGTATGGCCGAACATGGTCTGACCGAGCCCGTGATCGGGGTGATTTTTGACGGAACAGGTTTCGGCACCGACGGCACGATCTGGGGTGGTGAATTCCTCATCGGGGATTACCGAGGGTTCCGCCGCGCAGCCCACTTGCGTCCCGTTCCAATGCCGAGCGGTGAAATGGCGATCCGAGAACCTTGGCGGATGGCTCTCGGATTTCTAATCGACAGCGACGAAGATAAACAATGGTTCGAAGAACGAGTTGCACTCGCTCGGATAGACACATTGGTTCAGATGATCGCTCCCGAAAGTCATGCCGACCGACCTACCTCGAAAACAATGGGCCACTTGCAAACCAAACCGACAAGGAAACGCCGTTTGAATTCGCCGTTGACCTCAAGCGCCGGTCGGTTGTTCGACGCGGTCGCCGCTCTGGCTGGTGGACATCGAACCGTCAGTTACGAAGGCCAAGCAGCCATTGAACTCGAATGGCACGCTTGTCAGGTCGTTCGAGACATTCCTTATCCGTTCGCTGTAGAACCCAGCACGAACTCACCCACAGACGACAAACCGTGGATCATCGACACGCGTCCCTTGATTCGTGCCGTGATCCACGACGCCAAACGAGATGTTCCGCTAGCCCTCGTCGGAAGACGATTTCACTCGACGCTCGTGGATATGATTGCTCAGACGTGTCGGCGACTTCGCGAGCAAACAAGAATCCAAAAAGTCGTCTGCAGCGGCGGTGTCTTCATGAATGCTCTGTTAACCGAAGAAACGCACCACGAATTACAACAACGAGGATTCGAAGTGTTCCTACACGAACGCGTCCCTGCGAACGATGGTGGTTTATGTTTGGGGCAACTAGCCGTTGCTGCAAGCCTGATCGGTTTTGACGACGACCTGTCGGAGCAAAAACCCAAAACAACACACGAGCGGTTTTAGACGAAAGGTCTGCCCCCAAAAGAAATGACTCGGATAATCGGAAAAAGCCCCAAACCGACCAGAAAACACATTAGCCGCGAACACGTGAGTCTTATTCTTTGGCCTGGTTCAAAAATTTTATTCACAGAAAAATACTAACACGCCACTCCTTTGTCCCGTTTCGAGCTAACCTTGAATTAGGGACTTCCCTTGGACGGAGGTCACCAGCCAATGCCGACCACAGTCGGTTTTGGACGAAGGACCTGACTCCAAAAGAAATGACTCGGATAATCCGAATAAGTTCCAAATCGAGCAGAAAACACGGCATTTGTGCCCTGACGACGGGAGAACCCCGCGTGAAGTTATCGGTCATCGTCCCGCTCTACAACAAACGACCTTACGTCGAGCGCGCCCTGGCTTCGATCTTGGATCAAAGTTTTTCTGACTTCGAGTTGATCGTCGTGGACGACGGCTCCACCGACGAAGGACATAAACTTGTGGAAGCTGCGGGCGATCCGAGGGTTCGCGTCATCCGTCAAACGAACGCTGGCCCAGGGGCAGCTCGCAATCGTGGAATCCAAGAAGCACAGGGGGAATTACTGGCGTTCATGGATGCCGACGACGAGTGGGAACCGGACTATCTGCAAGAAAGTTGGAACGTCCTCGAAAGCGAACCCCAAGCCGCTACTGTCACCCACGGTTATTTTCTGTATCCCGAAGGAAAACCGACCACCGACCTATGGCTTAGTCGCAAACTCACCAACGGAGTCCATCGACTGACAGCCGAAACGGCTCCCTTGTTCGTGGTTCATTTGCTTGCCTACATGACGGCCCAAGGAACCGTTGCGCGAACCGAAGTCGTTCGCCAACACGGAGGTTTCTATACCGCCAATCGTTGCCTCTACGGTGAAGATTCTTACTTGTGGCTCAAAGTCATGCTGACAGCCCCTGTCGCCGTTCGCCTTCGCCCACTTTGGCGTTTTCATGTCGAAGCGTCGGCACTCAGCAGCAACTTACGCAAGGCCCGTCCTGTCGAACCACTCCTGACTGACCCGGACGAGATCATTCAGACCTGCCCACAACATTTGTCCGCATTGTTGAAAAAAGTCCTTGCCGTTCGGGCCATAAAAACAGCTTGTATGCTAAGTTATTGGGGAAAGTGGCGCGAAGCACGGAGACTCTTGCGACGCTTTTGCGACGCCTCCGCCTGGCGATGGCCCAAGTACGCGGTGGCTCAACTGGCCGCCACTCCCGCTGGAGCCTTGGCCGGTGCTGTCGTCCGACGAATGTATTTCAGATAAGCGACACAACGGACTCGCGTCCCTCTTCCGGAAACAGCAGAAAGCATGAACATCCTTCACCTAACAGCCTCTCCGTTTTATGGAGGGCCAGAACGACAAATGATTGGTCTGGGCAAACACCTCCGGCCCAACCACCACTCGATTTACGCCTCGTTCGCCGAACGAGGTCAGTGTCGTCCTTTCTTACGAAAAGCCACGGAAGCTGGATTCGTCAACGCCCAACTCCAACGCAACGCACCGAATTACTTGGCGGCAATCAACGAAATTACGCAGCTGCTGACCGACTACGCCGTCGACGTCCTTTGCTGTCACGGGTACAAACCCGACCTCTTGGGGCTCGTCGCCGCACGCCGAACGAGCACGCCTATCGTCGCTGTCTCGCGAGGTTGGACCGGAGCCACTTGGAAAGTCAAAATCAACGAAGCGCTCGACAAATGGAGTCTCCGGTGGATGGATGCCGTCGTTTGTGTCTCCGAAGGCCAGGCGAAAAAAGTTCGCCGTCTCGGGATCCCTCCAAAGAAAGTACACGTCATCCGCAACGCCATCGATATGGATCGATTTACTTCCCCGGAACCGAGTTTTCGAAAACGACTTCAACAATTCTTCTCTAAACCCAAGACCTACATCGTCGGAGCCGCTGGGCGATTAAGCCCAGAAAAGGGAATCGGTGTCCTCGTCGATGCAGCCGCCAAGGTGGTGGCGAAAAATCCAGACATTGGCTTCGTCATCTTTGGCGACGGTCCGTTACGAAGCGAACTCGAAAAAAAAATCGCCAAACACAATTTGCAAGATAATCTTGTGATGCCTGGGTTCCGCACCGATCTGGACCTGTGTCTGGCGGCGTTCGACGTGTTAGCGTTGCCCTCCTACACCGAAGGACTGCCAAACGTGGCGCTCGAAGCCTTTGCTGCTCGAGTTCCCGTCGTGGCAACCGCTGTTGGTGGGACTCCCGAAGTCGTTGCCGATGGAGTTAGCGGTTTTCTCGTTCCCGCAGGAAATCCCGCGGACTTGGCCAAACGGATTTTGGACGTCTTGAGCGACGATGGTTTGCGAGCGGACATGGGTAATGCAGGACACCGACATGTGAAGCAAGAATTTACGTTTCACTCCCAATCAACGCTTTATCAAAAATTATTCGAGCAAATCGTCAAAACGAATCGAATCAAGACTGGGCGCTTTCATTCCCGGCCAATCAACCTCCAGCCAGCTAGTGCCAAGTAACTTTCGCAGCAGGCTAGGAATAAAGATAGCCTTTTTTAGATAGGAACACGTTGGAGATGGCATTTTCCGATGGCTTCTTACCCACTTTGTTCCGCATAGCACACCCCGTGGGAGAGACGAATACCCTATCGTGGACCGGACATCCTAAGGTGAGGGCCAAGAAAGAGAACACAGGGTGAGTACCTCACGGACGGTCAAGTAACCTCTGAGGATGGTGGCCTAAAATACCACTTTCCAAAGAATCTTTTGGGGTGAGCACGCGCCCTCGTGTTCTCTTTCTTGGCCCTGCCTCCGTTTGTTATACGGAGGTCTTGACGACGACCTGTCCTCAATCCTCATGACACACGATCGAGTCTGAGGGACGAACACGCGATCGTGTACCGGATACAGAAATTCCGCTCAGAGTCCATCCAGTAGGTCGCCATGCAACTTTTTGAAATCTATTTCTGGGTCGGTGTCGGAATTACCGCATACGCATGCGTCGGCTACCCACTTCTGATCTGGGCGTTAGCCAAAGTATTCCCTGCTACGCCCGGCGAAAAAGCACCTATGCCCGAATCCGTAAGCGTCGTTCTGTGCGTCAAAGATGAGGAAAACCGAATTGTCGGCCGACTCAGAGAATTGCTTTGCCTCGTAAACGATTCACCCTACGACGGAGAAATCATCGTCGTCTCCGACGGCTCCACAGACAACACCGTCGAACTCGCTCGGGGTTTCCGCAGCAACCAAATTCATGTCATCGAACTGGACCAGAACGTCGGGAAAGCGGCGGCATTGACGATCGGTTGTCAACAAGCCCGACACGATATCCTGGTGTTCGCCGATGTCCGCCAACGCTGGGCATCGGACGCGTTGGTCAAACTAGTGAGTCATTTCCAAAACGCCGATGTCGGAGCCGTGAGTGGAGAACTCGTGATCGAAACTCGTCCAGGTGTGATTACTGGCGTGGGCTTTTATTGGCGGTACGAAAAATGGATTCGTCACCAGGAAAGTCAACGTTACTCGATGGTGGGCCTGACAGGAGCCATCTCTGCTGTCCGACGAGAATTGTTCCGCCCGATTCCGCCCGGAACGCTCCTCGACGATGTCTACTGGCCCATGCAAGTCCTCCTCCAACGAAAACGAGTCATCCTCGACCGCGGAGCCATTGCCTACGACCAATTGCCCGAAAAAGCAGCCGACGAATTCAAACGCAAAGTTCGCACCTTAACCGGAAACTATCAGCTAGTAACACGCTTACCTGATATTCTCATTCCCGGACGGAACCCTGTTTGGTTCGAATTCGTCTCCCACAAATTGATGCGACTCGTGATGCCCTGGGCGTTGCTTATGATGTTGGCAAGTTGTGTTCTCATAAACCTGCCCTTTTACAATGGTATCTTGTACATCCAAATCGCCTTCTACGTAATCGGACTGCTAGGTCTCTGGACTGGACTGAGCAAGAAATCGAAAATTGCGTCAGCGGCAGGTTCGTTCATTGTCCTCAACGTCGCCGCCTGGGTAGCCTTTTGGGTTTGGGTGACAGGACGAGCGGATCGCTCGTGGCGAAAAGTTCACTACACACCCGAGTCAAAGTCAATGCCAGTCATCCCAACGGAGTCGGCAAGAGTCTAAGTCTTCAAGAATCAGAACCGAAGATTTTGACGACGACCTACACCCAATCCCGCATAGCACGCCCAGCGAAGGAAGGAACGACACTCGCTATTGTGTGCCGGATACTACAAAACGAGTAGAAAACAAGGCTCGAGCGAGCCGACTCGCCACAACGTGTCCAATCAATCTCGATGCCGAGTGATAAAATTCGACCCGAACTCTCACTCACCTTCGATCAACCAACAAGACCGTTTCGGGAGCCATCATCAGTGATTTCTCAACTCGAACAAAGTGCTGCCCTACGGGTCGCCATCAATAACCAAACAGCCTTGGTGGGAATCATCGGCCTCGGCTATGTCGGCCTCCCGCTCGCCCGCGGACTCTCCCAAAGCGGATTCGCGGTGCTCGGTTTCGATGTCGACCAGAAAAAAATCGATAAAATCGCCCAGGGAGAAAGTTACATCGGCCACATTCCCGACGAAATCATTCAGACGATGCGGGAAAATCGATTCGACGCCACAGCCGATTTCACCCGCCTCGACGAAGCCGATGTAATCCTCATCTGTGTCCCCACACCGCTGAGTGAAACACGCGAGCCTGACCTGACGTATGTCGTCAAGTCCACCGAAGCCATCGCCAACACGCTCCGACCAGGGCAACTCATCATCCTTGAAAGTACGACGTATCCGAGCACCACACGACACGTCATGAAGCCGATTCTCGACGAGCGAGGTTTAGAAGTCGGAAAGGATTACTTCCTGGCCTACAGTCCGGAGCGAGAAGATCCCGGCAACCCAAACTTCACCGCGTCATCGATTCCGAAAGTCGTCGGAGGCATCGAGCCAAACAGTCTCGAACTTGCCACAGCCCTCTACGAACAATTTGTCGTCGAAGTCGTGAAGGTCTCAACGACAGAAGTAGCCGAAGCGTGCAAGATTCTTGAAAACACCTATCGGGCCGTCAACATTGCCCTCGTCAACGAGCTGAAGATGCTCTACGACCGCATGGGCGTCGACGTTTGGGAAGTCATCGAGGCCGCCAAGACCAAGCCGTTTGGGTTTCAGGCGTTTTATCCCGGCCCTGGACTCGGTGGGCACTGCATCCCGATCGATCCGTTCTACTTGACCTGGGTCGCCCGCAAATACGGCATGCCGACTCAATTCATTGAACTCGCTGGGCAGATCAACACCTCGATGCCTCAGTTTGTCATTCACAAACTGACCGATGCCCTCAACGACCACGCCAAACCCGTGAAGGGGAGCAAAATAGGACTCTTCGGCATGGCTTACAAGAAGAACGTCGATGACCCTCGAGAATCTCCCGGCTTTGAACTCCTCGAGCTGCTCTTGCTCAAGGGCGCCGAAGTCACTTATAACGACCCCCACATTCCCACCTTACCACGCATGCGGAAGTATCCAAAGTTACCAGCCCTGGAAAGCCAACCCCTTACACCTGAATACCTTGCAAGTCTCGATTGCATTCTCATTGTGACCGATCACGACGCCTACGACTGGGAAAGCATCATCAAACACGCAAAACTCGTTGTCGATAGCCGCAACGCCACCAAAAACGTCAAGCAACATCGCGAGCGAATCGTTCTCGCCTGAACAGGGACTGGAGAACAAAGTCGAGAGACAACAGACAACAGACAACAGACAAGACACCTTCCAAGCCCCTCACGCCCCTGGAGAGAGCTTGAGTGAGGGGAACTGTCCGTTTCAAACTCGGCTCGGTTAATTCCAATCTGTGGTTTTCGTATTGCCTGTGATTGGTATCTCATCTCTCGACTCTCGACTCTCAACTCTTCTCAAGCCACTGAGTCCACAACGTCGTACATTGACTATGTTTGTCTTTGGACCAATCCCTGCGCGACGAACGAATCTTGCTGCGGGAAACAACCAAACAACACAGCACGAAAGAAGTGGACCGATGAGCCGATTGGTATCCAACGTTCTGGGGCAAAGCGAACTCTCTGTGGAAGCCCTGTTGGCAACCTACGGAATCGAGACCGAACAACTCGACCGCATCACACATTTCGGACGAATCGTGATCCCCCGTCTCGATGAATTCATATCCCTCTTTTACGCATGGATGGAGACGACTCCCGAGTTCCGACAATTCTTCTCTAACCCCGAAAAGCTACAAGAAATTCAAGCCCTTCAGCGCGAGTATTGGCGCGATTTCTTTAATGCAGAGATCGATGAAGAGTATTTCGAGACGCGCCGGACAGTGGGAGACCGACATGCACGGATCGGGCTTTCTCTCCCAGCGTACTTTGCTGGCATGAACGAGGCTCTGACGATCTTCGTTGACAAACTCTACGACGACAGCCTCTCTGACGAAGAATACGCCAAGACCATCCGAGCCATCACGAAATTAATTCATTTGGACACATCCCTGACGATCAACAGTTTCACACAACGAACGAACCGGGTCATTGCCGACCAACACCGATCGCTACTCGAAATGTCGACCCCCGTCACATCGATCTGGGACGACATTCTGATGTTGCCGATCGTCGGGATCATCGACTCCAAACGAGCCCAAGACATCATGCACGCAATGCTCAACAAGATCGCCGAGACACGAGCCAAAGCCATCATCCTGGATATTAGCGGCGTCGGAGTCGTCGACACGGCCGTCGCCAACCACCTCATCAAGATCACCAAAGCCACCAAACTCATGGGATGCGAATGCACGGTATCGGGCGTCTCCCCAGCAATCGCCCAAACGATCGTCGAGCTAGGAATCGATGTTGGCACCATGAAGACGACGGCCACGTTACGCGACGCATTAGCCGATGCGTTTCACAACACAGGCCACCACATTCAACGCCGACCCAAGGCCTAGGATTCCCATTGGCGATGAATCGTAGACTGAAATTGGCCCGCAAAACCCGTGTCGAGGATGAGAACCATAGACGACAATCAATTTTCGAACGAAATAGCCCGCGTGCCGATACAATTCACATCGGGTTGTCTCGTCGCGTCGATCCAAGTCGAACTAAATGACGAGGTGCTCGAACGATTCCAATTCGATCTCCTCGAACAGATTCGTGGGGTCAACCCGCACGGCGTGATTCTGGACGTGACGGCCGTGGAAGTCATGGACTCCTACGATTTCCTGGCCTTGCGAAAAACGCTGTCGATGGCCGAGTTGATGGGACCAAAAACGATGCTCGTCGGGCTACGGCCAGGGGTCGTCTCGGCGTTGATGGATCTCGACGTCGATTGTGAAGGAGTCCGCGGAGCATTGACGTTGGAGGAAGCCCTGAGCACTCTTCGCCCGATCGGTGCGGAGCTTGAAAATCCTTCAACTCTGACAAAACCTGACCTACCCACAAACTGACGGCCAATCTCAATTCATTTGACCTATCGAGTTGGTAGCTACACTAACCCGAAACACAACCGAAGAACAAGGAAAAGAGTCGTTCTCCGACCGATCCAAAACAAGGTAGCAACAAATGCACGACGGCCAACAACGAATCCCGATTACCAACGACTTCGACGTTGCGTGTGCTGTCATGATCTCTCGCCAGCTGGCAAAAGACCTTGGCTTCCGCGAAACCGCCCAATGCAAGATCAGCACTACCGTTTCAGAACTGGGCCACAATATTATCAAATACGCCGGATGTGGTTGGATCGTGTTGCTGCCGCTCACTACTCGCGGACAAACAGGGCTCGAAATCCGAGCCGAAGACAATGGACCTGGCATCGACGACGTGGCATGTGCTTTGCAAGACAATTACAGCACTGGCGGAACGCTCGGGCTGGGTCTTCCAGGCGTCCGGCGATTGATGGATGAATTCGTTGTGCAATCGGAACCACAAACGGGTACGAAAGTCACCGCCCGAAAATGGTTATGAGAAGGTCGAAAACATGAACTCGGTCGTGGACTATGGATTTAGCATCCGGCCCCATTACGCAGAGGTCGTAAGCGGAGACGCCGTTTGGGTGAGCGAACTCGACGGAGGTCTTTTGCTGGCCATCGTCGATGGTCTCGGTCACGGGACAGCCGCTTACGAAGCCGGAAAAGTCGCTCTTTCTTATCTTGAGACAAACACCAACACCGACGTCACTCACATCATGAGGGCCGTTCACGAACAACTTCGGGGAACTCGAGGAGCCGCTGCCGGTTTTGCCTGGCTCGATCTCCAAACTGGCAGACTTCAGTACGCCGGTACAGGCAACACAATGATCCGCCGTTTCGGAGATAACGAAACACGCTTGCTCTCTCGCGAAGGCGTCTTGGGCGAACGTTTACCAAGCCCTTTCCCGCAAGAAATGGTGCTCAGCCAAGACGATGTGTTGGTCATGTACACCGATGGAATTCGCTCGCAGTTTCCTGCCGAAGCGTATCCGGGGTTAATGCTCGACACTGCCGATATGGTTTCCAGAACCATTGTTCACCGGTTCGGAAAAGAACACGACGACGCAGCCTGTCTCGCGGTTCGACTGAGACCCTGACGCCATTATGTTCTCTTTTCGATTGCGACAGTTTCTTTGGTCTTCGATTTTGTTTTTGGGTTGCAGCAGCTTGTTACCGCTTCGGATTAACACGTTCTTCGTTTGGCCATCCCAAAACAACAAAACCAAATCCACTCCGAACTCCCAATTCGAAACGAGTCCGACTCCTCATCACCAAAATCAAAACACGCCCCGAGCAGAGTTGCTCGGAGCGTGAAAGAATCCAAATCTGTCGAACAGCAGCGAAATCAAACGATGCTTACGACTTGGCCTTTGGTGCCGTTTGGATGCGAGTCGGGGGGTTCTCCAGCGCTGGCTGGACAGCAGGCTCTGTTTTGTTGAGAGGTGGAACGTTTCCAGTTACGTTCTTCACGGGCACTCCTCCATCGGCCGGAACCGAACGCTTCTTCTCAACAACAGGAATGCTGAACGAATCCACGTTGAAATCCTCCGGCGTGGGGCCATTCACTGTACACATGGCTTGGAAGACAGAGTCCGAGACACCCTCTTTGACGAACCGAACCGAACCATCTGCCATGATCACGTAAGCACCACGAGAATCCCCACGTTGTTGTACAAAGGGCTTGATGCTGTCTTTCTCGGGAATCGTTCGAACAGTACTTCCTCCTCCAGCAATCCAAGGCGTCATTCCTCCATGACTATCCGGCGGAATCTGAATCATCACAGCCGTATTCGAGAGACTCCCTCGATTCTTCTCGATGGCGGCGAGCGGAGTCATTCGATCGTATCCAAACGCCCCACGCTTGCCAACACCCCGCGGGTCTTCCTCTGAGTTCAGATACGTGGCCGCGTCGGAACCAACTCCCGCAATGCCCACGATGTGTGTGACCCCCAAGTCCACAGGGACTCCAGGGTAAGACACTTTCTGCAGGTGCCCCGGATACGTCGAGTCGATGAACTCAGGGATGACCGTGCGAGCGGCTAACCAATTACTCGGATGTTTCCACGATTGGTAGAAATTGAGACCCTCGTGAATGTCTCTGTGCCCCAAATACGGCAACAAGTGCGCCATCCAACTCACTCGCCCAACGGGATTGTTCCAAACCGGAAGAGGCATTCCGGCCACCTTCGGAGCGGCCGGTGGAAAGTACTCAGGAGGAGAAATGTCCGGTCTCGAGATTCCTTTTTTCGCCATCCGAGCCAGCGCTTCCCCAAGACCCAATCGACTGTCTTTCTCAAAGCCCACTGCCAGTTGATTCCGCATACTATGGAACAATAACCGACCCGCTCGGGTCTTGGCAATCTTGGCATCTCGATCTCCCAACCACAAATTCAACGCGAACGTGGTGTAGTATTCTTCCACGTCGACGGTTATGTGAGAGCCTTCCGGCTCCTTCGGTTTCGTGGGAGTTTCTGTGCCTCCTCCTGGGTAGCCGGGATTTCCTTCACCAGGTCCAGGAAGACCCGAAGACTGTCCTCCAGCACCGGGCATCGGCTCGCCTCCGTCACCCGGACCCGCTGGACCTCCAGGATACGGCGGTGGCGTAAGCGGGTCCGTCTTCTTTGCGCTCTCCACGACTTCGACTTTGTGGCCCAGAGCAGCTCGGAAGAATCCAGCCACGGCCGGAGCGATCTTTTCGCGGAGCGTCTCTTGGAGTTGTTCTGCTCGCTTTTCCGACCGACACAGAAGGACGTTTTCGAATCGGAATTTGGTCGAACCCTTTTGCTTGTGGATCGCAACAGCCATGACTTTGACATGATCTTCGGGCCTGTCTTCCATCACGTTCGTGACGTCCCACATGTGGCGGACACGCCACAGGCCCGACCGATCCAACGTGCCTCCTCGTTGGCCAGCAGCGTAAAGGTCCGTCGCAGAACTGTACAACACCCCATCCTCTGAGTCGTCTCCGATGGTTTCCGCCTTTTTCAACACCGATCGCAGTTCGGGAGAGATCGTCAGAAAGGTGTAGTCTTTTTTTCCATCGGACGTGCCACCACCAGATGGATATCCCGGAGTGGGAATCTGAGGCCCCGTCGGGCTTCCTGACCCGCCTCCTGACATTCCTGGGGGCACTGGCCCTGCACCTTCTGAGGGCATTCCCGGCGGAGATCCGGAAGGGCCGCCTGACATTCCTGGAGGCACTGGCCCTGCACCTTCCGACGGCACTCCGGACGAGGGGCCCGATGGACCTGCGCCATCCGACAATCCTGGAGGCATCGGACCTGGGCCACCCGGACCTGGGTTAACTGGACCCGGACCACTCCCTGGCTTCTTCCCAGGCTTTTTCTTTGGTACCGGCAACGGAGCAACGACGTCCGGATCATTAAGGCGTTCGAACTTGGCGTCGTTGGTGAGAAACTGTTGCAATGGCACCAAATCGGCGATGATGAGCGTTTGTTTGTCGTCGAGAAGATGAACATACAACGGATCCGTCCGCTGGGCCAACGCTCCCGTCCCTCGGTTAGCCAACGTCACGTGCCTGAGTTGGCTAACGAGTGGGTTCACCTTGGCCTTCATGCGGAAATAGGTCCGTTGTTTGATCGGTTCCTCAACTTCGACCAAACCAAATGCAAGCTGCAACAGTTTTTCGTCGAACTTGTACTTGGAGTGGACGACGTTCCACGTCCAGGGAGTCCCTTGATACCGAGTCGCATGAAGGAACGCGTCAATGGAGTCTAAAGTAAACCCAAGCCCATTGAGAATCTGCTGGTCATTATCCCCAAAACTGGCAACCAACAAGTATCCCGGCGGTGTGTTCGCGATGGCCCCCACTCGTGTGTAAGCAACGTGCTCGGTGTCGTTCGGAACGAGTTGAGTAAACTCCTTCTCGTTGACTTCCTGATAACCCCTCGGCTGGGACGGTGTGGTGTTGTTTCCCGGATCAACGACGGGTGGAGTTGACGTTCCAGGTTGGTTCGGATCTTGATTGTCTGGATCTTCAGAACCGGGAGTCCCTGGTTGGTTGGAGGAACCGGTCTGACCAGTATACCTCTTTTGGTTCGTGTCATTCCCACTGCCACTCATGAGGAAAAAGCCAGCGATACCCAGAACCACCAGAGCCAACGCTCCCACTCCAATGAGCATGACCAGCCTCTTGGAGTCGTCGCTCATTCCCTTCTTTTTCTTGGATTTCGATTTCTTCGACTTCTTTTCGTCCTTCTCGTCGCTGTCTGCCTTGTCAGCCGCGTCCTTCGATTTCGAACTCTTCTTTTTCTTCTTGGGCAAGGTTTCTTCGAGATCGTCAAGGTCATCCAAGAGGTCTTCATCGAGGGATTTTGACTTCCCTTTCGATTTCAGGCTTTTCTCCTTGATGGCACCTTCGCTGGCTCCTTTTTGGGCCTTGGTTTTGGCCGATCCGGAACCATTGAGCGAGGCAGGAACTTCGAAGGCATATTTACAAAGCGGACAACGAATTTTTTTTCCAAGCAAGGATTCGTCTTTGAGCCTAACGGATTCCTCGCAACTCGGACACTTGATCTTCAAGCTGGCTGCACTCGCCATGGGACGTATCTCCGAAATGGAATTGGAGTTGCGGCGTTGAGAATGAATCGATCAATACAATCTACCCATGATACACTGTTTCGTCAGATAATTGCAATTCTGGAGCCAAAATTGTCCAGAGGCCAAAAGGCCGAGGCAGGAAGGCAGAACGAATTATTTCATCTATGCGCCTTGATCATCGCGCCGCTTGTCGCATTAGCTGATCCAGAGATCCTCGCGGACCGATCGCAATCAGAATATCCCCCACTTCCAGTTGCGAATCCGGATCAGGGTTAAACACCATGTGTCCGGACTTCTTTTTCACCGCGACAATGATGATTTTCATGTCTTGACGGATTCGGCTGTCTCGCAAATTGCAACCGGCGAGCGGGCTTTTCTCGGTAATTTGCATCTCTTCGAGTTGGAGTTCGACGTGTTCATGCTTACTCGCCAGTTCGATGAAGTCCACGACAGTCGGACGAAGGACCGCTTGAGCGAGCCGGTGTCCTCCGATGATGTAAGGCGAGACGACACGATTAGCCCCTGCCCGACGGAGTTTCTCTTCACTGCGTTGATCCTCAACCCTTGCGACGATAAAGACCGGCTTGCTCAGGAGCCGAGCACTCATCGTCGTGTAGAGATTTTCGGCGTCCGACGACATGACAGTGACAAGCGACTTGGCTCGTTCGATTCCCGCGTGTTGCAAAACGTCGTCGGACGTCGCATCGCCATGCAGCGCAATTCCGTAGGGCATGTCGAAATCTTCGAGCAATTCTTCGTTCCTATCAATCACCACAAACGGCATTCGTTGGGTCGAAAATTCTTGACACACAAGTTGTCCCATCCGCCCAAATCCGCAAACGATGCAATGGTCTTTGAGGCGACCGAGTGTTTGTTCCATCTGTCGTTTTCCGTAGGCTTCGCGAAGTTCTCCACTGACGATCAGACGCAAGATCTCACCAAACGCGTAGAAGAAGGTGAACACCCCGCCGAGGATCAAGAAAATCGTGAACAGTTGCCCTCTCCACGAAAGCCCCTTGACCTCGCTGTACCCCACCGTGGAGAGGGTGATCATGGTCATGTAAAGCGCTTCGAACGTCTCGTAGCCCTCGATGAGCGTGTACCCCACCGTACCGACAACGACCAACACAAAGGGAATGAGGATCAACACCAACAAACGATTCTGGACACCCCTTCTTCGAGGCCCATAAACCGTCCCGGCATGATGTTGTCCAGGCGAAGTGCGATCCAGATGCGTGGATTTCAGCATGTTCGGTCGAGTCACCTTCCCAGAAAGGCCGAGGGCAAAAGCGAAGGCAAAAGCAAGTAATCGTTCCTCCTTCTACCTCCGGACTTCCGCGGACTACTGCTCTTGTACAAACGGAAACAGTCGCCGTATCGCGTGTTCGTCGAGAGGAGAGCCGTATTCACACCCTTCGAACCCCTCGGCAAATTCGACTTTCCCTCCTCGTTCTTCGCCGTAACCGCGGACCAAAGCAGCCCGAAATCGATGGGCTTGCTCCGCAAGTCTTTCTCGAACGTGTCCAGCGAGCCAATCCCGGCGTTCCCTTTCGTCGTCGGGCACTTCGTCGATGTGTTTGCCGTTGTGCGGCAACCACTCGTAAAACTGCGAAACGTGACAGTCCAACATCGCCACTATCTTATCCAGGACCGGACCAACATCCACAGCAACGGTGGCCTCAAAGGCGACAGGTTTTCGAAAATCATCGGGAAGGTAAGCGATGACTGGGTCTCGCCTCAAATAAGGCACATTCGGAACCACCGCCGGAACGGTGACCATGTAAGCAGCATCTTGAACAAGCTGGCTCGTGTATCGATGATCTGGGTGATAGTCATTCGGACGGTGCGTGAGCACGAGGTCCGGCTCGAACGTCCGGATCAACGTTATGACGGCCCAACGATTTTCCAACGTCGGCAGTAATTCACCATCAGGAATGTCGAAAACGTCATAGGTCGCCCCTATGACAGACGCAGCCGCCGTTGCCTCGCCTCGGCGTCGCCGGACGAGTTCGGCTCCTGGATGAAGATGGTGACCCGCACCGCCGTCCGTCAAACTAACCATCTTCACGACGGCCCCGAATTCCCGATAGAGCGCGGCCACACCACCGGCATGAAAATCCGCATCGTCTGGATGGGCACCAATCACAAGCACACGCAACTTTCTTGCCGCATCGTCAACGTCCGACATCATGACATCCCTAAGCAACTCCAGAGTTCAGAGTTGGTCCTATTGGCCGAGAAAGGGGAAATAAACGACTGTCCGATTTTTTTGTAAAAAAACGTGCCAAATCTTACACCCCACGATCTCCTCTAGGCCCGAACCCCTCGACTTTCCGACAAAAACCGGTCGAAAAATGACAGAAACCTGCGCTAAAACTGCACTAAACTTGTAGTAAACTTGTAGTAAACTTGTAGTAAACTTGCACTTTTTTGACACCTCTTGATTTCCACATATCTTTATTCTTCAATGACTTATGGAAAACGACCCGCGAAAAATCGCCATTTTGGCGCGTTTTCGAGCATTTGGACCGCCCTTGGGCGCAGGTGCCCATAATACAATAGGATTGAACGCCATGTCATTTTCACAAAAATCGCCGAATTGCCAAAATTATCACTTGGAACGCGAGATGGATTGCTACTCGGGTCTTTCTGTCCAGTTTTTCGCGAGGTGTGAACAGAAAACACAGTCATTTTGACAACGACCTGCCCCCAATTCCACAGAGCACACACGGCACATGGATTCTGCCTGCTAACTTGGTTCATTAGCCGCGCAGTTTTCAACAACTCTTGTCTCTTCTAAACTGAGTTCCCTTTGAAACCGCCAATTTTCCCCTCACCCTGAATCTCCGTTTCAGAAGGGCCGAAGTGCTCTCAAAGTCCTTCTCCCCTCGAGGGAGAAGGACAAACCCAAGCGAAACCGGAAACGCGGCCGAACCAGAAGGAAAGTGGTCCTATCTCGAGAAGGCCCATGGCATTCCAAAACTGGCGCTTTCACAACGAACGCAGCTCAACCCTTGACTCTTTTAACTCTTGTCTCTTCTAACCCTCGACTCTCGAGAGCAGCCTTTCTCCGGTCAGGCGGAAATACGCATCGAGGTACTTCTCATGAGTCCGTGCGACGATCTCGGCAGGAAGATCGGGGGGCGGACTGTCTTTGTCCCAGCCGGTCGTTTCGAGCCAATCGCGGACGAATTGTTTGTCGAAAGAAACGGGCGATGTCCCCGCTTGATATTGATCGACGGGCCAAAACCGCGAACTGTCCGGGGTAACGACTTCGTCAATCAAAATCAGCTCACCACTAGGCAACTGACCCCACTCAAACTTGGTGTCGGCCACAATGATCCCCCGAGACTTCGCAAACTCGGCCGCTCGGAGATAAAGTTGGAGGCTTCGTTGACGCAGGTCGTTGGCCAACTCCTCACCAATCAACCCCGTCATAACGGCAAACGAAATATTTTGGTCGTGTCCCGTTTCGGCCTTCGTCGCCGGAGAAAAAATCGGCTCCGGAAGTTGCTGCGCCTGTTGCAGACCAGCGGGTAGTTTAATCCCGCAAACACTGCCATCCCTTTGGTAGTCGTTCCAGGCAGAACCCGCGAGATAACCCCGAACGACACACTCGACTGGAATGACCTGGGTCTTGCGGACCAACATCGTCCGCCCTTCGAGGTCTTCGCTGTGGGCCTGGAACTGGCGAGGAAGATCAACGATCTGCGTGCTGAGGACGTGGTGGGGCACTTGCAAGTGCTTGAGCCAAAACTCGCTAAGCTTGGTGAGCACGCGACCCTTGTCCGGGATTCCCGTGGGCAGAATCCAGTCAAAGGCGCTGATTCGATCGGTGGCGACAATCACCAATTGCTCCCCCAAGTCGTAAACGTCACGCACTTTCCCTCGACGACATGGGTATCCCGCCACACGACTTTCGAGTAACGGTGTTCCTGGCATCGACGTCCTCAAACAAGGTGGTCGTTGTATCTTCAAAGTTGGTTCTCCCAGATTAAGCGTTCGTTCCACATCCGACGAGGTGGGTCGACGACAACTGGCCATTGTTGGCAGCTCCCGTCGAGAAACGAAGCAGCCAGAGACGGGCAATCACTGGCGGAACGTATATTTTGGCACAACTGGGAAGTTTTTGCACGGAAATCTGGATAGAAGACCTTCTCGCATTCCGGCAACATTTCTGATCCGGACGGAAATAGAAGCAATCGAGGTGGTTTGTATGGATTATCCGAATCAAGGAAACTTGCTGGACAGAAAGGTCGGGAGTCTCTCAGTTGAGATAAATCATCTTCCCGGTGATCTTCGTGTCGTCGTCAGAATGGCTGGTCATTTCGCCTTTGGCCGAAAGGTGCATATCCCCTTCGGTTTCCAAAGAAGTCGCTTCGGTCGTGTGGACCGAAAACTTCTTGCACCTGACGGCCACTTCGTCCGTGGCTTCGAGTTGTAATTTGGCCGCCTTGAGATGGACAACCGGTCCGTCGGCGGTGAGAGTGATTCGCAATTCCAACTCCCCATCCGGAGAACGAATTTCCAAGTCCTCCGACGTATCGGCGACTTTCAATGCCAACACGCGTCCCGACTTCAAGACAACCGGAGCCTGGAGAATCAACTCGTTCTCGTTAGGTCGAGTCTTGGTTGGAGTTTCCTGATGTTCGTTGCCGGAAGAATCTGACATACCTCAACCTTATTCGAATCGCGTTCACCAAATTCGAAACCGATGCAATTGGATTGTACGCGGGCAAAACCTCAACGCCAAATGTCACGACGAAGAACTATCCGAGCAAGTGCGGAAAACACTCAGTCTCAGGTGGCGAACCAATCCCAACGAGTGCGTACTTCATCATCTCAAGAAATGCTTCCTGGTGGGTCCGTTTCGTGGCCATCAGAGCGCCGTCGAGCCATCGCGATAATGCCGGGACTATCACGCCCTCTTCCCACGAACCCAGCGGTATCAACTTCGCTCCCGTTCGGTCCGGTAAACGTGCTCCTTCAAACAATCGATGCCGAGTTCGGCTACCTTGTCGTTCGTCCAGACAAACCACTATTCTGTTCTGGTACCTATCTTCCACGGCTGCCCAAATGACAAAATCATTTTTTTCCCAACCTCCGTAGGCATCGACTAAACCAACGGATATCGGAGCAACGAGTTGCGAGACAGGGACGATCGCCATCTTTCTGTTTCTCCTCGATGCACTCCTGGAACCGTCACCATGCTATAACAACAAACAACTCCGTTCCAGACTCAGCTCGCCCCTACTCAATCCCAGACAAGGAGGACCAGCCCATGCCACGCATCAAGTGGATCGAAGAAGCCGAGGCCACCGGCGACATCGCCCAGGTCTACCAAGAGTACACACAAAGCAAACAACGCGATTACATACCCGAGGTTTTGAAATGTTTTTCCTTACGACCGGACTTCTTTCGGGAAATCTTGCAGGCCTCCGAAACGGTGCATTTCTCCGACGGGCATCTCGATCGCCGAACCAAAGAAATGATCGCAACCTACGTCTCGGCCATCAATCGATGTCCGTACTGAACGGACTCGCACGGCTTCTTCCTGCGGTCGCAGGGATCCACAGACGAAGTCATCGACGCCATCGTCCGACTCGACGTCGATAACGCCCCGATCAGCGAAAAAGAACGCGAGTTACTCCGTGTCGTCGAGGTCATTACGAAACACGCCTACAAGACAACCGACGAAGACATCGAAAAACTCCGCCAACACGGCTGGAGAGATGAACAAATCGCCGAAGCCGTTTACGTCACCGCACTATTCGCCTTCTACAACCGGATCGCCGACGCCTTTGGGATCGTAAGTCAAGGCTACGGCGGTCCTCAGTTGCCGAAAGAAAACCCTGAGAGTTGAAGACGACAAGAGAAGACCGCTCGCCACTCCCCGGTCCCCCTCGGGATTTTGGAATTTAGATTTGCCGGAAAATCGTAAGTACACGCCGCTCGCGTGTACTTTTTCATTTCTACCTCTTTCCTTTTCCTTTCACTGTTTCTCTTTCCCGCGAACGACACCGGTCTGATGTTCTGTAAAATCTGAGGAGTCTCCATTTGGAGACGTCTCGGCCAACGCCTCGTCGAGAGTCAGAAACGAATTATCGATCTTCCCTTTTCCATCCGGTTGGTGATACGTGCAGTAATGGACAGGACGCGGGAACAACGGGATTAACCCAAGTAATTTGTGCGATCCCCAAACTCGGGTAACGGCAGGTTCATGGCACAAGCTACACTTGGCCGCGCATCCGTCTTCGAGCATCACCACGACACCTCGCATCCGGGCGTCGTAGCGGTCGATCATTTCTTGGGAAACCCCTCGATCAGCTAATTCCTTGACGACGAGTGGGATCACGTCCTTTTCCATTCCGAGCTTGAAGACGGTCGCGCGATTGAGCAAATCGCGCGTTTCTGACTTTCGGATGTTAATCAACACGCGTTCCAGATCAAGTCGCACGAGCCACCTCCGTTTTTTCGTATTCTTCCATGAGTCGCGAACTTTGGGAACTAAACTTTCCGGGGAGTCGTCCTACTTCTAATGCTTTGCTCCCCAGAACAATCTTCAAGAAAATTGGCGTTGGTAACAAAAACAAAGTGCCTATGGGGTTGCGAGTTTGGAATGTCGGACAGGTTTTGGAAAGAGAAAGTCGCCCGATGGTCTTTTCTATTTGTGTTTCGCATGGCTGAGCGTGCGGCTTTCGATTCTCCAACTCGACCGTGGAACCAGAAAAAAACAGAGAACGAACGGGAAAACGGACATGGATCAATGCACCGTTCCCCGTTTGTTCTGTTTGTCGTAGGTACACGTAGCTCGCGTCTACGTTTCGTTGACTGTCGTAGGTACACGCGGCTCGCGTCTACTTGGAAACCTCTGCCAGGACGAACGTACACGCAGCTCGCGTCTACCTACGAACCGGACAAGCATTGAGTTTCCGTTCCGAGGAATCCTATCTCGAGTGGGCCTGGTGGCCTACCAATACTCGAGTTTTCAAAACGAACGCAGTTCAAAATAGGTTCCAACTCCCAAAATCCACAATCGCATTCCCTACCGCTTGTTTGACACAAAGAGTCCAGGCTCCGTATCATGAAACTTCTGGGCAAGAACAAATTACCAACTTCGGAGCAAAGCTCCCATTATCTCAATTACTATCCAACTCCAGGCTCTCAATCCTCGGGAGGACTGACATGACTCGTAATCCGCCAGCGACCTGGTTTGGTCGGCCAGCGAGGCTGCTAACGATTGTTGTTGCCCTTGTGGGTATTTTGGCGTTGAACGCACTACCTCTTGGCGAAGCCCAAGCCCAGAAGAAAGCCGCTGTCAAAAACGCCAAAGATTGGACCCACCATATCGATCCCGATCTCGGGTTCGGCGGCACCAATGAAATCGATCTAATCAACAAAGAGATTGCCAAAGCCTGGAAGGATAACGAAATCACTCCTTCCGAAAGGTGCTCCGACTTTGAATTCATCCGCCGAGCGTCGTTGGACATCATTGGTCGGATTGCCACGATCGACGAGTTGAAAGTCTACATGAAGAAGGACCCACCAAAGTTTCGTCGAAGTCGCCTGATCGCCCGACTCCTCAAGAGTGACGAATTTGCTCACAACTGGGCCAACAGGTGGACGACTTTGTTGCTAACGCGTTCGGCACCAGAGGTGACGCGAAAACAAATGTATCTGTTCTTGATGGACGAGTTCAGCAAGACCAATCCTTCCTGGGCCAAGACCGCCAGGGAACTCATCAGTGCAACGGGCAGCAGTAACGAAAAGGGCCAAGTCAACTTCGTCCTGATGCACATGGGCGAGCAGATCAAGAACAAGGCTTCCCTCGGGCGGTTCGACATGGTGCCTGTGACGTCTCGTACGATCAAGCTCTTCATGGGCCTACAAATTCAGTGCTCGCAGTGTCACAACCACCCATTCACCGACCGATGGCAACAACACCACTTCTGGGACATCAACGGGTTCTTCCGCCAAGCCGACGCTCCGAACGGACGCCCTCAATTCGTCGACCGGAAGAACAACAATAATGAAGTCATGCGGGGCAATTTTACCCTGAGCGATAACTCCAAGTTCAACGTCGACGGTTTGATTCCTTACGAACCACGCAACGCGACTTTGAAATTCACTTCCCCGCGTTTCATCGACCAACCACAGACCCGTTTGCCCAAGAACCCAGCCAAAACCCGACGTCAACTCCTTGCGGAATTCGTGACCAAAAGCCCCTACTTCGGCAAAGCCTTCGTCAACCGCGTTTGGGGCCATTTCATGGGCATGAGCTTTACCAAAACCGGGCCTGCCGACTTCGGCGAACACAACCCCATTTCCCATCCGGAACTGTTGGAGAAACTCGGGAAAAGTTGGGCCGAAAACTATGACCACGATCCACGCCAACTCATTTGGTGGATTTGCAACAGCGATGCTTACCAACTCAACAGCGTTGCCAACAAGACCAACGACTCCCGCGACGCCGAGAGGTTGTTCGGTCGAATGCTCCTGAAAGCCATGACGCCCGAGCAGCTGTTCGAATCAGTCGTGGTTGCCACTCAGCCGAAATTCACCAACAACACTGACGACCGAGACAAGGCACGAAAAGAGTTCCTGGAACGCTTGGTCGTGAACTTCGGAGACGACGAAGGCAACGAGCAAACATTCAATGGAACCGTCGTCCAGTCGTTGTTGCTCATGAACAGTAAAGAGTTGAACAATGCAATCCGAATTCCGGACAAAAAAGGAACAGGATCCGGGACGCTCGCCAAGGCCCTCATGCACCCAACTTCTGAGCAACAACTGATGTATTTGTATCTGGCGGCGTTAAACCGTCCGCCGACGAAACGCGAAACCCAGAGGATTCTGAAAAACCCAAACATGATCTTGTTGCCCGGAATTCGCCGACCAACGACAGTCCAAGAGGCGTACCGATTTCGGGCCGAGTACTACCAAGACATCTTCTGGGCTTTACTCAACAGCAGCGAGTTCTACCTGAACCACTAAATCTCCACGCTTCGCCGGTCAACTTACTCGCGACGACAGGTCGGAATGTCCAACATTCCGACCTCCTTTTTTGTTCACTTCCAAAGGCTGACTCGAAGGAGCCACCACCCTCCATCGGGCCAGCTACTTTCTCCAAAATCCAACGTAGCTCGACTTCCACCTTTCGGCACTTCCCCCGTCGCATTACAATAACCACATTCGACGGATCGTCCTTTGAAATCGGAAGTTGTGTGATGAGTACGAGTTCCACCAACGTGGTCGGAATCGATCTGGGCACCACGTTCTCGGCGATAGCGACCTTGGATGATCGTGGCCAAGCCACCACCATCCCCAATCGGGAAGGGGAAATGCTCACCCCGAGTGTTGTCCTCTTGGACGAAGGCGGAGCGATCGTAGGCCAGCCCGCCCGAGAAGTCGCTCTCGAGTTGCCCGACCGAGTCGCCAGCCTGATCAAACGCTCGATGGGGTATTCCCAATATCCCCGACCCCTCATGGGACGGGATTTTCGTCCGGAAACCCTCTCGGCGATCATCCTGCGCAAACTCATCTCCGATGCCGAACTCCGCATTGGCCCGATCTCCAAAGCCGTCATCACGGTCCCGGCGTATTTCGACGACACTCGACGCAAGGCCACCCAGGATGCCGGTCGGATCGCCGGCCTCGAAGTCGTCGACATCATCGACGAACCGACCGCCGCGGCCCTCGCCTACTCCTTCCAGGAACCGCATGGCGGTGGCCCCTCGGTTCTCTCGATGGGGATCAGCGAAACCCAGACGGTGTTGGTCTACGATCTGGGTGGCGGGACCTTCGACGTCGCACTCGTGCGGTTGGCTCCTCGACGATTCGAAACCCTTGGCGTCGACGGGGATGTGTTGCTCGGCGGTCGGGATTGGGACGAGCGAATCGTCGAATATGTCGCTCGGAAATTCATCGAAACCCACGGCTCCGACCCACGAACCGATCCCCAGGCGGCCGAGACACTCTCCGAAGCTGCCGAACGTGCCAAAAAAACACTCGGAAAATTGTCCCAAGCGAACATCACGTGTACCCACGCTGGCAAGGTACTGACGGTTTCGTTCACACGAGCTGAGTTCGAATCGATCACCAAAGACTTGCTCATGCGGACTCGGTTGACGACCCAACAAGTCCTCAAGCAAGCAGGCATCAGCTGGAGCGACGTGGATCGTATCTTGATGGTGGGCGGTTCCACCCACATGCCGATGACCAGCAACATGCTCCAGAACCTCACCGGCAAAGTTCCGGATAGGACGCTCGCCGTGAGCGAAGTCGTAGCCCGCGGGGCAGCCATCCACGCTGGCATCGTCACCGCACGCGAGAATAAAGGCAATCAGTCTTCGGGCCTTGCCTCGGATTTGCAAGACGTGCTCGAACAAGTCATCGAGATCAACGTCATCTCCCACAGCCTCGGAATCGAAATCAAACTCAACGACGAACGGGTGAATGACATCCTCGTTCCCAAGAATCGTCAACTCCCAACGGCCGCCAGTCGGGTTTACAAGACCGTCGTCGAGAACCAACCTCAAGTTCGCGTGAAGGTGCTCCAGGGCGAGGCGCCCCAAGCCGATGCATGCATTAGCATCGGCGAATGTTGGATCGAAGGATTACCCCCCGACCTCCCAAAAAAGTCTCCCATACAAGTCCGTTGTAGCGTCGGCAGCAACGGCATGATCGACGTGATGGCTCTGGACATGACCAGCGGCAAGATGGTCCAGACCGAAATCCACCGAAGCAGCGGCTTGTCTGAGGACGAAATCGCCAAAGAAGCCGAGTGGGTGCGCCAGTTGACAGTTCAATAGAAGCATGTACACCTCTGGACGTTGGAATTAGAGCAATTCCCGCTTGCATTAAGTACAGTTGTTCGTTTCCAAAGTCCTTCTCCCCCAGAATAGTCGGCTAAACAAGAGTCGTGTTTTCGATTTGCAGCCCCGAAGGGGCGATAAATCCTAGCCGTGGGTGGGAACCCACAGAACTCTTTGGGCAGTCGGCTCAACAAGTGTCGTGGTTTCGATTTTCAGCCCCGA
>CAYRFQ010000064.1:0-43030 GCA_964423615.1 uncultured Alcaligenaceae bacterium | reverse complement strand
ATAACCTCGACGAAGAAGAGTTCGAAGAAACGGAAAAAACCTACCCCTGAAAGGGTGCTCGCCCTGTCGTAAACGTCGCACGAAATCCTCGGCCAATTGACCCAACTGCTCGACTCGGGAAACATCTCGATCTACCATACATTCCCACCCTCGTCTATCTGGCCTTCTAGTAGTTTCTTTAAGCGTTTTAAAGCCCGGACATATCGGTTACAGGCAGCCGATTCGGTGACTCCAAGGACCAACGCCGTTTCCGAGTTGCTCAATTGTTCAAAGTGCCGAAGAGTTAACACCTCTCGATCGAGAGAATCCATTGCATTGAGGGCTTCTTGTAAACCTGAACATTCGCAGATTTTCGGGCCATAAATCCCGGAGAATACGCCCTTTTTTTGAATTAAACGCATGTCGGAAGGGCCCCTGGACATGCTGTTAATTGTAAAACCCTCGGAAAACACGGAGTTTGGAGCCGAAATTTTTGCGAACGTTCAGAATCAGCGCAGACGCGAAATGCTCCAAGTCCGACACTTGTTTGTCCGATTGTCCAAGGGCGACCCTACGCTAGAGCGTTTCTCGATCGCTTTGGGTACACTTGAGGGATGAAAAAAGGACGCGTGAGCCGCGTGTACCTACGAAATGGTTCGCTCGTCGTAGCCTGTATGCGAGTCGCGTGTACGACTCGACATGTACCCCACACACAAACGTGCCCCGCTTCAATTCCTGTTTCAGTGTCGTCCGCTCTATGTTTCGTTCTATTGTCAGTACCGCCACACAATTTGTTAACCGGGTCAACCAATCTCTTTGGCAAGACCGAACTCCTGCGATCACAACAGAGAGCCCTTCGTCTCTTCCCCAACCGAATTATCAACGACTCGAGAAGGTCTATCTGACTGACGAAGTGAACCGTATCATTCTTGGAGAATTTGCCTCTCACAGAAAGGGAGATCGCGGAAAAGAGGAAACGGGTTGGATCTTGCTGGGCCATCGTACTGAACGAGAAGCCGTAGTTTTAGCGACTCTCCCAGCGGGTTCTCGACGAGATGCTGGAGTCGCTCACGTTCGGTTCAATACGACAGCCCAAGCTCTCGCGGGACGCATCGTTCGCCAGTGGGACAAACGCTTGACGACCCTCGGCGTCCTCCACACGCATCCGGGAAGTCTGCGACATCCGAGTAGTGGCGATTATCGTGGTGACAGTCAATGGGTCGGTCAGCTGAAGGGAAAGGAAGGGGTCTTCGGAATCGGGACCGCTGACGGAACTCCATCAGGGACGTTCGAAGTTGCGTCTCATCCGAAGAAACACGTCCAGCAGATGGGCGAATTATGTCTGTCCTGGTATGCTCTCGGTGAAGGCGAGCGCAAGTATCGCCCGCTCGAAATGGACTTGACACTCGGACCAGACCTGGCCTTTCCGCTTCGGCCGTTGTGGTCAATCATCGAGATGCATGCCCCGCAACTCGAACGACTCGTGCTCCAGCAACAACGGGTGCGTTTTGACGTAATCAAGCTCGGAGGCTCTCCTTGTTTGTCGGTAAGCGTGCCTCTGGCCGAAGCGTCGAACGAAATACGTGTCTTGTTCACCGAAAAAGGACCTCAGTATTATGTCGTGAGGGGCCCAGAGCTTATTGGCGTTGACCCCAACGAAAGTCACGTTGACAGTGTGGTGTATATGATTCTTGCCAAATTGTCTAATTCGAGTTGAACCGTTGCGAAACGTGATACAATGCTAGATGTACTATACCCACGCTGGCACGGATGCGCTGGCAGCGAACCAGTTAAAACGGAGGATTCGCTCACTAATAATTGTGATGTGTGAGCAGTTCTCTTCAGTTCTCTTCTGGAAAGGGAGTATCTCGATGGATTTTCGACCTCTCAACGAAACCGAACGGCGACAACTAGTGGCAGCCTTGCGAGGTAACGCCGAAAACGATCAAACCATCCTCATGGACCGTCGCAACACTACCTTCACAGGGACAGCCGACGAAGTTCCTGACGAAGAAGTCATCTCGGCCATCAAATCGGTTCCTTGTCATTACTAATTGACCTGCAGAGTAACAACCAGGGAAACCCTGTGGGTTTCCCTGGTCTCACTCGATGCGGAATAGACGTTATGGGATTACTCGACAGTGAGGAAGGCAAACGGCGTTTGCTGACCACTGAGATTCCTATCATTGAACGTTACAACGAAGGACGCGATGACGAGTTTAAGATTCGTGTTGTTCGGTCTGGTAACGGGTTGCTCCTGCGGTATAAACTCAAGCCAGGACACAACGTATACGTCGTGGAAACTCGTCTCGGGAGTAGTTATCCTACTGTGCCTCCGGAAACGAAAGTGTTAACTCCCATCAAACATTGCCCACATCTCTTGGAAGGGCAAACTCTCTGTATGTGGCGGCAAGGAAGTACCCGAGTGACGAGTCGCTGGGATCCCTCGAAATATACGTGCGTATTCGCCGTTCAGGCCGCTTGGCGGTGGTTGGCGTGTTACGAAATCTGGCACGAAACGGGTGAGTGGCCGCTGCCCGAAGCCAAGTAAAGAGGGTTTGGAAAAGTACTATGGCCCACATACTCCAAGTCGGTGTTGGAAGCGGCGGCATGCCTGTGTTGGACATGGTAAGTCGCGAAGAACATGTCACCGAGGTAACTATCATTGAGCCGGATGTCTACGAAGAACATAACGTCCACAGACATATGTTTGCACGCAGTCATGTTGGTCGACGAAAAGTAGAACTCGCTCAAGAATGGTTGCAAGCAAGACGGCCGGAATTACATGTTCACATTCTTCCTTGTGATGTTTGCGATCCAGCGAGTCAATCGAACGTCGAAGCCGCCGTTCAAGCTGCCGACCTTGGCATTTGCGCCGTGGATAACGAGCCAGCGAAATACCATTGGGACGCTTTGATGCGTCGATTTGGCAAGCCGTGGACTTTGGGGGAGGTTCTCAGCGGAGGCATCGGTGGTTTTGTGCACTGGTTTATTCCAGGTGGGGCGTGTTACGGGTGTGTTGCGAGTCGGCTCCAACGTGTTGAAGTGGACAAGACCGGATCGCCGGACTACTCCCAACCTGGAGGAGCCGTTCACGAAACTCGCATCCCCGCCCCCAAGGCTGCCATCGAAGCGGTCGCATCGTTACATGCCCTCGTCACTTTAGAACTGCTGGCGAACCCAGACGGCTTTGACCTGGGATTCACAACCTTGTTGTGGTCGCTCCAACAGGTTCCGGATGTTTTTGAGGAGCCTTTTCGTCCGCATCGCTTCCAGATTCGGCGGTCTGAGAAGTGTCTAGTCTGTGGAACCGATTCCGATTACTCGGAAAAATCGCCGGAGGAACTGGATGTGGCGTTGGATAAAGCATTGGCTCGACTGGGTGATGAATGACCTCGTACCTCGATATCGAATGAGCGCTCAACAAGGATTGTTCTTCAGCTTCGAGAAGGCAGGTCTTCGCCTCGGGAAACAACCTATTCCGTGGAACGCCGAAGCCGTGGTGGTCGAAGCGCTCGTCCGACTGCCCCAGAGCGGTCGAGCGAAATCAGATTTCACATTACGATTACCTAACTCTCAACCTGTAACTCCCGACTCCGTGCGTCAGGAGCCAGACAAACTCCGGTACCGTTTGTTCTTTCGACTGCCGCCTCCGTCTCGAACGACCACGGTCCAGTTGTGGTGGAAGACCCGTTCGTTGGGAGAACTGGAACTTCCCATCCTGCAACAAAGCGACTTTCTTCGCCAGCTGTCTCTCCAACTTCCCACGGTGTCGGTCACCTTGGGAGAACAAAGTATTGCCTGTCAGACGTTCGTCTCAACTCAATCGAAGGGATTTGTTGCCAGCGGGTTGTTGACGAGCCCGACGAGTTTGGTGCCAATTCTCGACATGCGGTTGGAGGTGGAATTTCGCCACAGTCATCGTAGTGATGCCGTTGATCGTTTCTCGGTCTACCTTTCCAGTTCGCAACTTCAAAGCAAACAAGCCCTTGCGACTGTCTCGCCTCCGAACCTCACTCGCCGCATGGGAACCTGGACGGTCACTTGGCTTCTTGAAGGAGAACCGATTCATGTTCATCGCATTAAGGCTGTTTCCAAGAGAGACTTCGAGCGCTCTCTGCGCATATCCGAAACTCGGTTTGTCGTGCAAGACCAGGCTGGGAAAGTAAGTCTTATGCGTCGAGCTCCAGACCTGGCCGAAGTCGCGCGAGTCGGTCCGTGTTTCCTTGTCAGTAGCCGCGAATTCGGCGTTGCGGGACTATGCACTTTGCAAACGCGAGCTTTGGTGCCTGGCGCCGTCTCTGCACCGCTGTTGATGGAACACCAAGTCCTCATCACGGACGGACCAACGCCATTTGTACCGGGGACATTGGAGTCCAGCGAACTTCAACAGGTAACGGGATTCGAGCTTTGTTTTGGGGGACAAACACTTGGAACACTGCCCTTGATCCCCGCGCCGAGCGCAGCTTTCACTGCAGAAGGAGCTTTTCAAGCTCCTTCTGATTTCACCTGGACCAGTGCCGCCGATGACCAACTCATCGAACGCCTTTCGCGGCTCATGAGCGAGAATTAGAGAACAGGGAACAGAGAACAGGAAACTCTTTTCCCTGTTCTCTAATTACGGGCTCTTCGAAGTTTGTTCATCTTTCCTTGCCATCGCAAGAATCGTCGCAAATCACTCCAAACAGCGGAACGTTGGAATGGATTCATCAAGAACCATTTAAGAACGCTGACTATCAACGAAATCGGTTTGATCCGTTTCAACGCGCTGTAACCGTACGTGTTCCATTGGCTTGAGCACCCGGAACACATAGGAACGATCGGCTTCGAAGACTTCGCCGTTTGCAACGCTGTCCGCGCCGTGGTACTGCCACAAATCAAACATAGATGATTTTGGTATATGGGCGCGGATTCGAACAAAGGTTCTGGCGAGAGGTCTTCGACTTGTTTGATTAGACCAAGCGACGCCAAAGCGGGCATTCGGACTTGAGTTGTAGTAAGATCGCTCATTGGGGTCTCTTTCTTCGAATAAGATGTGGCAGAGGCTGATAAGTGAGACCGAGCATGGGAGCTAATGGGACCACGCTATTCCCATTTTATTCCTCCCTGTTTGGCCAAGGCAATGACTTCCGCCTCGCTGAGGACGCGATTGTGAATTGCCAGCTCGTCCAGGCTCCCAAACCAATGATGTTCGTGATTATTACGGTCGAGGCTGGCCTTTCCTAGAAGGCGAGCGTTTGTGAGAATCCCGCCTACTTTGGGGCGATTCCCAAAAGGGCCGAAGGTGGACTGCGGCGTTCGACCATCGACATAAGCAAAAACGGACCCGTTTGCCATCCGCCCCAAAGCAAAGTGATGCCACTTTCCGTCGGTGAGAACAGGAGCAGGTCTGAAATCTAACGGGCTGAACGGATCGCCATGCGGACGTACCCAAAATTTCAGCTTGCCCGAGTCCAAGTACGCATCGATGATAGCCCAACTTCCGCGGTCGGGATTCTTTCGCATAGAGAAGATGGCTCCGTTGGTTGTGGTCTTGATCCAACCAGAGATCGTAAAGGGTTCGGCTTTGTCGAAGTTGAGAATTTTGTGGCTGCTTAGTTTCGCATAGCTGTCGATACCGTTGAATTCCAACGCTGTCCCATTCACTCCCTTGACCCATTTGCATTTGTGCAAATTTCCATCCAGTTTGTAGAGTCCCAAGTCCTTGATCTTTTCGCCTTTTCCTTCATCGAAGGAAAAAAACACAAGTAGATTCTTTTGTGGTATGTGTTTCGGTACTGTTTTTTTTCGCATTTGGCTTTTTAGGGCCAGTCAACAAGTCGTTGTTGACTGGTTGTGTTCCGGACGCGAGCCACCAAATCCCGATGACGCACAACAGCAACAGCAAGAATCCTCCAGCACCGAGCCCAACGCACAACACTAAACGTTGAGGCAAATTCGCCAGTAGGGATCGGATGGTGACGATGGGTGATGATTTCGTGAACGTCTGAGAAGTTGACCGTTCCGTATTTGTTGCCTGACGCAGAGACGATGGCTCTGCGTCAGGTGCAGAACTGGCTACCAACGACTGGTCCGGAACAGCAAGCGTAAAGCCGTGTTCGGGTTGGGGTGCTGGAGCATTGATGAGTGAAGCGTCGCGTTCGGTGGCAACCGATTCGTCCGTCACCAAGGTGAAGCCCTGCTCGGGTGCTGAAGCGGGTGAGGTGATCAGTGATTCATCCGTCCAAAGCGTGAAGCCCTGTTCTGGCTGCGGTGCTGGTGAGTTAACGAGAGAGGCGTCACTGTTGCTGGCATCGGTAGACTCTGTAGAAGGCCCATTGGATTGCACGGGGAGTTGCTGTGCCGGCGGGATTTGGGTTCCAGTTGTGTTGGAAAAAGGAGCGAGTTGGACGGCGACCTCCAGGGCCTTGGCGGGTCTTTGCTCCTTGGCTTTCGCGAGCGTTTGTCGGAGAAGGCGTCGCACTTCCTCGGGGACGTCCGAACGAAAACTTTCTACGGGCTTCGGTTCGGTCTGTTGGTGGTACAGTATCTTTTGGGCCAGTGTCCCTTCGGGAAAGGGAGCTTGGGCGGTCAACAAGAAATAGAAGGTGCATCCGAGGGAGTACAAGTCGCTCCGAGCATCCGCCAAGCGAGGATCAACTGCTTGCTCCGGGGCCAGGTAATCGGGAGTTCCCATCATCGCGTTGGCCGCCGTCAAATCTCCGGAGTGCGATTGGTCCGAGGTGGCCCACGATCTCGCCAAACCCAGATCCAGGATTTTGATGACCCCAACAGCCGAGGAGTTTGAATGGGAGACTGTCAGGAACAGATTGCTGGGTTTGATGTCGCGATGGACAAGACCTCGCTCGTGGGCGTAATGCAAGCCAAGGGCGGCTTGTCGAATGAAACTACAGGCTACTCCGATGGGTAATGGGCCTTTCTTTTGCACGACCTTGGCTAAGTCTTCCCCTTCTAGCAATTCCATTGCCAGAAACCAAATCGTTCCGATGCTTCCGGCATCGTAGGCTTGAACAATGTGAGGATGTTGAAGGTTGGCCAAGAGTCGAACTTCTCGCTGGAACCGCGTGACGGTATCAGCGCTGGCTTTGGGTTCGCGGCGAAGCAACTTCAGGGCGACTTCTCGATCCATGAACCGGTGGCGAGCTTTGACAACTTCTCCCATTCCGCCCTGACCAATCCGAGAGAGAATCAAGTACGACCCGATCACAAGTTCGTCCGCGCGACCTCGGGCAATTTGATTGGCCTGGTAGGGCGTCAGCCAACCTCTTTGGATCAGTTCGCTCGCAAGCGCGGCGGGACTTTGAGCGGTGGAGGTGATGTATTGGACTTGTTGGATTTCTGCGGAATTGAGCAGACCGATTTTCCGGAGTTGCTCGACAAAGCTCGTGACGGTCAGGGTAGTCATGATTCCCCTTTCGCGATACGCCCCAGGGAACACCTGGTTGCTTTGATTCGCTAACGTAACTTAAAGGCATTCCGGAGAGATCAATCTATCTGAAAGTTCGGTTCTGATACTTTAAACGCTGCACAGAAGGGGTTCAACCTTGGGCTGGGTTGCGGAATCGATTCGCGTATGTGTTCCAGAGAAAATCTGACAGGATGTTCGAGTGAGATCTTCCTTCCTAAGAGTCCGGATTCGTAGGCTGCCCCTGCCGCCAGTTTTCAACTACTTTGCGAGTCAGTCGTAAGCCTCCGAGATTTGTGCGATCTTGTCTGGCTTGTCACGATCTTACGTCCGTCTGCTGCCGCGATTTTAGAAGCCATGCCTGGCAGGTTGTTCGAATGAGTATGGCTGTTCCCAACGAAAGGAACTCTGAAAGGTTCGTCCTGTGGAGCCGGTACTGGATTTGGGGATCAGAAACACCGCCAACAATATCGCTCAGGAACCGAGTTTTCTTCTCAGAGTTCTGCACTGACGGCTCGAACTTCGGTGAGCTTCCAACGGCCAACGCGCTGCTTTTCTCCGAGTGTATCGAATCCAGAAGACCCAGGCATCGACCAATTTCTGGGGAAATAGGCGTGTGTGTTGTACGATGAACGTGTCGAGTTCGTGTCGGCAAAAAGGACTTTCATCATCAGGGATTCGCTTCATGGACCAACACGGAGCCTTACTCCAAGCTCTCGCGGAAAAGCCGGAGAACGTGGAATTGCGTCTAATCTATGCGGACTGGTTGGACGAGAACGGAGAATATGACCGCGCCGAGTTTCAACGATTTTGGGCCAGGTACAAACTCCTAAGGAGCCGTCCTGCATCCGACAGTTCGTCGACAGTGTACCTTCTCCAGGAGAAACTCTACCTACCAGACGAGGGAGGCATTTCGGAAGACATTCGTTCCCAATACGAAGCTGTGGAAGAAAGCCTCTTTTCGTTTTGGCAACGGTGGCGGAGGCACCGACTACCTTCCACGTCAGTACTCCAATGCCGGTGGGTCAATTACTCTTTCTCCGTTTTAGACAATTACATACGCATCGACACGATTGGTCGTGCTTGGGAAGACTGCCCAGCCATCCGAGAAATTCCGTGCGAAGCCGCCAACGCCGGGATCACGAAAACGACGCGACCTCCTTCTCGCCATCATTACTTTCGAGTTGATGACCACATGGTCTATTTTGCCAACTCCGAAACGTACAAAGTCTTCGATACCCAACACATCGACGTGCGGCTCGGTCCGGAGTCGAATGTCCCACCAGCTCAGGACATCTTCACGTATCCTTTGCGTCTGGCCGACGGTTCTCTTTTGATAGGGTCCGGAAACCATCGAGCGATTGCCGTGGTCCCTCCTGGTGACTACGAAGTTCGGGTTACGCTCAGTGACATCTTCGTTCGAACTGAGTGGGACCACCTTGGCCAAGCGTATGCCGAACAGGGAAGCAACACAGCGAACATTGTCTGGGAAGAAGAAATCATCTACCGGACTCAAAACGACGCTGGGCACTGGGAGCAACCCAAACAGAACTCTGATACCGAAGGAGTCCTGTTCACGGTCGTATTGTCGCCCATGACGAGAGGCTTCCGTGCTTAGCGGATTGGAAGAAGGGACTCTTTTCACTTTACGTTTTTCGTTCGAACACCCAGTTCCACCCACCCGAGAATTTTTTTGGATGGATCGGCCGGGACTATGTTTCGCACTCGAACCTCGGTTTGTCCAAAGGTCAAAACGGTACCGAGCCGAACGACTGTTGCCGTGGCGCGAAAATCGTCAAGTTTGATGTGGGCGACCGGTTCCATGCGATTTTTGGTCGGCCCTTCGATCAACACCACCCACAGACTTCTTGATTGATATTCTCCTTTCTGGTTTCGGTAACCCACTCGACACGAGCCACCGTTGTTACGATGGAGCGGGCAGACTTGGGAATCAGATTTGAGTGAGAGGCCCTTGGGAATACGTTTCGGAGAAAGGCGAATCAGAGCCGCTCCATCATAAACATACAAACGACCGAATAAAGGAATGATCTCACCGGTCTTCAGGCGTGGATATGTCACACCGCCGTGCTTCGGGCTTGCGGTCGCGAGCAAACCAACAGTTCTCTTTCCCTTCAGATTGACAGCATCAAACTTGTAGGCGTAATAGCTTTGAGTGCCACTTATGGGTCGCGGTCCTCCAGGTCCTAGAGAAGAGCCAGGTGTGATTTTCTTTAACTGCTCCTCGAGAGTTGGTCGCTCCTTTGCCGTTGTGTCGGAAGGGGCCGAGGTCACCACGACGGGCAGCATAGCAACGAATACAGAGTGACTCAGTTTCCCCAGGTGCATGACATTGACTCCAAAGGAAGTGAAAGGGTTGAAACCTCTGAAAGACTTTAAAGCGGTTCACGTTGGTGTTGGGTACAGATCGCGGTCGCCGAACTCCTGAGCCTGAGTGTTTCCCGCTTCGCTCGAGTCTGGCTTCAACCGCTATGATTCCTGCTTCGCTTGCTTGGCTAAATTCTTCAATCTACATCCGATACGGGATGATACATGGAGAACAAGGCAATCAAAGCGTATCGGGCTGGGAACATGAGCGGAATGCAACTCAGAAAACGGACCGCAATGGCCATCCCGAGATCTATCCTGTCTCGTTCATGCGCCCAACCTAAGCGTCAACTTGGAGAACTACGTCCGCTCGGTCCGCTTCTTGATTCTCCCCTCGCACGAAGTGCCGTTGTACATCGAATTGCTGGGACATCACTTCAATCTTGGATTGCTCTCGATCCAGTGAAGTTTGGACTCAGCATGCACATCGAAACGGCGGCATCGTATGGCGGTATTCTCCTTCGGGGGCCTTCAGTCCTGTCACGATCTCGAAGTTCGTCCATAATTCCTCGCTGTAGGCGATAAAGTGGGGAGTGTCGAAGTATAAGTAGTACTCCCCGTCCACATGACGTTCAAGGAAATACAGAAGCATGTAGTAAGAAGAGTACATCTTCTTCTCGATGCCCCATTCTTCATCTTCGTATTCATCTTCGTATTCGTCTTCGTACTCTTCGTCATCGTCTTCGCCAAACTGAGCCACGGCGAAGTCCTTGAGCCACTTCTTGGCAGCTGTCCACTTTCGCTGGCGGTCGGCCTCTTCGTGTTCTCCGTTCTCATCCAACCAGTCGGCATAGACAAGACGCGTTGTGGTGTCGTCCTCGTTTTCAGCAAGGGCCTTCAGAAAACGCTCTCGATCGCTCATTTGAGTTTCTCCTTGACTAAAGCGGCCGCCTTCATGAACGTCGGGTGAGTCCACACATGCCGGAGGCCGGTGATCGTATTGGGATAGAGGAACAGCCAAAACCGTTGGCCAGGTTCCACGTCCTGGGTCAAGAAAGGATCGACAATGCCGATGGTTTCGTCGCAGAAGCCGACAAGTTCGATGTTACCTTCTTCTAGGAGTCCGACGTGTTCGCCAGGTGCCAATCGGTCGGCGGCGGTCACTGGAGCAACGGCGATGTGGATGGCATCCCTGCGTCGGTCGCCATCTTGGATCAACTGGCCGAGTTGTGGTCCTTGTTCCATTTCGATGTATCCCCTTTTTTCGTAGCAACGGACTATGATGCTTAGGAACGAATGCAAACCGTTGCTGCTTTGCCTTTACTTCTTGATCTCGACAATAACACTGGGGAGAACGATTTTCCCAGTCCACACACGCTGGCGTTCTAGTCGAGCATTTATCCTTGTTTCAACTGCTTTGTTCCGACCTGGGCTGTTTCCTCGCGAGTTGTCTTTGCGTGGATATTCGTAGAATCCAGTCACTTTGTACTTGCCAGGGTCTCGCAATATAAATCGGGCATCCATCTCTTGTTGTAGTAAAGTACCTTGTTTTGCAACTTTCTTGGTTTTTTCCTTTCGGGCCATCTTCCGACATTGGATGTCGAACTGCAATATTCCCATTGGCGATAAAGTGCAAATGCCTCTCACCCGCGAGAGCGAGGCTCGCGCCCTCCATGTAATGCTCACAGCACCGTTCACAGGTTGGGCGGTGATCAAGCAATCATAGTGAAAACGAGCGTACGGGTGGTTGTTGGGCGGAGCGATCATCGGCATCACTTCCGGCATGCTGAGGCGGAGAGGTTTCTGAGTTACGTTTTGGAACTGCAGGCGGAATTTGAGAACGGCATTTTGGTGAAACGTCTCTGCCATCGGGAACACCCGGACACGAAGACCCTTGACCGGTTTGGACCAGGGGTATTTGACAACACCGTCTTTACGGAAAGTCTTTGGTGCTGGAGCCATCCGGGCACGAAAACCCGTGATAGATTGAGACCGGACGCGTTCGTCGGAGGGTGTTGAGATGGGCAATTGGTTTTGGTCTGACCAAACGGGGACAGGACAGATACCCATTAGAGCAATCACCATCGAAATGGTTGGAATCATGGTGAGCCTCGCAGTACAGAAAAAAGAGATTAGATATGCTTTATAGACGAACAAGAAATCAATACGCAACCTCAATCATTGTCGAACGAGTGGACGAAGTACTCTTGCGATCTTTTGAAGAAAGTTGCCGGCCTGTTCCGCAGTGTCATCTGCTTGCCTTGGATTATGCTCTGTGGTGTGGTCCACTCTCTTCCCCGAAGCTAGGCATGTGAAAAGGCTGTACGCAAGACGACCTGGCCCTCACAACAGCCGTGATCCCACGTCGAGTGGCAGTGGTGTAAATGGGAGTCAGTCTCACTCATCCACGAGTTGTTGAAAAGCATCAAGAGAAATGAGCGGTTCCGTCTAAGTTGCATTGTTGTCTAGGAGCGACGTTTCTGTCTGCTTCGTTGGTCCTTTTGCACCGAACACCGAGGACACGACAACCCCCACAAGGAAGATCGTCAATGTCCCGAACACTGGAACCATGTAGGCATGGAAAGGGCTCACCCATCCTTGCACCGATTGTCCGAGGATCATTCCAAAACGGTGGAAGGCGGTCTCTTCCGGGAAGGCGGTGAGGTACGTCACGGTCTTGGGGATGGACAACCACAAGATCACGATCACCCCAATGATTACCCCGAGCACTGCGGCCGGGTTCTTAGCTCGTCGACTGATCAGCCCCAACAGAAAGAGCCCTGTGATGCCACCTCCGAAGATGCCTGAGAGTGTCCACCAGATATCGAGGGCACTGTCCGTTAGCTGGACAAGTAGGAACGCCAGTCCTGTCCCGAGCCCCCCCCACACGACCGTCGCCCCATACAAGACAAACATCGAGGCCCGTTCGCTGGCCTCGGGATTCAAAAGCCGTTGATAGTAGTCCCTAAGGATCAAAGTGGCAGATGAGTTGAGGCTCGTCGAAATGGTGCTCATGGCGGCAGCGAACACCGCCGCAATCAGTAATCCTGTCATTCCTGGAGGAAGGCGTTTGGCAATGAAATGAGGGAACACCCTGTCCCCCACGTCCGACGCCTTCAGGCTCTGGGCCAATATGGTTTGCTCCTCGGTGAACTCTGGGCCGTTGGGAGACATCCCCTTTTGGAGAAGTTTCTGTCTGGCGACCACAGCTTTGACTTCCTGGACATCACCAGTCTGGTAGTAGGCAAACAAAGTCGTGCCGATGAAAAAGAACAAGGCGCTGACTGGGACATACAACAGACCACCGAGCCAAAGACTTCGTCTTGCCTCCTGGTCCGAGCTCGCGGCGATGTACCGCTGGATGTAGCTTTGGTCGATCCCAAAATTTTGTAGGTTGATGGCGATGCCATACAACAGTACAACCAGAAATGTAGCCGCACCCAGATCGACCGAGACGATACCATTGTCGAACACTGTAATTCCCAGGTGCCCCAGGCTGAACTTGTCGTTCTCGGCCGCCACTCGGAAGATTTCGTTGGGACCACCTGGAATTGTGGCCAGCATCACGACCACACAGATCATTGCTCCGGTCATGAGCACCAGGGCCTGAATGGCGTCTGTCCAGATGACGGCCAGGATGCCGCCGGCGAAGGAATATAGCGTCACACAGACTCCGGTCACGATCAAGATAGTGTAAACGTTCCAGCCAAAGATGACCTGCATCGGCAAGGCCATGAGGTACATGACCACCGCGACCCGCGCGACCTGCGTCAGCAAGTAAAAGATGCTGCCGTAAATCCTAGCCCACAGCCCGAATCGACTCTCGAGAGCGGCGTATGCGGAGACTTCACCATTCTTGCGGTAGTATGGAAGGAAGTAACGAATGGCGATCCACGTCACGAGTGGCAGCGATAACGAAAACACGAACGGGTTCCAATTCGACGCAAAGGATTTTCCCGGCAAGGCGAGGTAACTGATGCTGCTGAGGAACGTAGCAAAGATCGATAGCCCACATACCCATCCCGGCAGTGATCGGTTTGCTGCCGTGTAGCCTTCTGTCGACCGAGTCTTGCGATAGAAGTACCCCCCGATACTCATTGTGATGGCGAAGTATCCGATCAGAACGATCCAGTCGATCCAGTGAAAGTGGCTTGTCGTTGAGGACATGGTGAGGCTCGCCTCGCATGGTCGTTGACAACAAAGGAACATAGACTACCGAGCATCAATGTCTCACACGAAGAGAAACCAAGCAAGTCGAGGCGTAAAAGAGGGTGTAAAGCTATCAAGTTTCTGATCCGGTTGAAAAGTGGGCTTAAGCCCACTCCCTAAAGATTACTCACAATTGGGTTTCTTATTTTGAGCTACTCGATAACCATCGATCATGACCTGCAGTTTTCTCCATCCTCGCCACAAGGTCATCCAACTAGGCCTAAAATAAGCGAACCCAAAGAGGCGATTTTCCATAAGTGGTTGTGAGACCTTCAGATTCGAAAAAATGACACTCCGGTGTCATTTCAGATTTCGGGTGAAACGGGGCTCTCCCAACGATTAAGTCACAAACTATTCACAGGCATAACGTTGTGACTTTCTGGCGATGTGAACTCTCACCGGGTTCGCTTATTTTAGGCCTAGTTCTCCAACTTGCAGACCATGTGTCTCCGAGGTATGTTCGATGACGAGGTGGTAGAAGCTCTCGGTGAGCGATTGGCTTCACATTGTGCACGTTCTAAGGGATACGTTCGAAATGGGAACTACGGATAGCTCTTCCAAGAACATAGCCACAAGACACTCGGGAACGGCAAGTCGTAACACGGCTTCGATTCTTGGCCTCGGTATCCGCAGGTGAGTCGAATGCGACTTCGAGTTGATATTCTCTACGACAATAACCGACCCGTCGGGGTCACCACCCATTGTCCTTCATGTGTTCCCTTGCCAGTTCCACGGCCTTTTCGGCGAACCGCTCCATATCCCCCCACTCGTTAGAACTGCCCAGATTCAGGTGTCCATCACCGGGAAATATGCCGAGAAAGTGGGATCCACCACCGCACGTTACCTGTTCTTCATTGATCTCTGAGGCTACGAACAAACACGGCTGTTTTTCCAGGTCGTAGATAACCATGATGTATTCGTACTGGACCATTCCAGGAGCAGCAATGTCCCCCAATAGCACGGCCTCGTGTCCGTCGATGTCGTAGGTTCGCTTGGTTTGGGCAGCGGAGATGACAGGAGCGTAGTTCATCTTCGGTTTGCTAGGAACTGGTGGAGCAACAGCGGTAGACGTATGCGATTCGCCGAACAATCGCTTGAAGAAATCAAACACGTTGGACTCCTTCGAGGCTTGTAGAAAACAGAATCTCGGAAACTGCTCCTTTCGAGGCAGAACACCAACCTCGTGAGATCTTGGCCCGGCGACAACTTGATGGCACAATAGAAATTCAATTCTTGGGACCAAGCAGCAGCCCCTTTCAGGTATGATATGACATCTCGTGTAATAGAAAATGCAACAAGGGCTACTTTAGAGAAGTAACTTCCGGATGTTGGAAATGCAAGGTCATGCATAGAGTGTTGTAGGGTGTGACGAGGAGCGTAAACGACGAGGGCACACCGTGCTTTTTTGGTGTGCCCTCGCTCGGCAGCGATTTCGGCTGTCATACCCTACGACAAAACGGAAACCAACTGCATCGCTTTAAACATTCACAAAGCGGTCCCGTCCAATTACATCGCCGCTGCCAATTTCTCAGCTTCGGTCACCATATCGTCAAGCAGTTTGAGCCCTAGTTCCCAGAACCCTGGATCATTCACATCAACATCGAGTTTACTCAACAACTCATGAGGTGCATCTGATCCACCGGATGAAAGCAAATCTAAATACTTCGGAACAAACGCTTCGCCTTCCTGCTTATATTTCTGATACAGTGCCAGAACTAACAACTCGCCGAACGAATACGCATAACAATAGAACGGAACGTGAATGAAGTGGCCGATATATTGCCACCACCACGCATAGCCTTCCGACATGATCACCACGTCACCGTGCATGGGTTGGTTGGCTTGCATCCACAGATCGTTGATTTCTGAGGTCTTTAGTTCGCCTTGCTCGACGCGAGCCTTGTGGAGTGCTTGTTCGAACCGGGTCATGACGATCTGTCGGAAGACCGTCGCGAAGCCATCTTCGATTTTGCTACACAACATGGCCAACCGTGTCTTCGGTTCGGAATAGATTTCCTGTAACCTCGCGAACGTGAGCATCTCTCCAAACACACTCGCGGTTTCGGCTGTCGTGAGCGGTGTGTGGGCCTGGAGGTATCCAACGGGACGCGATAGATATTGATGTATCCCGTGTCCGAGTTCGTGAGCCACGGTCATCACATCACGGAGTTTGTCTGTATAGTTGACGAGGATGTAGGGGTGCGTGCTCGGAACACATCCGTGGCTAAAGGCACCACCACGCTTGCCGTTACGAAGTTCGGCGTCGATCCATTGTTTGTCGAAGAACTCCCGGACGATGTCTCCGGCTTTTGAGCTAAATGCCGCATAGCTTTCTTCCACGATTTGACGCCCCGTCTTCCAATCGCAAGCGGGTAAGTCCTCGAAAATCGGAGCGTAGCGATCATAGTCGTAGAGTTGGCCGATCCCGAGCAACTTGCCCTTGAGACGATAGTACCGTTGGACCGTGGAGTGATACCTTTCGGAAGCCGTCATCAACGCATCCACGACTTCGCCCTTAATTTCGTTGGCGAGGTGTCGCGGTTGCATCGGATTTTGATAACTGCGGAGGTCACACGTGACTTTGTGATCCTGGACAAGATTGTTGAAGATGAAGGTCATCAGACGGGCGTTTTCTTGGAGTCCTTTCGTGGTGCCTTCGGCGGCTCGCTGACGAACCGAACGATCGGGCTCGTAGAGTTTCGCGAGAATCGCTTGTTGGCTCAACATTTTCGTTTCGCCATTCTCCTGGTACGGAAACACCATGGACGAAACGGTTTCGTCGAACAACCGCACGAACGCCGATCGACCCGTGATGGCTTTTTTGTCCAGAATCTTCTCTTCCGGTTCACTCAACGTGTGCGGTTTGAAAACGCGCACATTCTTGAGGTAGTGCTTGTATTTCGCGAGTTTCGGATCGTTGAGGAGTTTCTCGGCTACAGCGTCGTCGACTTCCAACCATTCCAATTCGAAAAAGATCAAGTGTTGGTTGATGGCGGTGTATTGTTCTTGGGTCTTCGCCACGAGTGCCCCGTGCTCCTCCACGTCGGTTTTGGCCGCGTGGACGAGTTGCGCGTAGATGGCGGGCTTGGCCATCAGCTCTAACAGTTGCTCGTATTCGTCGACGGAGCCCAACAACGTGTCGATATCAGGACCGGCCTCGGTTGCGATCTTTCCGCGGTATTTCTTCTCGAAGGCTTGAGCCTGTTCCATCGCCGATTTGAGATCGACGTCGATTTTGGGGTCTGCCAAACTGGCATAAAGGTCATTTAAATTCCACGCTACTCCGGTAGCGCTTGAGGTCGAATCGCCTTGGGTCATGATGAATTCTTCCTGAAAAGTGCTAGGTTGCTTGATGTCTATTCGATCAGTATAGCGGAAGGGCGGGATTGTCGGCGAGGTGAGCCGTACCAAAGATGGCGAGTTCATTGAATTCGATGGACGGCACGGTGAGTTGTCTTGATTTCGGAGGGGCGAGATGCTTTTGCTCTCGATTGACGGGTCAAGATGAGCCGCCAGGAAAGCGGATTGATTTATGTTCGGATCCATTGGGAACGAGGCAGAGCGCTGTTCATTTTCGTTCCACGGCGAAGCCACGGAACGAGTAAGAATCTTCACCTGGTCGTTGGATGTGAACTTCGGCTCAAATCTGTCGCCTTGACGTAGCTTCGCACCTCTTAAAACCTCTCCGGTGTTGGAGGTAGTGGAGGTGGAAGCCCCGACCCTTGCGGGTTTGTGGGAGTTGGGGCAGTCGTTGGCCCTGTTGGTGGCGGATTAGCGCCGCCTGGCGGAGTGCTCACATTTGGCGGAGGCGGAAGGGTACCACCTCCACCCGGTGGTGGTGGTAGGTTAGGTCCTCCCGATGGAAATGGCACCACGCCCGGCCCCGGTGTAGTTGGGGGCACCGCAATCGGCGGAGCAATCACCCCGCCGGAAGGTCCTGGACCACCGGGCCGACCAATCCCGCCAGGCAAATCAGCTTGGGGACGGCAAACGCCACCATAAGGATCAGAACGATCCCGCGGCAAACGACCTGGGGATACGCAGTCCAAAAAGTCGGCGAGCGGAGCCGTACTGCAACCCGCCAAGATCAACGCGGTCAGGAAAACAACCTGCCTCATGGGACACCTCCAGATTTTGGCAAACGGCGTATAGCATTTCCGTCTCCCATGGCCAAGAGGAATCGGCGATCAGCAGACGACGCACCAAGTCGATCGACAAATCAAACTCGATATCGTTCTCCGAACGAGGATGGCACCTCGTGTCTTTTTATGGTGCGCCTTCGCTCGGCCATACCTTCGCTTGTCACCCCCTACCAGAAAACGGAAACGGACACTAATCGCTACAACCATTTGCAAAAGGGTCCATCTCGGCCCAAAACGTTGAATGTCTGCCCCTTTGGAGACGACCAACATACCTATTGACGCATCGCTATAATGGCTAGCAGGACTTGCGGACTTTCATTACTCGTAAGAGACGCGCGATGTGGCCACTCGACAAGAATCCCGAACCTCTGGACGCTCCGTTACCCGATGTCGTGGGCGAAAGCCCATCCATGCGAGAGATCTATCGACTCATCCGGTTGGTGGCGCCAACGAATGCCAACGTCCTGATCGTGGGCGAAACAGGAACGGGGAAGGAACTCATCGCTCGCAACATCCACCGACTGAGCGACCGAGCAGAGGGACCTTACGTCCGCGTCAACTGCGGAGCGTTAGCCGAAAGTCTTTTAGAGAGCGAACTCTTCGGCCACATCAAGGGAGCATTTACCGGGGCCGTGAGCAACAAAATTGGTCGCTTCGAGGCCGCGCACACGGGAACGATCTTTCTCGACGAAATCAACAGCATGAGCCCCAAGCTCCAAGTCAAGCTCCTGCGGGTGTTGCAAGACGGGCAATTCGAACGAGTCGGTGACAGTCGCACGATCACCGTCCAAACTCGGGTCGTGGCCGCTACCAACCAATATCTCGAAGAAGAAATCGAAGCCGGTCGATTCCGCGACGACTTGTATTATCGTCTCAACGTCGTGCCCATCTATCTTCCTCCTTTACGGGAGCGGACGTCCGACATTCCCATCCTGGTTGCTCACTTTCTGGAGAAATATTGCGAAGAGAATCGGAGGGAAACGCCGCACGTTCCAAACACGATTGTCTCCCGGATGCAACAATACGACTGGCCCGGGAATGTGCGAGAACTGGAAAACTACGTCGAACGCGCTGTCGCACTCGGTGAAAACGACGGGGTACATTTCGAAGCCTTGGTTCCCGGTTCACAAGGCGAACGACGACTGCGTCCCTTGCACACGCGGGAGAACAACTTTCCCAAACTCGTCGAACAACTCGTCGAGACGGCTCTTCGGCTTTGGCCCGACGAGAACGATTTACGAGATCGGCTCGTGTCGGCTGTCGAACAAGAAGTCATCGAGCAAGTCTTGCGTTTGACTGGCAATGTCCACATCAAAGCTGCCGAGCGATTGGGAATCAATCGGAACACCCTCCAAAAGAAGGTCGCTCAGATGCGTGAAGTTAATCGAAACGGATCAGTACACGACCAGGAAAGTTGAGAGTCGAGAGTCAAAAGTCAAGAATCAAGGGTCAAGAGAGTGTTTATTCGTCGAAGGCCGAGTTCATCGCAACTTCGGGCAACAATGAAAAATGAGATGGCTCCTCGACACCCCTTTGCTTCATCAGGCCTCGCTGGGGTTTCTTTCATAGGGTCTCGACTACTTTCGCCTTTCAGGGAATACACAACATGTCCAATCACCAGCTACTCCAGACGATCATCGACAAACCCGACGATGATACCCCGCGGATGGTCTACGCCGACTGGTGTGAGGAAAACAACGATCCAGACCAGGCCGAGTTCATCCGCGTCCAATGTGAGTTGGTCCGGTTTGACGAGGAAGACCCGCGCCGTTTGCCGTTACGACAAAGAGAAAACGAATTGCTCCGAGCCAATTATGCGGCGTGGACTGCCCACTTACCCGAAAATGCCAAGGAATACACGTTTCGCAGAGGGTTCTTGAGGAAAGCCCAGTTCACGACAGAAGAGTTTCGCGAGGTCCAAGAATCGCTCTTCGAAAAGGCCCCTCTTTTGCGGGAGTTGGAACTGTTGGATGTCGACGACGCACTCAGCGGACTCGCCACCATGCACAACTTGACCCGGCTGCATTCGCTCAAGCTGCTCGATTTTAACCCACTGTTCGAAGACTTGTTACCGCTCCTGGAAGCACCTCATCTCGCGAATCTACGAAAACTCGATTTGTCCTATACGGAAATGGAACTCGGTGACCTGGATCGTCTGTTGAGAATTCCGTGTATGCCAAATCTCCGAGTCCTGAACCTCAATGGAAACGACATCGGCCACGCACTTCGCAGTCTTGCAGAATCGCCTCTGGTTGCACGCCTCCAGAAGCTTCACCTGGGGGCTTTCCATGTGCCCAGCGACGAACTCCAAGCCTTGGGAAAGAGCGAGTTGTTGAATAGACTCGAGTACCTGAGCCTGGATTCCACCTCGTTGTTCGACGAAGGCTGGGAAATTCTAGCCGATTCTCCGGCCTTTGCGAACTTGACCCACCTGAGCCTGGAAAGCTGTCTTTTGGATGACAGAGGCCTTATTGCGTTGTGCCAGTCCAAGCATCTCCGCAAGCTCCGTGCCCTCAACCTCAATTGGAACACAATCTCCGACCGAGGATTGAAAGCACTCGCTGGCTCACCGATTGCCAAGCCTCTTTTCAAACTCGCCCTTCGTGCCAACAACATCGGCCCCGAGGGAGTCAGGTCCCTCGCCGAGTCCAAAAAACTCGGCAACCTGAGACTGCTGTCACTGTGGCAAAATGAAGTCGGACCGGAAGGGGCGGAAGCGATTGCCGAATCCCAGGCGTTGGGTGGACTGATCCGACTCGACTTGGACGAAAACGCCATTGGTGACGAAGGCGTCAGAGCCATCGCAGAGTCCGCTTACCTGACGAACCTCGTCGGGTTGCATGTCGGCGAAAACGAAATTAGCGACAATGGCCTCGAAGCTCTCGCAAACTCACGAAATATGGAGAACTTGGTTGAATTGATCGCTTTCACGAACGACTTCACGGCCAAAGGAATCGAAGCCCTCGCGAACTCGCCTTATCTGACCAATCTTGTCTTGCTGTATCTCGGACACAATCATCTAGGTCCAGAAGCGGCGCAACTGGTAGCCGAATCCCCTTATCTTACACAGTTGGGAGACGTGAGCTTCTGTGGCAACGATTTTGGAGACGAAGGCGTACGTTTCATCTCCAACTCCGAGAATTTCGCCCACGTCTACGAACTCGATTTGGCGGGTAACGAAATCGTCAATGGTCTGGTCGATGTGGCCCGGTCAACCTATATGCAGAATCTGGCGAAATTAGAAGCTGAGGCAAATGTGATCAGTGAAGAGGCCGCAGAAGCTCTGCTCGCATCGAAGACAATTTCCTGGCTCCGGGAATTAAAACTGGATATCGAAGATTTGCCTGAAACTGTGGAGAACGAATTGCGAAGACGTTACGGTGATTCTGTGGATTGGTATTGAGGGCTAAGAGGTTGTGTCGATCGGAGGAAGGGGATCAATCGCTGGGCCGTCTCGACGCATGTCTGCCCGAGCCAACTGTTCGTTGAAGGTCCATAACTCGGTGGAGGCCTCTTGCAATCCTCCACCGAGTCGACGCAGCCCCTCTTCGCCAACGATACTATCCCTGGAGAAGTTCAAGTGTGAGTTGGATGTGGGCGATTCTAGCAAGACATATCAATTCACACCCGTGGACTGTTGTGTGGTGATGTCGTCACTCGGAGTGGTTTGGCGGACGGTCTCTTGGGACTCGTCGATCATTCGAGCCGCTTCTTTTTGGTACTGGAAATATTCGAGATACGCTGGCCCAACCAAGACAATGGCCGAGGCAACCAAGAAACAAAAGACCGAGGGAAACAGCATCCAAAAGCTGAGTCTGTTGGCTTGTGCTTCGGCACGTTGGCGGGCGTTCGTTCGGAAGTTCGTGGCTAACTCACTCAGTGTGGCTGCAGCGTCAGCTCCCAACTTCTCCGACTGGATCAATAGCATCACGAGGTTTCTTACTTCGGGTAAACGAACGCGGTCGGCCCACTGCGTCAAGGCATGCCCCAAACTATGGAGTTCCGCTTGTTGGTGAGCGATCGTTAACTCTTGGGCAAGAACGGGGTGAGAGTTCCTCAGTTGGCGAGCGACTTGCAGGAGGGCAGCCAACAAGTTCTGACCTGCTGACAAACATAAGATCATCAGGTCAATCGCGAGGGGTAGTCCGCGTTCGATCGCGCGGCTTCGGTTCCTACCCCGGATGAACAAGTACACACGCGGTAAACTGTAGGCCAATCCTGCGACGATGACCCCCACGATGAGCACGGGGACAACGCGCCGGTCGGTGACCAACAACGCCAACGTTGCGGTCAGCAGCACCGCCATTAAGACCAACAGGTTCCTCACGGCACGATATTCGACTATTGCTGTTGGTCGGTAGTAGCCCGCCGAACGCAAGTCTTGTTGTAAGTCGGATAGTTTTCCACCTGGCTTGGTCAAACTGCCCGACAAGGCTGTGGTGTATTCTCCCAAAACGAGGTCGTTTTCGGGAAGCTCTTCCGGCTCGTCCACCGGTTCGGGGACGCGGTCCGGCTCGCGAAGGACCGACCTCCGGAACAGCATGATGACAACGAATGCCAAAGCTGAAACAGCAAGAAACACACCACCAAATTGAATCCAATCGTTCATAGCTGCTCTCGCATTTGTGCCTTGATCCGTCAAGTTTTGATGGGACTCGTGGTGTCCCTTCGTCACGTTTTCTGGGGTGTGTGGCCACACACCAACCTCGTTCATACGAGGATGTATGTAGAGCGCGAACCCAACACACTTGTGATTTGGGTGGGTGTAGAATTTTGTTCCGCCAAAGCGATCCCTGCCAGCCAACGACAGCAAGCAGGGACCCTAATCCTACGCTCGCTCCCGCAACAGCACCGCTAACCAGCAGATCCCTATGATTTCCAAGAGGATCGCTGCGGACAATGCTCGATTACCTGATGCCGATTCCGTGAACCTCTCGATGAACTCTGGTTGCCAAATGGCGTATCCGATGAAGATCAATGGGGCTCCGAGTGCGACGGCGAAGGCTGTGACTCGAGACAAAGCTGTTGCTGCCCGAACTTGACCACGGAACTGGTCACGGTCACGAGTGCTGATGGCGACCCGATCCAACAACAGCGTCAAGTTACCACCGATGTTTCGATGTAAGCTCACGATCGTCACGAACACGTCAAAATCCAACAGTTGAATTCGTCGGGCCATCCCTTGCAAGGCGGCTGCAACGGTTAGGCCGAGTTTCATTTGTTCCACGCCTCGCTTGAATTCGGCGGCAATGGGCTTCGCTCCGTGATTGGCGACGTTATCGAACGCTTGTTCGAGACTCAAGCCAGCTCGCAACGATCGAGCGAGAAGAAAAAAGGTATCAGGAAGCTGCTTTTGTAACTGATTTCGCCAGCGTCTTTGCAAGATCAGATAGATCACCAGTGGAACTGCCATTCCCAAAATCAAACCGATTCCGGCGACCATCGATTGGGACGTCCACAGCAGGAACAATCCACCGATGGCAACGCCGGCTACCAGGACCCAGCCCAGGGCCTCCTGGGTCGACCAGCCGAGGCCGGTTCGGTGGACCAGTCTCTCGAAGGCTTCGTCGACCTGTTCGTCCCATTTCGGGGAATCCTTTCTGGGCAAGCTGCCGATCAAGGCCCCTTCCGGTTCTGGCGTCGGCAACCTCCGTGTGATGTAAGCTTGGCGGCGCTCGTGGAGTCCACGCATTCCTGCGAAAGCGCCCATGATGACGCCCACCACGAGGATCACGATAACAAACAGCAAAATGAATTCTGTCATGGATGGGTTCTCCAAAGACGCTTCCTTGGCACCTCGACGAGGTTCTTGTTCGGAGAATCTTGAGCGGGTGTCCCGGACGCTCTCAGTCAAGGATGGTCGGATCGCTTGTTCGGTAGGGGTGAGTTCACGTAGCAGGCACCCCCGGTATGCCGTCCGGTCTTTCTTGGTTTGGCCACCGGCACACACGCAACTGCGTGCAGTGCCGGTGACCGAGGGGGCCAAAACGGGAACGCGAGGAGGCCTGCTAGTTTAACCTTGCATCTCTCATTCGTTCGGGTCGTCGGTCAAGTGCGGGAAGTCCGCTGGTGGAATCAGGTCGTCTTCGATGACCTCTTCGACCACCGTCTCGTTGCCGACCGGAGACAACGGACCTTCTCGAAAAATGTCCTCGGAGATTGCAATTCCAGCTCCCTGGATTCGTGCGAGGCATTTCGGAACATATCCAGTGGCAAGGAATTCCCCGGTAGCGTGTCCACGAAAGACACCAGTGGGGTGGAAGTTAAAGATGTCTCGGACGACGTAGTGGCGGCGTTTGCGTAGGCCGGCAATTTCAGATATACGGATGATTTTCCTTGCACCACCTTTGAGGCGAGCCATGTGGACGACCAATCGAATGGCTGACCCGACGTAGTTCCGGATGACCGAGAGAGGCATCTCGAAACCAGCCATCGTAATCATTGTCTCGAGTCGAGCCAAAGCGTCTCGGGTGTCGTTGGCGTGAATTGTCGTGAGCGAACCTTCGTGACCGGTATTCATGGCCTGAAGCATGTCGAGGGCTTCCGGGCCACGCACCTCCCCAATGATGATCCGATCCGGACGCATCCGCAAACTGTTCCGCACCAGATCCCGTTGGGTGTACTCGCCGACCCCTTCGATGTTGGGAATCCGTGTCTCCAAACGAACCACATGCTTGTGTTGAATCTTCAGTTCGGCGGAGTCCTCGATCGTGACGAGCCGTTCTTCGGTGGGAATGAAGCGAGAAAGCGTATTAAGAAGCGTTGTCTTACCCGCACCGGTCCCGCCAGAGATTAGGATGTTCTGTCGAGCTGAGACAGCGGCCTCAAGAAACTGGAGTACCACCGGGGGCATGGTGTTGTTCGCCAGTAAGTCCTCGGCAGACAAACGGACTCCGAAGCGACGAATCGAAAGGACCGGGCCGTCCAATGACAACGGAGGGATGATTGCGTTGACACGAGACCCGTCAGGAAGCCGAGCGTCGACCATCGGCGACATCTCGTCCACACGCCGCCCCACGCGAGCGGCCACCCGTTGGATGATCTGGATCAGATGAGCGTTGTCGGCGAAGACGACCTGCGTTTCTTCCATCCGCCCCAGTCGCTCGACATAGACCATGTCGGGGCCGTTGACAAGGATATCCGAGACCGATGGGTCATTCATGAATCCTTCGAGCGGGCCGAGACCGAAGGCCTCGTTCATGATCTCGTCGATCAAGCGTTCTTGTTCGATTTCGTTGAGCAACTCGGGAGAATCTTCCGCAAGTTGGATCGCCAGCGACCGAACCTCACGACGGAGGCGAGCTGGGTCAATCTTGTCCAACTTCGAGATGTCGATCATCTCGACCAACTGCCGATGGATCTCTCCTTTGATCTGTTGGAACGTTCTCGCAAGAACTTGAGGGTCGAGCGTTCCGGTGTTATCCTGCTGCCACATCGTCAGACGTCTCCTAGTGAGTGATCGTATCTTCACATGGGGTTCCTTCTGGAGAGCCAGGGCTCCCGGCCATTCCGTTAGGAAACCTCCTCGAGCAAGGGATTACTGTTGCCTCCAGGTGGAGAAAGCCAAGCGGATCAACCGCTACGATCCGCGTCCGTTTAGGTTCTTGGCCAACTTCATGAACCGGCGAGTGATCGCCGCCCCACGAGCAACCGTCGTCAATGGTTGGCCTTGGTTGATCGACTTGTTGACGCGGGCAGGGTCATCGGGAATCCACTCCAACACGGTCAATCCCAGAGCCTTCTGGGCTTCACGCCAAGAGAACTGTTGTCGTTGGCCGTATCGGTTGACTATGATTCGAACTTTCTCCATCGCGATTCCCTGTTCTTCCAACCGTTGCAAGAACTGTTGGCTCAGTCGCACGGACGGGATGTCCAGTCGTAACACCACTGCGATCTTGTCGGCCAGTTCCAGAGCGAGCATGCGCGACTCGTCGATCGTGTGACCTACGTCGACGACCGTGAAGGGGAACATGCTTCGCAATAAAATCAAAACATTGCGCATGGCGGTAGGAGGCAAGTCGACCGGGTCGAGCATCTCGGGTTTGTGAGCCAAGACGCTCAAGTTAGCCGGGTGAGCCACCAAAGCCCGGCGTAGGAGTGTCGCGTCCATTCGATCCCACGCCGATGCCAACGCGTCCAATCCGTGTGGTGGTTTGAGATCCAAATTCAGCGCCAGCTCCGGCACCGTTCGTGCCAATTCACCCAGGACTACTTGACCGGGGTAGAACCCAGCCAAGGCAAAGCCAAGGTTACAAGCCACCGTGGTGACCCCGAGGCCGCTCTGGGCTCCCGTGACGGCCAAAACTTTGCCCCAGCGCGGAGCCGCAATTCCTGCTGAACGCAACTTATTAATGGCGTCCAACAACTCTTCTCGAACGTCGTCCTCGTGGATGTGTTCCCGAGCCCCCGAACGAATCGTTTGAAGGATGTGATCCGAATCGGAGGAAAGACCAACCGCAAAGATGGGAGCCGTAGTCTGCTGATGAGCTTGCTCCACGACACTCAAACCTTGGTCAAAATCTACCCCCAAGCCGATCAACACCAGATCGACGTCTCCTTGACCCAATCGGGTAGGCAACTGGTCGTATGAAACACAGTCGCGTGATTTGCACTCTAGCCCAAGACCCAGAACAGCTTGTCGTAAGCGGTCCCGAAGTACACCAGGCTGTCTGGCGATGACGACTCGCATCGTGTCCCTCCTGCAAGGCTCTACGTCTTTGTGCGTTCATCTACGTGGGAATCAGCGAGTCGGCGTCGTATCCAACTGTTTCGTTTCCCACAGCCACTTATCTTCTTTATTCGACAAATCGGACTTTGCAAATATACGGATTGAGGATTGGTATCCCATTTTTGGGCATCCTGTTGGCGTCTGTGACGGCTGCATGGGTTGCAAGCATTGTGGGCTGAACGGTGAATGTGACTGCATCTGCGGAAGCTACCGGTTCTACCACTGATGCCACACGAGCGGCTACAAAACCCTGGATTATGGCCTTGCTCATACCAGCATCAATCGTTGTGTAGAGGGGCCATATCCGAATCGAACCGGAATCACGTAATTCCAGCAGAGTAGCCACAACATCGTCACGGTCAGGGCTGTCAGGGATCGTTTGGTTGGCAGTAACCTCCAGTTCTAAATCCGAGTTGAGTTCGAAGGGCGCTCCGAAAGTTTCAAAGTCGTCCTTAGTGATGCCATTGGCTAATTGTGCGTTGAGCTTATCGATATCCCCAGGGCCTATCCCGACGAAGATGGGAACACCCGTGGCAGCACTGAGTTGAATCGGTGATGTGGACACAGGTACGGATACCGTAAACTCGGGGAGTTTGTCTCCCATTCCAAAACCCTTGGGAACTAACTTCCCGGTTGGACGGTCGTACCGGAAATCGTCGGAGCCTCCCGGGGGAATGGCTTCGATCTTGGCTTGCCATGACTTGGTGGCCGGACTCATCCCAAAGTCACCGAACAGCGCGATTGGAGCGACCGGGATCGGTCGGTCGAACGCATGTCGAAACCCAATGACAAATCGATCGAGTGTAGCCGAGGCCCTTGCTCGCAGGCCTTGACAGTAGGCCGTGGTGAGCTGCGGGAAGAGAAGCTGCGGAGCGGTCCCTCGAGATTTCATGAGCCGGATGGTGATTCGGACCGTGTTGATGGTCTTCAAACTTGTATTCGAAGTATTGGAAACGTCTTCAATGAGTGTCAAAGTATCGTCCGCGGGTCGGTCCAAACTTCCAAAGACGATGTCTCCGTCGGGAAGGTTGTTAGGGTTATCCCGGAGTTTTAACACACGAGCGTTCACCGGATTGAGTTTGGATACCTCCAATGCTCTCATCCTGGTCCGCACGAGCAGTTCTGGAATTTTTTCAGGATGATCCTGAAGGAACCCACGTAACAAATCATCGTCCACAAGCACCTGCGCCGCCGCCGCGCTCGTCGCGTCAGCATTGTTGTTGGCTTCGATTTTGATCAGCCACAGACGGGATATGTTGAGGACGAAAGCAAACAGAAGAATGAAGATCAATAGCAGGAATAATAGAAGCGGATTCAGTGTTCCGCGACGCGACATCCTGGCGTTATCGTTGACACAGCGCATGTGGTCTTCAGCCCATCTCGGCTGCTCCTTATCGATCTTCCTTCCATAGATGACAATCGAAAAGGCACGATAGAATGAAGATCTACTATTGGTATGGTTGTTAAAAAAGGTTAGAAGTCGGTCGCTTCGGGATACACCGGGATGATTGTGCAACACGAACAATTAGCCCACCAAAACCCCGTTCCTGTTTGGTGTTGGATGCGTTTCGCCGTCCCGAGTTACTCCTCAAGATCAAGAGCCATTCACCCGTGGGTTTCCCCGTGTTCCCCGCTCCGCTCAGGTCTGGCCCTCTCTCCAAAGTGGAGAAGGATGAATCTGCGCGAAGGGGGATACACCGTGGGTGAGAGAAAAGAAAACAAGGTTCGGTTTCAAAAAGAACGTGGTTTGATTGGGGAAAAAATTATTGACCAGTTCCCTGGGAAACATTGACGCGACGGACGGCGGCATTAGCTCCCTGTATAGACCTCTGTCGATTCGCTTGGTTGATTTTCTCACACGCGGGACAGTCAGCAACTCCAAACTGGAAGCCAGATTTTTTGTTTTGGGGTAGGTTCTGGACTTGAACCGATTGTTTCTTTTCGTCGGCGACAATCCGTTGCCCCGTGAGAGTGAACGTGGCGGGCTTCATGATGTCGGTTTTCACGACTTGTTGGATATGAACTCGTTTCTCTGGTGGTGGACCGGTTGGCGCAATGGCCACCTTCAAATCGAAGAGCCGAATGAGGTCTTGCTCTCCGATAACGAGTTCACCCCGGTTGTACGCTGCGACACGGTCTTCTTCTGCCTGAGCATCGAGGGCTCCGTCATCGTTGAACTGGACGAGTTTGATGTCCCCTCCCTTTTTCAGTAACGCGGTGCGAGTGACTTCCAGTTTCTTTTGGTCACTCTCGGGTAGGGGTGTGAGGGTTAACTCGCCGTGGCGTTTAGCGAATTCCACCAGAGCCGCTCGGTAAGGATTCAATTCCAGGGTAAACGGGATGGGCTTTTCAGGATCCAACGGAGCAAATACGGGCCAAAGGGTATTTCGCTTGGCGATCACTCGAACGCGGCGAGCCAGGGGTGCCGTTCGGACGGTCTTGTTCCCATCGGGATCGGTGATCTCGCTAGTGAACAGCACGTCAACCCACTCCCCAACACGGATAAGTCCACCGCTGGCCTTGTCCTTTGTGACGGACAAGTTAATGGCACGCATAGAAGGGAGCAGACGGGTATTCAAGGACGACGGAAGCTCCATCGGTTTCAGATGTTTCTTCAGGATCGGTTGGTCCGTGGGGATGTCGGCGTCGGCGACCCTCAAGGCGATGGCATTGGGGGTTGCGGGAAGGTATTCGTCCTTGTGTTGGCGATAGTGCTCAAGTTCCTCCGGAGTCATGTTTCGGACTGTCACGAAGTTCGGAGTCATGAGTCCGCCTTTGAAGATATTTTGCCCGGCCACCAACACCTTGGTTTCCACGGCGGGAGGTGGTGTAGCCTCCACTCGTCGGAATATTCCGGAAAGGCGGGCTGCGACCGCGACACCCACACCAATGAGGATCGCGATGGTTAACACTAATAACGTACTTGCTCTCATGTTTAGAAACTCCTTGATGTCGGCAACCTGTCAATTAAGTTAGTCGCGATCTGCAAAGGACTCATATATCATCGAGTTGGGATCGGATTCGACATAGTTTATCTAATCTCTACTATGTTACTCTTTCGTCATAACAGTTCGGGTTCGTAGAACATCATTGGCTATACTAAAGCCTATGGGGGCAAGCAAATTCGGCGTAACCCTTGCTGTGGGCAGACTCACTACTACCCTAACCTGAGCTCCGGTGGGAAGGGGATTTCCCTTGGCATCCTCGAGAACAGAATTGACCGTAGCTGTTGAGAGAACACCGGAACCCAAGGTATTCAGGACGGCGTCTTCGACTTCGGATTCGGTCCCTCCCATCGCTGCTACCCTCGCCCCTTCCCGACTCGCAGCTGTGAGTTGTTGGCGTGCGACCAGGATCAGACTGAATTCAACTATCGCCAGGATGATTACCAGCAGGATTGGCAGAATCAGGAGTAGTTCGAGCGTGAGAGATCCCGAACGGGTCCCTCTACGTGTTTTTTTCATGTGGATGGCTCCTTCCATTCTGAACCCAAATAAGAGCGGTCAACGGTGGAGGATGTTGGGGGATTGCTCGATTTCGGGATGAAGTAATTAACGGTGAGGTTTCTACTGGTTCGAAACAGCTGCTTGGGCTCTGGTATTGGAAGAGCCTTCTGGGCCGACCTGAAGGTCCCTACGCAAGGCCCAAGGCAACACGAGTAAGCAAGCAATCGCAAGGGGTAAGGCAAAGCCAGTTGGCGATTTCTTTTTCCCGTCCGGGGAGGATGTTGCTTTCGGCACAGTGTACTTTTTGCCGGTCAATGTGCCCCAAACCATCATCCCAATAACGACAACGACGACTGTTACGATCGTAAATCCGAACACCCACAAGAGGAGGCTCCAACCAATCCATGCACCCAGCGCAGCTGCGATTTTGACGTCTCCACCACCGCAAACACCCATGATCCACAAAAAGAAGAACAGTAGAAACGCTGCGAGGAACCCTGCCAAGGCAAACAACAAACCGTCTAACGCTCCGACAAAGGCTCCGCTTTGCCCGAGGACCCAAACTTCGTGATCGTTCAAGCTCAGGACGACCCCGCGAACAATGTTGGCGATGATCCCGAGGGCAAAGATCGTAATGGTGAGCCACTTCGGTAACACCAAACTTTTCAGGTCCGTATAAGAGGCAATACAAAGCAAGATGCCCAGGATGCCAAGAAACGCCCAACCGAACACAGGGTCAGGGAAGAAAAACGGGTTCGTCATTGTTCACTCTGTACTTCGGTGACAGAAAAAGTGTCGAGTTCGTCAATAACTTTATCGGTGGAAAATGTTCTGAGGTGTGGAGTATGTGAGCACCGAACGCATTTCTTTACAGTGCCGCCTTTCCTTGTTCGCACAACGCGCAGAGAAGGCCTAACGTTTACAGCCAGGACAATAAGGCCAAAAGGACTACGTGGGCAACTAGAGGGGAAGATGATCGAACAATCAGGAAGAACAAACTTACGGAGAAAGTCAGAAGGGAGAGAAAAAAAGAGGTACATCCGAAGATTGTTGTACCTCTTTTCAATAAAGAAAGTACGGGTTGCTAAAAGCCAGACGACTGGACAAATCTCAATTTCAGGTTTGATTTCGATGGAAGGCGGGAGCATCAGACTCCAGTCGTCTCGCCCTCTACATACGCTACGGAACTATGGAACACAAGCCTGGAACCCGAGCGACATTAGTTGACGCAAGGGAAGTTGTCGATCAACGAAGGCTGGACAGGAGCACCGAAGCAGCTAGGATCGATAACCAAGCTCGGAGTGTCGATAGCTTGCGAACCATCCGATTGAGCACAGCAACCGAATTGACCAGAGATGGCGTAGCCTTGGCTCAGAGCCAGATAAGCGTTAGCCAATTCTGCCAATTCGTTGTTGACTGCTTCACGGACGGAAGACAAACCAACGATGATCCCGATCACCAAGATTGTGGCTACGAACAGATATTCTGCCGCGATCAAAGCACCACAATCGTCATTCCACAGTTTCTGAAGCAGCTTAGACATGAACGAAACCTCCTCATAGCACAAACTCAAGATCGTTTTCTTTGTCTTGCCCATGCCGAGAGCAAGTAAACCAGTAGCAAAGAAAATCCTGAATTGTTTGTAACTTTGAGGCTCATTATTCAAAAGCTGGGGGAGGCTTACAATCACATTTTAGCCATACTCAGCATCTTCTCTGGTTTAGACGCCAGCATAGCCATACCAACACCTAGAACCTATACAACCCGTACAAACTGATGACTCGCTGAGCCATGGAATTCATGGTCAACGTGGGACTCATTGAGGTCAAGAAGAGCTGCCTTCATCCCACTCCGTCCTACTTCCGAGAAACGGTACTGAGGCAGTGATTATGTGTAGTTGGCTAACAAATGTAGAGAATCTGGGATTGTTTGCTCTAGAATTGAGATGTTGTAAGCGACAGAATCTGGATAGGAGCTTGTTGAGCAAGGTACGAGAAGACCGTTAAATGGGACGGACTAAGCCAATCAAAAAAACCCGTCTCCTGAAACGACAGCAGGAGCGGGTTTTTTAACGACTCAAGACTGATGGCGTGTCAGCTGATCGGGTTGACTAAGGTATTGCGTCGATGATCGAAGGAATACCAGGTTGAGGAATGGTTGGCAAAGTGAAACCAGGGGTGTCGATAACAGTGGTGCCATCAATACTGCCGCCAGGCCCGGCAGCTCCCGTGATCGAGTACCCTTGGCTCAGAGCCAGGAATGCGTTGCCCAGTTCGGTTAGTTCGGCGTTAATGGCGTTCCGGACGTTGGTCAAACCGACGACCAAACCTATTACAAGAATCACCGAGACGAAGAGGTATTCGGCGGTAATCAGGGCACCTTGGTCATCGTTCCACAAACGGAATAGAATGCTTTGCATAGTTATCACCTTGTTTATGCCTTCTATGCAAACGGTATGGGTTTGCTAGAAGCTGGATGGCTTTTTTGGGTTACAGGTTTTTTCGGCCACGCTCTCCCTCAAGCTTTTCCTCGCTTGATCATCCTCCTCCTTGTGGAGTGCGTCATCGACTTCATAAGGATTATGCGCTCCCGTAGTCTTCGCGACGGCTAAATTTTCTCCAAACCGCTATTGTGAAGGTCTCCTCTGCTTATAAACTCAACACAATCCAAAATCGTTCGGTTGGTATTGTTTGGATGCAGCTGACGCCTCTCTTTTTCGCAACATCTTCTATTTTCGCTCAAGTTCCTTGGAATCCCTCGTTCACGCCGTAGAGATAGAAATTCGGGATATTGGATTCGTTTATTCGCCCAAGAATCGGCGATCTCGACAAGCGATCGTGTCTCGTTTTGGAGATTCCGTTCCATCCGTTCCGATAACGGATCTCAGAACCATTTCGTCCATTCCGTGAACCCGTAGTTGTTAATGGTGGTAAAGTCCTATGTCTGAAGTAAAACGTGTGGAATCACAACTCTCTGCAACCCCCATTCCTCCGGAGCCAACCATCCAGGTGGGGGCGGGTTTTGATTTTACCTCTCCGGATTCGACACTGGCTCCGTACTATCTACAGACCAGTCATGTCGTTGCCGTCGGGATTATTGGGGTATTGTTTTTGTTTCTGAATTTCGTACCACTCTGGCACACAGACATTTGGGGACACTTAAAATTTGGCCAGTCGATTGTTGAGAATGGGAGTCTACCCACAGGCAATCCGTTTAATCCGTTCCTGACCAAAGAGATCAACTCGAACCATTACAGCTGGTTGAGCCAACTTGGCTTCTATACGCTCTTTCGTATTAGCGAATCGTCAGCTGGGGGAGACACCGTCGACCGGATGGTTGGTGGGATCGATGCGTTGCGGTTTACCCATGCTCTCCTGACGGGCATAATATTCACGCTGTTGCTCTTTGCGCTCTATCGCCTCTCTGGCTCTTTCCGATTAGCCCTTCTGGGGCTGACATTATCTATTCTGTTGAACGTCCCGAACTTGGCAGTCTTCCGACCACAGTTAGTTGGAGAACTTTGTTTTGTGTCGGTCCTGTTAGTTCTTAGCCGAGCGCAGATGTCGAAGTGGACCTTCGTTTTCCTTCCGACCATTATGATGTTTTGGGCTAACTTACATGGGTCTTTCCCGATTGGGTTGATCTTATTGGGACTTTCGCTTGTCGGTAGAACGAGCGAAGCGTTGTGGGAGAAGTCTTGGAAGGTCGGTGAGGTCTGGGCGGATCCTACTGTCAAGCAACTGTCCTATTCTCTGGTCGGGGCACTCCTCGCGGTAGGTCTCTTGAATCCTGTAGGACCGTGGATATATGTCCAAACCCTTACCATGGCGAACCATCCGGTGGTTTTGTCGATGGACGAGTGGCAACCGCTTCGATTCCAAGCAACGTTTGGCCCGTCGTGGCTCTACATAGGCACGCTTGTCATCCTTTTGGGTTCCATCGTTTACGCCCGGAAACTTCCGTCGTTGACGATGGGATTGTTTCTACTTGCCTTCGGACTGCAACCGTTGCTCCACCAACGAGGGTTGATTTGGTGGTTTTTGGTTCTACCTTGGGCCATCACACCGTTGCTGGCAGTTCAGCGTGACAACTGGTTCAGCAACTGGGTGGAAGAGCAATCCGAAGCGAGCCTCAAGAATACGATCATCGCTGGTGCCATGGCATTGGTCATTCTGTTGTGGTCTCTTCCTTGTCAACGCGTGATATCGGGTCAACCATCCAAAATCGAAACGGCCGTTTCTGACGGAACAGCTTGGGAACTCGCGACGCAGCTGACCCAAGCCAAGCCGGACGCCGAGCCATGGTCTGCTGAACTTCAAACGTGGCTCAAAAAGTACTATCCCGAAGGCAAGTATAAGAGCCCTATTTTCACGACGGCAACTACCGGCGACTTCTTGGTCTATACACTTCCGAAGGAAGCTCCCGTTTTCCTGTATGCCCACGTGCACTTGGTATCGGAGGAACTCTGGAATCAAAGTCAGGCCGTTCGTCTGGGAACCAAGTATTGGAAAAACATTCTTAACTACCACGGCATTAACTTGGTGGTTGTGGAAGCGGAACTCAATCCGAATCTCAGAACGAAGCTCCGAGAAGACGACGATTGGAAAATTCTGGTCGATCAAACGGGGGATCCTTCGATACCAGATCCACGTTGTCGACTGTTGATCGCTTATCGCAAACAACCGATCAAACCAACCAAGAAGGCCGCTGAATAATCGCTTGCAACCTTCCTCTTGGTTCGGGCTCAGAGGCAAACTCTCCCCGAACCACCCATACCTCCCATTTGCCCATTCCCGCAAAAATTCGTCCTGGAACTTACATGCTCTTGCAGGTTTCTGCTGTGCCGAGTACAGTCGTCAAGCGGTTATTTGCAAAAGTCCAGTCTGGCAAGAAGGTTGGGAAAGGATGTCCTCGGCTAATACTTCTCAGGTCCCCCATCTATACACCTCTCCAATTTCTCATTTCCGTCGTGACGACGCCCACGGTACGGACTCGACTCCGTTGAGTCAGGCCATCCTACGCGCGCGGTGTTGTTTAGTCGCTCAGCAACGCGACGACGGGCACTGGGTTGCTGAACTCCAAGGAGATACAATCCTGGAGTCGGAATACCTATTGTTGATGGCCTTCCTTGGACGTGAGGAAGAGGAAATATGTCAGAAGGCGGCGGAATATTTATTCCAACAGCAAATGCCTAACGGCGGTTGGAATAACTATCCTGGTGGTCCCGCTGACTTGAGTACGACTGTTAAGGGTTACTTCGCCTTAAAGTTGATGGGTCACAATCCGGCGGCCCTACACATGAAAAAGGCGCGTGATTTAATCCGATCCAAGGGGGGAGCGATTGGGTGCAATAGCTTCACGAAATTCTACTTGGCTCTGCTTGGTGAATTCCCATATGAGAACTGTCCGGCCGTTCCGCCGGAGATGATTTTTCTACCGAAGTGGGCTTACATTAATCTCTATGCGATGTCGAGTTGGACGCGAACAATCGTCGTTCCACTAACTCTGTTCTACGCCCATAAGCCGGTTCGCAACCTTCCACCTGAGCGTGGGATTGCAGAACTATTTCTCGACCCACCACAAACACGATTTTGGCCACAGACACCCACTAAACGTTGGTTGACGTGGCATAATTTCTTTCTTGTCGTGGATCAAATCTTCAAAGTATGTGATCCAAGCAGATCAAAATATACATCGCCTTCGCAAAGTTCATGGTGGTCTCGCGCGTGGAATTTCGTGACTCAACCATTGACTTACCTGCGAGCCAAGGCTGTCGAAAAATGTGAAGCCTGGATGTTGGAGCACTTTGCAGATAGCGATGGTGTCGGTGCGATATTTCCACCGATGATTTACACTGTCCTCGCACTACATTGTTTGGGCTATGCGGAAGACTCTCCCGAAATGCAATGGGCCCATAAACAGTTGACAGACCTGGTCATCGAAGAGAACGAGACTATCCGACTCCAACCCTGCGTTTCTCCGGTCTGGGACACGGCCATAGCTCTGAACGCATTGGCGTTCGCATCGACGGCTGAAGTCACTCCCGCCATCGACAAAGCCGTGGAGTGGTTATTGGGCAAAGAAGTTCGGCGTGAAGGCGATTGGTCACTGCTGAATCCTAATCTGGAACCAGCTGGTTGGTTCTTCGAATACCGAAATGGATTTTATCCTGACACGGATGACACGGCCATGGTTCTGATGGGGTTGGCCCGTACGGGACATGCGTTTACCGGACCGGAAGTGACAGCAGATACCAAAAACACGATGACGATCCCGGCCGCCCGTCGTGGCGTGAAGTGGCTTCTCGGGATGCAAAATTCCGATGGCGGTTGGGCTGCTTTTGATCGCGACATCAATAGAGAAATCTTGACCGAAGTCCCCTTCGCGGATCACAACGCCATGCTCGACCCGAGTTGTCCGGACATCACGGCTCGGATCCTCGAAGCCCTTGCGGAGTATGGTTATCGTGTTGGCCAGCCCGAAGTCGACCGGGCGATTGAGTTCATTGCCAAGCACCAAGACGAACGAGGGTGTTGGATCGGTCGGTGGGGCGTCAATTATATCTACGGAACGTGGCAAGTTCTTGTCGGACTGGCTACAGTTGGTTTCGACATGCAACATCCGATGGTGCGTCGTGGCGTGGAGTGGCTCAAGCAAGTGCAACAACCGCGGGGTGGATGGGGTGAGACTTGCGGAAGCTACGACGACCCAGGGCTCGCTGGACAAGGTGAACCGACACCTTCCCAAACGGGTTGGGCATTATTGGGATTGCTCGCTGCTGGTGAAGAAAACAGCCGCGAGGTCAAGCAAGGAATCCAGTACTTACTCGAAACCCAACGCGAAGACGGCAACTGGGACGAAGATCAATTTACCGGGACCGGTTTTCCCAAGGTCTTCTACTTGAAATACCATAATTATCGATTGTACTTCCCACTCATGGCCTTGGCGAAGTATCAACAACTTACGACTCATCAAGAAACTCCGAAATTCCAGCGAAAGTTACACATAAAAGCACCGGAGTCGATCGCGTTGGAAGCAACGGGTAATGTGTAATTATTCTAAAAGCTAGGAAGCCGACAGATTATTGGTCTTCCTCCGCTCGGGTACGTCTTCGCTTGTCACACCCTACGACCGAATGTTCGTTGTAGGGTGTCATCGTTGACTCATAGACCAAGGGCGAGTACACCGTGTAAAACTACTTCCAAGTAGATTCAACCTTCTCGCCAACCCATTAAACGATCGAACACTACGCAAGACAACAATCCAAGGACGGGTAAATCCCCATCAGGAGTGAAACCATGCGTTTTCCTTTGACATTAACGACTTCAATGGCCGTGCATATGGCCAAGAAACGCTTGCAGCGAGTCAAGCGATTTCCACTCGTACTCATGCTCGAACCACTCCACGCATGTAATTTAACATGTACGGGATGTGGTCGAATTCGCGAATATGAATCGACCATCAAACAGAAACTTACACTCGAAGAATGTTGGGCATCGGTTGATGAATGCGGCGCACCGATCGTGAGCATATGTGGCGGGGAGCCGATGATCTATCCCGAAATCGGGGAGTTGGTCAAGGGAATTCTCAAACGTCGCAAGCATATCTATCTGTGTACGAATGGGATGTTCATCAAGAAGAAACTACACCAATTCAAACCGACTTCGCGTTTCTTCTTCAACGTCCACCTCGATGGACTGGAAGAAACCCACGACCTCTGTGTCGAGCGTCAAGGGGTCTTCAAGGAGGCCATCGAGGGCATCAAAGCAGCCAAGGAAGCCGGCTTCCTAGTGTGTACCAACACTACAGTTTTCAAAGAAACCGACTTGAATGAGATCGACGCCCTTTTCAGCTATCTCACAAAACTCGGTGTGGATGGTTTCCTTCTCTCTCCACCCTATGGCTATGCCGCAGTTCAAGAAACAAATCCAAATGGGGCCGCGGAAATCTTTATGACTCGCGACGACATCAAAGCCAAATTCCAAGAGGCAAAATCGCTGTTCAAGAAATATAAGATGAACAACTCTCCGGTCTATGCGGAATTCTTGGCTGGAGAACGCGAGTTGAGTTGTACGGCGTGGGGTAATCCTACGAGAAACATCAAGGGTTGGAAGGGACCGTGTTACTTGATCACGGATGGCCACTACCCGACGTTCCAAGATTTGATGGAGAAGACGGATTGGGATAGCTATGGCTACGGCAATGATCCTCGCTGCGAACATTGCATGGTTCACTGCGGTTATGAACCTACTGCCGCGTTGGGAGTGAACTCAAAATTTGGGGATGCGTTGAAGATGTTCATGTGGCAGTTGTCTTGAAATGGTATTAGATGAAGCCGACCAGCGCATGATAAACTAATCCGTGGGCTCATGCCCACGGTAAGGTTGTCCAGCTTCCTTATGATCCTCGGTCCTATTTCGACTTCGCTACCTTTCTCAACAACTTCAACAATGTGCGAGTAATCTTCAGTGATGCTCCGACTTCTAGATAACTCGATCTTGCACGCCACGTCTCGTATCCTCCGAGCTTATGTTGTCTGGGTGTGGGCAGATATCCGTTATATCCATTGGCTAACTCGATCGTGAACGTCGGATTGAGTGGACTCTTCTTTTTCAATTCCAGACCGATTTCGACAAACACCTCGCAAGGGATCGCACAGATCCCCAGGTCACCAATTCGGATGGCTTGCAGGATGACATTCTTCTTGGTGGGATACTTGGAAATCAGAATGGTTTCACGGGCGTAGATCTGCTCGCGCGTTTTCAACACAGGTTGCTTCGGTTTGGTCGGGGCGTGCTTGGCCTTGGTGAGTATGTCTTTTGCCCGTACGAGTTCTTTTTCGTTGGGCAATCGAACTCGGAAGGAAATGTCTGCCTGAGCCATGTCAAGCGACACCCACGGTTTGTGGTTGATGGTCTTATAGGCTTCCAACGTTGCCTCAGCGACGCTGTTGGCCACGACGCGAATCTGTTCGTAGGGACGGCGACGATTGGGCCGCGGTCCTCCGTAATTAATATTATTGATGTCTCCACTGGTTCCGTTGGACATCATTCCAACGAACGGACGTTCTTTATCTTCTGCCTTCAGTAGTTGAGCCATGCGTTCGGCGAAGGCTCCGAAGTAATCCGCGGACAGCGGGGTTACCCCGCCAACATAGTGGAGCGAGTAGTTCGCGAGCAGTCCGATAGGTCGGCCTTTCACGGATTGAACCGAGACGATCGAAATACTCGGGTCGATTGGACCAGCGGGCTTCACTAGCCCCTCATGCTGATATCCTGGATTCATGCGTACCTTGTCGGTCGTCTTGCCAAATGGATCGGGGTTGAGCACACCGGACTTCATGAGCCAACGACGGTTGTAGACTTGGGTCTCATCTTTCCCAACGGCCCAACCGATTTTGGCAGGTTCGAGGTGAGAAACGGCTTTGGCAATCCCTGCTGCGATCTGTTTTTTCAATTGCTTCCTGTAGGCTTCGTCGGGGTCACTCTGGAATACGCCCGAGAGTGTTGGAGCTGTGTGGGTATGTGTCGCCGAGATGAGAATACGATTGGGTGGAATGCCCGTCTTCTTGTGAGCTAATTTTTTGGCGTCGTCGGTAACGTCTCGGGGAACCATGCAACTATCGACGACGACGAAAGCAATGCGCGTTTTCCCGTCGTCAAGGACTAAACACCGCGCGTGCAACTGGTCGTGGGACCCCGTGGCCGTTCGGTCGCGCATTCCGCCATTGACCGAGATCGGAAATTTTGAAGGAGTGATGTCTTGGGCGTAGGCCCCGGCTCGGAACACTTTGTTTTGCTGTGCCTGAGTAGCATCACATGCGAACAGGAACACAATCACAGAGAAGACAATACAACTTCGTGGGAGACTCATTGTCATCCTGATGTCACTCCTTTACGAGTCGTGAATGCAGATGAACACCGCGCGCCATCGTATTCCTGTCTCGTCACAACAGCAACCATTTTCCTTGCAGAGTAACCTGCAACCGGTTTGGAGTGCCTCTGGATTTTGGAATTATCATGTTCGTGGTAGGTACCCGCAGCTCGCGTGTACCTACGATTTTACGGCAAATCCAAATTCCAAAATCCTGAGGAGCACCGACCGGCTTCTGGTTGCTTGCCCCTGTTTGGCTCCCGAAATAAAATGGTTGTCGAGCGTCAAATTTACCATCGAACAGATTCTGCATCGCGAATGACTTGCTCACAACGGAGAGACTATTATGCCTATTCGCTTCTCTTGCCACGAATGCGGCAAGCAGTTGCAGACGCAAGATGACTTTGTCGGGAAAAAGGTTCGCTGTCCTGGTTGTAAAATCGTGCTGGTAGTTCCAGGCCCTGACACGGCAATCACTTCAACACCACCCGAATCCCAGTCTCCCACTCCGACAACTTCGAAGCAAGAGGGCGTCCGCGCGACCTCTCCTGTACCTCGACCTCGTAATGAGGATAAGACAACCAAACCGTCGACTCGGAGTGGTCGAAAGAAGAAAAAGCAATCGTTTCCCATTGTAGCTATCCTGCTGCTGCTCATTCTCATAGGTGGAGGAGCGGGTGCGTTTTACTATTACAACTACTACCAAAATCAATCAGCGACCAAGCCACCCGACGTTAAGACGCCAGGCACGAATGGGGAAGTGACGCCCGGGCCCGAAAAGACACCAGTGAAAAAAAGGTTTCAGTTTCAAGCTTCGTATGAAGAACGCAACCTCGGCGAAGCAGAAAAATCGCACCTTGACCTGATCCCACTCTACGAACAAGCGCTACTTACCGTACGTTTGAAGCATGCCTTGGAGAATTTGCCCTCGAAGTTCCAGGATTATCTCAAGGCGGTTCCTCCCCAAAGCCATCCGCTCGAGTGGCTCAAAAAAAACTTCGGACTCCATCCAAAAGATATCCGGCGTTTGTCCGTGGTCGGTGGATTGACGTTCACGTTGAATGGCCCGAACCCGCAAGCTCTCATGTTCATCACAACAGAGCACCCTTACGACGCGAAAAAACTTCGAGACCAGTTGGTCGACGATCCCACAGTCAAGAACCAAGCTACCGGACAACCAATGTTGATTCGAGAAGACTTCCAACCTCAAGGCGTACCTTTCAAAATCAGCATGTCTTTCGTGGACGAAAAGACATTCATCGTGGGTGATACCGAAAGCATTAAGAGAGTCGGGAAGAAGGAAAACCGTGCGGCCGAAGGTGGAATCACGAAAGGATTGGAGTTGGCTCGGAAGAACCACGCAATGGTGTTGAGTGTCAGGAACTCACCGATCCTCCAGCAGATTGGGCCGAGCGTTCTGCCGCCCGCGAATCCGAATAACAATGAGCAGGCGATGGGAACCGCCGTGGCGAAAGAGGTACTATCCCTGGAAGCTGTCGACGTGGTCTTTGACAACGACAAGGAAGTTTTCGACGTCCAACTGAAAGTCCGTTTTCCTAACGAGCAGAAAGCGAAAATGGTCAAAGGGTTGGTCGAACAGTTTGTGCTTCCCGCTTTGACGATGTTGGAACAGACACCCAAAGAGCAACGTCCGAAAGTCGTGACGGATGCTCTCAAATCGGTCTTGGAACTCATAGGCCAAAATCCTCAGGGTCCACCACCGGCGATCAAAGCCGCCTACATCGACCTGGCTCTGGAAGTGCTGAAAGGCATCAACTTGACCCAGAAAGGCAAACTGTTTCAACTCGGGATCGTCATCAAGCCCGCCACAATGACGAAGGTGATGGCTCTGTATCCGCCTGTCATCGCGATAAAAGATGCGGTCGCGGCGATGCCGCCGTTGCCACCTTTGCCGTCAAGGCCAAAGAAACTCAATCGACAAGACCTCGTCGCTAGATCTCTCTCGGCCCTTGCCATTGCGGCTCAAAATTACCACGACACAAACAAAGTGTTTCCGTCTCAATCGATGGGAAAAGGGTTGAGCTGGCGTGTGGCTCTCCTTCCTCACATCGAGCAGGACGCACTGTACCAACAGTTCAAGCTGGACGAACCATGGGACAGCCCAAACAACAAAAAACTGATTGGCCTGATGCCCGACATCTTTAAACATCCCACGGCGAAGGCAAATCCAGGACACACGTACTACCAAGCCGTGAATGGACCGGGGACCATCATGGAAAAGGGTAAGAAGATCAAGATCACCATGGTCAAAGACGGTACGAGCAACACGGTTTTGTTTTTGGAGGGAGCCAAGGCCGTCCCGTGGACCAAACCTGAAGACGTTGCCTACGACGGGAAGAAAACCCCGAGCTTTGGTGTCAACTCCAACGGAAAGGTGTTTGTCGTTCTGGCCGATGGGACCGTCAAAATCCTCGCCAAGAAGTTCGTCCAGCGGCATTTCGGTGCCCTGGTGGGAAGAGCCGACGGAATGCCTATTCCGGATTTGACCAAAGGCAAACCGAACCCACCGCCCAAAAAGAAGGGCGGACCAGGACCGAAGAAGGAGCCAACGAAAAAAGGACCTGCGAAGAAGAATCCCGGACCAGGACCGAAGGAACCAATAAAGAAAGGCTCCGGTGCGAAACAACCGCAACCAAAAACCAACCAAGTTAGTAGCATTGATGCCCAGATGAACCGAGCCGAGCAGTCTTTCCGGTTCGAGAAACGCCTCGCTTTCGCAGTCGTGAAAAAGTACGCGTAACGCACAACTTGGTAGTTTTGATAAGGTGAGCCAAGGCCCACCTTTTTTCTTGGCTTCGGTATTGTGGTGAGACGACGCCCATTCTACCCATCAGGATAAAGCCGCTGTTTAGTACTACAGCGCGAGGTCTTGCTTTCTGGTGCTCCTTAACTCCTACAATCT
>CAYRFQ010000063.1:0-43078 GCA_964423615.1 uncultured Alcaligenaceae bacterium | reverse complement strand
AGACCGATACAATCCAAAATCAAAAAAGTTCCTCTGAAGCAAAATTGACGGATACGCATAAAAGAGTGTGGGACCAAGCATCACCTCTCGCACCTCAAGTGCCGGTACTTGTTGTCGTTACGACCCCTAAATTCACCTGATTGAACAATTCAATGATTATGGCAGATGCCGTCGGAGACGTTATCCACTTTGTAACCGTCTAATCCTTCGAATCGTGAGTTGCCCATGTGGAAACCACTCGGATCGGATGACTGCCCCAAACCCTCTTAGTTTGCGAAGATTTGGAGCTCGTTGAATGTTGAGGATCGGTGTGTTTGCAGGGAGGTTCTGGCGTGTTCGTATGAGAACTCCTCTCTGCGGAGCGCTCCGCTTCAGCAGAACTTGTCGGGACACTCATCCAAGTGAGGGACTCCAAAGGTTCCGCCTGCCAAGGGAATCTTGAAGACCTTCGAACTCTTGTGGCTGGGTAAACATCAACGTCCTGCACGGTTGTTCGTCGGTCCGGACCGGTCCCAAAGACGAAGCGGTCTTGGAGAGAGTTGGAGGTGGAAAGAGGTGGAGCCTCCCAAACCAGTCTGCTGGTCCTCGAATCGTAGGCAAACATCGTCAGTTTGACCACGGCTGATTGGTGTTTCGCTTGGAACAAGTTCGGAGCCGAAAAGCTCAGTCCGACCAGATCCACTTCACTACCTTGGAAGCCAATGGTGAACTCGCGCTGGTCGGTTGCGTAAGCAGCTAATGCAACGACAAGGATTAAACTCGCGTCCTTCTTGTCTTCTTGAAGAATGACGCCATGGCGAAGTAAATTTCTTTGGAGGGTCGCGACCACCCACCCTTTATCGGCAGCTTCAAGTTTGGTTATGTCCAGAGCGACTTTCAGTCCGCTGAGTGGCCGCAAATCGACTTCCGATAGGACTTGCTCCCAAGTGTTCGTCAAGAGTAATTGTTCCGTTCCCGACCGTGCGGTTCCGGTAGTCTTCATCGACGAACAGCCACAGATTCCGAGTGCGAAGGCGACCAAGCACAATGCCTTGAAGGTTCTCATAAGAGCCAGCTTGGGTATTTCAACCTTCGTCATCTTTCCGTCCTCGCCAAACTCGAAGTCACCTGGCCCCTCACCCGGTGACAGCAAATGGGGATGAGGACACTTCTAGACTGGGTATCGGCCTCAATGTAAGGATTTATCCAGTCAAATCGATTGCACCGGCCATGTCCTGGAAAAGAAATACGGAAAAGAAGATAGAGGGAAATCTTGTAATTTCCCTGGCAACGGATCCATGCCAGATTCCCGTAGTAGGAAAAGTCTTGTTGATGAGAACTGCGAGGATAATGCAGCAGGCGCACTTGGAACGGGTAATTTCTAGTTGTCCGGTTTTTCTGTTTGTCGTAGGTACACGCGGCTCGCGTGTACTTGGAAAGCTCGGCCAGTTCGTCGTAGGTACACGCGAAACACGTATACCTACGAACCGGACAAGCATTTCTTTTCCATTCCCCGTGTGCCTGCTACTTGGATTCATTAGCTGCGCAGGTCTCAATAATCGCTCATATGCGAGAGTTTGGCCAAATCGTGGAAGTTTCTCGCATCAAACTCCAGCGGTGCGCCCAATCGAACGCATTTGACGTAGACTCGAGCAACACTCCAAGAACAACATTCAGTTAAGCTGCGTTCAGCTAGAAACCGTAACTTGGCCGTTTATAGTCAATCGCTCTTTCGAGAGAGGAGAGGGCCCGACCCGAGCGGAGCGGGAAGCATAGAAAAACCTTCGAGGGCGGTTTAACAAGGGAGAATTGACGATTGTCGTTATTCGTTCCGCGGATGACAACTATTCCCCAGCAAAATTCATCTTCCCGGTTAGAGCCCACAAAGGGGTAGCTGAACTGCCCGTTTCTCAATTTGGCATATAAGCATGAACCTTGCCGAGAAAATAAGGCGAATTTCCAAAAAACACCCTATTTCCCCAACCAACCCGAATAGAGTTCTGGTCGTCGATCTCGGTAGAACCATTTCTTGGCATGAGCTTCGGGAAGCGTTGAGAAATCGACGTCAGCATAGAGAATTTCTTCGGAACCTGTGGGAGCTTGGGCCATGATCTTCCCGTCGGGACCACAAACAAAAGACTCTCCCGCAAAAGTCAAACACTCTTCTTCGCCGACACGATTGCACAACGCCACATAGTAGCCATTTTGAAAAGCTGCCACTCGCATCTCGGCCTCGTAAAGACCTTCAGGCCATTCGTCAACAGCACCCGCCTGAGGGACCACGACCAGCTCAGCACCGGCAACGCCCATCGCACGCATATACTCGGGAAAATGGCGGTCATAACAAATGGCCACACCGACTTTCCCAACCTTCGTTTCGTAGACCGGGGCTTGCGTGTCTCCCTGAGCGTAGTAACCTTGTTCGTGGAAGCAAGGATACTCAGTGATGTGGATCATTCGAGTCTTGCCCAACAGGGTCCCATCGGCATCGATCACCGGCGACGTGTCGTAGCCAATATCGCCTTCCCTCTCGAATAAATTGAGGATCACGACCACCCCGAGTTCTTTGGCCTTCTTGCAGAAGGCGTCAGTCGTTGGCCCTGGAATGGGTTCGGCGAGTGACAAAGCATTGTCATCGGCGGGCTTTTGCGGATAGAACCATTCGAAACCGAGTTCGGCATACGCCACGAGATGGGCTCCACCTGCCGCAGCGGCTTCGAGGGCTTGCAGACCACGAGCAACATTCTCGTCCTTGTTACGCGTTGCCTTTTGTTGAACAAGTCCAACTCTCATGAGTTCACTCCTGGGAATTTTTCTGGACGGTTGGCCATCCAATAGTGGGCGGAATCGCAGGTCTCCACGGAACCCGCTTGAGTCAACACTCTCGTCAATTCTACAGTCGTAAGACACTCCGATTCCCAATGGCGACGTCGTTAACGAATCGTCCAAACCTTTTGTTTTTTCGTTGCCGTGTGTTCAGGAAATGTCTTGCGGTCGGGTAGGACGGCTCGCCATCGGTGCCCCGCGAATGTGATCAATCTTGCTGTCTTTCCTGGCTGGACCTCAATATACCTTTTCGGCTTTCCGCGTTCCGGGAGCCAATAGATCGTCGCTGCAACAGCGGTCTTGTTTTGAATCGTCAGCCGAAACTCCCTGGGCACTGAAGGTCCATTGTTGACCTTTTCTCGTGCGAGTTTGGCCAACTCCCTCGCCCGCTGGGGGAATCGTTTGTCGAACCGGACGTACCGCCACTTCGGCTTGCGAAAGGCTTCGTCGATCATCTCGAATAACAGTGGATCGTATTCCTTCAGCTCTTCGCGAGTGTCGATGTGGTTGTGTTGGGCGTCCGGTCTGGGTCGGTTCGTATCGAAGTACGACTGGACTCCTTCGGCCCAATACTCTGCGTGGTTCGTCATTGCGTATGTGTTCTTCCACAAACCGCGTTCTTTGGCCTTTCTATAAGTTTCGCGGAGTCGGGCATCGAACCGACGATTGAGGGAATTCAGGCCCATTTGATGGATTGCGTGGGCAAACTCGTGGACGAGTATGTTTTCGGTAGAATACCGGTCTCCCGGATAGTTCAACAGATTTTCCTCACCACAACTCACGGCCGGACGAGTTCGCGTCGCTCCAAGACCGCGAGCCCGGACATCCCAATATTTTTTCGGCTTGAGATCACTATGCTCGGGGATGTCGGTCGTCATCTCGGTCGGTGCCATGATGGCCAGTCGCACATTGTTTTTCGCCATCGCTTTGAGTACGTCGGGACGTTTGCCAAGCATGTGATTAACGATTCTCGCTGCTTCCCGAAGAGCCTCATCAGCGACCTTGTCGGAACTCACAATAGGAAAACCGGTGACCTGCGTGTATTTCGCATAAAACTTGGACAATTGAAATTGCTTCCGGACCGCGTCTGGAACTTTGCTGACTTTCGCTTCCGTGACACGGACCTTGCTCGTTTGACCTTCTTCGTTGCCGAAGAAGAGAATGTCTTGAGGACCTGCCTTTTTCGCTTTTTTGACACGGAACGTGAGCAAATACGGCACCGCCGATTTCCCATCCAGGTCGCGAAAACTGGTAAACTTGGAGGTGTTGAGCCAAAGAGCGTAAGTCTTTCCAGGCTTCAACTTGACGGGCAAAACACACGTCCGGTTGTCGTTAAGGTATCGCGGTTTCCCAGTGATTTCGGGAAAGCTCCCTTGGGTCAGTTGAATCCACGACCATGTGTTGTCCATCATGTCCTTGCTGAAGGTGACTTTGATCTCTTTCAGATCCGCAGATACGTTATCGGAGCCTGCTGTCGGGACCGTCTTGATGACGACGGGAGGAAAAGCCTTCAGGCCGACTTCCTGACTTCGACCAACAAGCGTAAATCCCAGAAGAACGAGTAACGTCACCGAATACCGCATATCATCAGCTCCTACGTGTGGGATAGTCGGCTAAACAAGAGTCGTGTTTTGGTTTGTAATCTCCGACGGAGCAATACATCCTAGCCATGGGTGGAAACACACCGAACCCAAAGAACCACAACAAACACAACACGTATTGATCCGTCCACCCGGCGGGGCGCATTGTACTTTTCAACGACCTAGCTCAATCATTCTGTACGATTAGAGCGGCTCACGCTTGTTTCGGATACAACATTTGTATTTTCAAAGTCCCTCGCCCCGTCTGCTGGGAGAAGGACAGATCTGAGCGAACCGGAACCGCTCGCGGCATGGCCCTTGGATCGAACCGCACCACAAGAGATTCTTCGTCCCGCCTCTTCTCGGCTACTATCCCCACGTAGCCCTCAAGAGGAACCCCCCGAGTCACCCGCTTCGGATACGACCTCCAACTCACTATTTTCGTCAAACGTCACACTCGTCAGTTCGCCATTATCCTTCGTCAACCGCATCAGTGGGACTATGATATCGTCCGACTTGACTCGATCCGTCGCGAGTCCAGTAGCCAACGAGTTGAGTTCACGAAATGTGCCCTCAACGACGGCTGGCCAAGAACGCAAACCAACTCGTACAGTCTGAGTGATGCGGACTCGTTGGCCCGGTTTGAGGCTCTTCAGAGCCTCTAACAACCCAGGCTTGAGCGGTCGGGTAGTGGAAACGGGAACCATAGAGGATTCGGCATCAGCGGGTGTCATTACACATCTCCGTGGCTATCAGGTCCGCGAACGAGAGCGATCCTTCCAGTCCGCGCGAGTTCGAGAATTCCGTAGGGACGCATTTGTTCGATGAACGCTTCGATTTTCTGTTCGCGGCCCGATATTTCGAGCATCAAGGTTTTCGGACCAATGTCCACAACGCGACCCCGAAACATCTCCACAAGGAGCACAATCTCGGGCCGTTGGGCCGGCGTGGCAGAGACCTTCAGAAGCATCAAATCTCGCTCGACGTAATCCCGCGTACTGATGTCCATGACTTCGACAACCGGGACTATCTTGTCGAGTTGCTTTCGAACTTGCTCCAACACGGTGTCGTCCCCACGGACCACAAAAGTCATCCGCGACAGTTCAGAGTTCTCCGTCTCGCCGACCGCAAGGCTGTCGATGTTAAAGCCACGCGAGGCCAGCATTCCCGAGACCCGCGCCAGGACTCCAGGTTGGTTGTGGACCAGGGCAGAAATCACGTGCCGCATTGTTGTTACCCGCAAGGAAAGCAATAAGTTGGTTCTTCCAATTTCAAGATAGGACAACGCCAGGGTATCTTCCAGGGAGGCCCAAACATCGTATACAGATCTGGGTTGTCACAATTCGTAAAAAAACTGTAATTTGGAAGACAAGTGGAAGGTGGAAAGTGGAAGCGGAAACAAAGGGAAAAAGCAGAAACAGCAGAAACACGAAACCAAGGAAACTTCGGTTTTTCGTTTTCTGTCTTTATCTTCTCCCGTATCTCTTCCACTCTTTACCTTCCTTTCACCCTTCTCCCTTCCGCCGCCCATTAATCTCGATGCCAGGTCATCGCTGGAGAAAGTAGTTTATGGACATTTTATTTCACTGTCCGCAATGTGCCAAGCCGCTCCGGGCGAAGCCAGAACTCTCGGGGCGGCGGATGCGTTGTCCGGACTGCCGCACCGAACAAATCATCCCGGACCAGAGTTCTGTCGCCCCGCCTGGCGGGACCGTCCCATCTTTTTCTACTCCCGGATCGAACAATCCGACAGGGACCCCATCAAGCCCGCCTCCTGTGCCACACAAAACTCCCTTGAGAGAAAAAAGTACGGCTCCAGCCGCCAGTCCCGACGCGAAAGGTAGTGCGGAAAAAGTCACCCCGACGCCGTCAACCAAAACGGAAACCACAACCCCCGTTTTCGGCGGAGAAGACAACACTCCAACAGTCCACACGGATTCGCTCGCAACTCAAGCCTTGACCCCTTGGGCCGACGACCCGGTTCCCCAACGAAGGTATCGGGATTGGGGATGGGTCGCACCGTTACTCGTGCTATTGATCGTGTGTGGCGGCGCCGGAGCTGCCGCGTATTTCCAACCCCCTTTCCTCACCCAGTTGTTCGAACCCAAATCGCGAACCTCTTCCACCCAGACGCCCAAGAAGTCTCCCAACGCTGCGAAACCGGGCCAGGCACCGGACTGGAACCAGATTGCCCACCACAACATCGTTCCCGAAACGGCCACGGCCGTGGTCTCCCTCCGAGTGAGCGACTTGGTCAAAAACATGCCGGATTCTTTCAAAACGTTTCTGGCCGCTCAACAACAAAACCCCTTGGCAATGAGCAAAGACGCCTTGGGCGTAGAGCCCAACGAAGTCGAGCAAATGACATTTGCCACCCTCAACAAAAATGTAACTACCCTGACGAAAGCCAAAGTGCTCGCCCTCATCAAACTCGCCAACAAGGACGCAAGGGATCGGCTGGTCGCGAAGATAACCGAAAATGTGGGGGGCGATTCGATCCCAGCTGCAGCAGGGTTGACGATCAAGAAATTGAAACTCCCCGGCGATTTGAGCTATGCAATGATCGTCTTTGGGAATCAACAGCTTGCCATCGTACCAACAGGCGACATGGAAATCGTCTTGACGGGCCTGAAGAAAGACCCTTCGAAAAAATTAAACCCAACGTTGACGGCAATTTCGCAGGGACACCAGATCACGATCGTGAGCAATCGTCTCGAACTCCTTGCAAAGAAGGTCGAAGAATGGAACTGGGACGACAAAGACCTGCTGAAGAACGTGAAGCACGCCCTTTTCACCATGGACCTGAAAGACGGGTGCCAAATTGTCTTTTCGGCCAAATGCTCCGATGCAGCCACGGTCCTACAGGCCAAGGAAACGATCGACAAGACAGTTACCCAGCTGAACGCACTTGTAACAACTCCGCCGCCTGTCTCGAAGGCAACACAAGCAGCCATTGCCTTCCAGATTGCCGGGATCGGTGTCGGAGCCATGCCGCTGGAATTTCTTGGTGTGGCCGGCCAGAACTTGCCGATTCGACTCGCCCAGTCGCTTGCAGAACCCAGAAAGCCATCCCAAATTCCCCCTGGCATCGTCGAGGTTGGTAAAGTCCTGTTGAACAACATGAACGTGACCGAAGAAGACAACACGTTGACAGTCACCACGAAACTCAATGCCGAACAAGTCGAAAACATCCCGACCGAACTCCAACTTTCGAGCCAACAAGAAAAACGCTCTGTCCAGGCTAGAGTCTTGCACAGCGGGTTGATCAAGGCCTCTACCCGCAATGTACCCAGTGGATTTCCCAAGAACTGGACGAGCGGACAAGGGCTGAGTTGGCGCGTGGCCATCTTGCCTGAAATTGGAGAAGAGGACCTGTACAAACGATTCAAACTCGACGAGCCGTGGGACAGCGAACACAACAAAAAGTTGATCGACGAAATGCCGGACCTGTTCCGGGCGCCTGGTACGAATGGACCGCCGGGACACACCAATTACCAGCTCATCGTCGGTCCGGGAGCCATCTTCGAGAAAGGAAAAGACGCAGCACTCAAGCTGGACAAAGAACTGGGATTTCCAACCGGTCATTCGATCTTATTCGCGGAAGCGGAGAAGTCTGTTCCTTGGACGAAGCCGGAAGACTTGACTTTTGAAGCAGGAACCCTTCCAGAGTTCTCCAAGACCACCCCAGAAGGCTTCATGGTCGTTTTGGCCAACGGAAAAATCCTGCTCGTGCAATCCGATGTCCCGTCAAATGGGCTCCGAGCGATGCTGACCAAGACGGGCGCGGAACAATTGGCGAAATCCTTGCCTATCCTCCGACCGACTCGGGAATAATTTTGCGACGATAGACTGCAACCTCTTTCCCACGGTGGGCTTGGATACATCGTGGGAAACAACGACGAAACACCTCCTCATTAATTTTGAAATGATCGAGAGTATCGATTCATCCGACAAAATGGTGGTTCCACCGAATGGAAAATGATTCCAAGAGAGAAGTTTTTCCTCCCCCTCATCGCAACGAAAGATCCGAGCAAGTCTTCTGCCCGGCATTTGGTAAAACCATCGATGAAGGCCTTTGCTGGGAATGTTGCATGGCCGACCAGGTTGGACCAACCGACACCGCCGAAGAACTTCGGCGGTGGGTGGCGACGTCAGAAGTATTCTCATCTGTTGCCGATTTTCAACGGGTTTGTGCCAAGTGTCCGCATTGTGCCTGGCCTGCGAATGCCTAAACTCATGCCATCAAATCAACGCTCTGGACTCGTGCTTAGCTTACAGCCTTCACGACCGCTTCCGTCACGTCTTTCGTCGTGGCTCTGCCACCCAAATCAGGCGTCACGGCTTTACCTTTCTTCAACACCTCCGCGACGGCCCCTTTAATCTTTCCGGCAACCTCACGTTGTTCCAAATGTTCGAGCATCAGACACGTCGTCAACACAGCCGCCAGTGGGTTGGCAATCCCTTGGCCGGCAATATCGGGAGCAGAACCATGGACCGGTTCGAACATACTCGGATACGTTCGGGTTGGATTGATATTGGCGCTCGAAGCGAGTCCGACGCTTCCCGTAACCATGGCGCTCAAATCGGTCAGAATGTCGCCGAATAAGTTGCCTGCAACAATCACATCAAACGTTTCGGGTTTGCGGACCAAGTCCATGGCTGCAGCATCGACCAGAAGCGACTGTGACTTGATATCCGGGTAGTCAGAGGCAACCCTTTGGAAGACGTCATCCCATAGATTCATGCCGTAGATCAAGGCATTGGATTTGGTGATCGACGTGACGAGCTTGCGAGGTCGGTGACGAGCACCTTCGAACGCAGCCCGCATGATTCGCTCGCATCCTCGGGCAGTATAGACGGCCGTTTCGATGGCCACTTCGTTTTCGGTAGACTTGTAGACGCGTCCTCCGACGGGGCTGTATTCGCCCTCGGTATTTTCCCGGTACACGAGCATGTCGATCGACTTGGGTTCTTTGTCGCGAAGGGGTGATTGGACGCCGTCAAAAAGATAAGCAGGTCGAAGGTTCACATACAAATCGAAGTTCCGACGGAGCGGGAGCAGAAGTTCACCAACCGTTACGGTGTCTGGCAGGTCAGGACTACCCAACGCTCCCATAAGTATCGCGTCATGCTTGCGGAGTTGCTCCCAACCATCGTCGGGCATGATCTGTTTTTGGGCTTTGTAATACTCGCTACCCCAAGGGAGACGATTCCATTCGATGGCGGCGTCCGTGCCTCTCACAGCAGCCTCGACAACTTCAATGGCGGCTTCGGTGACTTCCGGACCAATGCCGTCTCCGGCAATCACGGCGATTCGAAAAGTTGGCATTGCAGAGACTCCCTGATTTATCTATAGAACGCGTTGTTACCGTACCGATTGTTGTATCAAAGTGACCTGGGTTGCCATTCCGGATTGCACCGAAATTCTTGACGAGTTGGGCATTCCCGGAGAACACGAAGTATAGAGTGGTCAGAGAAGAGTGTTAAGATGTGCAGGCGTGTCAGTCCAAAACCGAACAACTCCGAGGCCACTGTCATGCGCAAGATCCGCACAAGCCTTTTGATCCTTGGTCTGCTGACCTCGGTCGTGTTAACAGGGTGTCCCCCGAAAAAAGAGACCCTGGCCAAAGACGACCCCCTCGTGGGTGGGAATCCCGTTGTATCGAAATCGACTCCGACCTCGTTCGTTCCCGAGCCGATCCCGATCGATGGAGGTTCAACGCCCGCCAGCTTGACCGCAGGAAACCTCCCCGGTGCAGTGCCCCTGCGTATGGCCGAGGGAACCAAAAAACGAAACGTCAACTCGGGCAACTCTCCCCGATGGCAATCTCTCAAGAACTCTGCGAACGACACCAATCCAAGCGAAACGACCAATACTTCCAAAACCCAGACGACGAAGGAAGAGAGTTCAAAAATCACGCCCAAGATGCTGAAACCAGAGCCTGCTCCTTTGAAAGCAATCCAAGGAACCGAACAACCCAATCCAAGATCCAATTCGACGACTTCCCGGCCTAAAGTCACAGCTCCAACAAAGCAGGAAAACCAAAAGCAGACGCAAACCGAGACTCGTCACACAACCCAATACGTCTCCGCCCAAGACGGAAACACCAATCCCGTGGTGACGGCCCTCAAGAGCCTTAAAGTCACTTGGAAGGAAGAACGCGTCAAGGAAGGCATCCGGGTAATTGCAGACATCCCTGACCCGAAATACTCGGACGGCACGCATTTCCGACGAATTCCAATAACCGCACCTGATCGAGAACAGGCCTTACGCGCGGTTTTGTTGCGGGCAACCGAAGTACCTAAAAAGTTTTAGTCAACACAACCGTCTCGTGGTCATGTCCCGAACCCCTCACTGAATCGGGGTTTCGTCCGTCCGGATCGCGTCGTCCTCATGAGCGTTTTCCGGGTGAACATCCAGCAAGGGAACTCTGTCTGCGACACCTCTCAACGACTCACCGGGCAAAACAATGGCTGGTTCCGGCAGGTGTACGAAATACGCCCATCCGGCCAACCCAAGACTGACGCCTCCTGCCGATCGATAAAACAAGTCGTACGAATCGGTCCAATCTTTACACAAGGCCAACAGCAACGGCCCAATGGCCGACGCAAACACAGTGAGCATCTGGGCGGCCCCTTGAATCTTGCCGAGGTGGGTCTCTCCAAAATGCTTGCTCCACACAGCAAAGAACAAAACCGTGATCATTCCTCCTGCCACAGCTAACGTGATTGCGTAGGCGTAGATGTGGACCAGGGTTTGGACGAACGGAAACCCCAGTAACGCACCCGCGAGCAACAGCATCGCAAGCGCCAGTAACTTCTCCAGAGAAACCTTGATGGCCGCAGCACCAGTCCCCAGGTTCGCCACGAGGCCAAGCAAAGGACCAATGGCCGTGATCGTCAAGAATAGGCTTCGGTCGAAGCCTCGATCTTCGAGGATCGATTGGTTGAAAAGAGAAATCCCCGCAGCCACCATCCCGTAAAACGAAGTCGCCAGGGCAAATGCCCAGAACGCTTGGGTCGCCAACGCCTGGCGAAAGGTTAGCTCTTCTGGTTTCGTTTCCTGGAGAGACAACTCGTTGCCGGATCTCGACTGACCGGAGGAGTTCTCGCCTTCCGTCGGGTTTCCTGCAGGAACGTGCCGCGGAATCCAACTGATCGCTCCGAACCCCACCACGCAAAAGCCAATCGCCGACCACAACGTACGCCAGTGCTCCGACGGGTCCAGATCGTTGCCTCGCGTGCTTTCCCAGTATTTGATCCCGACAAAGGCGGCGATGAACCCAACCGTACACAGAACCGAATACACCGCGACGCCAAAACGTGACTTCTTTCCGACAGTCTTTCCCATGATCGTCAAGCTGATCACGGACAGGGCACTCTGGCCCAACCCCCTTGTCAACACCACGAAACAGAACAACAACACGACACTTCCTGAACTCAGGAGTGTCATCCCTGTGACAACAAGCCCCAACAGCACACAGGTGGCCGACAATGTACTCCGGCTTCCCAACCGATCGATTAACCAGCCACAAGGAATGCAGAACGACGCGCCCAGGAGTGTAGCCCACAAGTTGATGTTCGCGTACGTTACGCGGTCGATCTGCAAGTCCGTCAATAACAGTTCCGTGATGAGCCCCAAACCATGCGTTCGTCCAGGGAGCGTGGCCACCATCGCCAGTGCTGCGATGGTGAGAGGAACCATCAGTGGCCAGGCCAATCCAGCAGGTTGGCGGCTTTGGGTGCTAGGATTCGATGAGGTTCGCACTTTCACCTCCGCTGCGGCAAACTCGAAAGGCCCCTCTAGTGCGAGAGACGCTCAAAAACGGACCGCTAGTCGATCTTGTTGGAATGGAAGGCGGTAGAGGGGTGGGTGGCACGAATGCTACAAAGCAGCCCTAACTTCAGTCCCGAGTCACTCAAACATTTCCGGAACACGTTGCCGGAGTTCTTCGTTCAACCGGGGCAGGTCCGCGATCAACTGTTGATACCAGTCGTATCGCTTTCGGAAGTGCTGCGAGAGCATCCGATTGTCTCTCACATATTCATAGGCAGTCTGAACCAGTCGTTGCCGCAAATCACTGTCTTCCAATAGCCTCTGGAGCTTGTCTTCAAACTCCCTTTCGTTCGTGAACAACAACCCAGTTTCGCCGTCCCGCAAGCTATTGGAATACACCACCGGACTCGCCAAAACGGCCACGCTATGCCCAGCGCACTCCAAAAACTTCAAATCGGACTTCATCGAATTGAACCGAGTTTCGCGTAGCGGCAACAACGTAACGTGGCATCGGCCAAGGATTTGCAAATATTGCTCGTAAGGGCAAAATGGAGTGAATTGCTTATCGGGAATCGTCAGAGCCGCGAAAAACTTTTCGTCGAAGATGACCTCCACTCGAACCTTGTCCCCGAGTTTCGCCAGGACTCGGTTGATCGCGGGCATCAACGGTTCCCAATCTTCTTCACGGTTCAACGCCCCAAAGAACAGCGTCAGCGGTTCGTCACGACCAGGAGTTGGTCGGGGCGGCGGCAGGATCGCTAACTGATTCGAAAAGACACCAACGTTGGGATTGTGTGGCCGAAAAAAGTCCGCCAGCGTTTCGGTCGAAGTTTGCACCGCATGGCACACCCGGAAATTAAACATGTCGTCGTATTCACGCCAACGTCCAGGGTCGTCGTCCATCTCGGCGACAAGCAGATATCCCTGTTGAACGAAGTTCTTCAACGTCGGGATGTCTCGAGGATACGTCAAGAACGAACGCTGCCAAATCAGTACTCTCTGTTCGTCCGGGAGGGGATTCGCAAGCTGAACGTGGCCCGTTCCTTTCGCCGGTTGCGTGGCGAGCGTTCGTACGGCGGGAATCGTGGTCAGGAAAGTGTTGGGTTGATAGACACGGATGTGATCGCAACCAACAGGAGCCGCCATGATCGTCTGGATCAGGGTTTTCGTGGGCGCGGCGTCCTGCTTTATCCCTCGGGCAAAATACAGCTGAGCACGACTCCGACCAGCAAAGTCTTGCGGCTGGATCTGCAAGGCGTTCAAGAGAGGTTGGAGGAGTTGCTGGATGTTCTGCCAATCTTGCGATTCGTGACCGTGCGCCCGTAGCTCCTGGAGTTGGACCCCGCAACGATCGAAGATATCCTTGATCGTTTCCGCCGAAAAAAAACGCAGTTGGTCTTCCGGAAACCCGTTTTGGTTCCGATACACCAGTTTGCCCGATACCAATGCGAGCAAGGTAGACCAGTGTTGAACGTTCGGGACACCCAGGAGGACCTGGCCATCTGGCTTGAGCCACTCAACCGCTTCGCTCAACACCTTCCATGGGGCCATGAGCCGTTCGAACGCCCCGAAGAAAACCACACAGTCAGCGCTGCCCTTGGAGAACTCAACCAGATTCGACGTCGAATTCCAATCCGCGACAAGGACTTGATCCACTCCGGAGTCTTCCCACCGCTCGGCATCGTCTTCGCTTGAGATGACGACGTACCGACACTTGGGGTTAATCCGTTTATATACCCTCGCCAGTTCCTGGTTGCCGGGGCCAACTTGAACGACCACCGACGCATCCGCCGGGATCAGAAACGCAAAGTCTCGTGTAATGGTAGCGAGGGGCGATTGTCCACTCATCGGGAGCCTCCATGTCTGCCGTCAGGATGAGGATTCATCGGGAACAAAGTCCAAAAACGCACCGCCGTTTTCAAAAATCCCATCGGCGACAGTACTGGACCATAAGACACGTACGGAGACGATGATCGCTTCGCTACCTCCGCTTGGTAACGAGAGCCTTAGTTTCCGACCGAGAAAACTGCGAGTCGAAAGGAATCCGATTCCCGACATCGACAAGTCTCGGCTCAAAATCGTCAGTTCTTCGTCGTTTTCCGTTCGTGCCTTCAACGGGTAGGAAAAATCGATTCGTTCTTCCATTCGTCGCTCCAGGTCCGGCAGTCGAGTTTTGTGCTTTTCGAGCAGTTCCTCGAGTGCATCTTTGAGCAGTTCTTGTTCCGCTTCTTGTTGAGTGTGTCGGACCTGCCTCGATGCCAGAAAGTAATAGCGTCCTTGTCTATAATTCAGCGATTCTCGCAGCATTTCCACGACCTCCTTCCAGCGGGATTCAGGAAAGTTGGCTTGCAAGAGTTCGGCCCGGATATCTCGCGGGACGACATAGGTTTGTTGCTCGGCGAGACGGAGGACCGCACTGGCGACGGTCTGCAATTCCGAGGGAATCATGGACGTTTCTCTTCTCTTGGCGATTGCGACACGGTATTTTGCCGGGGATAGCCCTATTGTAACGTGTGATCCGATTTCGGGAAAACAAACTCCAAGAGGTGCTCCTCTGGATTTTGGAATTCTACGTTCGTCGTAGGTAGACGCGGCTCGCGTGTACTTTTTTCTACCGTAGCTACCCGCGGCTCGCTTGTGCTTTTTCGGGACTGCCGTTGAGTCCACGCGGTTCGCGTCTGATCATCACGAACATAGAATTCCAAAATCCAGAACCACCCCCAGTGCTCACTCGTGGACGTACCACCGAACTATCAACTGTGCTCTCTCCAATCGTTAACCGCTGGGAGTTCGGCCACGAAAACCGCTCGCTCTGTTCCGCCGAGGGTTGTGGGCTAACGAATCCGATTCTACTCTTCCACCACCGTGTCGGTTTTGTTTTCGACGAGGGTGTCGAGTTCGCCTTCGCTCAACGGTCTGTGGAACGCACAACCGATTGTCCACCTTCCGGGCGTCAGCGTCCGCACCCAACACACACGAACTCGGCCGGAGAGACAGACCACGTTGCGGTCATCGACCAAATTCAAGACCAAGAACGCTCCGGGTTCGAAACGCTTGGTCAGTTCCATACGGATGCCTGTTGTGGAGATATCCAGAAGTTCGCCAAAACACGGGTCTTCCGGATCATCAGGGAGCCAACTCGAAGCACGTAAAGCCGTGGGGTAGCGGATGGCCACTCGCCGTTCGGGGACCAGAGGAGGCAACTTGAGTTCCGCATCGCTTACCGACTCGGCATCGGAATACACCTCGGGCAATTCGAATTCGGGCATGCACGCCCGTAACGAGCCAACAAACTCGCTACAAGACGAAAAACGTCGCTTCGGGTCCGCAGAGAGAGCTTTACAAAGAGTCTCGTCGAGAGCCTCCGGGAGCGATGGCAGGAAATCCAACAACGACCTAATTTCGTTCGCCATTTTCTTCTTCAGAATTGTAATTTGACCTCGCCCCACAAACGGCAGCTGACCAGTCAAGGCAAAGTACAACGTCGCAGCCAAACTGTACACATCGCAGCGACAATCGACGTGTTTTGCGTCTCCGTATTGTTCAGGTGCCATGAAACCCATTGTTCCAAGCGACGCCCCCGACCGGGTGAGTTCGGCCGCCGAGGTGAGATCCTTCACCAACCCCAAATCAGTCAGCTTCGCCATTTTTTCCGTCGTAACCAGGATGTTCTCCGGTTTGACGTCGCGATGGACCAAATGGTTCCGGTGGGCTGCTTCCAAAGCACTCGCAATCTGGTACGTGACCGAAAATGCGTCTTCCGTGGGCAGGCAACCGAGTTGTTGAACTTGCTCACCCAAGTTACAACCTGACACGTACTCGAGCACCAAGTAGGGGCGACCCTTCTCTAAACCGAAGTCCAGTCCTTTGACGATGTGAGGATGCGACAGGCGCGCAGCCGTACGGAACTCTTGTTCGAATCGTTTGAGGAGCAATGTCGTGTTATCGACTTCGGTCCCCAACACCTTCACGGCAACAATTTGGCCGGTATGTTCGTGTTGGGCTTTGTACACCGCAGCCATTCCTCCCCGCCCGACCTTTTCCAGTAGGTCATACGGCCCGACTTTCTTCAACATTCGTTGGCCTCAGTGTCTTCGACCCGTAGAGCATCCTTGCGGAAGACGTCCTGTTCTAAAGAATACAACGCAATTTCAACCAGAACCCCTCAATCGGCTTATTATTTCCTATCCTGTCGGAAATTTCGATGGGTGTGAGTGCTGAGTGGAATATTGGGACTGTTCAATTAGTTTTTTTTGCAATAATTCGCGCCAGCCATTCATCCACGCCCTCGGGAGTGAGTGTTTCCAGGATCCGCATGTCAGCCTTCATCCCGCTGAAGACCCGACCGCCATTCCAAGAACGCCAATAGTTTGAGGACCCAAGGAGCACGACCCGAACGTCACCCAAAGCCGGAATGTCTCCGGGTAAGCCTTCGTTGTAAACGAGAAAGTCGCGAAACTCGATGGCGTTATCGGGCAACTTCCCGTCTTCCCGAAGTCCTTCCCACGTCCAAAAGTTCAGGTGACTGATGATCGTCCTGACCTGTCCCTCCGCAAATGGAAGATATCGAGAAACCCCGGTCATCCGAGCATCGAGTGGCGTGTTCGGCTCTGGTTCGTGACCTTCACCCGAACCATCGAGAGTTCCCACGACCCCCGCAACCCAACCGTCTTCGGGGTCGCCAACCAAGTTGCCGGCGATCAATGTGTGTAGCTGAAAGTTATCTGCCACCCCACGAATTTGAACTTTCCACCCGCGTTGTTGTTCTGGGGCCAAAATCACCAGTTCTTCGTCATCGAGCACCCGTAGCATTTTCCACAAAAAAACAGCCTGCGGAACGCTCTGCCCAAGTCCCGCTAACTGTCGGATCAAACCCTCCTCGCCGCAAAAACGCTGACGTATGTCCACCGCCCGTGACAACATCGCAATGATACCCAGACACGCCCGACCGATCGTCTGCCAACCAGCGTCCGCATCGTTTCGCTTTTCCAAAACTCGAGCGGCATACGTTTCGACGACCCGAGAATGGTCCAATTCGTTCGTGTCCTTTCCATCGAGTTCGGCCGCCGTGAGACATAACTCGACGAACTCACTTGTCGCAGTCAACATCTCCGGCAACCGGCTCACGGCCGCGTCGAAGGCAATTCGAGGATCGCCACCTGTTTCGACGATGCTTCCGCATGTGTAAATCAACTCCCCAACGTGACGCAGATGGGCCTTTTCCATGCTTCCGGCGAGTTGCCGCAAAGCGTCGTCCCGGACACGCAAGGGAACACAAAGCAACTCTCGAATGACTGCCTGCCGAGAGGTTTCGAAAGTTTCCGGCTCGACTTCGGCATCGGCAGCAAGGGCTTCGAATTTCGTGATGGCTGCCGCAACACGTGTTGCGGCAGAAACGGCATTCGCATCGTCGTTGGCTTTGCGAGAGAGTATCTCCAGTAGATCCTTGATGGGCTCGTGATGGTCCTTGAGTTCTTCGAGTTGGGCAGCGAGATTCTCGTTCGACCGCAGCATCATGCGAGCATCCTGGAAATACTCGATCAAAGGTAACGACACACCAAGCACGGGAATGACCGATGTGTAACTCCAGAAGAGTTCGGGCTTCTCGGTTCCAAACACACCCGAGAACTTCTCAACTTCCTGTTGCGACAGAGGTGTCGAGATCGGCTCCTGCGAAACCTCCCGACAGGACGCAACGAAGCCTCCCGCCCCTTCCAAGACTTCTTGCAAACACTCGATCAGCGGACCTAGCGCCACCCATGCACTCCCACCACGAAGCGTGAGATATCCGCATACCCATGACGCAATCATCTTTTGAGGAACGGCGTCTTGGAGAGCGAATTCGACCAAAGACAACAGTCCCCAGGTACATTCTTCAGGAGTCACATTGTCAGCTTCTTGGATGATCGTTTGAGCTATCGTGGGCAAATCTTGCGACGGTTGTGTGTAGTAGGCCGAAACAAAATCTTGCACAGAATGTAGGAACGTTGACACCATGACCTCCCAAAATTCGTGAGTGAGCTGTTTTCGATGGGCGAAAATCGTTCCGCGACTGATGAACCAAGCCAAGCCCCCAAGGCTTGGCTCCGGTCTTCTTCGAAACGTGTCCCGATTTGCCGTCCCAGAATCCAAAAACCCTCTCGTCTTCCCGCTTGCCCAGGACCAAGCTCTTCCTCATAATCATAATAAGGATTTAAATTGAGACCTATCGATCAGCCCGTGATGCCATCTCTGGAAAGATCAACTCTCGGAATGCCAGTGGGCTCGAATAGCCAATCATGTGAAAAACCATCCTGGTGGTCTCCTGAAAATGGACATTTCTTGCCCCAACAAAGGACGGATTGCCATGAACCGAGGACTTTGGACGGCAGCAGTGTTGGTCTGTTGTCTGTGCGTAGAAACGACAAAGGCTCAAATCATCGTCGGCGGAGGCGGCTTCCGGCTTCGCTACCACCGAGGACCGCTGACGATCCAAGGCTCGTTCGGGCGCGGTTACTATTCTCGCGGGTACGTCTTTCCCCCAACGTTCGTCCAGAAACGTGTGCTCATCACTCAACCACAAGTAACCGTCGTGGCACCGCCACCGCCACGAGTGGAACTGGTTCAGCCACGAACCCCGGACGAACGCTTCGGTGGTTCCCCGTCCAGACGAGACCCTTATGAACCTGTGGAGCGAGTTTGGGATACACGAGGAGTCGATTTGGACCTGGTCACTCCAGATCTGAAGCCCCGTCCCAAACGTCAACCTCCCGAAAAGAGCCCCGACGAACCTCCACCACCGATCCCTTTACCTCCCGGCAAAGACGTCTCCAAACCCCGACGCCCTATTCGACCCGACGGCAAAAGACCCAACGGCAAGAACCCGATGCCAATGCCCAAACCGATGCCACGACCCAAACCGGAACCGAATCGTCCCTTGACCCCTCAACAGAAATCCGACGAACAACTCTTTCTGGGCGCCGGAGCATTCCGGGGAAAAGAATTCGGCTTGGCAGCACAACGCTTCCGAATCGCCACCCAACTCGACCCAAGGAACGCCGACGCATGGTTCCACTTGGCCCAAGCCCGGTTTGCCCTGGGCCAATACTTGCTAGCCATCGAAGCCATTCGCAAAGCGATGGACAATCGTAAAGACTACCCCATCGCCCCCTACAATCTCCGTCGCGATCTATACCCCAACAGCGAACCCACACTGGACGCCCATCTCGATCGTCTCGCGAAAGCCGTCAAGGCTGATCCCAACAATGGCGATCTGGCGTTCCTCTACGGCCACCAACTTTGGTTCGACGGGAAGCGAGACGACGCCCGTCGAGTTTTCGCTCGTGCTCGGACTCTGATTCGCGACGTTCGATACATCGACCAGTTCTTCCGGGCCAAGGTAGGTGGTGCTGTGGCATGAGGTGACAAGCCTTGATCTCGCCCCACTCTGACCGTGGCCTTCGAGTCAGGACCTCTCGATTTGGGTATCTAAATTTGACGGAAAATCGTAGGTGCACGTGGCTTGCGTGTACTTCTTCCTGCCATATCGCCACGCGGCTCACGTGTACTTCTTGTAGACAAAAGTTGAAACACACTCAAGTCACGTGCTATCTACGCCGAACACAGGCTTCCAAAATCCAGAGGAACACCCCTTCGGATTCCCCAAAGCGTTTTTCGTTTCCTCACGTTTGCCAATAAGCTACCATAATCTTGCCGCTCCACCTTGAGCTACCCTCAATGTCCCTGGAACAAGGTAGGCGATCATGCGGAAGCGAATCCTGGTATTGGCGAATTCGTACAAATACGACGGCAGGTGTGTCGCCGGTCGCGAACTCGTAGACAACGGCTTCGGTGCCTATCGTCCCAGCGGATGGGTGCGTCCCATCAGCGGAAGTGAAGATGGAGAGTGGGAACCTCACGAACTCCACATGGCTCCCGGTCGTCCGATCCGGGTCGGCGACGTCATCGATATCCCCGTCACCCAATATGCCGACGACTTCGTCCAACCCGAGAACTGGTACTGCCAATCACCGAAAAACTGGACACTTGTTTCCAACGGCATCGGAGAAGCGATCAAGTTTTTCGAAGAATTCCCTCGCGACTTGTATGGCGTCTCGGCAGACAAGAATGACCGCGTCGCGCGAGACTATTATTTGCAAAGGCCGCCACGGCAATCCTTGTGCTTGATTCGACCGAAAGCCTTTAATGTACAGATCTCCTCTGATCCAGAAACGCAGCAGGTGAAATTACGTGCCTTGTTTCGTTACAACCATGCCACTTACAATCTTGCTATCACGGACCCGTTATTTTTATCGAGCCACTACGATCGACCTCGCAACTACAACAATGAGATATACACCATCCGGATACCATGCGGCGATAACCTGCTGCTCTGTGTTGGACTAACGCGAGAATACGAAGGGTATCATCACAAAATCGTTGCGACCGTCCTTGAAGAGGCCATCATGAGTTCTCAACCATCACCGACCATTTATACAATTGGTCACTCCAATCACGAGATGGATACATTTCTAGCGTTGCTCAAGCAGCACAAAATTACTGCCCTCGTGGACGTTCGTTCCGATCCTCATAGCAAATACAACCCACAGTTCAACCAAGGAGTGCTCAGCGACTCACTCCAAATCAACAAGATTGCCTATGTCCCGCTCTGCAAAGAACTCGGAACCCGACGTCACGAAGATTGTTGTTATCAGGGCAATAAGGTCGATTATTCGTTGGTCGCGAAGTCGGAATCGTTTCTGGAAGGACTCCAGCGACTCCACACAGGAATGGAAAATTATCGAATTGCGTTGATGTGTGCCGAGAAAGACCCGTTGTATTGCCACCGAACCATCCTAGTTACTCGAAACCTCCGACAACAGGGCGTGCGTATCGAACACATTCTCGAAGATGGCAATCTCGAATCGCAAGAAGAAGCCGAGGACCGGTTGCTCTCGGAACTACATTTGGAACCCGGAGATCTATTTCATAGTCGAAGCGATATGGTCGAAATCGCGTACGAGAAGCAAGGAAACCGGTTGGCTTACGTTCGGAAAGATGAATTCACTTCAGACGAGACCTGATACCGAGGCAACAATGGCGCCCCCTTATCCGACGCCCCTTCGTTGGAAATGTCTGCCAATCGATCGGTGCTGGCTACTCCAACCCGAGAAGCTCGCCAAGAAATAAACATACTCGAGCCCAACATCAACACCGCGGCAAAGATGGGGTGTAATAACCCACACGCAGCCACCGTGATTCCTACAATGTTGTAACACGCAGCCCACAAGAGACTACCTCGGATCGTTCCCAACGCCTGACGGCTCAACCGAATAGACCAGGCAACCACCGATAAGTCCGAGTGGTACAACGTCGCCGGTGAAGCCGAAAGGGCCAGTTGAGAACCGGACGATAGAGCTATTCCAGCATGACTGACACTCAAGGCTGCCGAATCATTGATTCCGTCGCCGACAAACAACAGACGATGTCCCTGTCTTTGCCACTCTTCCACTAGGCGTTGTTTATCCAGCGGGCTCAGGCTTGCCATGGCATCTGGGAACCCCGACGCTGCGGCATGCTCTGCGGTGTCCCCGGTAAACACATACGTTTCGAGTCCCATCCCTTGCAATTCCGCTTTGGTTGCCGAGACGGATTTTCGGACCCGCTCACGAAGCAGGCAAAGGGCTTCCAGATGGCCATCGAGTTCAACCGCGATTCGGCTCGTATCACCCGCCGGAAGGTCTCTTCCGACTTCCGACTCTGCTCCTTCCAGATTCTGGCCCAACCAATCTGTGCTTCCGATGCGTAACTGCCGAGATTGCCCAGACCCATCGACGAACAAGGCTTCGACCCCACACCCGGGAACCGTCCTGAGTGTTAAGTCGGTGATAGCATTGTCCACCGTGTTGACCGGTAGCCCTGCCAACGCCCGAGCCACCGGGTGTGGGCAATGACTCTCCACATGAGCAAGCCACGCAAGAACCTTTTCCCGGTCCGGCCCGTCGCTCACGGTAACGACATCGACGACAGTCATTTCGTCTTCCGTAAGCGTACCCGTCTTGTCGAACACCACGCGATCGACCGAAGCCAAATTTTCGATCAGGTCGGCCCGTCGCGTCACTAATCCACGCTCGGCCATTTTCCCGAGCGTGTGCCAGACGGCGATCGGAATCGCCAAACCGAGGGCACACGGACACGCGACCAAAAGCACAGAAGCCGCATGCAGCAATCCCGTCTCCCAATCGGCTTGCCAGTACCAGAACGAAAACGTCAAAACACACGCCAGCAAAATCAAAGGCAGAAACACCCGGGCGATCTTGTCGGCTTGAGTTTGTAACGAGATCGGAGTGTTCTGGGCTTTCTCAACGGTCGCCAACAACGCGTCGATTTCTCTCTGATTTCCGTCGGCCGTCGCGCGGACTTGCAGTAACGCATCCTCGACAGCGAACCCGGCAAGAACCCGGTCTCCTGTACGAACGACCCGAGCGAAGGGCTCACCCGTCATCGGCGTGTCACGAACATACCCCATTCCCGAGACAATCGTTCCGTCCACGGGTATCCACTCACCCGGACGCACCTCGACGACATCATCAACTACGATTGTCCCAACATCGACTTCCTTCGTTTCCCCCGAATCCACCTTACGAGCCTGTCCGAGTCGTTTGAGCCACTGCCGAGATGCTTCGAACGCTGCGTTGCGAGTACGCGCGGCAAGGAATCGATTCACCGAGTAGATCACCAAGAGGATCGACACGACCTCGAAATAAATCGCTCCTTTGCCAGAAATCACAGCTTGGAACGATGCTATCATCGCCCCACTCATGGCCGTCAAAAATAACGCCTCAACGGTGAGCCTTCCATGCCGCAAGGACCGTGCCACCGACACCATCAACGGCCAACCCAACAACCCCACAACAATGAGAGCCGAAACCAACACGATTCCCTGAAGGATCAAACGTGCGGACGTTTCCGGAGTCAGGTTGACGGCAAGTCCCAACAACATCCCATGACCAGCCAACGCGATTCCAATCGCCAGCCTCAACCAGACCAGAGCCCCACGCGATTTTCCAGGCTGAGAAGGCCCTGAACTGCACGTCGATGCACAGGAATTCTGGGAATTGGATTGGCAGCGTTTTTGTGGATGCGAAGTGGATGAGGGAGACAGACTCGGACTGGCGTCCGAGTCCAATACAGCAGAGTGCCTCGGGTCGGTCATACTACTTACTCTTGTCTTTTCCAGGCGTGTCGTCTGGTTTCTTCTTCGCTTCTGGGGTCACCTTTTTCGGGGGTGGTCGCGATGCAATTTCTTCTTCGATTTTAATAAGCTCTTGAGCCGTCCAGGGTGTCTCCCGATCCTCCGTTGCTTTCCGGACGGACTCGATTTGCTCCTTGGTAATCTTGTCGTAGTCATTACCCCATTGGCTCCGGATGTAGGTCAGCACCAACGCTATGTCCTCATTCGAAAGCCTCTTGAAGTGACTCATGGCCGAGGTGTAAGTCTCTCCTTTGACTTCGATGGGGCCAGCCAAACCATGCAGGATGATTCGTCCCAACACCTCGTGGTCCTTCGCGACCCATTCGGAGCCAGCGAGAGGTGGAAACTGTCCGGCTTGGCCAAGACCAGTTTGTTGATGACAACTCGCACAATTAATAGTGTAAATTTCTCCGGCCAGTTCCATTGGATCCGCGGGTTCGGCTGCCACCGTTCCTCCAATGCCACCCTTCGTCTCGTCATACACGTCGGCACGCCAACCACCATTGTAGGTAGCCATGTAATACCCGCCGAAGAACAATATGATCCCATAAACGATGGTCAGCCACAGTGGAATCGGCTCGTACCCATCTTTGGGCTCAGACCGTTCTCGGAGAATCGGAGCATGGAGGTCGTAGATGTCGTGGGCTTCTCGAGTATCTGGAGTGTTCCTCGGCTTCGGCCCTGGAGTCGGCTGCTGCGATTGTTCTGTACTCATAACATCAGCTCAATAATATAGTTGGTATTTCGTGGTTTACTTTAGTTTTCCATCTCGCTTGAGACTCAACAGGTAAGCCACAAGTGCGCGTGCGTCGTCCGTAGGGACGATTTCATACCCTTCCGGTGGGCCGTATTCCTCCTTCTGGAACTTCGCAAAATCCAAAGCATCCTCCGATGGTTCGCCTTCGATCTTCTGTGTTCGATAAAGATAAGGATACGGCGACATGATCGAACCCGGAGACATCATCTGTGGATCATAGAGGTGCAGGTGGTGCCACATGGCATCCGATTGACGTTTGCCAATCGTTGCCAAGTCTGGACCAGTTCGCATGGAACCCAGCATAACACGTCGGTCGTAAATGTAGTCCGGAGCTTGATTCCCACGCTTCGGACCCCAACCTCGTTCAAAATCGGCTCCAAAGCCCTTTCGGCGTGCCTGTTGGCTATGACAATACAGACAACCATTGCGGGCATACACCATCTCACCAGCAGCAGCTTCCCCTTCCAGCGGCACGGGATATTGCTCACCAGTTTTCTTCTTCACTGGTTCGATGAATCCAATCTGAACATACGGAATGTAGATCAACGCAAACCACGCCGTTGCGAACGTGAAGAACACACCTAGAAATATAATCGGACCGTACTTCATTGTTTTCTACTTTATGCTTGCTTGGGTTCCGGTGTATAGGACATTTTTTCGGCTTGTTCGATGATTTGCTTGTACTCACCGAGAGGACCAAAAATCGTCGGATCGCCACGCTCGGGACCTTTGCCAAAAATGTTCTTGACGAACAGAATCGCAAACGCAACGTGACCCACGGTCATCAACATCCCGATCAAAGATCTGCCCACAAGGTAAGGAAGCGTATATTTAACGATCTCTGAAAACGGAGTCTCAGGATCGTTCATCATCATTCCCTGAATCACACCAGCCCAGGTCAACGAAACCCAGTAAAGGGTGATCCCAATTGCAGCAGACCAAAAGTGTATCTGGATCAATCGTGCGGAAGCCCATTCTCTACCCGTCAGGCGTGGCACAATGTAGTACATTGCTCCAAACATAATCATCGAGAAAAAGGCATAGACGCCCAGATGAGCGTGGGCGACTGTGTAGTGCGTAAAGTGTGTGACTTCGTTGACCACGCGGCTTGAGTGGAGCGAACCTTGTAAGCTCACCAACGTGTAACTCATCGCCCCAAACACAACGAATCGAAGTGTCGGGCTGTACAGTAGAATTCGGAAGTTCCCCACCATTGTCATGTGATGGTTCAACGCCACCGTCGCAACAGGAATCACCATCATGAAACTAGCAACACCGGAGTATGTAATCAACCAAGCGGGGACCGGTCCGCCGATCAAGTGATGAATCCCGGTGGAATTGTAAAAGAACGCCAAAGCCCAGAACCCAACGATACTCAGGTAATAACTGTGGATCGGACGCCCCAAGACTTTCGGTATCAGATAATACGCCGCAGCAACTCCAATGGGAGTAAGCCAAAGTCCAAGTACGTTGTGACCGAACCACCAATTGACCATCGGCTGAAGAACACCTTGTAGTGGAACGAACAGTATCAACAAGTTCGCCGTCACGTAGAGCCACGGAAACCAGAAGACAGCCCCGAACAAGTACCACATCGATACATAGAGGTGTCCTGGTTGTCGATTGGCGAACGTGAGCAAACACGAAAGCGCGATAATGGCATAGGCGACCGTGAACAAAGGTGGCGCGAACTCGGGAAATTCAAGCCACTCCACACCCGTGCTGTATCCGGCCAGAATCCCTATCGTCCCGGCCAGAACAGCGACGTTCCATATGACCGCGGCAACAACCAACAATTCAGGCAATCGAAGCCGGGTGCGGGCTATACGGGCGAACAACCACAACGTTACCGCAACACCCACCTGTGAAGTCCATCCGTAAGCAATCAGATTGAGGTGGGCTGGGCGGACACGCCCGAACGTCAACCAACCCCATTGCGCCATAAACGTTGGGTGGTGCATCTTGATTGACGCCAGAACTCCGAACACCGTCGCGGCAAGTAACCAGACCAGCGAACCGCCAAAAAAGATCAACACCGGAATCTTTGTCGACATGTCAATATCGATTCGGGTCTGGGTTGCCAGGTGCTGTGTGGTTTCCTTCTCACCCTGGATTTTGGGCGAAACTTGGGTCGTTGTTGCCATACTTACTCGCTCTCTCCAACGGACAAGTAAAATCTATGCAGATTGTATTGATACACTCGGAAGCAAGAAAAGATCACGATTTGTACGGAAATCGATCAGTGATTTCGCCAACGGGTTCGTCCTCGTCGAATATGCTCGTGGCCCCTTGCTGAAAACTCTCGAACTGCCCCGTTTGGGCAGCCCAAACGAATGCGATGATCACCGTCAAACTCATCAGTGCGATCGTTCCGAAAATGACTCCTACTGCAACCGACATACTATTCCTCTTCTTCAGATGTAACTACTTCACTTGCTCGACTGTTTCGGCTTTGCTTCCTCGACCACCTTCTGCATAGCCTTCTCGATGGGTATGCGGAATGTCCCTTTCTTCATTTCCCCATACGAGTTCAACTTGGTGTCGTGCTGGGTTTGTAACTTCTTCAGCTTCTCACGCTGATCAACTTGATCGGGTGAGTATTGAGTTTCACCAATGAAAAACATGACAGCGATCATCACGACGCACAAACCAATCCCCAAAACCGTCGCCAAAATCGTAACCGTGTTTGCAAGGATTTGCGTCGATGGTGCCTCAGTCGTCTCGGCCTCCGTTGCCGTCGCCTCGGCCGTTGTGTCCCCTTCGGTCGATTCTGGACGCATGGCCTCCGGTGCCTCGGCCTCCGTTGTGATCGCATCGGTCGTTGAGACGCTTTCGGTCGATTCTGGACTCGTCGTCACGGCCGCCTCGTTCGTCCCGGTTTCCGAAGCGGTCGCCTCGGCTGCCGTTGCCGTCGCCTCGGCCGTCGTGTCCCCTTCGGTCGATTCTGGACGCATGGCCTCCGGTGCCTCGGCCTCCGTCGTGATCGCATCGGTCGTTGTGACGCTTTCGGTCGATTCTGTACTCGTCGTCACGGCCGCTTCGTTCGTCCCGGTTTCCGAAGCGGTCGCCTCGGCTGCCGTGACCTCCTTGGGCGATTCCGAACTCGTGGCTCCAAGGGCAGTCCCCAGTGCGGTCTTGTCAAGCACATGCCGGATGTCGCCGATGGAGAACAGTAACGGAACCACCACGACACACAAACCAATTCCCAACACTATCGCCAAAGCCATGAGTAAGTCCACGAATATCTCAGTCGCGGCAGGCCCGGTCGATTTCGGAGTTGGAGTCTCGGGAGTCGCCGTTGGGGCATACAGCGTTTCACCAATTAAGAACATGATCCCAATCATGACGACGCACAACCCAATCCCCAAAACCGTCGCCAAGCTAATCGACACGTTGGCGACCAACTGTGTCGACGACGTCTTGGGCGATTCTGGAGCCGTCGCCACGGTGGCCGCCGGCGTTGCATCCTTTTCCACTTCAGCTGATGGTTTGGGGTCAGTCGAATCGCTCATCGTGAAACTCCTTCTGCGACGGACGTTTGGGAGTGCTGTGATAACCGCAATTCGCCCATGGCGATTAACGAATGTTCACTCATCGAACGCAGAACGATCCAGCCTGTCAAACTCAACACGAACACCAAGGCGATAACTTCACTGAAACGAAAGTCGATTCCAGCGGGATAAGCCGAAGGGAACACTTGCCAGTAAAGATCAATCCAGTGCATGACCAACAACCAAATCGCTGAGATCATGAGCATTTGTGGTGACCGTTGAGCCCGTCGGGTGAGTAACACTCCAAAGGGAATGATGAAATGACCGACCAGAAGCAAAATACTGACGAATTTCCAGCTTCCTTTGATGCGATGGATGAACCACATCGTTTCTTCGGGGATGTTGGCGTACCAAATAAGCAAGTATTGCGAAAACGCAATATAAGCCCAGAATTGTGTGAAACCAAACATCAGACGTCCAAGGTCGTGGAGGTGCTCGACCGTAATGACTTTGTCAAACCCTTCGAACCGACGCAACAGCAGCGCCACCACCGTCGTTGCCGCAAGCGAATTCAACAACCCTCCGGCCCAGAAATAGACGCCGAAGATATTCGAATACCAGTGGAATTCCAAAGACATGATCCAGTCGAACGCCGCAAACGTCATGGTCAACCCGAGTAGAATCAGGGCGACGGGAGCTAGCTGCCGTAAACGCGACGTCAACAAAAAGTCCGGGGCCGTATCTTGGTCGATTGAACTCTTCCGAAAACGCCACACGAACCACGTCCAAACTCCGAGGTAGATCACATTCCGAACCAGAAAAAACGGCAAGTTCAAGAACGGTTCTTTGTGAGCGTAGAGCTTGTCGGCTTCCGGGGACGCGGTGTACCAGGAATACATCCAGGCTACCCCGATGAGCACCGGCAACGATAAGATGAAGCCCACAATCAATGGGGAGGCCAGGTGTTCCATGATCCGCCGGAATGGCTGAGCCCAACTCGATTTGACGAGATACTGGATCAACAGCCAACCAAATGCACCGGTCCCGATACTGACGACGAACACGAAGGCGGTCAAGTACGAGAGCAGAAAGTGCTTGGTGTCGAAAATCACCCAGGCAATGCCTACCAATCCGCTCACACCCGCAGCGATGGCGAACCACCTTTCCAACTTCGCTTTCGTTGCCGCGGGAAACTTGTAGTCCATCTTATCCATTCCCCTTTTTCAACTCATTCCGCTTGTCCTCGGGAACGTCCTGGGACGAAACTCCCTGACTTCGCTGGAGTGCCCGCACGTAAAGGACGATTGCCCAACGGTCTGCCGGGGGAATCTGTGTCCGGTAACCCTGCATGAGACCCTTTCCGTTGGCGATGGTGTCATATATCTTGCCGTCGGCCTGTTCTCGAATTCGTTTGTCTTGAAGGGAAGCAATGCCCGCAAGTCCATATTCGCCGATGATTCCATCCCCTTCACCAGTCCCGCCATGACACACTGCACAATAGATGTCGTATCGCTGTTGACCTCGTTTGAGTGTGTCCATGGTCACCGGGACATCCTTGTGTTCGGGGACCTTCTTGATCCACCCACCGCCTTCGTCCTTCCCGCGATAAAACGCATCGTCTTCTTGGAGGAAATCAGCGTGCTGCGTCGGACTCCCTGCATCGGAGAAATAATCCGCACCACCGAAAGCAACAGTCCCTTTGGGAGGAAGACGTTGACTATCTCCATCGGCAAAGAAGTCACTTTGCCCTTGCGCGTTGTACCGGGGGTTAAAGTCCATGTCCCAAAAGATCATGAACGGTCGATTGCGTGTTCGTTGACCTCGAAGCCCACAGATCACAACGATGAGGAGGACGATCACAACGAAACCAATGAGGATTCTACGCATCTGGATGGCCCTCCACTGTAGCCGTATCTTTTCCTCCGACATCGGTCAGCAATGCGGAGGTTTTCTCTGTGTCAAACTGCTTGTCCGTCCCACTTACGAAGAGGAACAATCCGTCCGTCGTGACTCTCCGAAATCCTTCGTGGACAAACAGCGGATGGCCGTATTTCGGGAGCCCGTTAAGACCCAACATCCCAAAGACAGCCGTCAACGCCGAGAACAGAATCACCACCTCGAACACCACCGGTATCAGAGGTTCGACCGCTCCGTGTGGCTTTCCTCCGACGATGATGGGGTAGATCGAAAGGTTCAAATAAAGTATCGAGCTAAGCGAGAGGACGAGTCCGACAAGGCCAGCGCCAAGGACCATCATCGGGAGCCTCGTGGGCGGCAGTCCGAGTTTGTCCTCCATTCCGTGAATCGGATACGGCGAGTAGGTATCAACCTCGGTGTAACCTTCGGCTCGGACTTTTTCGACTGCGCTTTCCAATTCTCCCACAGTCTCGAATCGTGCCAGGACTCCTTCCGGTGGTACTCCCGAAGATGACAACGAGGCACCTGTCCCGACCGGAGTCCCGTTGGCACCCGTCGCCTGAGAATTGTCGGCGACTTCGGTCTGAGTTGTCTCCACGGCACCCTCGGTCGAAGTTCCATGATGACCTTCGTGCTCCTTCTCGGCCAACACAGCCTTAACCTCGAACATGGCAATCATTGGGAGAAACCGAAGGAACAACAGGAACAGCGTGAAGAACAGACCGAAACTTCCAATGAACTGGATGACATCCACCCACGTCGGAGTATAGTTCCCCCAACTCGAAACAAGGAAATCACGATGCAAGCTCGTCACGACAATCACGAAACGCTCGAACCACATCCCAATATTGAGGAAGATAGAAACCGTAAACAGAATCCAGGGAGAGACTCGGAATTTGGAGTACCATAGGACCTGTGGAACCAACACGTTGCACGTCACCATGATCCAGTAGGCCCAGGTATAAGGTCCGAATGCCCGGTTGAGGAAGACATAGCCTTCGTACTCGTTGCCGCTGTACCACGCCGTGAAAAATTCTATCGCGTAGGCGTAACCGACCATCAACCCCGTGACGATCAGAATCTTGCTCATGGCGTTGAGGTGGGCCTCGGTGACAAGGTTCTCGAGTTTGAATAGTTGCCGGATGGGAATCATCAGCGTGATCACCATCGCAAAACCCGAGAAGATGGCTCCCGCGACGAAGTACGGTGGAAAGATCGTTGCGTGCCACCCCGGTATCACAGACACGGCAAAGTCGAAACTAACGATCGTGTGAACGCTCAGAACAAGCGGCGTCGAGAGACCAGCAAGTAGCAATACTGCTTTTTCGTAGTGCAACCAATGTCGCGCTGACCCTCGCCACCCCACGGCGAACAGGCCGTAAAGAAATTGAGCCGTCTGTGTCTTTGCACGGTCACGCAGGGTCGCCAGGTCAGGAATCAGTCCAACGTACCAAAAGAGCAACGACACCGTCGCGTAGGTCGATACGGCGAACACGTCCCAAAGCAGCGGACTGAAGAAGTTCTGGTAAATGGCGTTGTTGTTGGGCACCGGAACCATGAACCACATCATCCAAATCCGTCCGACGTGGATCAAAGGAAAAATGCCCGCACACGCCACGGCGAAGATCGTCATGGCTTCGGCGAAACGGTTGATACTCGTTCTCCACTTTTGTCGGAACAACAGCAGAATGGCCGAGATCAACGTTCCCGCGTGACCGATACCGACCCAGAAGACGAAGTTGACGATGGGAAAAGACCAGGCAACAGGCTGATTATTTCCCCAAATCCCGACTCCCGTCGAGATCAAATACACGACAGCGAAAACGCCCATAGCAAGCAGCGCATTGCTAATTCCAAACGCGGGCCACCACCATTTGGGAACTTGCCCCTCGACGATGTTGCAGACCTGGTCCGTAACGGAGACGTGCGTCGGTTCCCCGTGGAACAACTCTTCCTTTGGCGCCGCCGATTCGATCTCCAAAGGCATTGGCGGTGAGACTGTGGCTTGACTCATTAAAGGGCGTCCTCTCATTCGCCGTTAGTGTCGGACCCAGACATTCGTGGGTTCGGGTTACGCAATCGAGCCATGTGACTCGTCCGTGGCTGGGTGCCGATTTCCGAAAGCAGTCCATAATTACGCGAATCGTTCTTGGCCTGTTTGACACGACTTCGTTCGTCGCTCAGGTCACCAAACACGATCGCCTCGGCCGGACACACCTGGACACAAGCTGTTGTCACGGCACCATCTCGTAAAGTGTAATCCGGATTCGTTGGATTCGCGAGTTTCGCACCCGTCTTGGCTCGTTCGATTCGCTGCACGCAGTACGTACACTTTTCCATGACCCCACGCATCCGGACCGTCACGTCAGGGTTCTTCTGCATCTTCAGCGTCTCAGGGACGCCCCTCTCCGAAGCCACCGGTCCGAGCCGGAGTTGATCCAGGGGAGCAACATTATAATCGAACCAGTTGAACTTTCGCACCTTGTAGGGACAGTTGTTCGAGCAATAGCGTGTCCCGACACAACGGTTGTAGACCTGGAGGTTCAGACCTTCGGGGCTGTGGACCGTAGCGTTAACTGGACAGACCGTCTCGCAAGGAGCATTTTCACAATGCACACACGCCACCGGCTGATGGACCATTTGCGGATCGTTCTCATCACCCTTGAAGTATCTGTCCACTCGAATCCAGTGCATCTCCCGACCGCGCCGCACCTCGTCTTCTCCAACGATCGGAATGTTGTTCTCACTCTGACACGCCACCACACACGCATTGCACCCAACACACTTGTTGAGGTCGATGGCCATCCCCCACTGGTGTCGTCCCGTGAACTCGGGCGGTTCAACGATGTTCAGAGGCGTCCGTCCATGATCGCCATGACCACCATGACCTCCATGACCATGATGTCCGTCGTGATCGTCGTTCTTGTGCTCCAGGTAATCCGACAGGGTCTTTTCCCGGACGAGGTCGCGTCCCTCCATGCTTGCGTGATCCTGGGTGCAAGCCAGGTCGTAGTGCCGTCCGGTCTTCGTGACCGACACCCCAACGATGAAGGACATGTTGGCCAGGTCATTATCCGAGGATCGAAATGGATAAACGTTGTCTCCAACGTTTCGACCCACTCGCCCCGTCCTTCTTCGCCCATACCCCAACAGTACCGTCACTGAGTAGTCTGCCTGACCTGGAAGGATGAAGGAGGGAATTTCGACCGTCTGTTCGCCCACGATTATCCGCACAAGGTCTCCCTTGCGGACGTTCAGATGCGCCGCGGTCGCTGGGCTCATCACAGCAGCGTTACGCCAAGTCAGCTTCGTGACCGGATCAGGCGTCTCTTGAAGCCAACCATTGTTGGCATAACGACCATCGAACACGCTAGCATCGGCGTGGAAAGATAACTCAAAGTTGTTCGCGTCGATCGTCTGGGTGTGACGATCGTAAGCTTCCAAAATCAATTTCAAACGGTCACCGATCTGTGTACCTTGCACGGACACCGAAACGCCATCGGGAGGCTCGGGTGCCTCGCCACGGGCCGCTTCACTCTCGGTCAACACGAGACCAGTGTGGAGAAAGCGATCAAAGGTGATGTTCTTGCCCATCTCACCGAGACGTCGGACGAACGATTCCTCAACGATCTCCCGAGACGTTTTCTCGTAGTTGGTCAACTTCGCCACGACTTCGAGGGCCGAGCGTGTCCCAAAGAGGGGTTCGATCATCGGCTGGATTGGGGAATAGAGACCGTCAATCGTTTCCGCGTCACCCCAACTTTCGAGCGCATGAGACATCGGCAGATGCCAATCACACACCTCGGAAGTTTCGTCAAAGTGCATCGACAGTCGGATCGTCGTGGGAACGTCCTGGAACTTGTTCTCCAGGTCGAAATAGTGCGGTGCATTGTAGGCCGGATTGCCGCCGAGGACGACCAACGTCTTGACACGGCCTTGGTCGATGTCCGAGGGAAGTTCGGTAAACGGTTTGTCCCCAAGATCCTTACGTTCAAACCACTGAACCGTTTCACCGATGGCTCCCAACTTGGCGTTGATGAGCCCCACGAGGATGTGAACCAACTCGGGCTGCCGCGCCCCGGCCACTACCAGAGCGTTGTTGCCTGCCGATTTCAAGTCTTCGGCGACGGCTTTGATCCAGGTTTCGGGAACTTCGACGTCTGACTTTTGTTCGAGGAGCCGATTCACTTCGGCCCTTCGAGCCTGACCAAGTTCCGATGTGACCTCCAGCTCTTTCGCCAGGGCCATGACGTATTCGGCAATTTTACTCGCCGGCAAACGCAAACGATGGTCCGCCATTCCTCCCGTCGTCGTCATCGTATTTTCGACGACGTAAAGTCGGTTCATCTTCTCCTGCGTGACCTTTCGCTTGGAGGCAAATCCACGAATCTGAGACGCCGATTCGCCATCGATCCCAAACAAGTCCGCGTCGAGGGCCAAGACGACATCGGCATTGTGCAGGTCGTGCCGGGGTACCATGACCTTCCCAAAAAGAACCTTCGATGCGCGATAGATGTTCTCTTGGTGGACGGGCTCGTAGGTGCACCAAGCCGCCTTGGGCAGTGTCTCGCGGACGTGCTCTTTGAGCATTCGAAAAGCAGGGGACGAAATGTCTTCCGTCAGGAAATAAAGGCCTTCCCCTTCCGTCCTTCGGAGAGCGTCGAAGTGTTCGCTCGCGAACGTATCGAAGTCGTCCCACGAAGAAGTCTGGCCGTCACGGCGAACGGTCTTGGATCGATCCGGATCGTAAAGGCAAAGAATCTCTGCCTGAGTGTAAGCGTCGGTCGCCCCTCGGCTTGTCGGGTGGAGGGGATTCCCTTCGATTTTCGTTGGACGACCTTCGTGCGTCTCCACGAGCACAGGGAAAGCCGAACCCGGTCGGGGTAAAGTCGTGGCGTAAAACGTCGGCATCCCAGGCACGACCGTTTCGGGCATGTGGCTGTATGGACGAACTTCGAGTTCTGGACGTCGACACCCCTGGAGTCCGGCCAGTGCAAGCGACGCACCCATGAACTGGAGAAATCGGCGGCGATCGAGTCGGCCAGTCTTGAGGTCTTCGGCGTGGGAAGGAAACTCATTCTCGACAAATTTGGTGAACTCAGGGTCGTCCGCAAGTTGTTCCAGGCTACGCCAATACGCCTCCCCGGATTCTTGTTTCTGCGGGACATTATCCTGTGTTTTTGGGTCAACAATCATCTTTCTTGGGCATCCTCTAATGGTGGCAACCTTGGCAATTGTCCGGCGGGCAAATTTTCCACTTCGTTTTCAACTGTGTTCCAATTTCGATTTGGGTTTGCCCTTCCGGTGGCTCCCAGTCAAGGTTGGTCACCTGGTCGACTGGTCGAATGTATTGTTCCGGATTTCGGTGGCAGTCCAAGCACCATCCCATGCTGAGCGGCTTGGCGTGATAGACCACTTTCATCTCGTTAATTTTTCCATGACACGAAACACAGCTCACCCCACGGTTGACGTGGACGGCGTGATTGAAATAAGCGTAGTCCGGCAGCTTGTGGATTCGCTTCCAACGAATCGACTTACCCGTCTTCCAACTCTCGCGAACCGGCGCGAGCAGTGGGCTGTTCTTCTTGATGTGAAGGTGACAGTTCATACAAGTCTGAGTAGCCGGAACGTTAGCGTGCGGAGACTTTTCAACGTTGGTGTGACAGTAACGACAATCCATGCCTAACTGACCGGCGTGGAGTTTGTGGGAAAAAGGTACGGGTTGCTCGGGAGCATAGCCGACACGCGTGTACTCGGGAGTGAAATAGTAGTAGGCCACCCCAATCCACAATGCGCCTGCCAGTCCAAGTGAAACGACGACTTGCCAAAAGATTTTGTCGATCTTCGGAGAGAAGATAGTGGGCACGATCTAGCACCTATGTTGCATAAAAAACTGGAGTCCGCCGAAACCTCTCGAGGATTCAAACCATGTCCAGGATTTGTACTCAGAACCGCCAAGTTTTCAATAAACTTGACCTAGCAAATTGCGACGAGATGCTCCTCAGGATTTTGGAATGTGGATTTGCAGCGAAATCGTAAGCATACGCAGCCCGCGTGTACTCCTTCCTTTTGACCGTAGTTACACGTCCTTCGCGTGTACCTTTTCTGGACTGCAGTTGAATACGCGACGTCGACATAGAATTCCCAAATCCAGAGGCACACCCATCATTACGAGAGCATCACAAAACATATCCTGCAAATCAAAGGCCACTTAACACCAGGCAAGGCCTAACACTCCTATTTATAAGCAGATGTGGGTCCGGAGTCGATTATCTGAATGAAAAGTAGCAGTCGTAAGGATCTTTGGGCCATAGACGCACACTTCTCCGGCTCTGTAAGCGATTTATTGTTCCCTATTCGCACACTCGTGTGCGGTTTGAGAACATACTTTTCTGAGTTTCTGTCTTAAATTTAAGCCGCGGACCACCCGGTTTTCCGACCGACTGGAAACGATCAGTCGGCATCAAGGCCGTTCGTGAGGTCACGGTGGGCCCAGTGACGAGCTGGCAACGACAAGTCCGGTGAAGGCCTCTACCCTTACAAACAAAGAAAGCCCCTTGCAGAACAACTGTGCTGCAAGAGGCTTTCGTGAAATTCGAGATTCTCAGTCCTTCGAGACCATTTCGAGAGAGTTAGCTATCTCCGTTGGTGCTCGTTCGGTTACCGGCGGGATCAACGCCGTTGACCCAAGGGCCTTCGAGGCTCTGGTAATCCGGAGGAGTGAGTGTGCTTCCTCGGTTCCCACCTTCCCAACCAAGGATCTGGTTAGGATTGCCTCGCTGCTCGCTTCGGCGTTCCCACTGGCTCGCCCAGGTGCCATTGGCAGGAGCCGTTTCTTTATTTTCAGCATCCCAGTGCAACGCCTGACCAAAGCGGTAGCTCAATACGCCCATATTGACGGTCGTGAAGGCCGCAGCACCCAACTCGGGTGTGCTCAAGGTGTCCGCGTTGTTGGCTCGGCAGCAAGACAGGAAGTTTTCCCACAAAGCCTTCGTGTCGTCTTGCGGTTCCCCAGTGACATGGAACTCGTTGTTGCCGGCTTGCTGACCACCGGGACCTTGTGGTCGATTACCGATGTTTTGAGAGATGACCTCGAACCCACGCTCGGTAACGTTACGGCCGTTGACCTGACGAGTTCGGTCCTTGAACAGGACCGTGGCGGTATGCCCACGGATGCACTCTTCGATCTTGTGGTTGTTGATCATCGTCGCCGTGACGATGAGCTGGCAACCTTCGTTGTAGTCCGCCACGACGGTGGCAACGTCCGGGACGTCACGACCATCGTACTCGAGATAGATGCCACCGCCACCGACGACGCGGGCCGGATAGCGAACGCCCATGGCCGCAATCATGTGTGTCGTTTGGTGAACGAACAGGTCGGTGAACATTCCACCGCCAAAGTCCCAGTAGCATCGCCACTGAGCCCAAACGGCTCGGTCGAATGGTCGGTTGGCTGCCAACGGAACGCCCGGAATGACCGAAAAGCCGGTGCCGAGCCACATGTTCCAATCGATCTTTTGCGGAGTCATCGTCTCACGCTTGAGCGGATAATATCGCCACTGGCCGACGGTCGAGTTTCGGTAGTAACTCGTCTGAGCTTGAGCCACGTGACCGATGTTGCCGCGACGGATGAACTCATGCGCAGCTCGCCATCGAGGGTCGGCCATCGATTGAACACCGACCGTCATGACCTTACGGAATCGAGCCTTGGCGGCCACGATGGCTTGAGCTTCTTCGATCGTCTTGGTCATCGGCTTTTCGCAGTAAACGTGCTTGCCCGCAGCCATGGCATCGATCGATTGCTTCGCGTGCCAGTGATCGGGCGTAGCGATACAAACTGCGTCCACCTCATTCAAATCGAGAATCCGGCGATAGTCTTTGGTGACGTGGCGGCGGTCGTCGGCTTGCAGCCCACACTTTCGGGCCGATGGATACAGACCTCGACCTCGACCACGGCCCAGAGTCTCGTCGCCGTCCCAAACGTCGCACACGGCCACCGTGCGGACGTTGTTGGGGTTGGCCTGTTGGAGACTCTTCACGGCACCGATGTGTTGCTGGCAACGACCACCCACACCGATGAACGCAATACCGATACGATTGTTGGCGCCATCAATGTTGGCATAACTGGCAGCCGGGAGAGCAAATGCCGAACCCGCAGCTGCGGCCGCTGCTCCTGTCTTGAGAAAGTCGCGACGATCTACGTTTTGGTCTTGCATTACGAACCTCAAAAAATGTCAACAGTTCAGAATGGAGAGGCCAGAGCCCAACTTGCCGGGCAGATGGCTCACTAGATTAACCCATCATATTCACCAGATTTTCCCAGAATACCAGAGACCGGTGCCAAGAAGAAAGTAAAAAGGGAAAACCACGCGTGTTTACGACGGGCCACTCAGATTGACTGCCCCGACACTCCCACGCCTCTCCCAAACGAACTGGCCGTTTCGACCCTCAAGCCACTTTTTCTTTTTCCTCCTTGCGGGTCCCGTAATCCCGTTCGACCTGTTTTCGGAGTTGTTTGTAGTCGATCTTGCTTGGACCAATCGTCGGGATGGCTTCCACTTGTCGCACCTCGCTGAAACGCATCACGCCGTGGAATCCGGCATCCTTGAGCCGGGTATTCGCATCGGCCAGTGTCAGAGGCTGTGTCGAGAACAAAACGACCCGAGTTCCCGCCTCCGTCTCGCAACCTTCAACCGCAACTTGAGGACCATCTTCTGTGGGCGGGTAGAGTTGTGAGAACGGCTCCTCCAACGCTGGCAAGCTTATCATTTCCCCACCAGCTTTGAGGAATCGCTTGAGTCGGCCTTTGAACGTGACAGCTCCCTCCTGGTCTAACTCCACGAGGTCGCCTGTAACGTACCAGCGTTTCCCGTTCAGTTCTCGAAACGGCTGCGGGGCATCGTGACCAATGTACCCAGAAAAAACATTCGGACCGTGAACCAACAACATGCCTTGTTGTCCAGGTGGCAAAACTTCGTCCGTTTCCAGGTCCACAACACACAGTTCGACGCCCGGAAGGGCCTGGCCTACCGTCCCGGGCCGGTTGAATTTCGGTCCGTTCACTGTGACGGCCGGCGAGCATTCGGTAATCCCATAGCCCTCGTAGAGGCTCGTGTGCGGCGTCACCTCGCGAATCTTTTCGAACAAAGTCGGAGGGCATTTTTCCGCACCAACCACAACGATCCGTAACGATTCCAATTCGCCAGGCCGAGCACGTTCGAGGATGTGCGCCACGAACGTCGGAGTGCCCAGGATCAGTGTCGGCTTGTAAGCCTTGATCTTGCGCGCCAGTTTGGCCGATTCCGTTGGGTTGGGATGACGAACCACACGAATTCCGCTGAGGATCGGGAGCAAGCCCGTGATCGTCATGCCGAAACTGTGGAAGGCGGGCAGAAACCCTAGAAACGAATCGTTTCGCGTCAATTCGAACCTGGCCAGGCCACCCCGCAACACAGTAAACAAGTTGGCATGCGTCAAAGGGACGGCCTTGGGGGCCTTTTCCGAACCGCTCGTAAACAGCACAACGGCTGTATCGTCGGGAGACGGTTGCGGAATCGACTGGCGAATCGTCCCCGGAGCCCAGCGAACCGTAAGCAACGTCCGAAGCTTATCGAACGTCCCGATTTCTTTCTTGACATCTTCGAGGAATACAAACTCGACGCCGGGAATGTCGATGTGCAGACGGTTGACAAAAACCCGAGACGTGATGACGTATTGCAACTCCATCAGTTTGGCCGAATGTTCTAGGTTTCCCGGACCTGTCGTCCAGTTCAACAAAACCGGGAGCTTACCTGCCAACTGAAGGCCCAATAGCGAAAGGTCCGAGCCAACCGAAGCTGGCAACATGAGTCCGACATTCTTGCCTTCCAACTTGCCGAACTGTTTCGACATCATCAAGGCACCGATCAACAACTTTTCGTAGTTGAACACTCCCGACATGTCATCGGCGACAATCACGTCCTTGGGATTCGCGAGGGCACGGCTAACAAATGACTCAGGAATCGTTTCACCCACGATATTACCCGTGAGATCGCCCGTAGCGGGCGCAAACCATTCTTCAGGGACGGAGACCTCATGGTCCTCGTGTTGGAGGCCCTGAGCGAGAGACCAGATGTGTCCCAGATCGGCAGGCACCTGATCGCACGCGTGGCCGAACTGGCGTTCGATATCCAACGCCAAATCCATCCGACCCAGGCTGTCCAGGCCAAGCTCGTCGAGCGTGACTTCGGGTTGGTTTTCATCCTCGCTCAGAGGTCGGCCAAGTTTCTCGGCCAAAAGTTGGGCCACGGCCTGTTTCGTCGCGGGTTGGATGCGGTCGAGGTCGATTTTTCCCACCCTGGCATATTCTGGAAAATCGAACGTGCGAGCACCCAGGAAATGATGGTACGGGACGAACTTGGGTTCTTCCGCGCCCAAGGCGTTATACCAATCCTCGAACCACTGATTGATTTGCTGGCGATATTGGGAAACCGGTTCGACTGGTTCCGGCAGTTCGTTCCGATCCACAACGTGGAGAGTGATGTCGACCTTGCGACGAGGCAGGAACAAAATGAGGCTGGCGAGGCACCAGCCAATCCCAGCAAGAATGCCCCCAACCAACGACGGAAATTGGCCTGTTTGGGCAAAACCAAAACGGCTTCCCCACAGCCCGCGAGTTCTCGCAACGACAAGATTCGCTTCGGGAACCGCCTGGATGATGTCGCTGAGAGCCTTCGCTCCCCCGATGACTTCTTTACCTTCTCGCTGGATGCGACCTGCCGGCCACAGGGCGTAATTCTTGCCCGACTTGAGGCCGGTCATGATCGATTGGATGGTCGCTTCCGCCCGTTCGCGTGCTTCCGCATTGATTTGCTTCAAGTCCGGAAGCGGCACGGCGTCCACCAAGGTCATGACAGGACTCATGATTGGATTCTTGAATGTCGCCTCGGACATCAAAGGCCGAGTGCGAAACTTCCCCCAGAAATTGGCATAGATCAACATCGGATCGATGAATCCGGGATGGTTTGGCAGCAGCAGGATCGGCCCTTCGAGATCCTGGAGTTGTTCGGCTCCGTGGATCGTCACCCGATACCGCAAAGAAAGAATGAATCGAGTGAACAACCAGAAGAGATACTTAAACAAGAGCATTACTGCCCTCCGTTTTCCGTTTTCGGTGTTTCCTGGTCGGTATGGCTCCGACAGGTCGTCGCAATACGTCAGCGTTTCCTGGTCGGTATGGCTCCGACAGGTCGTCGCAATACCTCCTGGGGAGAAGGACTATGCATTATCCCCTGCTGCTTTCAAGTCCTTTTCGGCGCTGGGCGGTCCGACAAATCGATGTCGCATTTGATATGGTTTGGGCAGCCACATAGTCGCGATGGAGCTATTCCGTAGGTGTCAACACACCGAACTGAGGAAGTTGTCTCCTACCTCGGAAGCTCAGAAACATGTGTCGCTTCAGCGAGGTTCCGTTTTCGTACTCCCTCTCCTCGCTTGGAGAGGGATGCAAAGATGAGGGGTTCTTGGGCTCAGGGATTGCGAACCGTACCAAACACAGACCCGAACCGCCCGAATGCCTTACTTTGCCTTCTTCAAAGGCATCAATTCGATCCGGCGGAAAAAGATCTCCGCTCCTTCGGATTGGAACAAGATCTTACCTTTGCGATGGCTGGCGTTCGTTCCTTTGTTGACGACCGTGCCATTGAGAATATTGATGATCGTTCCCTCATCGCAAACACACTCGAGCGTGTTCCACTGGCCCAGGACATTTTCGACGTCCTGTTTACCTCGAAAACCAACGATGTCCATCCATTTCGGAGAACGCCCGAACCAGTTGACTCGTCGGCCATAGAACTCTTTAGGATCGGCTTTTGGGTTGTAGTACCATTGGCCACCACGTTTCTCGGCTCTGGCTGTCAGCTTTGGTGTGTTTTTTCCTCGGACCAGGATAAAGTCACCGGTGCCCCCTTCGATCAGCTGGCATTCGATCGATTCGAGCCAAACCCCTCCCGCCGCGCTATGCTCACCGACGCAGTGGAGAAGCACTCCGCTATCGCGAGCCTGGAATCGTCGTTTTGGTCCAGTTTCCTTTCCCCACTTGTACTCCACGACAAGACGGTAATTTTCGTACTCTTTTTCCGTCACGAAGCAACCAAAGACTCTACCCGAGACTCGAATCATTCCGTCTTTGACAGTGAAGACTTTCTCAGGATCTTTGTTCTTCCCATACTTGGCGAGGAATGTATAGAAATTCGTAAGGTCTTTTCCATTGAACAACTTAATCGGCTTCGTGACGTCTTCGGCTCGGACAGACGGCACCAAGAGGATAAACCCTACCAAAAGCAGCACAGACAGCATACAAACAAGGGTGCGAGTCATTTGTCATCTCTCCTTTGAATAGCTTCTCTGCGGTCTCGGCGCTCCCTTCTTTCACGAGGATCTGCCGGTCGGCCCATGTCCTCCGGTCCCTGGTCGTCGTGTGTGCTCAGGAACAGGTCTTCGAGGGTAATGCGTTTTTCAACGAGGTGCCGGATACTCACCTTACGACTCCGCAAAAAGTCCACGACATCGTCGATGTTCTGACCTTCCAGTAGAGTCAATTCCCACAATCGTCCCGTCCACTCGACTCCGTAGCCCATATCGATCAGGTCATTCTCCGGGAAGGTTTGATCTTCGCCGATTCCGAGGCTGTAAAGGCCCTTCTGTTGGGTGAGTTCTTCGACACCCCCTTCTCGGATCATCCGCCCACGACGGAGAATGGCGACTCGGTCACAGACCAACTCCACCTCGCCAAGTAAATGCGAGTTGAGGAAGATCGTCGTTCCTTTCGCTTTAAGATGCTGGAGCATCTCTCGAATTTGCCTTCGACCAACCGGGTCAACACCATCCGTTGGCTCGTCGAGAAAGATCACGTCCGGGTCATGGAACAGTGCCTGGGCTATCCCGAGACGTTGTTTCATGCCTTTGGAGTAAGTTCGAATTTTATAATGCTGGCGACTCGTCAACCCCACAATCCCGAGCGTCTCGGGAATCCGCCGTTTTCGCTCTTTCCTCGAGATACCCAACAACTGGCCGTAGAAATCCATCAAGCTCGCCGCCGAGTGATAGTTGGGAAATCGGTGATCCTCGGGGAGATACCCTACCCGTTCTCGCGGCTGTCTTGCCCCGGCTCGTTTCCCGAGCAACTCGGCATCCCCTCGCCACCCACGAGTAATGCCGAGCAAAATTTTCACCAGTGTCGTCTTGCCCGCACCGTTTTGTCCCAGCAGCCCGTAAATTTGCCCCGCTTCGACATTGAGCGTCACACCGTCGAGTGCCTGAATGTTGCCATAACTTTTCTGTAAATCTCGCGTCGAAATGACTGTCACAGGTTCACCCTCACAAGAAAGAAAATCGTTCCATCAGTCTACGCGAGAGTTTCCTCGGCGTCCACGATGGACTTTTCAAGGTTGAAGTCAGGGATCGTTCGCAACAAGCAGCCACTGCTAAGGATACAAAATTTATTAACTGTCGCATTTGCCCTTTTTGGCACGTGGTCTG
>CAYRFQ010000062.1:0-43511 GCA_964423615.1 uncultured Alcaligenaceae bacterium | reverse complement strand
AGAGGCCGACATTTTTTCAAAATCACATCACAAAAAAGTGCGAAACTTGAAGTAACCAAAGCAATCGGGAAACGTTCTACGGTCACCACGAAAAGGTTGACTGTTGACCGTTCCGCAGGAAATTCGTTGGCTTCTTGGCCACTTCACCGATCGAGACTATGGATACAATCACTAACCACTCTGTCGAATTCCCACGAACACGGGAAAGTGAGCAAACATCTCCGCAGCCGGAAGGGCTGGCCGCAATCCATATTGTTTGACTTCGACCATTTGGTTCGTGAAGATGTTTCGGAGCTTGTGACCTGCCCTTACTTCGGACAAAATCACCCAAGTATTCCGCCAATGCCTCCCGCCGACCGGGACTTCCTCGCGTCGGTCCGTGAGGTGCACCAAGAACCTCGGAACCGCGACTACAATTCCTCGACTCTTGAGCACTCGCAGAAAAGCACAAACATGTCGGGCCTTCTCTCCCACTACTGATGCGGGGACGTATTCTCCATGAGAAAACAACCGACGGACGCCTCGCCGCAATTCGAGTAATCGGAACATAGTGTACATCTTGATTCGACCGTCCGAAACTGATCGAAGCAATTCGTCCACAACGGCAACCAGGTGATGTTGGGATTGTTGGACGCGATGTCTCAGATCCGCAAGAATCTGTTGGTTGTGATCGAAATCGACCGGACGCCGGTTGTCCGGATCGACGAGGCTGAAGTCCCAGAGTTCCGTACCACGGTAAATGTCAGGAACACCGGGAACCGTCAACTTCAACGTCAGCTGAGAGAGCGAATTGAAAAAACCATAAAACGCCACGCGCCGCAGGAACCCAACGAGGTCCGTCACAAATGGGTCATCCAGATCGTCTGGCAAGAGTCGATGGACAAATTCCCAGACGGCACCATCGTAGTCTCCGTTGGGATTCACCCAACTCGTGTGAACCTTCGCTTCCTTCGTGGCTTTTTGCATGTACTCGGCGATCCGCTTGCGAAACGCCGGTAATTCTTCCTGAGTCATCGCGTGAGCTGGCCACGCACCCACCAAAGTTTGGTACAAAAAGTACTCGTCGTTACGGCTCGGCGCGACGATCTTTTCGAGTTGAAATTTCTTCTCGCTGTTGAAGTCACTCCACCGCTGAATCGCCGATTCCCATTCGTCGGGGATCTCGGAAAGAACGTTGAGACGCGCCCGAACGTCTTCACTTCGTTTGGTGTCGTGGGTAGAACTGGCAATCATCGAGTGAGGCCAACGCTCGAACCGTTCGACACTCTGCTTGTGGAAATCCTCGAGCGAAACTCCAAACTTGTCGGGGTGTCCTCCGACCTCATTGAGCGAAACGAATCGGTTGTACACATAAAACGAGGTGTCCTCGACGCCCTTGGCCATGATCGGACCAGTGATTTGCTGGAACTTCATGACCCAGTGGACGAGTTGTTTTTGGTCTTCTTCGGAAAAGTCGCTCAGGTTCTTCAGAAGCAAAGTGTCCCGGATGAAGTTAAAAATGGGGGCCGCCGTCCTGGGGTTTTGTTTTTTGGCCTCGGCAACGGCTCGCTCGATGTAGTTTCGGTCGCGCAAGGAAACTTCGTCGTAACCGGTGATGTACGTTCGGTACACTTCGAGACACGCGATGATCTCTCGCACGGCCAAGTTTAAACTGTTGAGAGTGAAGTCTCGGTAGCGTCGGTTACGCTCGGACACTCTGTCGAGCAGATGGCTCAGCGAGTTGATCTCGCTGGACAACGAAGCTTCCATGATCCGCCGTTTGCTCGACTGGACGATTTCGTGGAAGTCGCTCGGTTCGCCCAAGAACCGGGAATACAGCACGTCAAAGGCACTACTGTTCGACGACTCGACAAAGATTCCGTTGATGGCGTTCAAACCATCGTAGCCTGTAGTTCCGTGAACCGACCACTCGTTCGGCAAGGGTTCTGATTCCGCCAGAATCTTTTCGGCCACGACGTACAGAGGCCATGTCGTTCGCTCAGGTGACGACGCTTCCTGGGCAAAGCGTTGCTCGACCTCCGCTTCGAGCGAGTCGGGAATCTCTTCCAAGTCGAGTCGTTTCTGAATTCGCCGGATGGTATAGGTCTTCTGGAGGTAAAAGAAATACTCGGTCGGATCCCATAGTCCGTCAGGGTGGTCAATTCGCAACCCGTTAGCTTTTCCACTGGCCAACAGATCCAGGAACAAGTGGTGGGTCGCTTCGAACACCTCCGGGTGTTCGATCCTTAACGCTGCGAGGTCGTTGATGTCGAAGAAACGGCGGTAGTTGATCTCCTCCATGGCAACTCGCCAAAACGCTGGACGAAACGTTTGCTGATCCAACAAATCGTCGAGCATGTCAAAACTCGATACGTCACCCACACGTCCGTTGAACGCACGCAGAGTTTCGTCGAGACTCCGAGCAAACTCAGAACACCCTTGGTATAAGGTCGCGATCCGACGTTTGATGACTTCTTTTTCTCGGTTCTTTTCGGCGACTGCTTCAGGATCGGTCTCGGTCGTCTCGGGGAGATACCGGACGGCTGTGATGATGCTGTGGAGTTCCTGAACGTCGGCGTGATCTTCCCCGAGTAGCTCCGTGAAGTCCTCAAGTTTGTACTCCAGGATAGAACTGTACGTTCCCGGAGCCACAGGAAACCGGTGCTCATAGTACCCGATGAAAAAGCCACCTTCGAGGTACTCGAGTTGAATCTGTCCGCTCTCCAAGATGCTCCCGTATTGGTCCCCTAACACCGGAATCAGTACCTTGTTTTCCAGGTTCGGGTTAACGGGACGCCAATCGATGTCGAAATAGATCGCGAAGGAAGAGCTTGGCCCGTTCTCCAGCACGTCCATCCACCATGGTGCCGACGAACCAATCCCCATGTGGTTTGGGACGGTGTCCAAAACTAAGCCCATCTCGTGACGGCGAAGTTCCGCAGACAGGTTTTCGAATCCGGACGAACCGCCCAGGTCTGAGTTGATTTGTTCGTGGTCACACACGTCGTAGCCGTGCGTGCTGCCGGGGCGAGCCTGAAGAATTGGGGAGACGTAGCAATCACTAATGCCGAGGCTCTTTAAGTAGGGGACAAGTTCTCTGGCACGGTCGAAGGGAAACTCGGAATTGAGTTGGAGTCGATAGGTTGCAGTCGGAATGGGTTGCCGTGTGAACATCTCTTCGAGCAACGTGCTAACCGTGGGCGCGTTCTTCACGTCCGCTATTTTTTTTTTAAGACCGGCGACTTGTATCCCGAGTTGATCACCCAAGTCGATGAAATGGTCCAACCAGATTTGAGCCGTCTCGTCGCCGGGAGCTTGGGCTTCCATGTCTGGATACACGTTCTGCATCAGTTCGTAGTAGACATTCTGCGGATGCCAGAGATTGACCTCGAAACGCAGGGAATGTACCACCCGCATTAGTTGTTCGAATGCTAACAACGGAGCCAGTTCGGTGGGTTGAGCCAGCACCCTCTCGGCTAAACGAGACAGGGTTTGTTTCAGTTGGTAGGCGAGCCCCGCAACGTCCAGAAGGACACCCCAGCGGTCGGCTTCCTCGAGCAACCGGTGGACGTTTTCCAAGTCCGGTTCGTCGTCCCTAAACGCCCAGCGAATGTCGTTGCTGATGATGAACTCGGTGGCCGTCCGGAAGGCTTCGGGCAGCGGCACTCCGGTGTCGGATAGAAATCGCATTGTCGGCAGCTGGGACTCATATAGTCGCCGATAGACGGATTCCGCTTCTTCTAACGTTGGTCGCAACAGAAGGTCCAGGACTTTTCTTTGTTCGTCGAGGAAAAGTGATTTGAGTGAATACGTCGACTCCCCAAAGCCCTTGTCGATTAACCGAATGATTTCGGCAAAGTCGGCCCTTTCGAATGCCGCTTTGAGTCCCTCCAGGAGGGCGGTATATTCCTGATCGCTCGCGAAAGGTCTGACTCCTCCGTTGACGTTGTGGTCTCCGAAGTGGAGGATTCCAAAATTCATGTCTTCGGCTTCGTTGGTCAAGTCGAATGTGACTTTGGCTCGACCCACCACGAGTTGAGCCCGACCCGCGGTGAGGGAATGATAATCGAGTCTCTCTGCCGTGTAGCAATAGATTTTCGACGTCTCTTCGTAACTTTCGAACAGCGAACTGACGGCGTAGTGGGCGGCGATCTTTTCCCAGGTCACCACTGACGGGCGAACCCACTTATCGTAGATGTGACGACCGTCTTTGTGCTCCGGGAGGTTACTCTTGGCCTGTTCGAGACGATTGAGGAACGGTTCTTCAAATGATCCTGGCAGGAGAGCCTCGGCAAGCTGGATCACCCGACCTGCGTACTGAATGATCTGGACCGTTTCGATCCCGGATATTTCGTCAAAGAACCACCCACAGCTCGTATACATCAACATCGCATGGCGTTGAAGTTCCATGAGCTTAAGGACGATGATTCTCTCCTCCGTGTTTAGCTCTCGCGTCGCGTTCTCGCGCAAAAATTTGTCGATGCTTTCGTCGGATCGATCCAGAATAACGCGGATGTATTGGTTCCTGGCATCCCAGGGATCTCGCAGGTACTCCTGGGCCTTGGCTTCGAATTTGGGAGCGACGGCATCACGCAGCCAATCGAGGGCTTCCCGCAATGGTCGACGCCATTCCTGATTCCAACCAGGTCGGCCCGAATTACAACCGCAATTACTATTCCACCGTTCCACGCCATGCGAGCAGCTCCACGCAGTGTTCTCGGCGATCTGGACCTCGTGAGTTGGACCATGTTTGTCGAGGTATTCCGCGTAGATCGTTAAGTTGACATCGGAATTCTGGTCGATAGCGTGGAGGGCGTAGGCAAGAGCCATGTCCCCGTGTGTATGGTGGTGACCGTAACTCTCTCCGTCGGTGGCAATGTGAACCATTTGCGGGTGAGAACGTTCGTCGGATAATGCACCGAATAACCTGTTGGCAAGGTGTTCGCCAGCGGTCAATAGTTTTTCGAACGCAACGGCTCGTGCCACTGGACCATCATAGAAAAACAGATGGATGCTTTTTCCCGATGGCAAATGTTGTATGTAGGCTGTCGTGGGGTCCAGACGCCCTTCGGTGGCGTCTTGCCAATCTTCTTCTCCGATGGCACGAATCCTGGCAGCTTGGTACGGCGAGAGAATGGTGAACTGAATGTCGTGATCGGCAAGAACTTCGAGTGTCTTCAGATCGACGGCGGTTTCGGCCAACCACATTCCTTCGGGCTTGCGTCCAAACCTATGTTCGAAGTCGAGGATGCCCCAAACGACCTGCGAGATCTTATCTCGCTCGTTGGCCAAAGGCATGATTATGTGGTTGTAGGCCTGGGCAATGGCCGAACCATGCCCGGAGAACTTCTCTTGACTTAGTTTGTCGGCTTCGAGGATGGCCTGATAGACGTTGAGATCGTTCTGCTCCATCCACGACAGGAGGGTCGGGCCGAAGTTGAAACTGATGTTTGAATAGTTGTTTACAATGTTGACGATTTTTCCGTCGCCATCGAGCATCCGGGAGACACCGTTCGGGCCATAACACTCCGCCGTGATCCTTTCGTTCCAGTCGTGATAGGGGTAGGCCGAGTCCTGAAGTTCTACTCCCTCCAACCAGGGATTTTCACGCGGTGGTTGATAAAAGTGACCATGAATGCAAATGTTTTTATCCATATGTAGAATCTGTTTTCTTTCGAAAGCTGAAAGTAGAAGGTAGAACGTAGCAACCACAGGTAAGAAGGCAAAAGGTACGATACTTCAGCCTTCGTCATCCTTCATCGTTCAAAAGCAAGAACACTACACCCAGAGGCGGTAATGTCAAGCTTACGGAATTGGGTTGCTCGTGAAACGGAAAGTCCATGGCGTGTACGCCTCCGTAATTCCCCATTCCACTTCCGCCGTAGACTTCGGCATCGCTGTTCAACACCTCTTGCCAATAACCAAGGAAAGGAACCCCAATGCGGTAGCGAAGCCGTGGGACGGGTGTGAAGTTACAAACAACGACAACGACGTCACGTTCCTTGTGTCCCCGACGGGCAAAGGCAAGGATCGAGTTATCGGCATCAGTAAAATCGATCCAGGAAAATCCTTCTGGATCGTGGTCCATTTGATGCAGTCCAGGCAACTCTCGATATGCCATGTTGAGATCCTCGACCCACTGCCGGACGCCTTCGTGTAGGTGCGAGGACAGGAGATGCCAGTCGAGACTCTGTTCGTGATACCACTCGTTCCACTGACCGAACTCGCCACCCATGAAAAGAAGTTTCTTGCCAGGTTGGGCGAACATATAACCATAGAGAAGTCGCAAGTTCGCGAAACGTTGCCAGTCATCGCCAGGCATCTTTCGAATTAAAGACCCCTTGCCATGAACGACCTCGTCGTGAGATAGAGACAAGGCAAAGTTCTCGTTGAACGCGTAAACCATCCGGAAGGTCAACTCGCCTTGGTGGTACTTGCGATGGACCGGTTCGTGGGCCATGTACTTGAGTGTGTCGTGCATCCATCCCATGTCCCACTTGAACCCGAAACCGAGTCCCCCGACATAAGTAGGTCTAGAAACCATTGCCCAATCGGTCGATTCTTCTGCGTAAGTTTGAACGTCGGGGTACTCTTGATAAACGACCTCGTTGAACCGGCGGATGAAGTAGATGGCATCAAGGTTCTCGCGACCCCCATACTTGTTGGGGATCCAATCCCCTTCCTCTCGGGAGTAATCCAGGTAGAGCATCGAAGCAACCGCATCGACCCGTAATCCATCGATGTGGTACTTGTCGAGCCAGAAGAGAGCGTTGCTGATCAGGAACGACCTGACCTCATTCCGTCCATAGTTAAAAATGGCCGTGTTCCAGTCTCGGTGGATGCCAAGGCGTTCGTCTTCGTGTTCGTACAAGTGGGTCCCGTCGAAAAATTTCAATCCATGTTCGTCCACGGGGAAGTGTGACGGCACCCAGTCAAGGATGACTCCAATACCGTTTTGGTGGAGGTAGTCGATCAAGTACATCAGATCTTGAGGAGAACCGTAACGAGACGTGGGAGCGAAAAAGCCGGTCACCTGGTACCCCCAGGAGGGATAGAACGGGTGCTCGGTGATGGGCATAAACTCGACATGAGTGAACCCAGTCTTTTTGACATAGGCCGCGAGGAGTGGAGCCAACTCACGGTAGTTGAGGTACCGGTTGTTGTCCTCGACGACACGCCGCCACGAGCCGAGGTGGACTTCATAGATCGAGATGGGAGCATCGCTGGCATTGTTGTGCTTTCGGCCAGCCATCCATTCGCCATCGCCCCATTCGTAGTCGAGCCCCCACACGACCGATCCGGCGCCACCGGCAGCTTTCTCGCACCGGTATCCCATTGGGTCGGCCTTATCGACTCGGTATTCGTTGTAACGTGAGATGATGTGATATTTATACGCGGTTCCTTCTTCCACACCCGGGACGAAGACTTCCCAAAGGCCGGATTGTCCACGCGAATGGAGGAGGTGGCTGCTCTTGTCCCAGTTGTTGAAATCTCCCATGACGCTGACTTGTTCGGCACCGGGAGCCCAGACCGAAAAACACGTTCCTCGTTGGCCGTCGAAATCACAGACGTGGGCTCCAACTTTGTGGTAGAGTCGGAAGTGATTGCCCTCGTTGAACAAGTGGAAGTCTTCGGACGTTAACAACCCAACGTCATGGCGTGGGGAGGTTGAAGGCGACGATACGGCTTGATTCATGGCGACTGCTCTCCTTGGAGAAGAAAAAGGTGAGAGGTAGAGGAATGCTTTGGTTTCCCCTCTGCCCTTTTATTGTTCCATTAACTGAAGGATGCCTAGCAACGGAATATCGACCCAGTCGATCCGGTGATTGAGCTCGAATCCCAACTCTGTGATGGCCTTCTCAAGCAAGAAGATTTCCATCAACTCTTTCAACTCGTCAGTGGTTTCCGGGAGGTAAGCTTGTCCCTCAGCGACGCCCATGTACCCCTTGAGGAACGAGGCGCTGACCCATTCGTACCAAATACACGCCGAGTCTTCCATTTCGGACAAGTCTTCTGGACGAACCAATCCTGGTGAGGCTCCGTGGAATTTTTCTTCTCCGAACAACCCTCCGTATGCGGCGTAGTGGAATGACCGGATCATCCCAGCGATGTCGTGCAGAGGAGACCTTTTGATTCGCCTGTCGTTGAGCGACCGACTCGGGTCACCTTCAAAGTCGATGAGCACGAAATCTTTCCCGGTCGAAAGGACTTGGGCCAGATGCAGGTGCCCGTGGATGCGGGTCCGTTGGCCAGTCCATTTTCGTTCTAACCCCTTTCGGAAACGCCGCAAGATTTCGGCCTCGAAGCCCAACAGTTTGTTGGCGTTCGACTGGGCCTCCTCGGGTAGTTCGGCTCGCGATTTCCGCAGCACGCTGAACGTATTTCCTACCAGGTTGCGCATGGACTGATAGACCGAACGTTGGTAGAGCTTTCCGAAAGACTCCGGTTCGAACGCTTTGTCTTCGGTTTCGGAGGCAAACGCAACGTGTAATTCGGCTACACGCTGGCCTAGTAGCTTCGCCGTTTCCAAGTAGGACTCGACGTGCGAGCGGATGACCTCAGGCACCTTCTCTTCGGCTAGCTCGACGAGTGACTTTTTCGATCGGCGTGCGGAAGCTAGATTTACGTCATCCCCGGTCAGGATCCGCTCGTAAAACCGGCTCACCTCGTCCAGCGCGTGCTGCCATGCGTCTCCCTCGTTTGTGACAAACTTTTGGAGCACGGCCAACACGTAGGAGTCCGACCGCCGCTTTCGCATTTCGATCGAACCATAGGTCACTGGGGCATTGGCAAATTTAATCTTCTCTGTCAAAAATCGTCCAAGCTCGAGTTCCGGGTTGATGCCCTGTTCGACCTTGCGATAGAGCTTCAGAGCGAGCTGGTTGCCGAACGTGATTGTAGTGTTGCTTTGTTCGCCGCGATGGATCGTCGATGGCAGGGTCAGGTCAGGATCTGCTTCGACTTCCTTGAAAGGTGGGAAGGCGGTGCTGACGACATGATGCTTGTCGACGTCGCCATCGAACGACTCGTTGCCCTGGATGGCTTCCAATAAAGCGGTGCAAAACCGGTGATCGTAGATGGCATCGAAGAGAACTCCCTCCTCGACTCCGGACTGAAGTGGAGTGACGACTGCGTGGGGAGCTTCGCTGATGATTTGGTGAGCCCACTCTCCCCCCGTGTAAGTTACCGGAAGGACGTAGGTCTCTGATGGGCCATCGGAATAATCCGTCTCGATCAATAACAAAAAGGCAATCGTTTCGGCGTATTCGAACGGCACGGCCTCAACGATTGCAGCCGTTTTCAGTTGAAGGTGTTTCCCGACGAACCACCGTCTCTGCTTCAAGAATGCGGGAAGGAGCTTGTTGAGTTTCGAACGGTTGGCCTTCTCGAAGAGATCTTCCCAACCACCGGGGACCAGGAGCGGACGAAGCTTGCTCGGAGACACGGCTCCAAGATCGAACTGTTCCCGCCCCGCGAGGGGATCCAAGAAAAACCAGTAAAACGAGTGAGGGGCCAGAGTCAACAGGTACGGGAGTTTTCCGATCGGAGGAAATGGATTTCGACCGAACAACTCGATCGGGACGAATCCTTGGAACTCCGACAAGTCGAGTTCTACATACTGCACGAACCTGGAGAGGTTGGCCACAACCAGTACGATCTCTTCTGGCCCACCATTGGCCTCGTTTGGCGCCCCCTCCTGGTATCGACGCAAGAATGCCAAAATTTTTCGATTATCGGGATGCAGAAATTGGAGCGACCCTCGACCAAACGCTTTCCATTGTTTGCGTAGGGCAATGAGCCGTTTCATCCACCACAACAACGAATTCGTGTTGTTTTGTTGGGCCTCGACGTTCACGGCCTCGTAGTGATATTCCGGGTCGATGATCACTGGCAAGAACAATTTTTGTGGATTGGCCTTGGAGAAACCTCCGTTGCGGTCCGCCGACCATTGCATTGGAGTTCGGACGCTATTCCGGTCACCCAAATAAATGTTGTCGCCCATCCCGATTTCTTCCCCGTAATAAATCACCGGGGTGCCAGGTAAGGAGAAAAGAAGGGCATTCATCAACTCGATGCGGCGGCGGTTGTTGCCCAACAAGGGAGCCAGACGACGTCGAATGCCGAGATTCACACGAGCGCGAGGGTCGGTCGCGTAGGCTCGGTACATGTAATCGCGTTCCTCATCGGTGACCATCTCGAGGGTCAACTCGTCGTGGTTTCTGAGGAACATTCCCCACTGACAGTTGTCGGGGATGGGAGGGGTCTGGTCCATGATGTCGATGATGGGGAACCGGTCTTCCATGTGAATGGCCATGAACATCCGGGGCATGACAGGAAAGTGAAAAGCCATCTGGCATTCGTCACCCTCGCCGAAGTAGGCCACGGCGTCCTCAGGCCACTGGTTCGCTTCGGCAAGGAGCATCCGGTTTGGGAACTTGCCGTCGACATGCTTTCGGAGTTCTTTGAGGAACTCGTGAGTCTCAGGGAGGTTTTCGCAGTTGGTGCCCTCGCGGGCATAAAGATAAGGCACGGCATCGAGCCGCATGCCGTCGACGCCCATTTCCATCCAGTGATCGAGGATTGGGAAAATGGCGTTCCAGACTTCGGGATTGTCGTAGTTGAGGTCGGGTTGGTGGTGGTAGAACCGGTGCCAAAAGTACGCCTGGGCGACCGAATCCCACGTCCAGTTCGACGCCTCGAAGTCCTGAAAGATGATGCGAGCTTCTTGATATCTGTCGGGCGTATCGCTCCACATGTAGAAGTTGCGTTGGGCACTCCCAGGGGCAGCCCGGCGTGCTCGTTTGAACCAGGGGTGTTGATCGGAGGTGTGGTTGATGACCAGTTCGGTGATCACGCGAAGTCCACGTTTGTGAGCTTCTTTGAGAAATCCCCGAAAGTCTCGGAGGGTACCGTAGTCGGGGTTAATGCTGGTGTAGTCGGCAATATCGTATCCATCGTCTTTGAGAGGAGACGGATAAAAGGGTAAGAGCCAAATAGAGGTAACGCCCAAATCTTGGAGATAATCAAGTTTCTGGGTCAGTCCTCGAAAATCTCCCACACCGTCACCAACGCTGTCGTGAAACGCCCGCACATGTAGTTCGTAGATGACGGCGTCTTTATACCACTGCGGATCGTTATCCAGCATTTTTACCTCGTAGTTCACGGAATCGGCGTCATTACCTTGTAGGTTTCGATCGTGCAGGTCCGTCGCAGAACCTTGTAGCATCTTGTCGGCTTCGATCGATCTCGATCAGCCGGGTTCGGAGAACCGTCAGTGCCGAAACCTTCTGAGGCTATTGTATCACCTATTTTTCATGCGACGACGCTCCCGGTCGGAAAGCCCATGGCGTCGTCCACGAACCGCGCATGCTAATGCTCACAGGCGAGAATCCAGTGCCCCAACTGGTTTGGGCAGTCAGGACCGTCTCACCAGGTTTGTTGTGTCATCGGGTTTCTTCGCGACATTATTACGTGAACTTCGAAACTCTCATGGGTTTCCCATGAGAACTATCTGGGCACATTCAATGCCATTGGTTTCATTGTCCGTCATAGAAATATCAAGAAAGTGCGGCAAAAGAGAAGGTCGTTTGATTGGTTGATTTGGATCAACCAGCGTTCAGATAGAAACCGTAACGTTTCTCTTCACGCTCAATCCCTCTCTCTGGAGCGGAGAGATAGTTCGAAACTCACATCCAGCTTGTTCTGGGAGCGTAAGAGAGGCTAACGGTTGAGAATCAGTCACCAATTTCCTTTGATGAACCGAGTGCGCTGGCTGGAAATCAGAATGCACTGGGCGTCTAGCTGTAAACGTTCGGTAAACCCGTAGTAGTCTGTCCACTCGTTCTTTGGATTGTACAATCCAAGACATGGATTACCCTCGGCCGTTGCCTCTGTCTTTGTCTTCCATCCCCAAAGTGTCGCCCTCGAAGAACTCCAAGTACTTCGAGGACAAAACGCCAACGCGAAACCTGTGCCCACAAACAACTCCACTCCTTTACCCGTCTGCTCAGCTCCCCCGATGGCACAGGAGCCCTGTCCGGTCTGTCTCCACTTGGCCGACCAATTCGATCCCTACCGAGTCGCCGCCTATTGGAAGAGCATGGACCAAAAAGCCATAGGCCGCGAGCAACAACTCCAAGAGAAACTCCAAGCCTGCCAAGCTCGCATTCGAGACCTCGAGCATCGACTCCATGGAAAAAGTTCCGAAAACACTGCCCGACTCGATGTCCTCGACGATTCGTCGGAAACGCACCCCCAAAAAGCCCAAGCCCAAAGGTCAACGAAAGGGACCTAAACGACGAGACTATACACACCTGCCCGCTACGATCGAAATCCAAGACTTACCCCAAGACCAAAAGGCCTGTCCAGACTGTGGAGAACCGTTCGACGAATTTCCCGGAACCGAAGACGGCACGACTTTGGGAATCGATGTTTGATCTCATCGTCGAGTCCTAAAGCGAAAACGCTATCGGCCCAGTTGCTCGTATGGATGCCAAAAGGGTATTGTCACGGCACCACCGGCCCCGAAAGTCATCGGAAAACACTTTTTCGGCGTGAGTTTGTTGGTCTCGTTGGTGTTGGACAGGTACCTTTTCTCTCGACGAACGTATCGTTACCTGCAAGACCTGAAAAGTCATGGCTTGGATTTGTATCTGGGTAGCGTCACCGAGGCCATGCGAAGATTGGTGGCTCTGTTCGAGCCGCTTTACCAACAGTTTTCCGAGGACTCCCAAGCCCAGACTTTTTGGCATGCCTATGAGACGCGTTGGCAAGTCTTTCAAAGTATCGAAGGGAAGGTGGGCTATCGTTGGTATTTGGAAGTTTTGCACAGGGTTGATGTCGTCTTCGAGTTTGCCTCCAGATGCGCTCACGACGTGCCGGAGGCTCATCTGGGTTTGGCCGAGCCAGAGAGTATTTTGGTCGTCGATCGTTACAGTGCCTTGAAGGCCGTCTCCCAGGTCAAAGACGGAACCATCACGTTGCACTTTTGTTGGGCCCACGTGCGACGCGATTTCTTGAAGGTGGCTCGCTCTGACCTGGAACTGGGATCGTAGTCGACTGGATGGATCGATCGGATTGGTCAGTTCTACCACATCAACAACCGACGCGTGGCGGTGAAAGACCCCTGCCCGGAGTTTGCCATCCTCGATGGGCAGTTGCGAGAGGCCATGCAGAACTTGCAAAAGGAGTTCTCTAGGCAACTGCAAGACAAGTCGTTGGCTTGGCTGGCCAAGAAGGTGTTGGAGAGTTTGTCAGAACACTTCGCTGGTTTAACTGTGTTTGTCGATCATCCAGAGGTCCCCATAGACAACAACAAAGCCGAACGCGTCCAACGAGGTCCTGTGGTCGGTCGCAAGAACTATTATGGTTCGGAGTGTCTGTTGGGTGTGGCAAAATTTTCTGGCACATTTTGGGCGTATCTGTGACAACGGACTTCTTGCCGATCCCTTTTCCTGCCTTCGCGAGGCTCAGACCATGGAACCGATGCCACCTTTGGACCGCCAAGCGTTTCTCGAAGCGTTACGCCAACACACCGAAGAGAGCCTCGGCCAAGCTGCCGAAGCTGTCCACGACGCTTCCGACGGGCACATCATTAACGCCAGTGGGGAGAAAATCCGTGACCTCTTTACGGACTTGAGACTACGAGCCTTCCAGACAGCTTTGCAGAGGAGAATCGGCGTCGCGCAAGCCGCTTTTTCTCACTCCAAACGATACCCAGACCGGAAAGTACTTGCGCAATAAGGGACCACAACAATACTCCGTCCTGACCGTCAACGGACGCGTCTACCTGCGCCGAATCCGCTGGCACAGCACAGCAGCAGGCAGCCAGACGGTTGTCGATGTCCACCTCGACGAAGCCGACCGGACCATCAGTGTTGGCGTGCGAGAGATGGCCTGTCGACTCAACAACGACTCTTCGAACTTCGAAAAGATAGCCGAGAATTTGGCTCGAACGGCGGCCATACAAACCTCGCGAGACCCTACGCGCGCTCATCGAAGGCAAAGGTCAACAAGTCCTTAAAGCCCAACGAGAGGGCACACTTCAGAGCCGTTGGTCGACCAACGAGTACCACGCTGACTTAGACAATCCGAAGTCCGCCACGTGGGCATACTTGGGAGCCGATGGCGTCTTTGTCCCAGTCATCACTGATGCGGAGAAGTAAAAGCGTCGGCAAAAGACCAAACACAAACGCCGACGCTGCGGCAAGAAACGAAAGCCCTTACCGCGACTCCAACGCGGAGCGGACGAACGCTACAAGGAGTTCAAAACCCTCACAGCCTACGACCAAACGCAGACTAAAAATCGTCGTGGGGACCAAGGCCCGATGCCACGAGGCCGGACGAATCCTGCGTCGGTTGACTGGTGACGTGGGTCTGGATAAGGCCTCAGAAAAGATCGCCATCGTCGACGGAACGCCTTGGATTGTGGGTCAGCTCAAGGCCCAGAGTTGGCCCCTCGATGCCAGAGTGTTGGACTTCTACCACCTCTGTGAGAACGTCCACAAGGCCCGTCGGGCGGTCTTCGGAGAGGACTCCGATGAAGGCCGAAGCTGGGTCGCCGAACTCTTGCACACGTTCAAGCACTCCGGTTACCAGCCAGCCCACGAGAAGTTGGTGAGTTGGCACAAAGGCTTGCAGGGACGAAAGCGAAAGGCTGCCGGAAGTTTGTTGGACTACGTGGAGGAGCGAAAAGAAATGCTCGAGTATGGGAATTTCCGAGACAAAGGCTGGGATATCGGCAGCGGTCCAAGGGAGGCTTGTTGCAAAACGCTCACGGCCAGACTCAAACGATCTGGGATGGCGTTGGCGGCGTTGAAACAAAGTGGCTTGTGGGACAGTTACTGGAAAAACCAGTTACCACAACCAGCTTGAAACGCCTGAAAAATTTGCCGCACTCAAGGCGTCTTGACGATTCAGGCCAAGGTAACCCAAACGTGCCCGAACAGATACTTCTGGTCAGTGGGTCCTTTTGTGGGGTTGTGATGATGGCCCGCTCCTACGACACAACAGCCGTAGCGTTGGGTGGGCGGATCGTCGATCGCAAAGATCCATCGATGCCCCGGATTGATTCGGTTGACCAAGACACGCATAGGCGACAGAGCACACCACGAGACCCTTTTGCCCAGACTCCGGAGAAAGTAATAGCAGTTACCGAAGTCAGTTGTGATACCCGCACCTCGGAGGCAAGTGGTGACAGTTCGTCGTCCTTGGGCCAGAAGGATGCCGCCGATCAGGATAGGCAACCGGGCTCTGAGGCTTGCATGCCAATGCAACATCCAGGCACGGATCAGTGGCATCAGTTCGGGCAAGAGTACTATATTCCTGATCGGCTCTCTCGAGCGAGGGAAGGACTTGTTTGGTCACAATCCCATCTTGACAGGAGAGCCTTTGTCGTGCCATCAAGAAGTGCTCACCGAAACGACCCATAGGTTTTTCGCAAACTGCAGATTACACTACGGACCTGTTGTATTCGTGAACAGTAGAGCCGTGAGGAATCGAACCTCCCAGCATAATGCACCGGATTTACGGTCCGGTTCCAATCCCGCTCCGCAGTGACTCCACACCTGTCGATTCTTCCGTAACGGATAAACCCGCGAAGAGGTGACGACTGGGTTTGCACCAGCATGGTCCGGTTTACAAGACCGGTGCCTTTCTATGTCGAGCCACGTCGGCAACCTATGTTGTTCCAGGGGTATCTGGGGGGAATCGAACCCACCGCCTCAACCTTCACAGGGTCGCATGCCAGACCACTACACCACAGATACCATCAATAGAAAGTCGGATCGTGCATCCGTTTCAGCGGAAGGCAAGGGAATTGAACCCTCATCCCACTATGTGGGAGCCACAGTTCCAGTATGGCCCGGCTAGCCAATATCCGGCTACCTTCCAAAACATACGTCCTACAAAACGAGTGGACTCGCCGGGAATTGAACCCGGATCGCCAGTATGCCGAACTGGTGTCTTCCCATTGGACCACGAGCCCTCGTGTTCAGTGGACTGTCGGGGACTCGAACCCCGATTTCCGACTTGCGATGCCGGCGTCTTCCCTTTGGACCAACTGCCCATTTCGAACGTCATACAGTGGAGACGAGGGGAATCGAACCCATCTCAGTCTGTTTGCAAAACAGACTCGCCTTGCCTTGGTACATGCGTCCCCGGTCGTGCAAGAGGTCTACTCGGGAGTCGAACCCGAACTTCTTCCTTACCACGGAAGCGTGCCGCCATAACACCTGAAGACCACCATTTTTCGTTGCCGGTTTTGGATTGCCTGGCGGAAATCGTTCGAAAGGAAAGTAGCGAACCCTTCCACCGGCGAACTTCATCGATCGATGAATCCGCACTTGGCAATCCAAGAGCCACAACGGAAAGATATATCTCTATGTACCCCGACCAGGATTCGAACCCGGAACGACTCGTTAGAAGCGAGTTATGATAGTCCATTTCACCATCGGGGCAGTGAAACGAGGTGGGCCATGGAGGACTCGAACCTCCGACCTACTGTACGTCAAACAGTCGCTCTACCCCTGAGCTAAAAGCCCGCGAAATGTGCCGTTCCCTGGATTCAACCAGGACTTCCTGACTTTCCAACAGACGTGCAACCTCACTACACCAAAACGATACACAGGACGGCGATGCTACGACAAACCGCCTTCACACCACCGAGAGGTCTACCAGGGAGTCGAACCCAGACTACCTCATTACGAAAGAGGCGTGCCGCCATAACACTTGTAGACCGAAAGAGAAATCGAGTCGCCCCAACCGGAATCGAACCGGTCAGTCGGGTTTCGTAGACCCAAAGCCTGCAACCACAGGTGGAGCAAAGACACATCATTAGAACTAGCCCCAAACCGAGTCGAACGGTTCAACCGTGGTTCGAAGCCACAGGGCCTGAAAGCCGCAGGTGGGGCCATTGAGTTGGTGAAATGTCAGTAACCGAGATGGGAGTCGATCCCCCCAAATGTCTAGCTTCGAGGGCAGGTACCTTGCCTAGCGCCGTACCGGCTGTGGTCCGATCGTTTTTCCAGTTTGCGCACTTGGTCAAAAAAATTGCGGATCCAGGAGTTGCACCTGACAAGCCGGGCTTATGAGACCTAGCCGGACACTGGTCCATCCGCAATGAATCTCTCGAAATGTGAGTCTCGGGAGTCGGAATCGAACCGACGTCGTACGGCTTATGAGACCGAGCTGGAGCCTCTCCAGTCCACCCCGAGAGAATTGCGCGTCCAGGAATCGCACCTGACATCCAGGGATATGAGCCCCGGTTGAGCAACTAGCCCCCGCGCCATATCTGATTCAAAGCCGGTACACTCCGTGAGTCGTTAGTTGTGTTCTCGAAAACGGGTACGGCACATTCGCAATGCATATATTGCATAGCAAAACAAACATCAGCCAGTAAAACGAGTACACCTGGGACTTTACCCATACAGTTCTCGAGAGACTTACCCGCTAGTTAACGTGTGTCAACTTGAGCCATCGAAAAAAACAAATGCAGACTAATGACAAAATTCCTCTGGCCAACCGAAGAGTATTTGATAACTCATTACAGAGTACAATTCTTGGTGTGCCCCCTCAACAAATCAGGCATCCCGTCGGCGTAATCCCTTCGAGCCCAGTTAGGTATTGAGGAATGGAAACCAGTACTGAGTTACATTTACATTTCAACAATTCGAACAGTCATTTGGTGACCTCGACCGCAAGCTATCCTTTAACCCTATTTCCACAAACGAGTCTTCAGGATCCAAATCTCCAGAAACTCGTTGTGTTTTGGAACAACCAACACCTTAGAATGCCAGCAGAAATGGCAAATCATTTGCTGCGGATTCTCGTGTATTGTGGTGACCCACACTTTGACTGCAAGGTGTTTGTCCACTACCTGTTTGGTTTTTCGGTCGTCGGCTACGAGACGAATTGGGATTTTTTCCCGATTGATAATCTTGAACCATTTCAAGCCATGGCCCTCGGAGAGACCAACCCGATGGATTTAAGACATATGGCTGTGTACCTCGGACACGGCTTGTACCTATCCAAGTTGGGTATGCGTGGGTCATTGAGTATCGACACTATTGACTTTTTGCGGCAGGCCTATCCTGCTTCCCACGCGTGGGCCTTGCGATCAAAAGACACGAAGTATCGAAGAACACCGGTCGACCTACAAGACGTAAACTACAAGTCCGAGTTTCTTCGGCTTGTGGAGGCCGTCGCACAATGCGTTCGAACTGGTGGTCCGTCGCATACGGACTTCCGGAACGCTTACCGCACGCTTGAGGGGGTTTTGAAGGAATACCACGAGCGAGGCATCTTCGTGGACTCGTGAGCGATCAAGTAGCCAACTACGCTCAATATATCTACTGATGTCATCGATTTGCTGTTTACCGGCTCTTTCTTTCCCGGCGGCTTTGACGAAAGTTGCTACCACGAAAGGAGAATTGCGGGTTGTGCTTGGTTTTTTTGTGTTGAGTCGTTACCTTTCCCTGCGAGCATCTCCAACGACATTCGCTCTTTGTTCGAGCAAATGAGCCAGGAAGGTGCATAGTGACGTCATTATCTTTTAAACAGGTAGAAAAAGTAGCATAGACATTCTATGCGCCGTTGGTTGTGTTCTGGCCGATGCGTCTGTTGCGAAGCAATGGATGCATCGGCCAGAAATATACCTGATTACTTCTTTTCAAAAGTCTCAGGTGGGATTCGAACCCACGTAGAGGAATACCTCTTCGGTTTTGCAGACCGACGCCTTTGCCACTCGGCCACTGAGACGTTTGTGATAGTGGTCAAGGGGAGAGTCGAACTCCCACGCCCGTATGGGCACGAACCCCTCAAGCTCGCGTGTCTACCATTCCACCACTTGACCTTTGCAAATAGCCCGTATGGGAATCGAACCCATCTCTCCGGCATGAGAGGCCGGTATCCTGAACCGATAGACGAACGGGCCAGTTATTCATCAATAGGGGTGACAGGATTCGAACCTGCGATCTTCTGGTCCCAAACCAGACGCCCTACCAGGCTGGGCCACACCCCTGAATTGTTGATCCGAGTTCGTATGATCAACAAAATGGCTAGCGGAATTCGAACCCACACCTCGATTTTGGAAGAGTCGCATGCTCGACCGTTCGACAACATAGCCACGTTACTATTCTCTACATCAGAGAAGCGACACCGGGGGGAGTTGAACCCACCATCAACAGAATGAAAGTCTGCTATCCTGCCATTAGACGACGGTGCCGATGCCCACGGACGAAAGTGCCCGTGGTAGTGTGGACGGAGGGATTCGAACCCACGTTAACCGGGCTTCAACCGGTCCCCTGGACCAACTCGGGTACATCCACGGAAGTCATGTCAAGTGCGTCGAGTAGGATTTGCACCTACACAGCATAATGCGGGTGGGTTACAGCCACTTGGACTCGCTCATGTCCAGCCGACGCAAGAAGTAGAAAGCGGCTAACGGGATTCGAACCCATACCTTGACCATGGCGAGGTCATGTGCTCAGCCATTAACACCATAGCCGCAAGAAAGAACGTACTCGGGGTGGGAGTCGAACCCACAAACTACATCACCAAGATTTGAGCTTGGCCGCTTTTCCTATTTGCGTACCCGAGCAATCAAACGCCCCGTATGGGAATCGAACCCATCTCAACCGGTAGACAGCCGGTCCGCCACCCAGCGGCGTCACGAAGCGAAAATGTCAGTACTCCAGCCTGGATTCGAACCAGGAACTTCAGCTCCGCAAGCTGATGTGATGTCCCTTTCACCACCAGAGCAAGAATCAGTACCCCGACCAGGATTCGAACCAGGAATTTCACTTTAGGAAGGTGATGTGATGTCCCTTTCACCATCAGGGTGATGTTGAGTATCTCAGCCTGGATTCGAACCGGGAACTTTACCTTCGGAGGGTAATGTGATTTCCATGTCACCACTGAGATAGTGTGAGTACCGGAGGCTGGATTCGAACCAGCGCCATCCAGGTTCAGAGCCTGGCGTTCTGCCGCTGAACTACTCCGGAATCTATTCAGTCATTGACGCATGGTAGTCATTAGCCCGAGTGGGATTCGAACCCACAGCATCAGACGTTTTGAATGTCTGTGGTCTGCCAGTTGCCTACCGGGCCGTTAGCCAGTACCCAGAGTGGGATTCGAACCCACACTCGCTCGATTTTAAGTCAAGCCGCTCTACCAGTTGGCGCATCCGGGCAGACACAGTCAGCGGTTCCGACAGGAGTCGAACCTGTTACTCCCCCATGACGGAGAGGTGTGTTACCAATACACTACGGAACCAGTCGAGTAGGCAATGAGGGATTCGAACCCCCAACTCACGGATGTAAGCCGTGTGTGATCTACCCTTTCACCAATCGCCCGTTATCATTCCACATAACTACGAAAGCGGAGAGCGAGGGAATCGAACCCACGAGACCAGAGGTCTACAGATTAGCAGTCTGTTGCAGCAAACCATCATCTGCCTACTCTCCAAAAGTTAGTACCCAGGGAGGGATTCGAACCCACAAACATCTGATCCTAAGTCAGACCGCTTTGCCAGTTTGCGTACCCGGGCGTTTTCTATCAGCGATCCCGACGGGAATCGAACCCGTATCTCCACCGTGACAGGGTGGTATGCTAGCCGTTACATCACGGGACCATAGTGCGACATGTCCGAGAAAGACGTCATCGAGCAGAGAGCGGAGGAATCGAACCCCACAGCACGTGGCACGAGGGTTGGAGCCTCGTCGCTGTCCCAGCAGCCCACTCTCTGGGTATGTGTATGCTTGTTTGCTGGATTTATGCCTTGCGAGAGAACTCGCCGCAGAGGCCAGGGTGGGATTCGAACCCACGACCATCAACTTAACAGGTTGCTGCTCTCACCACTGAGCTACCCAGCCATAAAGAGTGTCCTGTGGGAATCGAACCCACCTATCTGGGATGGAGGCCCAGCACCTTTGCCGCTCGGTCAAGGACACGATGTTTCTGGTTGCTCGACTGAGCCGATTCATTTCGTCACAGAGAGCAACTTGAGTTCTGGAGAGCCATCTCCGCAGTGACCAAGGAGGGAGTCGAACCCTCACACCCGTTTCGGGTTCCAGATTCTGAGTCTGGTGTGTCTACCGTTCCACCACTCGGTCAGGAAATCCAAAGCGGAAGGAGAGGGAGTCGAACCCTCAAGGTCATGTCACCATGACTCGACCGTTTTCAAGACGGCAGCCGTCACCCATCGGCTTGCCCTTCCGGTGTTGCAAACAAGAAGCGGAGACAGGAATCGAACCTGCGACGTCTGACTTCAAAGGCCAGCTTCAGTAACCAACACTGAATCCTCCGCCATTTAGGAGCTGCGGCGGCAGGATTCGAACCTGCACCATCGACCTTAACAGGGCCGTGCCCTACCTTTAGACCACACCGCAGTAATGGAGGAATGATTTCCTCCTACGAATCGGCGAGGCAGGATTCGAACCTGCGATCTCAGCAGTCCGAGTGCCGCGACCACTCCTGGCTGGTCCACTCACCGAGAAAGAGCACCAAGCGGGACTCGAACCCACTCCTCTTGCTTGGGAAGCAAGTGGGCTACCGGTTACACCATAGGTGCTCATTGGGATTGTCACCGAATTGTCAAAGAGCTTCTCAGATTCAGAGAATCCGAAAGAGTAGGACCAGAGGGACTCGAACCCTCACCTCCCGGGTAAGAACCGGACATGCTGCCGATAACACTTTAGTCCTGATGTTGATTCGTTCTCGCGAAGCGTTCGCGTCATCAGTGGGGTCGGTGGGACTCGAACCCACAACCTACTGATTAAAAGTCAGGTGCTCTGCCGATTGAGCTACAACCCCATGTGCTAAGGCGTAGCTTTGCGTTTAGAACGATGAATCAATGTCATCTGTGCCACTCCGTTTGAGTTTGTCGTCACACCTATCTCTGAGTAGTCCGAAGAGGATTTGCACCTCTGCTAACGGCGTATCAGACCGTCGTGCTCCTATTACACCACCGGACTATGTTGTAATACTTCGTACGGGAATCGAACCCATATCTCCGGGTTGAAAGCCCGGTATCCTGAACCGGTTAGACGAACGAGGCGTTGTGTGTTTTGCTCAAGGCGTACCGCGTCTGCCCACACTTGTTGAGTGCGTTCTTCATCGAGCAGGGATCATCGTGGGGCACAAAAAAAGGCCGGGTGTCCTCAGTGTGACACCCGGCCTCTCGTTAGAATTCGAGAGTCAAAATGGATGTCACAAGTTTTGGCGCTTATCGAGCCCCCAATGATGTTCACTCAGTGAACATTCAAGATTACCCATACCGAGTTGATTCATGGGTTTGCCCGCAACCTCGGCGGAGGCGATTTCGAATCGATACAATTCGCTCGCCGACCACTGGCTATTGGCCAGGGGTAATCGTTGTCTGAGGCTATCGGTATAACGCAACATCGTAAAACTCTTGCGACTAAATTGAGTAGGAAAGCTAATGCCTTGTTCTATATGTGATTTGGTTCAAAATATCACACTCACCGAAGTCAGTGTCGTATGCGTTTTATTAGACGATTGTTAGCTCTCATTGGTTCGCGAAAAATTTCATTTCTTTCGTGACCCTTTGGTCTCATCTCCGTCGTACGCCTTTATAGACCAACGACTACATAAACTGGTTCGCTCAAAGCCAGAGAATATTTTCGAGAATCCTCACGAAATCGGAGATGATCCTTCATCGGTCTTCTGCTAACCGCTTAAGCTGACGTTTCACCGTTGGGTGGAAGCTGATCATGGCGTAATATCGCTGTGAATCCGATCGGGCGTCAAATAGTATCGCGTACCGCTGGACAGACCTCGGCGGTACTCCTCTCTGAGTTTGCGATAGTTCTCCGACTGGAAAAGCATCTGTTCCATGCGTTCATTTGGATCAGAACTCCACACGTTCAGATAAAATCCGGGAAAGTGGGATATAGGATTCAGAATCACAGCTTGGATGTTCTCTCTCATGACATTCGATAAAGCTGATTGGGCCGAGTGCGATGTATCCCGACACACTGGAGAAGGTGTGATCTCGGTAAACGTTCCAATGTTGGAGTTATAGGCATAGTTTTTATTGGCCAACCGGCCCATAAGCCCCGAGACTTCCTCCGGTGATTTACCTTCCATAAACGATTCGACTTCTTGCTTTTCTGCGGGGGTGAGTTTGTCCCAAACTTCTCTGGCCTCTCGTTGGAATTCAGTCTTGAGAGTGGGGTGATCGTTCGTGATCCAACCTAGAAATTTTGCTATCTTGGCCAAGTCTTCGGTATTCGTTCGATTTTCTTGCTCGGCTGAAAGAGGTTGATAAAAGACAATAATGTCCTTCCCATGGTCGGTTTCTGCAAAGAAACGTTCTTCGAGGACCAATTCTCCCGGAACGTTGGGTGTCAGAGACCAGACGTTCAGCTGTCCGCAACACCCAGCACAAACCACACGGCCAAGAGCCGCTTGAGGTCGGTCCGACGTTTCGATCGAATCCGTCCAGTGAGTACGCCACCGGACACCGAAGTGAAACGGAATTTCATTTCGAGCCGCACCGTAAAGGACTTCTCGAACGTAACGGAGGCTTTTTTCTTTCTCGGTCATTTCTTGGTCGGAGCAACACAGGTCCCACGCCAACTGTTTGGAACTCGTTGCCTGCAAGAATCCCAACGCCAAGCGATAGGGAATTCCATGCGGGAACGACAATGTGGGGATCATGGGAATTCTCAAGTTGACAATCGTAGAGTCGGCTCGAACAAACGAGATTGGACCAAGCAGGATCACGACCGCGACCAGCCATCGAAACGGCACATGTTTGGTAGGCATATTAAGTCTCGAAAGATAGGGGTTGATGGAGAAACGTTTGGGTCGAGATGGAAGTTCGTCGAGGTGTTTCATGGCGGTAAGGCTTATGACAACCCGAAGAAATCAGATCAAGGCGAACCGTGGAGTTGGAACCTCAGCTCTGCCATTGTGACAGACCCCATCGTCGTTTTGGCAGCCTATTTTACCGTGTTTCTCCAACACAATCCTTGGGCTTGATTTTATTGAAAGCCTATGTTCTGTTATACAAGGAGGTTATGACAATCGAATGTCTAAGGGTTCGGTTGGTACGTGTGTTGCTGGCAAGACTTTAGCGATTTACTCGAACCGCCAAAGTTAGCCGATGCCAAGTGCCAGTTTTTTCTCCAAGGACAACCCGACGTTGTCTTGTTCCGCTCCGGGGCATCTTGTCTTTCTACCTCTGACGCGATACCCCTGCGAGAAGGTGATCGGCCAATGACAGCATTGCATCCCTATTCTGTTTTGATCACTCACCACGATCCTGGCGAACAGGAAATACTTCGTCAGGTTGTGGAAAGCGAAGGCTGCCAACCAGTTTTGGCCAGCTCTGGCGAGGAGGCTTTGGACGTTGTTCAAGAAAAGCCAGTTCATCTTGCTCTCTTGGACATGCACCTGCCGACTCTCACCGGACTTGAGACGTTAAAACTTATCCGACAAACGGGGAGCGTCATTCCGTGCATCTTGTTAACGTCGGAAACTGGTGAGGTCATCATGCGGATGGCATTTCGAGCCAAGGCGTTCAGCGTCATCCCCAAGCCAGTCCGTATTCGGATCGTCCGTGGAACCGTGGTGAAAGCATTGATTCGCGTTTATGGGAAGCACGAAGAGACAGGCCAGAATCAAGAAACTACTCCAACAAACCAGTACAGTCGATGAATAACAGGCACTATGGTTCGTGCCTTTGTTGCCAGTTAAGGGTCAACAGTGACCCTCCAGTTTTCAACTTCATTGGGAGAGCCAAGACATGAAGGTCGTACCAGTCAACGACAAGATCGTAGTCAAGAGAATGGAAGCCGAAGAGAAAACGCAAGGCGGGATTATTCTTCCCGATAGCGCCAAGGAGAAGCCCAAGCAAGGCAAAATCGTCAGCGTTGGTGATGGCAAATTACTCGAAAACGGCCAACGGGCTCCCTTCCAAGTCAAGGAAGGTGACGTCGTCCTGTTTACATCTTACGCCGGAAACGAAATTACGATTAACGGCGAAGAAAGACTCATCATGACCGAGGAAGACATCCTCGGAATCATCGAGTGAGCAGCCAGAGGATCGTGTCGAATTTTGCGTGCAACAGAATAAGTTTGGGAACGCGACATTCATTGCGATCCAGGTATTGAGTTCGAAGTCTGTTGTGAAAGGTGCAACCGGTCGAAACATCAATGCAACAACCGAAGGCACACCACCAATCCGAGATGGTGTGCCTTACGAAAAAACCGGATACTCATTTATCCCCCTAACTGTGTGATAGGTTGTCCCCAATTCTCGCTTCCGCCCACCACATCGGGATGTGGGCCGTTCTGTTCGTTTTTCGCAATGAGCATCCGATGCGGAAACGGAATCTCGATGCCCTCATCGGCAAATGCCCTTTTGATTCTTCGAAGGTATTCTCGCTTTACCATCCACTGCTTGAGTGGTCGCGTCCGCATGTAGAATTTGACGAGGACACCACGGTCGGTAAAGTCATCGACCCCGAGCATTTCTACAGATTCGGTGATATACGGCCCAAAGATCGCATCGTTCCTTAATTCGTTTGCCACTCGGATGAGTAACCCCATTACGTTGTCGACGTCTTCCTTGATGTCGACTGGTATCTCGAAATAAGCTCGTGACCAACTATGAGTCAAGTTGCTGACTTCTTTGATCGTCCCGTGGGGGATGAAGTGAGCCACTCCAGCCAAGTCCCGCAAGACCGTCACGCGGAGAGTGATTCGCTCGACGACACCCGAAGTCGTGCCGATCTGCACAACGTCGTTGACGCTGTACTGGTCTTCCATGAGGATCATGAATCCAGCGAAATAGTCTCGGATGAGGTGTTGAGCACCGAAGGCTATCGCCAAACCTAAAACGGCGGCACTCCCCAAAAGCGGAACAATCGGGATACCCACCTCGTCCATCAACATCAATGCCCCGCCGACGACGATGACGAGGCTACTCACGTATCGGGTGATCCCAGCCAACGTCTGGGCACGGTCTTGGCCCTCGCGGTCCTTCGTCTGTTTGTGAGACCGCTTGGCAGCGATGGCAACGTATCGACTCGTGGCGAGCTTGACGATCTGTTGAAGTAAGATCATGGCCACGACGATTGCCAGCAGCTTCGGTCCGTGAGCGTAAAGCCACCGGGTAATGTTGCGGACAGTAAACGGGTTGAGCAAGTCATCGAGTTGTTTTTGGGCCTCGGTGGCCGCTTCTTGTTTCGTTTGAAACAGCAATTCAGCGGCTTTGAGTTCGGTCATCAATCGATTTTCGGCCCGTTGTAATTCGTCAAGAGTGGCAAGCGCTTTCGTCTTGAGCTCCTTGGCCGCCTTGAGCTTGTCCTCGGCTTCCCCACGATGCTCCTCGATTTCTGCTCTCTTCGGCGGTGGTGAGTTCTTCAGGTCCTTTTGGTATCGGTCCAACAGATCTCGTTGGTGTTTGATGTCCGCTTCTGTCGTAGCGATTCGGTCTTTTTCAAGAGTAATCTTGGTGGACAGGGTTTTGAGTTCTTCCTTGAGCGTGTCGAAGCGTTTCTTGGCTTCCTGGGCGAAGCGTTGTTTTTGTTCGAGGTTAGCCTCTGCCGCCAGGATGGTCGAATCGCTCTTGGTCTTATCTTCGTTAGGAGCCGTTTTCTCCAAAGTGTCACGGGCCTTGTCGGCTCCTGGAAAGTTGGCCAAGTGTGGCGGAAGCGGTGGCTTCGGTGTCGTTTCTTCCTGTTTTTGTTCGTCGGGAGGCTGACCATTTTTGGCAACGGGCTGTGGCGTTTCGCCTTTGCCTGAGGGCGTCTGGACCTCGGGTGCGGGAAGAGCCTTTCCTTCCAGCTCGTCGAGACGTTGCCGATGGTTGGCGAGTTCCTTCTGTAGCGCGACCTTCTCTTGACGGAATGTCCGATACTCGGCAAAACGAATGTCGAAATCCTTCTTGGCCGTTTCCCACTTTGGCGTCAAATCTTTCAGAGCTTTCTGGTTGGCTTCGAGTTCCTTGACTTGATCCTTCTTCAACCCCTTCTTTTTCTCTGCCAAGAGAGTTTGGATCTTGGTCTGCAGAATATCGTATTGGGTGTCGATTTGGACGTAGCTTTCTTTGGCCTGAAGGTAGTTACTCTTTTCCGGATTGGAGAGTTGTTCTTCGATCTCTTTGAGGCGCTTGTCGGCTTTCTCTATCGCCTGAGTCAAACGAATGATCTCCTCAGCTTGTCGTTTTCGCTCCTCAGGCGTGACGATCGGAGTTGACGATGAAGATTCTTGCCCTGACTGTGCTCGAGCAAGTGCACAGAGCAACAACAAGCCCATCAGAACAATAAGGGCAAGCCAGAGTGAATGCCGGTGACTGGTGTAAACCGATTTGTTAGTCATGCAAATTTGAGCGAGAGAACGGAGACAAAGAATTCAAATCCTGACGTTGATACTATGCGATGTTTGAAAACCAGGTAAGAGGAAAGTCCTTGGAAGGTTGGTCCCTGCGGAAATGTACCCAACAGGCTGAAGTAAGCGTTGTCTTTGGGCCGCTACCTTCGAATCACGACTTTTCTTCGAAAGCCGTACGAATCCGTCTCCCACAAAATTGGCCGACGAGACAATTCCCCGTTGCCAAAATGGGACTGGATGCCTCGAGCCAAAAAGCAGCCCCTTGAAAAACTGAACGTTCGCAGATTTTCGGGCCATAAATCCCGGAGAATACGCCCTTTTTTTGAATTAACCGCATGTCGGAAGGGCCCCTGGACATGCTGTTAATTGTAAGTAAATAATCGAATAGCAGGTAATTTTTGGCCGTAAGTCCAAGCGCCACAATGCGCGGATACCTACTATTCGATTATTTACAATTGTAAAACCCTCGGAAAACACGGTTTTTGGAGCCGAAATTTTTGCGAACGTTCAGGTTAAGGTTTTTTGTCAGTTTCCGAGCCGGGTCGGCATGAGCCAGATGGGTCAGTAACAGCCTTCCCGAGGCAATGCCGGCAACGAAGTAGTAGACGACAACTCGAACGAAGGACATCCAGTGAAGGGTTTCGTTTTGGACTGGTGGGTTCTGTGTTTCGTCGAGGACTTGCAGGAGTGGTTCTTCGAGGGCTTGGAAAACTAACGGCTGTCCGGTGTTCGGTTCGTCCATGGCAGGATCTCAGCAGTGTGAGTTCGGAAACAGCTGCTTCTTTTGTAGGGGGGAAGAAAAAAACGGCAAGCAGATATTACCCCGGCAAGATTAATTCTCACGTACAAAATTGCGAAAAGGCCTATTTTGCCAACCTCTACGGGCTATTTCGTGTGACAAATTAATCTTGCCGAGGTAATATTAGACCGGACAAAGCTGCTGATTCTTGACACTTTAGCAGCAGTAGTGGTGATATTCGCGTTTTGCAGCCATAAGTTGTTTTCTGCCAGGAAGTTTGGGCAGCGGGCCTGGTTGTTGTTTTGGTCGAATTCAGCAATCCACTTGAACAGGCGAGCTGAAATTCGCCTTTGCCCCTCAAAACATGGCGTTCTGAGGGACTGGAGGTTGTCTCGGGACGATTTTGTCGTCTCAACACCACTCCAAACCAAGTCGGCCGGGGGCTTGAAACGCGAAAAAATCCCAGGTCGAAGTGACAGCGATCCGAATTTCGCCACCAGCGTTGCTAAAGTGTCTCATTGGGATCTGATTTTGCCTGGCTGCGCGGTCAGGCACTCTGGGAAATGAAAGTCTGACAATAGGAAATGGTTTCTGCCGTTGTGTATCCGCTCGAAGACATTTCGAGCGGACTAAGCCGGTAAGATTACTTGTGTTCCAGCCTCAAGTCGTCCAAGAACTCGGACGCCGGATCGACACCACTTGGATGTCGATTCAACTGTGGCAGTTCCACGTGTCCATCTCAACTCTGTCAATCCAAGTGCCTCAGGCTTGTTCGCTCGGTTGCTTTGATACGTTCACTTGCTGTTCGGCAACGTTGAGCTGTCCGATCAAGACAGGCAACGCCAACCGGCGAACATTCGCCAGAGTTTTGATGGCCGCAAGGTATCGCTTCTGGGCTCGGTCGATCATCTGCTCGTAATAATCGGCGCGCTTGATCGATATCTCCTCTTTTTGAGCGAATGCCCACTCCAACAAGTGTAAATGGAGCCAACACGAAAGGACTCGCTCCACCAACAATTCTTCCAGCGGATTGGCATTCGTCCCGTTCAACGCTCCCCGCAACGACTCCATCTTGAGGATAATGGCTTCCCGCTGGAGGATGTCTTTGCCGATGAACCTTTCCATGATGGCGCTCTGGGCCTTGGTAATGATGTTACCCACAGCTTCGACTTTCGCCGGGTCCGTGAAGATCTCCCGGATTTGAGGCAAGACGCTCTTGTCACCCTCGCATGCCTTGGTGATGATTACCTTGAGTTCCTTTCCCACTAGCGGTTTTTTCTCAGCCGTTGGAATTGTTTCGGACACGTTGCTTTCTCCATTCTCCTCGGTTGTGTCGATGATACCCAGCGGCCAACATTGCAGCATGAACCAGTAACTCAATGGCTTCGGCCACTGTTTTGAGTTCCGAGTCGAGTTCAGCCAACTCGGCCATTTCCTCTTTCGCCATCCAGGCCCCTTCTTCATGTTTCTCCCGTTCGAGGGCTTCGATCAAGCCCATCGCCTCAGCACGCTCGCCCTTGCCGAGGTATTGGCGATGAACCTTGTCTCCTTCGCGATAGGATTTGTACCAATAACCGCGTTTGTCTCTGTTCATATGTTCTACACCTCAGTACTTGCCCCACTTCGGGAGTGTTGAGGTTCATTAGAACAGTTACACGGAAAGTCATATAAGCGAGGAAGGAGGCAATATCTATCTATTTAAGTACACTCGCCGTTCTGCTTGAGTAAGTGCTTGGTTGAAACTCCACCGTCGATAACCAGTCACAGTTTGTTTTGGATTCGCTGGAGTTGTTGGAAAGATATGGACCATCGTGACAGAGCAATAACCACCTCAGTCTATTGCTGAAAGGTCTTTTTAACCCAACACAATCTCGGTTGAAGACAGCCAAAGCAGTTTTCGCCGACTTTGTCGGTTTTGTCACACAATCGTTAGAAATGCCAAAAAAGTGATAGTTTCAACCGATAGACGAGGACTTGATGACAACGCCTCCGTGGAGCCAGCTTAGGAAGAGAGTTCTCATAAGCGTTGTCACAACGGCACTGGTCTCGATTCTCTTAGATACTGTCGGTTGCGGGGTCCGAATCGTCACTCACTCTCGCCTGGCTTGAGCTGTGAAAGGCCGACCGGAAAAGTGGCTGTGATGACTTTCTTGCTTTACCGGTCGATCACCCCGCTGAAGTTGAGTAGGGAAATCGGACTGGATTCAAGAAATCCGACCGGCGATCAGAATCATTGCTTTCTTTGTTTGGGAGCAGTTGGTGAGTGATCCGGGCACTGCGAACGCTCGGGAAATTCGCGGATTAAGAGCGTGTAGTTGCCTTGCCCTTGACGCCGAATGGAAGTAGCAACGACGTGATACACGCCATCTTTCTTGGGGGAGAAGATCAACCGGGAATTCTTACCATATCTGAAAAGGTGAACAAGTTCGCTCAGTTTCTTGCCTTCGGTATCTTCCAGTCGCAGGAAGGGAGTGAACTGTTTGCTTTGCATTTCCACAGAATAGGTTTTGCCTGCCATCATGTTCCATGGATGTATGCGTTGTTGCTGCATTTTGGAAACATGACCTTGGAACTTCACTTCGGTGTAACTTCGGCGGGCTTGTTCTCGAATTGTCTCCAGCTTGCTCCATAAACCTCGCCACGCCTCTTGTTCCGCCTTCGGCAGTTTGGCAAGGTGCTTCGGAGCCTTGACAAAGTTGAGTGTTGGATCGGTCCGGAACATCTCGGTGTCCTTCTCGACGTCTTGAGCCCAAAGCGGATTGCGTTCGATCAACGTTGGGTGACTGGAGATTTCGAGGTTGAGCCAGCGGTAGGCCTGTTGGCGTAAGGCCTCCTTTTCACTCGCAGTGAGGTCATTGGCGCGGTGTCCGTTACCCCAAGCGGCTTTGAGCGCAGCGCTGGCAGCCTCATATGCAAAGTGCCGAGGGCGACCTTCGGCAAGTTTGGGCTGTTGGGCAAAAGCAACCTCGTAAAACGCTACGGCGTCACGGTACCAGTGTTTATTCCTCAAGCACAGACTGGCCAAAGCCAATGCTTCATTCATGGTGAGGTTATCTGCCGGTCGGTTGGTCGGTGAGGCCGAAACGAATAACAGGCTCGGTCCCATTGGGGATGCGAACAAACCTACTCGGCTCGCACCACAAACGATGAGATTCATGTCATTTCGTCGGAGGATTTGTTGCAGTCGTTTGTCGAGAGCGAGCAGCGCCTGGATCTCTTTCCTCTGCGCCTGGAATGACGAATGGATTTGATGACCTGAGGGAAACCGCTTCAACGCTCGTTGGTTAGCCTCTAAGGCTTGGGGAAATTTACCGTGGTCGATCAAAGCGGTTGCAAGCCCATGGTGGGCAACGGCGTTCTGTAGGTTTTCACGAATGGCCTTCTCGAAACAAGGCACTGCCTGTTCGTACTTGCTGAGATACCAGAGCGAGACTCCCTTGTTGGCCCACGCTCTGTCATACTTGGCATTGGACTCAATAGCTCTGTCGTAAGCTTCGATGGCTTCCTTGTAGTCTTTCTTGAAGAGAAGCGAGTTTCCTACGCCGTACCAAGCGTCTTCGGATTGTGAGTTGAGCTTGACGGCTCTCTTGTAGGCCACTATGGCTCCTTCGACATTTTGGCTTTCCAAAAGGGTGTTCCCAAGGTTGTTCCAAAATTGATCATTTTCGGGCTTCAATTCGACGGCTTTTCGGTAGGCTTTGATGGCTTCTTCAAAATCTCCTTGGTCTGCGAGGTGGTTAGCGAGGTTGTTCCACGCCCTGAAGTCGCTCGGATCGTAAGCAATAGCCTTCCGGTAAGCAGCAATGGCTTGGGAGAGTTGATTCCGGTCTTTGTAAATCACACCAAGACTGTAATGCGCTCTGGAATTCTTCGGCTCAGCTTTGATAGCCTGCTGCAAAACACGAATTGCCCGATCGTATTTCTTGGCCTTCCTCAACACCAAGCCAAGCGAGATGTACGCTGGGGATAAGTTGGGGTAGCGTCGAATGGCTTTATTTAACTCAGCGACTCCTTCTTCGAATTGACCTGTGTCGACCAGGGCATCTCCTAGATTGACTCGAGCCTCGTAAAAACCAGGGGCGAGCCCGAGAGCACTCTTGAAGTACTTGATAGCCTCATTGGATTTTTTCTTGTTCTCGAGTGTGACAACTCCCAGAGCATTCCAAGCAAATGGATACTTCGCGTTCAGCTGTGTGGCCTTTTTAAAGCACTGAAACGCCTTCTCGTGCAGTCCACGTTTCCGATACAACCTTCCTAGACCCATCCAAGAAACGGCGTATTTAGGGTCGAGTTGCTGGGCTTTGCGGAACGCCTTCTCGGCGTCAACTCGTCGATTCAACATCCATAGGGCTTCACCAAGGTCGGTATAAATAGCAGAACTGTTGGGACGGATGGCGAGGGCGACCTGATAGTAGGTGAGGGCTTCTGGTGATTGCCGGTGATAGTGAAGTTTTTTCCCGAGTTCCCAGTTGATCCAGAAATCGTTGGGATAGCGATGTTGCCCTTCACGCATCCAAGCCTCCGCAATGTCGGCAGAGAGACGAGCCCCAAGCTGGCTGAACATCTGCGGTGAAATCTGCTCCAGCTCAGCTTCCTTTTGGAGAATGTCCTCGGCGAATCGTTTCAGATCTTGGGGGTTGTTCCACAGTTTCGGATTACGAATTGTATCGCGTACGGGATGAGGATCGATAGTACGTGCCAGTTTCATCAAGCGTTGCTGAAGTTTTTCGTTGGTTTTCGGCATGTTCAATGAATAGCCAGCCCAATCATCCAATGCAGCTAGCAGTTGCTCTCGAATCGCAAAGTTACGGATCTTGCGAGCCAGTGTTTCCACGCTTTCCTGTTGCAGAAGCAACCCTGCCGAAGCGAAGGCTTTCGAGTAATTCTTCGAATAAAGGTCAAGTGCCTGGCTGCCCGTTGCAATGTCGTTCCCAATGTCGATAAAAGCTCTTTCCTTCCGAACATGGTCAAGGCGTTTGGCGAGGGTGTACTCGGTTTCGTCTTGTCGGAGTTTTTGGCCAAGGGATTTGATTTGGTCGTGCAGGTCTGGATCGATTTCGCCGGGCGCTCCATTTTCCAGATCTTGGGCGCGGGTCAACGCTGCGCGGGTCGTCTGAAGTAAATTTTGCCACGCGCCAGGTTGATCCAACAGTTGGAACACTCCGCCTTTCCTGTTCAATTTCGAATGGAGTTTTTCGCTCGTCTCATTCGCCTGCAGCAACGCCTCACGAATCTGCTGTTCGGCCAACTCACGGTCGTACGCAGCTTTGGCGGCCCGAACGGTTTCGGCGTTCCAAAACCAACCAACTATCCCACCGGCTCCCAGCACGAACACCAACACGGCTGCCATTAACAGGACCGAGGCGCGACGTCGCCGCCGTTCGGCGAGCACTCGCGCTTCTTCGGCTTCGCGTCGTCTTCGTTCCTCCTCCGCTCGAGCTTCTTCGACGACGCGTCGTTTTCGTTCTTCCTCGACCTGGACTTCGGCGGCGGCTTTGTCTGATTCGGCCTGGCGGAGTCGCTGTTGGACGTGAGTTTGGTATGTCTCGACAGCGTCTGCCACAACACCGGCATTGTCCGGACGGTTATCGGGCTGAGGCGAAAGACAGGATTTGGCCAGCCGAACGAGTTCCGGATCTGCCCTGCAAGCGTCCAGCCGAGAGAAGGCACTTTCCAAGTTTCCTTCCACCGTTTGTTGGAACAGGGACTCGAGATTGTTCCCAGTGAAAGGTGGCTTGTCCGTCAAGATGACGCATAAAATGGCCCCGAGCGAGAACACATCGCTGCGTTCGTCGAGTCGATCAATCTCACCCCGAGCCTGTTCCGGCGGCATATATCCAGGCGTCCCAAGCTTCTGTCCCAACGCCGTGTGGGGGTGGAAACCAGAGGCTGGAGATTGGCTCTCGATAAGCGCTGTCTCATCCTCTTGGAGCTGGCTCTCAGTGTCTGTGTTTTGGAGATTCGATTCGTTGGGTGGAGCCGTTTCTTGGTCGGTGGAGTGTCGGGTCTTCCCGATATCCTTGACCAGTCCCCAGTCCATGACCTGGACTTCGCCGAACGCGCCGACCATGATGTTCGCCGGCTTCAGGTCCCGGTGGATGATTCCTTGGGAGTGGGCATACGCCAAAGTTTGGCAAACTTGTTCGAAGACCCCCAACAGTTGGGTGCGTGGATTTTCCCCAGCCGGTTGTTCTTGGAGCAGACTCGTGAGGGTCTTGCCCTGAATCAACTTCATGGTGAAGTACGGCCGGCTATCTTCCAGTTCGCCGCGGTCATGAACGGGAGGAATGCCGGGGTGCTGCAACCGCCCCATAATCTCAGCTTCGGCCTGAAATCGCCGGACTAACTCGGGATACTCTTGTGGATTGGGCTTGAGAAACTTGATGGCAAGTGTTCGGTGAAAGTCCGAGTCGTGAGCACGATATACGATGCCCATTCCCCCCTGACCGATCTTCTCCTGAATCCGATACTGGCCGACTTGAGTGAAAGCAACACTGCCGACAGAATCGTTCGGGTTTTGTCGATGTGTCTTCGCTTGAGAGTCAGCGACGAGTTGTTCGAGTTCTGAGGCGTGGGCTGGAAACCGTTGGCACAGTTCCTCCAGTTGCAGAGCGGCGCCAAACTGGCATCGCACTTCGTACTCGGCTTGGATCAAACTGGTTGGCACTGTTTCGGGAGTAACGAGTTCAGGGTATCGGGTGAGATACTCTTCGACTGGGATCTGGTTTCCTCGCTGCCACTGTCGTTCGATATCGATCTTGATTAACTCAATCAACGCCGCCATCCGCACTGGACTCCCCGTTGGAGGCAACGCGTCCACCCGTTCTTGCAACAACTTCTCAGTCCATGCCTGATCGAAAGACACCAGAAGCGAATCCAACATCCGATGGTCTTCTTCTGACAAGTTCTTTGCCAATTGTTGTTCGTTCATGTTCGGAGCCTCGATGCGGGTGGTATTGACGGCCAAGAATCTGCCGTGACGCTTCGAATCGTCCAAAGTTCTGCAGTTGTTCCCTATTTAGGATATTGCGCACCTTCATTAGTTTGTCACACATTTTGTCGGGAATAGATCATCTGGTCGCTCCCGGTATCGGCATTTCAAACCCAAATTCCAATTTCAAAAGACCAAACGCTGTACTCATTAACCAAGCGATCCAAGTACGTACAAACCCTTTTCTGAAAAAATCAAAAACGGATGTGACAAATCGATCGGCCCGCGCAATCGAGAAGGTAGAGGGCGGCGAACCAAAGAAAAAGAAATGTCGCTCTCATCACAATTTTGCACTTCGAAAGGAACGATCGATGAAGACCACGTCTATTGCTATGTTGGGCGTCGTAGCCCTTGTCTTTGGTGGGTTGCTCACTGGCGGTCTGGTTCATGCCCAGACTCGATTCCTTCCGCCGGGAACATCTGGTCGATGGCAGACACCAAGGCCGTATGTCTCCAACCAGTACCCCAACGGTACGCGTCGTCCTCAGGTCGGGCGAGGCATGCCCGTTCCTCCTCAAATACGCGTACCGCAACAACCAAACAAAACTCGAGTCATCCGGGTTTACCCTTCAAGGCAGCAAGGATATCGCGGCCTGCCGGGAAGACATACTGGCCCGTTTGCTCGCTACCCGAACATCCCGAAACGGCTCCCGGAACAATTTGTGCCTGTCGTCCCTCCGATTACTGAACCTCCGGTCATTTACCAACCTGGTTCGCCACCTGGATCGTATACCATTCATCGCTACACCGTTCCGAGCAGAAGGCCACAGATTTACTATCGCCGATAACGGAATTACGCTTACTTCGTGCCGTGAGGATGCTATCCATCTGATGACACTTCCACGCGCCAGAAAGGTCAGGTAAAACCATGGATTTCAAATGGAGTGAGTTACTGCAGAAAGGGGTTCCCTGGGCGACGGACTATGTCGATGTCGCCGTGGTGGATGTTGCCCAGGTGGCCGCTGGCGTGATTGGGTTGATTGGGTCGGCCGTCAGTCTCGTGATGACCCTTGTTGGAAGCGTTCCCGGGGTAAGTCGTCATCCGCAGGAACAACCATCGGGGCCTCCGCTTCGGTTCAGCCTCAAGAGCATCCTCGTTGGTTGGATCTCCACGCTGGTGTGGATGATGGTGGCTCAAATTGTTTTCTTCGTCGGGTCGGGAATATACCTCGCGCACGAAGCCAAGCGGCAGCCGCCTCCACTGATTGAAGCCAAGACACCGGCACACCAACAACGTTTCGGCAACCACAACGAGAAATGGCGACAATCGGGTGAAAAGGGACGACATCCACCTGTGACGGAGAAACTGTCGTCTCTGGAAACCCAACCACAACAGAACCCAAAGCGCAAGGGTCAAACACAACCTGGATTCTGGGAGGAGAGTAACCAACAGTTGCGAGAACATCTCGAGAAAGAGCCACGGTTGCAGGTGTTGTTATTAGTCTTGATGGGGTTGGTGTACGCTCGAGGGGCCTATGTCGCGGCAAGTTGTTCCAAGACCACTGTCATGATGAGATTGACGCACGGCCTTATTGCCGTGGGGTCCTTGGAAATCACTGCTGGGTATCTGATCCACCGTTATTGCCCAGAACTTTTGAGCTTCGACCCACCAACCATCCTAGCGTATTGGAGTCCAGTGTGTCTCATCGTCGGGTGTGTCGTTGGTTCTATCTTGGGGTCGGAAGATTAACGTCTTGGTCGATCTGGTTCTACGGATGTCTCAGTCCAAAGTCTCAGGGCGTTGACGGTTATTCCGGCAACGAGCCCTATCCAAGTAGTTCGGTACTCCATGTACGACTGATGGATGGATATCGATGACGTCCATAGTTCTGTGGATCTGGGCAGAGGCAACATGAGTCTCTGCCCACATCGAAATCCTCTGCGTATCTGGCCTCAAGATCAACAATCTTCTCGTGTAATTCAACGTTCAGTTCGCGTTGAACTGCGACATTTCTTAGCAGGACATGGACTTCGCACACCTGTGTCTTCCCATAATGTGCGGTTAGACGAAAGGAACAACAATGAAATCTACAACGCAATCTCTGCCATTTTTTCAAACGATGAGAAGTCATTCCTCTCGGGGCTTGTCACTCGGAGTTGTAATCGTGGTCTGCACGATGTTGGCTGGATTCTTTGGTTCGGCAACTCCTGCCGAAGCCGCCTGGGTTTACCGGGGGTATGTCATCGAACGGGATAGTTCGACTTATGTGTATTTCCATGGTCACACGATCGTCCGTGGCCGCTCTTCGCCACTCATCCGTGTGTTTGGCCCTCGCCAATCTTGGACCAATTCCCAAGGTCAGCGTGAATGGGTTACTCTGCGTTCGGGAACAGAGTACGTGATCGTCGACCGCCGTTATGCAGATAACGGACGTCAACTGATATTCTGGTGTTACGAGTGGCGTTAAATGACGTTTCTTGACGGATAGGAGTGTGACCCGTTTCCCAGATCGTCTGGCTGCCGTATTCGGATGCGGCAGCCAAATTTCTTGATCCCAAACGATCTCTTGACAATCGTCTCCTCACATCCATTTCTAATCGAATCGCTTCGGGACCGATGTTCTACTCCTCCGTCTCTAGAAATCCGAGGAGTTTTGTTTGCAGCCGATCCAACGCTCGGTATACCGTTTGCCGAGCTACACCCAACTCGTCGGCAATTTCTGCTGCTGAATATCCGCCCAAGCGCATCTCCAAAACGCGTGCGTACACTTCTTGTAATCCCTCAAACATCGCTTCGATTAGATCCAAGAGCACTGCAACGTCTTCCGGACCTGGGCCTTCTTCGGAATGTTGGAATCCGTCGGCACCACCATCGATCGGTACTTCCTTCCCGACCTCTCGTTTGTCGGCCGTGTGATGGCGAGCTTTGGCACACGTCTTCCGAACCGTTATCTTGACGAGCAACTTCCACAACTGAGCGGAGTTGTCGATCTGAAATGTTCCTTCGGCCTGTCGCCGAAAGAACGTGCGAAATACGGACTGAACGACATCCTCCGGATCGAGGCGACTGGCCAGTTTTTTGCTCAAGTGTTGCTGGGCGACGTGGAGCAGGCGCGGGGCATATTTGTTGTATACCTGTTCTTCGACAGTGGGGTCACCAGCTTGGAGTGCCTTGAGAAAGTCGCGAGTTGAGGGATTGTCTTTCATCTTGGTCTCCATTTTCGAGAAGGAGGTGGGGCAGAATCAATAAAGCCCAGAGGCAAATCTGTAGCCAGCGCAATCGAAAGGACATCGAACAAGAAACCGCATCCTTCACCAGACCATCGTACTCTTTTCGGGAAACGCACAAAATGTGTAACAACACATTTGGACAAATTGTGTTCGCGTTGGTTATTTTCATAAATCGAGTTGTCAGCGTTCGGACGATTTCTCAAGGTTCCAGCGGTTGTGACGGTGTAGACAGAGATGTTTCATTGACGCAGTTTTCTGCGCGCTCAAATCGGCCTGGAACGCCGCATTTTCGGCAATTTACTGCTTCCGGTCGATCAGACCGCTGAAGTTAAGCGCCAAACTGCAGCGGGCCGGGCCATGATGATTGAACTACAGAGGCTCTTGCGAATGATGTCTCGGCGCTCAATAGCAGGGCTTTTGGACAGGCTGACCCCACTTCGCAGTGCCGGTTGCCCCGGTACTACGTAAGACTCGCTTCGAGCCATTGCTCAGAAGAACCAGAGGGACTTTGCACTTGCAGGCTTGCTACCACTACTCCGTTAAGTCGACAAAGAGGTCCAATTTAAGCTGGCCAAAACCGTATATCCTGCAGGGACTTGTGGAAATCAGAGTGTGGAACTGGCTAAAAAGGTCACTTTTGCAAATTGTTGTCTCAAGAGTACTTATATCGACTTAACGGAGTAGTACTACGAGAGGTTCCTGAGTTGCTTCTTACATCTTATCCCCTTTCTCAAGCTTCTTGGCGCAATCGATCACACCGACGCGCTTTATCCCTGCAGTCAATGCCTCGCGTTAACTACTGATCTTTCGGGGCGATAACCATCTTCGTGAAACGAACTTCAAAGCCATTCCGGTGCTACGCACTTACTGAGTTCTTCACTCAGGTAGCGTATCCGGAGTGGATGACTACACTGTGTCAATTTTGAGTTTCCACTTTTTGGCGAACTATGTATGCCCACCATTAAAGGACGTCGATGAATTCTTCGTCACGACCAGACACCCGATCTTTTCCGAGATCGGCAAAGAACCAATCTAACCCGCCCGATCCAAGGAGTAAGTCTGCACTGTCGTCCTTGAAAACGGTCACACCAGCTTGCAGTTTGACTTGCGTGGAGGTTGCTCCCGAGCGAAGATCGTTAACCCGCTGGCTGTACGGGGCGTCGGCCGTCCAAACGTCGTGGATTGCGTTCCAAGCAGCATTGTCGTTATCGAAGGATGTCCATCCGCTCAGAAGCAGGTCGTTCCCGCCACGACCGAGGAGCAGATCGGCACCCAACCCGCCAACTAAGATGTTGTTTCCACTACCCGCGACAACACGGTCGTTACCGGAATCACCCAGGAGGATGTCATCTCCAAGATAGGAGAAAAGATAGTCGTTGCCGGGTCCACCACGGACAATGTCATCTCCTCCACCCGTGAACAGCACGTCGTCACCGGCACCTCCGTTAACAAGCATGGGCAGGGTTACTCTCGGGCTTGCCTGGAATCGATCATTCCCCATGCCCAGATCACTTTGAATCGAGTTGACCGAATCTTTGGGGAACGTGTGCTGACTGATGGGTTCACTACCAAAGCGTGTCCTGACCAAAATCTGATTCCGGGTTTGCGACACGTAAACATAATCTACAACGTCGGAAGCGGTTATGGTCAATACGCCGCCATTCAAAAAGACGCCGGTCCCGGAAAGCACTTCGATTAGCAGATCCGTCGATGACAGTCCACCGGCACCGTCATTGGCTTGAACGGTGATGGTGAACATGCTGGGCCCGGTGAGCAGAGAACTGTCAGCGACCGTCACAACACCAGTGCTGGAATCGATGGCAAACCGCCCGCCGGCATCATTTGTCAACGTGTAGGTTACCGTTGATCCTGCCGGGTCAGTCGCAGAAGCAGTGATCCCGACGGGAGTTCCGTTGGCGGATGTTACGTTTACGGTGTTGGCAGCCGTGTCACTATCGATCGGAATAGATGGGGCAACGTTTTTGACGGTCACTCGAACGGTTTGCGTAGTTTGATTGAGACCGTCATCGGCCACGACTTCCACTTCGTAAACAGTGTCCAGGTTGGCGTCCGTCGGATTCTCAAAATCGGAGATCGACTTGAACCGCAGTTCATTGTTGACGATCTCGAACTTGGCATCGTCCAGACCGGCAGAGGAAATCCGGAACGTAACTGCCTGGGTCGGCGTGTCCGCATCCGTGGCCGCCAACGTGTGGATGGGAAGGGTGGCTTCGGACACCTCTGCTGTCGTCGGCGAAGTGAATGTCGGGGCAACGTCATTGACGGGATCAACCTGCACGCTAATTGTGGCCGTGTCAAAGGCTCCGTCCCGGTCTTGCACGACAACTTCCACCTGATAGACGTTGTCGGTGTTGTCGTCGGTTGGTTTCTCGTAATCCGGGGCTGTCCGGAACGATAGTTCGCCATTCTCACTGATGGAAAACTTATCATTATCTGGGCCGTTATCGGTAAGGATGTACGTGAGGGAATCACCGGGAAGGTTGGCATCCGTGGCGACCAAGGTACCAACCACCGTGGTGTTTTCATTGACTGATAGTTGTTGATCGTTCAGGATAGGTGCGATGTTCACATCATCATTCAGGATGGTTCCGACGCCAACTCTTGATGTATCAATCGCTGCCGGATCGACCCCGATCAGTCCGGAAACGGCCCCGAGGTTCACCAGAAACGTTTCGTCAAGTTCCACGGATTGATCCGCCCCGACGGACACGGAAATGGTTTGCACTTCACCCGTTGTTCCAGTGAAGGTCAGTGGGCCAGATGTGATTACATCGAAGTCGTCCGCATCGGTCGCGGTGTCATCCGCGATGGTGAAAGGCAGGGTGAACCCACCTTGTACCACCTCGTCGAGCGTTACCGAAAACTGGAACGTGGTCGGGTTCACTCCGCTCCCTTCGGCCAACTCCACACTGGAAATGGTCAGCTCGGCGACATCATCGTTTTTGATGGTTACCGTGGTCGTCGGGTGTGTGGTCCCGGCGAAGCCGGTACTGCTGAAGTTGCTGAGAGACAATACGATTGTCTCATTCCCTTCCACGGTCGTATCGGAAAGGATTTGGATTGGTACGATTTGACTGCTCTTGCCTTCAGCGAAGTTGACCGTGATCGGCCCGGCCGTGAAGTCCGTTCCAGCCTCGGCAGTCCCACCCGTGAGAACGATATCAACCGATTCACTGGTCGTTGTATCGTCACGCGTCAGTGTTACCAATGTGGTTACACTGTTCTGGTTGCCTTCCATGATAGTGGTAGCATCCACCGCAAAGTCGTAGGAGACATTGAACGCACCAATGTAAACGGTTTTCTTGATCGTTTCCGAGACGCCCCCGTCCTCGTCCATGAGTTTGACCTGGATCGGGTAAGTACCTTCAACCGAGTACGTGTGAGAGGAAGAAAAGGTACCACTATCGGAGCTTGTGAACACAACACTGCCCCCGGTAACGGTTGTGTCTCCCCAATCCACTTCCATGGTCACGGTGTCTTCCATGCCCGCGATTTCCTGGAATATCCCTGAAAGGGTAATCGGCTGACCGGTCGCGCCAGGGTTTGATGGATTCAGACCAGTCGTATCATCGATGCTAACAATATCGGGGGCCAGGTTCCGGACATTCACAGTGGCGGTCCTGGTTTCTTGACTGGTGTTGTCAGAAGCATCCACCACTGTCACCATGATATCATTGGTGTCCATGGTGGTTCCGGGTTTGTCATCGCTATACTTGTGAGTTGTTTCGAACGTGCTGATGACACCTGTAAGGACGGTATCCGCTGAGCCGTCATCCCAGCGAATGGTCACATCGTACAGTTCGTTTTCACCGGCATCTTCGATCAAGCCGGAGATGGTAATGGAATTCATTTCGAAAATCGAATCTCGGTTTGTAGTCAGTGTCAGTTCCGGATCGTCATTGACGACTGTGATCGGAGTTTGCAGTTGGGCACTCATGCCGCCATCATCATCAGCCAGGGACGTGAGTATCGTGTAGTTGCCATCTTTCGTGTAGACGTGATCGACTTCGAAGTTGGTCGTGCCTTTTTCGAAGGAGTAGTTTTGAGCAGGCCCATCTCCCCAGTCCACTGTCAAAATGAAGGAGTCGTCCGCACCGGCATCTGAGATGGTGCCTTTGAGGATTACAGGCGTACCTTCTGCCGGTGGGGTAACCGGAAGCGAGTCCAAGATCAGGGTCGGGTTGGCATTGCCTACATGGACAACCAGTTCCTTGGAATACTGGATGCCATCACTGACGATGCTCACCTTGATTGTCCGCTGGCCGTCATCCTTGAACGTGTGCGCGATGGGCTGGCTCACATCGTTGACCGATTCGAATGAACCGTTGCCCCATTCGACCAAGACCGATTCCAATGTCTCGTTGCCCTGGTCTGAAACCGACACTCCCAGCAGGAACTGGCCACCTTCGGTGATCGGAGTTGCGGACACAGGAGTCAGTACAATCTCCGGTTCGTCTTCGAGAATGGTGATGGTTGTGGAATACTCATTGTATCCACCGTCTTTATCGCGAATGACCCCTCTCACGTTCAGGGTGCCATCGCTGGCGAGCAACTCCGTTGGAACTGTCGCACTTGAAGTGGTGACGCCAGTGAGGTCGAAATTCCGGTTGTCACCGAAGTAGAAATCGTAGGTGAACCCGGTATTGGTGTCGGCGCTTGATGGGTCGGATGAGTTGATGAAGGACACCGACACGGCAGATCCGTTACTGCCTTCCGTAACCGATCCGCTGTTGGCAAAGGTTGCAGTGGGTGCCACGTTGCCGATGGTCAGGGAGACGGGCGTTTTCACAGCGGGGAGCGGATTACTATTGCCGTCTTCGTAGACGGCAACGATGTTCAAGACGTACGTGCCGTTATCGTTGATCGGTTGTGGATTCAGAGCTTGGAGTTGAGCCCAAGTAAGCGTACCACTGGCCATTGGCAAATCGACTCCTCTCCCATTGACATCCCAACCGATCGACAGGGGATTTCCAAACGGGGTCGCCGTGAGAATCAGATCGTCTCCCTCGTTGATTTGGTAGGGACCATTATTGGGTACGGTCGTAACGCTGACGGTGACCGTATGGAGATAAGTGGCAGCAGGTATCGTCAGTCCGGAATCCTCATCGAACACCCGAATGGTTATGCGGAATTCACCGTCTTGCATGTAGGTATGCGTTGCAGATGTGGCTTGCGGCCCAGGTTTCGAGAGGTCTGAACCATCGCCCCAATCGATCTCCCAACCGATGATTGTGTCGTTGCCGGGGTCGG